>JAWKYX010000014.1:0-64734 GCA_041396265.1 Rhodocyclaceae bacterium
AGGTGTTAAAATCCAACGCTTTTCCAACATTGGATGGGGATGCCATGCAAGGTCTTCATCTCATTGCTGATCTGTATCAGTGCGACTGCGAACCCGCCGTACTTCTTGATCGCGATGTGCTCGAATCTCGCTGCGTCAGCTTCTGCAAGGACGCTGGCCTCACGCCACTGGGCGCCTACTTCTACCAGTTCAGCCACGACAATGGCGACAAGGCCGGCGTAACCGGTACCGTCGTGCTGGCGGAATCCCATGTCGCCATCCACACCTGGCCCGAGACCCGCGCCGTCACGCTCGATGTCTACGTCTGCAACTTTTCCCGCGATAACAGTGACCGGGCGCGCGCCGTGTTCCAGCAGCTGATCACGCTGTTGCAACCGGGTGAGGTCATGGAAAAGGACGTCATGCGCGGCGAGTTGCCGGCCACCGCTTAACAAGAAGGACGCCACCACATGGCCCTTGATGACGACTGCCTCGTCGAAGCGCTGAACGAAAACGCCGGGCACTACCTGAAGAAGGGTCGCCTGATCGAGTCGGGCCATACCCCGTTTCAGGCCTATGAGGTCTGGGACACGCCGCAGTTCGGCCGCCTGTTCCGCCTCGACGGGTATTTCATGACGTCCGAGGGGGATGAGTTTTTCTATCACGAGAACCTCATTCACGTCCCCTGCATCGCCCAGGATACGCCCCGCCGCGCCTTGATCATCGGCGGCGGCGATGGCGGCTCGGCCGACGAGCTGTTCAAGTATCCGACGATGGATCAGGTCACCCTGGTCGAACTCGACGCCAAGGTCGTCGACATTGCCCGCCAGCATCTGCCCCAGGTGCACAACGGCGCGCTCGACGACCCCCGCCTCGATCTGCAGATCGCCGACGGCCTGCACTATGTGCGCCACACCGCCCCGGCATCCGGCGAGCGTTTCGACCTGATCGTGCTCGATCTCACCGACCCCGTCGGCCCCGCCGAAGCGCTCTACACCGAGGCCTTCTTTGCCGACTGCAAGCGCCTGCTCGGGGCGCACGGTGCGCTCTCGCTGCATCTGGGAGCGCCGGTCTATCAGGGTGAGCGCGTTGCCATGCTGGTCAATCGACTCCGCGCGGTCTTCGCCCATGTGTGCCCCCACTTTCACTACATTCCGCTTTACGGCAGCCTGTGGGGCATGGCCTGCGCCGCCGACACCCTCGACCCGCGCACGCTCACGCCCGACACCGTCGACGCGCGCCTGCGCCAGCGCGACATCCGCGCGCTGCAGTACTACAACGGCGACACCCACCGCGCTGCGTTTGCACTGCCCAACTATCTGCGCGACCGGCTCGCCCCATGACCCGACACAGCCCTCACCGCCCACGCCGCGCACCGGCCGCCCCGATCCGCCTGCTACCCGATAGCCTGGCCTTTGCGATCGACACCGCCGCCGCACTGATCGAAGGCGTCATCGACGGCAAGGCCCTCACCGAGATGCAACATATCGCGCGGATTGGCGATCTGCCGCCGCCGGTGCGCGGTGCCGTACTCGATCTGACCTACGGCAGCTTGCGCGCCTATGGCCGTGGCGATGCCATCCTGCTGCGCTTCCTGTCCAAACCGCTGCCCACGCGGCTGCGAGCCATACTGCTGGTGGCCCTGCACCGCCTGGCGACCCGCCCCGACACCGCCCACACCGTGGTCGATCAGGCCGTCACCGCCATCGGCGCGCATGCGCCCGGTCTCAAGGCCGTCGCCAATGGTGTACTGCGCAATGTCCTGCGCCAAGGCCCTGCGCTCGACGCCACCCTCGACAGCCAGGTTCAGTCCCGCTATTGCCACCCCGACTGGTGGGTCGAGAAACTCCGTCGCGCCCACCCCGACGACTGGGCCGAGATCCTCGCCGCCGGCAACCAGCACCCCCCCATGGCCTTGCGTGCCAACCTGCGCCGGCTCACCCCGGCACAGGCCGCCGACGCATTGGCGCAGGCCGGACTGACGCATCGGCGGCTCGACAACGGCGCCTTCCTGCTAGACACCCCGGTCCCGGTCGACCGCATTCCCGGCTTTTTTGACGGCCACTTCTCGGTGCAGGACGCCGGTGCGCAATGGGCTGCGCGTTGGCTTGCGCCGCAACCCGGCGAGCGCATCCTCGACGCGTGCGCCGCGCCCGGCGGCAAGAGCGCACACCTGCTCGAAACGGCCGATATCGACCTGACGGCGCTCGAACTCGACCCAGCCCGTGCCCGCCGCATCGACGACACCCTCGGCCGCCTCGGCCTGCAGGCGCGGGTCCTCGTCGGCGACAGCCGCCGTCCGGATAGCTGGTGGGACGGCACGCCCTTCGACCGTATTCTGGCCGACGTGCCCTGTTCAGCCTCCGGTGTGGCCCGCCGGCACCCAGACATCAAATGGTTGCGCCGCGAAGCCGACATCGCCGGCTTCGCGGCCCAGCAAACCGCCATCCTGAACGCCCTGTGGCGAACCCTCGCCCCCGGTGGCACAATGCTCTACGTGACCTGCTCGGTTTTCGATGACGAAAACAGCGAGCAGATCTCACGCTTCTGCGCCCGTCACAGCGATGCCAAACGGGTTGCCATCCAAGGCCGACTGGAGCACAAGCTGCTGCCCAATGCCGAACACGACGGCTTCTACTACGCCCTGCTCGAGAAAGCTGGCTGATTTCCCCCGGCTGCTGCGCCTCATCGGTCTCGTTCTCTCGCTGATCGCATGGCCGGTACACGCGCAGTCGCCGGCGCGTATCGCCTATGGCGAAATCCAGCGCGACAATGGCGACTACGTCATCAACGCCGACATCGACCTCAAGCTCAACCCGCGCGTGGAAGACGCGATCCGCCACGGCATCGCGGTCTACTTTCTGCTCGATGCGCGCATCGAAGCGCCACGCTGGTACTGGCTGGACGAGACCGTGGTCAGCGAGACGCTCAACTACCGCATCACCTATCACGCGCTCACCCGAAGCTTCCGCCTGGCCATCGGCAGCTTCCACCAAAGCTTTGACAGCCTCGAGGCCGCCGTGCGCACCATGACCCGCGTGCGGCGCTGGCATGTTGCCGACATTAACGACATCGAACCCGGCCAGTCCTACAAGGTCGCGCTGCGCTTCCGCCTCGACACCGACCTGTTGCCACGCCCGTTCAAAGTCTCCGCGCTGGGCAGCCGCGACTGGTCGATCGACACTGACTGGATGAACTGGACCTTCCTGAGCGCCGGAGTCTCGGCCGAATGAAGCGCATCGCCCTCATCGTCGCAGCCACCGTCGCGGCCATCTCCCTGTTCCTGCTCGCCACGGCCACCGCGAACACCGACATGTTCGCCGACAGCTATCCCTACCTGCTGGCCATCAACGGCTTCATTGCCGTCGCGCTGGCCGGGCTGGTGACGGTGCAGGTGCGCCAGTTGCTCGCCGATCGGCGCCGCAAGGTATTCGGCTCGCGCCTCAAGCTGCGCCTGCTCACCTTCTTCGTGCTTATGGCGATCGTCCCCGGCGTGCTGATCTACACCGTGTCGCTACAGTTCGTGGTGCGCAGCATCGAAACCTGGTTCGACGTGCGCGTGGACGCGGCCCTCGAAGGCGGCATTGCCCTCGGCCAGACCTCGCTCGACTACCTCGGCCGCCAACTGCAGAACCACGCTGGCGACATGGCGCTGAGTCTGTCCGACTCGCCGGCACTGGCCGCCTCGCGCCTCAACCGCCTGCGCGAGCAGGCCGGCGTCGACAGCGCCACCCTCTTCTCCAGCGCCGGGCGCATCCATGCCACCGCCTCCAACACGGTCAGTACCTTCCTGCCGACCCTGCCCAACCCGGACCAGATGCGCCAGGCCCGCAACGGCCAGCGCACACTGTTCGTCGACGCCGACGCCGATGGCCGCATCGAACTGCGCGTGATCGTACCCGTCCCGAACCGCAGTATCGCCGACGAGCCGACCTACCTGCAGCTCGTCCAGCCCGTGCCGGATTCGCTCAGCCGCCACGCCAACGCCGTGCAGTCGGCCTATCGCGACTACCAGGAGCTGTCGATCGGCCGCACCGGGCTCAAGCGCATCTACAGCCTCACTCTCACACTCGCCCTGCTGCTGGCCCTGCTCACCGCCATCGCCATCGCCTTCGTGCTGGCACGCAAGCTTACCAAGCCGCTGATCATCCTCGCCCAAGGCACCGAAGCCGTCGCCCAGGGCGACTTCAGCCCTCGACGCGCGCTGCCGGCGCATGACGAGCTCGGCGTGCTCACCCAGTCCTTCAACCAGATGACCCGCCAGCTGGACGAGGCGCGCGCGCTGGCCGAGCGCAACCGCGCCGCGGTCGAGGCCGCGCGCAGTTATCTCGAGAGCGTGCTGGCCAACCTGTCCGCCGGGGTGCTCGCGTTCTCCGCCGACGGCACCCTGCGCGCCGCCAACCGCGGCGCCACCGAAATTCTCGACGATCCCCTCGACGGCTACGAGGACCTGACCCTCGCCGAGTGGCCCCGGCATACCGACCTGCGCGACGCGCTGGTCAGCGCACTGGCCGCCGGCGAGGCCGAATGGCACCAACAGATCGAGGTGCGCGCGACCGATGGCGGCGAGCAGACACTGCTTATCCACGGCACGGCCTTGCCGCAGGCCGCTGGGGGGGGATCGGTGGTGGTGTTCGACGACATCTCCCATCTCATCGCCGCCGAACGCACCGCCGCCTGGGCCGAGGTCGCCCGCCGCCTGGCCCATGAAATCAAGAATCCGCTGACCCCCATCCAGCTCTCCGCCGAGCGCCTGGCCATGAAGCTGGCGCCGCGTCTCGATGCCGACGGCCAGGCCATGCTCGAACGCGCCACCGGCACCATCGTCAGCCAGGTCGAGGCCATGAAGAACCTGGTCAACGCCTTCCGCGACTACGCCCGCCTGCCGGCACCGGTGCTCGCCACCCTCGACCTCAACGCCCTTGTGCGCGAGGTGCTCGCGCTTTACGATGGCGCCCGCGTCGACATCGCGGCCGAGCTCGACCCGGCGCTGCCGGCGGTACAGGGCGACGCGGCGCAACTACGCCAGGTCATCCACAACCTGCTGCAAAATGCCGAAGATGCCCTCGCCGAACAGCCCGACGGCCACATCGTCATCCGCAGCGCACTGCGCGACACCGGCCGCGTCCGACTGAGCGTGCGCGATAATGGCCCGGGTTTTCCGGCCGACATGCTCGGCCGTGCCTTCGAACCCTATTTCACCACCAAGGCCCGCGGCACCGGTCTTGGCCTGGCGATCGTCAAGAAGATCATCGACGAACACGGCGGCGACATCCGCCTGATCAACCACGAAGACGGCGGCGCCGAAGTCCGCCTTCACCTGCGCGCCGCCATCACGGAACCACGCTGAGACCATGCCATCCATCCTGATCGTCGACGATGAAGTCGGCATTCGCGAACTCCTCTCCGAAATCCTCCGCGACGAGGGCTACTCCATCCGCCTGGCCGACAACGCTGCCAGCGCACGCGCGGCGCGTCACGCCGCCCGGCCCGATCTCGTCCTCCTCGACATCTGGATGCCCGATGCTGATGGCATTTCTCTGCTCAAGGAGTGGTCGACCAACGGCCAGCTCAACATGCCCGTGATCATGATGTCCGGCCACGGCACCATCGACACCGCCGTCGAAGCCACGCGCATCGGCGCCATCGACTACCTCGAAAAGCCGATCGGCCTGCAAAAGCTGCTCGCCGCCGTCAAGCGAGCCATGACCGCCCAGCCCAGCGACGGCATCAAGCCCGTCGCCGCCCTCACGCTCGAGGCCTTCCCCCGCTCGACCGTGCTGCGGGACTTGCGCAAGCAACTCGAACAGATCAGCGCCCGCTCGCGCCACCTGCTGCTGCGCGTCGGCGCCGGCTCGCTGGCCGAGCTGGCCGCCCGCAGCCTGCCCGGCCGGCGCAACGACGCCTGGCTCGATCTGAGCACGATCGGCGGCCCGCTCGATATCGAGTTGCTGCAGAAACATCAGGGGGGTGCGGTGTACATCCCCGAGCTGTCTCGCCTGTCGCGGCCGCAGCAAAAAAATCTGGCCTTCGCGCTCGATCGCCTCGACCGCTTCGACCTGCGCCTGGTGGCCGCCACCGACCAGACGCCCGATGCGCTCGAGAGTGCGGGCTGGGAACCGGCGCTGGTCCACCGCCTGTTCGAGATCAGCCTGCCCGTGCCATCGGTAGCCGACGTACGCGACGACATCCCCGACCTCGCCCAGCAACTGCTGATCCACCTGGTCGAAGCCGGCGAAGTCCCCAACCACAAGCTCAGCACCGCCGCCCTCAACGTCCTGCGCACCCACGCCTGGCCGGGCGGCTACGGCGAACTGCGTGCCGCCGTGCGCTCGCTCGCCCTCGGCACACTGGACGAAGAGATCGGCCACCAGGATGTGCATCGCATGCTCGACCCGCAGCCGGCCGCCGCCGGCCTGCACCTCGACCTGCCCCTGCGCGAAGCACGCGAAGCCTTTGAGCGGATCTACTTCGACTACCACCTGCGCCTCGAGAACGGCAACATGACGCGCCTGGCCGAGAAGACCGGCCTGGAGCGCACTCACCTGTACCGAAAACTCAAGCAGCTGGGCATCCAGACCGGCCGACGGAGCGACGGGGCATGACAGCGCGCCGGTTGTGCGCTGCACAAAACTCTGGCAACCTCTCAAACAAAGGGCGTAGAATCCCCTCCACTTTCACCGCGGTGCAGCGACTCGACACGTGAAAATCATTCTTCTCGGCGCGGGACAGGTCGGCGCCTCGGTGGCCGAAAACCTGGTCTCCGAAGCCAACGACATCACCATGGTCGACACCGACGCCGACCACCTGGCCGTGCTGCGCGACCGTCTGGACCTGCGTACGGTGTGCGGCAACGCCGCCTCGCCCTCGGTGCTCAAGGAAGCCGGCGCCGAAGACGCTGACCTGCTCATTGCGGTGACCCAGTCCGACCAGACCAACCTGTGCGCCTGTCGTATCGCCCGCACACTGTTCAACCTGCCCACCCGCATTGCGCGGCTGCGCTCATCGGATTTTGTCGACCATCCCGAACTGCTCAATCTGGAGAACTTCGCGGTGGACTTCTCGATCTGCCCCGAGCAGATCGTCACCGACTATATCCGTCGCCTCATCGAATTCCCCGAAGCGCTGCAGGTGGTCGACTTCGCCGACGGCGCGCTGAGCCTGATCGCCGTGCGCGCCTTCGAGGGCGGTCCGCTGGTCGGCCACCCGATCAAGGCCTTGCGCTATCACATGCCCAATGTCGAGGTGCGCGTCTCGGCCATCTACCGCCAGGGCGAGCCGATCATCCCCGAGGGCGACACCTTCATCCAGCCGGGCGACGAAGTGTTCTGCCTGGCCGCCTCGGCGAACATCCGCCGGGTCATGCGCGAGCTCACCCATATCGACCGCCCGATGCGCCGCATCATGATCGCCGGCGGCGGCAACATCGGCCTGCGTCTGGCCCGCGCGATCGAGAGCGACTACGAGGTCAAGATCCTCGAATACGACAAGCGCCGCGCCGAGGCCATCGCCATCGAGCTGCACAACACCCTGGTGCTGCGCGGCGACTCGACCGACGAGAACCTGCTCGAGAACGAAAACATCGACGAGATGGACATGTTCGTCGCGCTGACCAACGACGAGGAAGACAACATCATGTCCGCCTCGCTGGCCAAGCGCATGGGCGCCCGCCGCACGCTGGCGCTGATCAACCGCAAGTCCTATGTCGACCTGGTGCAGGGCGGCCATATCGACATCGCCATCTCGCCGGCGCAGACCTCGATCGGCTCGCTGCTGGCGCATGTGCGACGGGGCGACGTGGTAGCCGTGCACAGCCTGCGCCGCGGCGCCGCCGAAGCGCTGGAGATCATCGCCCACGGTGACGAGAAGAACTCCAAGGTGGTCGGCCGTGCCATCGAAGACATCCGCCTGCCGCGCGGCGCCACCATCGGCGCCCTGGTGCGGATGGAAGGGGCGACCGAAGACTCCCCGGGCCGCCCCAACGTGTTGATGGCCCACCACGACACGGTCATCGAGCCCGAAGATCACCTGATCGTGTTCTGCACCTCCAAGAAGCTGGTACGGCAAGTCGAAAAGCTGTTCCAGGTGGACTTCTCGTTCTTCTGAACGCCGCGCATCGCCGATGACGTCGTCCATGCCGCTCTCCCGTCTCGCCGCCTGTTGCCCGGTAGTCGGCCGCTGACATGCGCCGCTACTATCCGATTCTCAACCCGCTCGGGTTGATCATCCTGATCTTCAGCCTGTTGATGGGGGTTCCCCTGTCGGTGTCGTGGTTCCATGCCGACAACGCGCTGGGTGCCTATGACGAGTCCATCCTCATCACCTTTGCCTTCGGCCTGGTGCTGTGGGCCACCACGCGCAAACGCAAGCGTGACCTGCGCATCCGCGACGGCTTCCTGCTGGTGGTGCTGACCTGGGTGGCGCTGCCGCTGTTCGCCGCGCTGCCCTTGTGGCTGTACTTGCCCGACATGTCCTTCACCGATGCCTACTTTGAAGCCACCTCCGGGCTGACCGCCACCGGTGCCACGGTGATGTCGGGGCTCGACAACCTGCCCATCTCGATCAACTTCTGGCGCACCTTCCTGCACTGGATCGGCGGCATGGGCGTCATCGTGCTGGCCGTGGCCATCCTGCCGCTGCTCGGCATCGGCGGCCGGCAGATGCTCAAGGCCGAGATTCCGGGCCCGATGAAGGAATCCAGCCTGACACCGCGCATTGCAGAAACCGCCAAGGGCCTGTGGGTGGTCTACCTGCTGCTCACCGTCGCCTGTGCCGCCGGGCTCAACGCCGCAGGCATGGAATTCTGGGACGCCTTGATGCATGCCTTTTCGGTCATGGGGCTGGGCGGCTTCTCGACCAAGGATGCCAGCCTGGGCCACTTCAACAGCGTGCCCATCGAACTGGTCGCGATGTTCTTTGCCCTGCTCTCGGGCATCAACTTCGCCACCCACTTCATTGCCTTGCGACAGCGTTCGCTGAAAGCCTATCTGCACGACCCCGAGCTGCCCTTCTATTTCGGCGTACTCGCCGTCAGCATTTTTGCGCTCAGCCTCTATCTGAGCAGCTTCAATGTGTACGACGGCTTCGCCAACACCTTGCGCTACGTCGCCTTCCACACCATTTCGCTGTCCACCTCGCTCGGCTTTGCCACCTCGGACTACACCTTCTGGCCGATGTTCGCGCAGTTGTGGATCCTCTTCCTCGGCAGCTTCATTGCCTGCTCAGGCTCCACCGGCGGCGGCATCAAGCTGATGCGCGCGATCATCCTCTACAAGCAGGTGTTCCGCGAGGTGGTGCGCGCCATCCACCCCAATGCCATCAAACCGGTGCGCCTGGGCACCACCCAGGTCACCGACAAGATCCTGCACGCCGTGCTGGCCTTCAGCTTCATCTACATGGTCACCATCGTCTCGCTCACGCTGGTGCTCTCGGCCACCGGGCTGGAGCTGATCACCGCCTTCTCGGCCGTCATCGCCTGCCTCAACAACACCGGCCCCGGCCTCAACGCCGTGGGCCCGGCCAGCACCTACGCCGTGCTCAACGACTTCCAGACCTGGGTCTGCGCCTTTGCCATGCTGCTCGGCCGGCTCGAGCTGTTCACGCTGATCGTCGTGCTGACCCCGGCGTTCTGGCGCAAATAAGGCCCTTGCCGCTCCGATGAACGTCCGAAGCTACGCCCCGGTCATCGGCGCTTTCGGGCTGATCACCATGATCTTCGGCCTGCTCATGGGCTTCCCGCTGGCCGTCTCCTTCCTGCTCGCCGACGGCGCCACCACCGCCTACGACGAATCCTTGCTGATCACCTTCGCCGTCGGCCTGGCGCTGTGGTTCAGCGCCCGCCACAGCCGTCGCGACCTGCGCACCCGTGACGGCTTCCTGCTGGTGACTGCCACCTGGCTGTTCATGCCGGTGTTCGCCATGTTGCCCTTGATCCTCTACCTGCCCGATCTGTCGATCACCGACGGCTATTTCGAAGCCGCCTCGGGCCTGACCACCACCGGCGCGACGGTGCTCGCCGGGCTCGACCAGCTGCCCTTGTCGATCAATCTGTGGCGCTGCTTCCTGCACTGGATCGGCGGCATGGGCGTCATCGTGCTGGTGGTCGCCATCCTGCCGCTGCTGGGCATCGGCGGCCGGCAGATGTTCAGCGCCGAGGCGCCCGGACCGATGAAGGAATCCTCCCTCACGCCACGCATCACCGAAACCGCCAAGGCCTTGTGGGTGACCTACCTGCTGCTCACCGTGGCCTGCACCATCGCTCTATGGCTGGCCGGCATGCCGGGCTGGGAGGCCCTGATCCACGCCTTCTCGGTGATGGGCCTGGGCGGCTTCTCCACCTGGGACAACTCCATCGCCCATTACGACAGCACCCTGATCGAAGCGGTGGTGATCCTGTTCGCCTGCGCGGCCGGGCTGAGCTTCGCCACCCATTACCGCGCCTTGCATACGCGCAGTCTGACGCCCTACCGCGAAGACACCGAGGTACGCTTCTTCGCGCTGGTATTGATCGGCAGCATCGTGATGCTCACCGCCTTCCTGCTGTCCCAGCCCGACCCCATGTCGCTGCCGACCACCTTGCGCCATGTGGCCTTCCAGGTGGTTTCGATCTCCACCTCGCTCGGCCTGGCCAGCACCGACTACGGCAGCTGGCCGATGTTCAGCCAGCTGTGGCTGCTGTTCCTGTGCAGCTTTGTTTCCTGCTCAGGCTCGACAGGCGGCGGCATCAAGATGGTGCGCGCGATCATCCTCTACAAGCAGGTCTTCCGCGAAATGACCCTCGCCCTGCATCCCCAGGCCGTCCGACCGGTCAAGCTCGGCCGCACCGTGGTGCCCAACACCATCCTGCATGCCGTGCTGGCCTTCGGCTTCATGTACATGGTCAGCATCATCGTCCTCACCCTCTTGCTCGGCGGCAGTGGCCTGGAGATGGTCACCGCCTTCTCGGCGGTCATTGCCTGCATCAACAACACCGGTCCCGGCATGAACACCCTCGGCCCCGCCGGCAACTACGCCGGACTCACCGACTTCCAGACCTGGGTGTGTTCGATCGCCATGATCATCGGCCGACTCGAAGTGTTTACTTTGCTGGTGGTGCTCACCCCGGCCTTCTGGCGCAAGTAATCCACACGAATTTGACGCGATCGGTGTCAGTCCGGCGACAAAAGCCGGATAATCGCCCATTGACCGAATCAAGACGAACAAGGACACCGCTGTGAGCCCCTTGCGCAACGACACCTTCCTGCGCGCCCTGCTGCGCCAACCGACCGACTACACCCCGTTGTGGCTGATGCGCCAGGCCGGCCGCTACCTGCCTGAATACTGCGAAACGCGCAAGCGCGCCGGCAGCTTCCTGCAGTTGTGCAAGAGCCCGGCCATGGCCTGCGAGGTCACCCTGCAGCCGCTCGAGCGCTACCCGCTCGACGCCGCCATCCTGTTTTCCGACATCCTCACCGTGCCCGACGCCATGGGCCTCGGCCTGTATTTCGCCGAAGGCGAGGGCCCGCGCTTCGAGCGCCCGCTGCGTGACGAAGCCGCCATCCGCGCGCTGACCGTGCCCGATCCGCACGACGAGCTGCGCTATGTGGTCGACGCCGTCTCCGAGATCCGCCGCGCCCTCGATGGCCGCGTGCCGCTGATCGGCTTCTCCGGCAGCCCGTGGACGCTGGCCTGCTACATGGTCGAAGGCGCCTCCTCGCGCGACTACCAGCACATCAAGACCCTGGCCTACACCCGGCCCGAGCTGCTGCACCACATCCTCGATGTCACCACCGAGGCGGTCATTGCCTACCTCAACGCCCAGATCGCCGCCGGCGCCCAGGCCGTGATGGTGTTCGACTCCTGGGGCGGGGTGCTGTCGCATGCGGCCTACCGCGAGTTCTCGCTGCAATACATGGAACGCATCGTCGCCGGCCTCACCAAGGAAGCCGACGGCCGCCGCGTGCCCAACATCGTGTTCACCAAGGGCGGCGGCCTGTGGCTCGAATCCATCGCCGACATCGGCTGCGACGCCGTCGGCCTGGACTGGACCATCGACATCGGCGAGGCGCGTCAGCGCGTGGGCGACAAGGTGGCCCTGCAAGGCAACCTCGACCCGTCCATCCTCTTCGGCACGCCGGACACCATCGCGCGCGAAGCCCGCCGTATCCTCGACGCCTTCGGCCCGCACGCCGGCCATGTCTTCAACCTCGGCCACGGCATCTCGCAGTTCACGCCGCCCGACAACGTCACCGTGCTGGTCGACACCGTCCACCAGCACAGCCGACAGCTGCGCCAGTCGGCCTGATGAGGCATGCCCCCGGCCGACACAACGACCGGGGGTGGACGCCAACGGCAAAAATACCCCGCCGTCAACCGGAATAATCGTCTTTTCGGGGTTGACTTATACACAAGAGCCGCGCTGTCTCAGCCTCAGGGCACTGCTCTTAGATGGCATTTGCATTACACTGCAAGTTATTGTTTTAAAACGCTTTTTGATGTTTCCTTGGCCGATTTCACGATCTGATACATCGCCGAATCAAAGGTTTAGCTGAAATTTCCCCGGCTTGCTCACAAAGTTATCCACAGGCTGGGCGGGAGCAAGCTGATTGCGGTTTGATGGCAAAGGCTTAGTCGCCTTTTCCAGAATATTTCTCTCAAACATCAAATAACGTTCTGTTTTTAATCATCTATTTAGGGACAGGCGTCGCTTTCCATGAGCATCGTTCGCGTTGCGATCCCTGTACCGGTACCGCAACTCTTTGATTACACGTGTGAAACCGCCGTCCCCTCGGATGTCGGGCGCTGCGTGCGAGTGCGCTTCGGTCGCCGCATCGAAACCGGCATCGTGGTCGAACTGCCGGCCAGCAGCGACATCGCGCCGGCACGCCTGAGGCCCGTCGAACAGATCCTGCGCGACACCCCGGCCATGAGCGCCGACTGGCTGGCGCTGACTCGCTTCGTCGCTCGCTACTACCACGCCCCGGTCGGCGAGGTGATGGCCCTGGCCCTGCCGCCCGAGTTGCGCCGCGCCACCACCGTCGACATCCGCGACGACGACCCGCTGCTCGCCCTGACCCCGGCCGGCCACACCGCGCTGAACGAAGGCGGCCGCCCCTCGAAGGCCCGGCGACATCTCGCCGCGCTGGCCGAGGCCGGCCCGACCCGAAAATCCGTCGCCCGCCAGTGGCCCGACGGCGACGCCACCGCCGAGCTGCTGCGCCGCCAGTGGGTGTATCCCGCCGCGCCGGCCAACCCGGCGCTGACGCCGCCCAGGCTGCCGACCCTCACCGACGAGCAAGCTGCCGTGCTCGAGGCCATCACCACCGCCCAGCCCGGCTTCCTGCCGGTCCTGCTGCAAGGGGTGACCGGCGCCGGCAAGACCGAGGTCTACCTGCGCCTGGCCGAGCGTAGTCTGGCCGCCGGTCACAGCGTGCTGATGATGGTGCCCGAGATCGCGCTCACGCCGCAGTTCGAGTCGCGCATCACCGAACGCTTCCCTCATGCACGCATCGTCGCCCTGCATTCCGGCGCCGGCGACATGGCCCGTTCGCGCGGCTTCCTGCGCGCCCTCCAGGGCGACGCCGACATCGTGCTCGGCACCCGCCTGTCGGTATTCACCCCGCTGCCGCGGCTCGGTCTGATCATCGTCGACGAAGAGCACGATCCGTCCTACAAGCAGCAGGAAGGCGTGCGCTACTCGGCGCGCGATGTTGCCGTATGGCGTGCCCATCACCAGGGTGTGCCGATCGTCCTCGGCACCGCCACCCCCTCGCTGGAGAGCTGGCGACACGCCTCCGAAGGGCGCTACCGCCATCTGCGCCTGACCCGCCGCGCCGTGGCCACCCAGATGCCCACCGTGCGCCTCATCGACACCCGCCGCGCCAAGCTCGACGGCGGGCTGTCCAAGCCGCTGATCGAGGCCATCGGCCAGCGTCTGGCGCGCCGCGAACAGAGCCTCATCTTTCTGAACCGGCGCGGCTTCGCCCCGGTGCTCGCCTGCCCCTCCTGCGAGTGGGTCAGCGCCTGCCCGCATTGCGCCGCCAACCGCGTGGTCCACCTCGCCGACCGGCGGCTACGCTGCCACCACTGCGGTTTTGACAGCCCCATCCCCGTCGCCTGCCCCGACTGCGGCGAGCAAGACCTGCAACCCCTCGGCCGCGGCACCCAGAAACTCGAAGCCCACCTGGCCGAGCGCTTTCCCGACGCCCGGGTGCTGCGCGTCGACCGCGACGTGGCCCGCTCACGCAGCGACTGGCTGGCCCTGCTGGCGAAGATCCATGCCGGCGAGGCGGACATCCTGGTGGGCACGCAGATGATGGCCAAGGGGCATGATTTCGAACGCCTGACGCTGGTCGGCGTGGTCGGCGCGGACGCGGCACTGTATGCCTCGGACTTCCGCGCCCCGGAGCGATTGTTCCAGCAACTGATGCAGGTCGGCGGCCGGGCCGGGCGCAGTCATCTGGCCGGCGAGGTGCTGATCCAGACCGAATTCGGCGACCACCCGCTGTTCCAGTGCCTCAAGCGCCAGGACGCCGACGCCTATGCCCGCCTCGCGCTCGACGAGCGCCGCCAGGCCGGCTTTCCGCCCTTTACCTTCCAGGCCATGCTCGGCGCCGACGCGCCGCAGCTGGCCGACGCCATCGCCTTCCTGCAACGCGCGCGTGACGACGCTCTCAGCGACCTGCCCGCCGCGCTGATGCTTTTCGACCCGGTGCCCATGCGCATGCACCGGCTGGCCCGCCGCGAGCGCGCGCAATTGCTGGTCGAATCGACCGAGCGCGCCGCGCTGCAGCAGTTTCTCGGCGTGTGGGTCCCGCGCCTGTACCGGCTGCCGGCCGGCCGCGAGCTGCGCTGGCGGGTGGATGTCGATCCGCTGGACGTGTGAACGGCCTCAGGCCGTGTCGTCGTCGCCTAGCACATCGTAGGTTCGGGCAAAGATGTCCGCATCACACGGATACATCTCGCCGTCGATGCCGGTGATCAACCAGTCGCCGGCCTTGCCCTGCATGCGCCCCTCCATGGTCTCGACCACGAAGGGCTCGGGCATGCGCCGCACCTTCAGCGGGATCGGCTTTTTCACCGCCTCCACCGGCGCCGGCAGCTCAGTCGCACATTGATGGCTGCCGTCGGGCAGGCGTTTGATCTCAATCATTCGAGCCTCCGTTCGCCCCATCCCCTTGCCGCGCCAGCCAGTCGGCACGCTGCGCCAGCTTCTTCGCCCAGCCCGCCGACAGACCTTCCGCGCGCGACAGCAGACGCACTTCATCCACCGCCGGTCGATGCGCGGTTTCAACCGCCCACAGCCGGGCCAGCGAGATATCGGGGTTCGGCCGCTCGACCAGCATCATCGAATCATCGGGGGCAATCAAACCTTCGACCAGCACACGAAAATACCAGCCGGTGATGCCCTCGTCCGCCACCCGGCGCGAGGCGCCGCTGACGCCCAGGCGATGATCGATCTTCCAGCACGGGCGCCGCGACTGGGTGATCTGCAAACGGCAGTCACCGAGCGCAAAGACATCGCCCAGGCACACCCGGGTTTCATCCACACCGGCCACCGACAGGTTCTCGCCGAGCGTTCCCGGCCCCACCAGCCCGGCCAGCGCGGGAAAGGCCGCGACAAGCCGCGCATAGTGATCTGCCGGGTAAAGGTGCACCGCCTTGTCCGGCCCGCCGTGGTAGCGCCGGTCGGCCTGCATGTCGCCTTGCAGGCCGTCGACGGTACACCTGACCGGCGCGTCGAGCCGTGTCTTGAACATGCCCGTCATCTGCCCCTCGGGGGGCAAGGGCCGCAGCCCGCCGGCAAACACCGTCACCGGCCCACCCAACACCTCGCTCATTCGCCTTCCTCCACTGGCCACAACCACGCCGCGCCGCGCACACCGGAACTGTCGCCATGCCGCGGCGGCAACAGGCGGGTCGCCACCTGATCCGAAAACACCTGACGGCCCCAGCGCGCGGGCACCTCGGTATACAGGCGCGCCATCGACGACAGCCCGCCGCCGAGCACGATCACCTCAGGATCCACGATATTGATGACCGCTGCCAGCGCGCGCGACAGCCGATCGACGTAGCGTTGCAGCGTCGCCTCGCAGGCCGCGTCGCCGGCCTCGGCGCGCGCCGCAATCGTGGCCGCATCGAGCGCCACGCCGCCATGACGGACATGATCCGCCGCCATGCCCGGCCCGGACAACCAGGTCTCGACACAACCGACCCGGCCGCAGTAGCAGGGCAGCCCGGGTGCCTCGTCGGCCAGCGGGTTGTGGCCCCACTCGCCGGCAATCGCGTTGACGCCGGTCAGCGGCCGACCGTCGACGACCAGGCCGCCGCCCACCCCGGTGCCGAGGATCACCCCGAACACCACGCGGGCGCCGCGCCCCGCGCCGTCGGTGGCCTCGGAGACGGCAAAACAGTTGGCGTCGTTGGCGATGCGGATCTCGCGACCCAGCGCGCTCTGCAGATCAAGCTGCAGCGGCTGGCCATTGAGGCAGGTGGAATTGGCGTTCTTGATCCGCCCCGTGGCCGCCGAGATCGCCCCCGGCGTGCCCACACCCACGCGGGCTCGTGCGCCGAGGCACGCCTCCAGGCCATCGACCAGGCCGGCGATGGCGCGCACGGTGGCCGGGTAGTCGTGCTGCGGCGTGGCGATGCGCTCGCGCGCCATCACCCGGCCGCTGTGATCGAGCGCGATGGCTTCGATCTTGGTGCCCCCCAGGTCGACGCCGATGCGCAGCATCTCAGTCCGTCCACACCCCGAGCGCCTGCAACTGGTGCGTCGCCGCCTCGCTCCAGCCGCGGTTGGCAGCCGGGCTGGCCGGGCTGGGATGCAGCACGCGGCCGATTTTCACCGGCAGGCCCGCCGTCACCGTGGCGGCGCGCTGCTCGGCCCAGGCGCCGACACCGATCACCCACTCGGGCGACAGCGCTTCGACCAGTGCGCGCAAATGCGCGTCGCAAGCCGCCAGCAGCGGCGCGGCTTCGGCCGCGGGGAGCTTGTCGGGGGTCAGGTTGCGCCCGCCGTCAAAGAAGGCCAGCGGGCAGTAGTTGGCCACGAAATGGTCGGCGAAGAAGGCCTCGGCCGTGCCGAAGCGCGCCTGGAACAAGCCCCACAGGCGCCGGCCGCTGACTTCCGAGCGGGCGCACTCGAAGCCCTCGACGGGCCGCTTGGGGTTCTCCACCGCCGGCCGGCCGACCGCACCGGACAGGCCCATCCAGTCGCGCACCACGGCGATCTCGCCAAAGGGCACGCCAGTCTGCACCATGCCAAAGGGGCCGGGGTTCATGCCCACCAGCACCACCCGCTTGCGGCCGCTGCCGAAGCGGCGCAGGTAGGCCTCGTGCACCGGCCAGGCGTAGTCGAGGGGGTTGTATACATGCGACACCGGCGGCGCGAAACGCAGGGCGGCGACCTGTGCCGACAGTGCCTTCGCGGCGGCAATGAGCGGATGAGACGAACTCATGGATCGGTCCTCAGGGAAGCCACCGGCCCGGCATGCCAGGGCGCAACCTTGAACAGCAGCAGCATGCCGGGAATGGCCAGCATGAAGCACAGCAGGAAGAAGTTGAACCAGCCCATGCCTTCGACCAGCCAGCCGGCCGAGGCGTTGATGAAGGTGCGCGGCACCGCCATCAGGCTGGTGAACAAGGCCAGCTGGGTGGCGGAGTAGGCCGGGTGGGTGGTGCGCGCCATGTAGGCGACGAAGGCCGTCGTGCCCAGGCCGGCGCCCACCGCTTCGCCGGCGATGACGGTGGCCAGCACCACCAGACGGGTCGCGTCCGAGGGCGCCGGTCCGAGCCAGGCCAGCCAGACGAAACCGAGGATGGTGACGATCTGCACCACGCCGAACAGCCACAGCGCCCGGTTGATGCCCAGCTTGACCATCCAGATGCCGCCGAGGATGCCACCGATGACCATCGGCCACAGCCCGGCATTCTTGGCGATCACGCCGATCTCGGTCTTGCTGTAGCCCATGTCGAGGTAGAAGGGCGTGGCCAGCGCGGTGCACAGCGAGTCGCCGAGCTTGTAGAGGAAGATGAAGGCCAGCACCAGCAGCGCCGAGCGCACGCCATGGCGGCTGAAGAACTCATGGAAGGGCTCGACCACCGCGTCGCGCAGGGTGCGCGGCCGGCGTTCGGCGGCGGCTGGCTCGCGCACCATCAGGGTCATGACCATGCCCGGCAGCATGAAGGCCGCGGTGATCAGGAAGACCTGCGACCAGGGCAGATGATCGGCCAGGATCAGCGACAGCGAGCCCGGCACCAGGCCGGCAATACGATAGGCGTTGACATGAATGGCGTTGCCGAGGCCCAGCTCGTCGTCGTCGAGAATTTCGCGCCGGAAGGCGTCGAGCGCGATGTCCAGCGTGGCCGAACACAGCGCGATCATCGCGGTGAGCGCGACCACCAGGGTGAGCTGGTCGGTGGGCGAGAGCCGGCCGAGCCAGGCAATCGAGGCGAGCAGGCCGAGCTGGGTCAACAGCATCCAGCTGCGCCGCCGGCCCAGCACCGGCAGGATGCCGAAGCGGTCGAGCAGGGGCGCCCACAGGAATTTCCAGGTGTAGGGAAACTGGATCAGCGCGAAAGCACCGATCGCTTTCAGCGACAGGCCCTCGGTTTTGAGCCAGGCGGGCACCAGATTGAGCAGCAGGTACAGCGGCAGCCCCGAGGCGAAGCCGGTGAAGATGCACACCAGCATGCGTCGGTTGAGCATCACCTCGCGCCAATTGCGGCGCACGGCAGCGGCGGGCGCCACGGGGGCGGGGGCAGTCACGATGCGGGGGCCTTTTAGCGAGCGGGCTCGGTGGGCGACTCGGCCGGCGGGTCGTCGCGGATCGCCTCGACCACGTCCTTGCCGGCTTCCTTCACCTTGGCAGCGGCCTTGCGGGTGGCCTCGAGAAAGCGGGCCGCGGCTTCGGCGGTGGCGGCACCGGAATCGCGAAGCTCGGGTACCGGGTCATCGCCGGCCTCGTCGATGGGTACCAGGCTGCGCGCTTCGACCGGCGCGGCGGGCTGGGCCACGGTGGGCGGCTCGGGCAGGGGTTCTTCTGCGGCATTGCCGGCGGCACCACCGAGCTTCCTGAGGGCTTCGCCGGCCTTCTCGAGTGCTTCGCGCGCGGCGACACCGGCGTCACGCGGAGTCGGATCGGCGGCCTCGTCGCTCACCGGCGCGGGCTCGTCGGCCGACTCCAGCTCGCACCCACTCAGCATGAGCGCACCGAACAACACGCACATCAGGGGCACCCGGCCCATTCCCAGCCTCCTGCGTTTATTCCGGCCTCGACGGCCGACTCGGCCATTGTCCCACAGCTGGCGCCTGGCCGACGGCCGGCCGCCCTCGCCGACACCTTTTGAAATCAATCCCCCGGAAACGACGCGAGGCCCATGCGGGCCTCGTCGTCATCCAACGGTTCGGTCTTACTTGACGCGGTTCTTGTACTCGTCGGTGCGGGTGTCGATCTCGATCTTGTCGCCGATCTCGACGAAGGCCGGCACCATCAGCTCGAAGCCGGTGGCGATCTTGGCCGGCTTGAGCACCTTGCCCGAGGTGTCGCCCTTGACCGCCGGTTCGGTGTAGGTGACTTCACGCACCACCGAGTTGGGCAGATCGACGGAGATCGCCTTGCCGTTGTAGAACACCACTTCGCAGGCCAGGCCGTCTTCAAGGTACTTGAGCGCGTCGGTCATGTTGTCGGCTTCGACTTCGTACTGCTCGTAGTCGGCGTCCATGAACACGTACATCGGGTCGGCAAAGTAGGAGTAGGTCACTTCCTTGCGCTCGAGCTGGACCACTTCGAACTTGTCGTCGGCCTTGTACACCGACTCGGACGGCGCGCCGGTGAGCAGGTTCTTGAGTTTCATCTTCACGACCGCTGCGTTGCGGCCGGACTTGTTGTATTCGGTCTTCTGCACGACGAGCGCGTTGTCGCCCACCATGATCACGTTACCGGAGCGCAGTTCCTGAGCAGTTTTCATCGGGTCTACCTGAGGGTCTTCGGACAGCCGCAAGGCGGCTCGTCATTTAAAACCCGCTATTTTACGTCGGGAACAATAAATTTCACCAGTCTCTCCACCAGACCGTCCGTCGCCCCGATGCGATCGCACCACTGGCGGGCGTGCCGCGCCAGGGCCGGCGTGTGGGTTTCGAAGGCCGGCCAGGCAGTGTCCGTACCGCCGGCACCGTTCCATTCGCGCCAGAACGCCCTGACGGCACCGGCCGTCGCTGCATCGACACCGTTCAGATAGCGCTGCAGGAATGCCTCGAGCTTGTCCAGGTGCGCGGCATCCGCTTGCGGGTAGGCCTGCCACACGAAGGGCCGCGCGGCCCATTGCGCCCGCACGAAGGAATCCTCACCGCGCACGAAGTTCACGTCGCACAGCGCCAGCAGGCGATCGTAGGTATCCATCGGCAGGAAGGGCAGCGCGCACACCGTCAGCGCACCGAGACGGCGGACCTCGCCCGACACCAAGGCCGGTTCGCCGATGATCTGCGCCACCGCGCGCTGCGCCGTGCCTTCGGGCACCCACAGGACGACTGGCTGGTCGGCCTGGCGCCAGTCGGCGAGCCGGCCGGCCAGCGCGGGGTTGTCGTAGGCGAACAGCGAGATCCATCGCGCCGTCGCCAGCGCGCCCGCTGCCGGATACTCGGCCAGCCAGTCCGGCCGGCCCGTGGGCCCCTGGGCGGCATCCCGACGCGCAAAGACGCCGGGCTCGCGGATCAGGCCGCCCGTGCCCGCGGTAAAGCCGGGGAAGAAAAAGGTCTTGGCCAGCCCGGTGGCCGGATCCGGCGAGGGCAGGCCGTGGCAGGCCTCGATCCAGTCCTCGGCGCTGAGGTACTCCAGGTTGATCCACACCGGCGCCGTGGGCGCCGCGCGCATCGCCGCCAGGTAAGCGCCGGGCAGGTGGCAGGCGAAGGCTTCGACCACCACCTCGGCGACCTGCGGCGATGCGTCGGCAAGCGTCCACGGCAGCACGCTGACCCCCGCCGCGACGAACGGCGCCGGCGCCGACGGCGCGGCGGGTAGCAAGCGGCGTAAGGTGGACCAGTCATCGACGAAGAGCCGCACCGTCTGTCCGGCATCGGCGGCCAGCGCGCGCGCCAGCCGCCACGACACGCCGATATCCCCAAAGTTATCCACAACCCGGCAGAAAATATCCCACTGCATCGATCAGCGCTCCCAAAGATCGGCGGACTGTACACAAGTGGCCGCGCTTCCATGGGGCGAATTGTGGACAAGCCCGGGTTTACGGGCAGCGTCAAAAACCATCGACAATCCGTCCACACACCGGGGGCAGGCTTATCACCAGACTTATCATTGCTGCAAGCGATTGAAAAATATCAAAAAATAACGCATATCCACAGAAACTCGGCGAGCGTAAACATTATTGTTATTTATATAAATAAAACAGTTAACACCCCTGTAGACAAACGTCTGGGGGCCAGAAAACCGCCTTTTCTGACCAGCAAAAAAGACGGGCAAGACATGGCTTCGCCTGTCGACGGCAACGCAAACACTCTGGAAAGCGGCTCAAACGTGACTCGGCAGCAAGAATCATTCACAGGCGGATACAGACACACACGATGTGCCAGCACCCCGGTTAATGAACTTGCAGGAGGACAGCGAACCCGACGGACGCATCGGGGAAAATGAGGACAGCGCGGGGTGAGGCGCGATCAGGGCGACCGCGCCAGGGGCAGCTCAGGGGGTGGGGTCAGGCGAAGTCCGGAAAATCAGCCAGGGCGGCGATATGGGCCTCGGTAAGCCAGGCCCAGTCGCCGGGTTCGAGCACCGCGGGCAGATCCAGCCCGCCGATGCGGTCGCGATGCAGGGCCTCGACGCGGTTGCCGGCGGCAGCGACCATGCGCTTGACCTGGTGGTACTTGCCCTGGGTGATGGTCATCCAGATGGTGTGGGCATCGATCGGTTCAACCGACACTGCTGCAACCAGCTCGCCGGGCTCGTCGACCAGCTCCACTCCGTCACGCAGCGCATCGAGCATCTCCGGCGTATGGGCGTGCTTGAGCGTCACCCGGTAGCGCTTGGGCGTCTGTTTCTTGCCCGAGCTCCACACATGGATGAACTGGCCGTCGTCGGAGAGCAGGATCAACCCGGTGGTGTCATGGTCGAGCCGGCCGATGGTCTGCACCCCGCGTTCGCCCAGCTGCGGTGGCAGCAGGTTGAACACCGAGGGGTGGTGCTTGGGCGCCCGGCTGCACTCGACCCCTTCGGGCTTGTAGAGCATCAGGTAGGCCTTGTCGTGGTAGGCCCATTCTTCACCATCGACGGTGAACACCAGCCCGGCCGGATCAACCTCGGCGGTGGGGTTGTCGATGAGCACACCGTTGGCGGTGACCAGGCCGGCAGAGACCAGCAGGCGGCACTCCTTGCGGCTGCCGAAGCCCTGGGTTTGGAGGAGGCGAGCGATTTGCATGGCCACAGTTTACCGAAAGGCCTCGCGCTTTACGCTACACTCCCGCCTCAACCGACTGGAGCTGGTGTCTTGGAGTTCGAACATCTGGTCGAGGTCAATGACCTCGGCGATCCTGCCGTCCCGGATCTGACCCGCGAAGAAGTGTGGTTCGGCCTGTTGTGCCGGGCCGAGGACCCGCGCCCCTTCCTGCCCGGGCTGGATACCTGCGAAGTGCTCACCCGCAGCGAGACGGCGCTGACCCGGCGCCTGAGCTTCGGCAAGGTGCAGATCCACGATGCGGTGCGCTGGCAGGCGATGGACTGGATCTGTTTCGAATCCGCGGCCACGACCGAGCACCCTGGCGGCCGGTTGACCATCACCGTCGAGCAACCCGATCCGGAAGGCCCGGCGCTGTTCCTGCGCTTTGCCTATCGCACCACCCTGTCGGAAACCGTCGGTGACGACGCCAAGTACGTCGAGTATGTGCGCTCCGCCTATCACCAGTCCGATGTGGACACGGTGCGGGTGGTGCGCATGATTGCCGAATCGACCCGAACCGAATAGTTTCAGAAGAGAATCCTGCCTCATGTGGTTTCGTAACCTGCAGTTGTATCGCCTGCCGGTGCGCTGGGACATGCGCATCGACCAACTCGAAGACCAGCTCGCGCGCCGCCGCTTCATGCCCTGCGGCTCGCAAGACCCCGAATCCCGCGGCTGGCTGCCGCCCGTGGCCGACGGCCCGCTGGTGCACGCCGTGGGCGGCCAGTGGCTGATCGCGCTGGGCATCGAGCACCGCCTGCTGCCCTCCTCGGTGGTCAAGCAGGAAGCCGAGGAGCGCGCCGTGCGCATCGAGCTGGAGCAGGGCTTCAAGCCCGGCCGCAAGCAGATGAAGGACTTGCGCGACGAAGTCACCCGCGAGTTCATGCCGCGCGCCTTCACCCGCCGCACCAAGGTCTATGCCTGGATCGACCCGCAGGACGGCTGGCTGGCGGTCGACGTGGCCAGCGTGAGCCGCGCCGAGGACATCCTCGAAGCCCTGCGCCAGAGCCTCGACGCCTTCCCGCTGACCCTGGTGCGTACCGAGACCTCGCCGGTCGCCGCGATGAGCGACTGGCTGGCCGGCGGCGACGTACCGGGCAACTTCACCATCGACATGGACTGCGAGCTCAAGTCGGTGACCGAAGACAAGGCCGCGGTGCGCTATGTGCGCCACAGCCTCGACGGCGACGAAATCAAGACCCATCTGCAGGAAGGCAAGCTGCCGACCAAGCTGGCGTTGACCTGGAATGACCGCGTGTCCTTCCTGCTCACCGACAAGGGCGAGATCAAGCGGCTGCAGTTCCTCGACGTGGTGCAGGAAGAAGCCAGCGCCGGCAGCGAGGACGCCGCCGAGCTGTTCGATGCCCATTTCGCGCTGATGACCGGTGAATTGCGCCAGCTCATCCCGGCGGTGATCGGCATCCTTGGCGGCGAACTGGCCACGCCGGCGGTCTGATCGCGCCATGACACCGGCCGTCCTGCGCCTGTTTTTCTGGGCGGCGCTGGTCGCCGTGCTGGTCTTGTCGCTGGCGCCGGTGCCGGCCGGGCACATGGTGTTCTCCTGGCAGGACAAGCTTGAACATGCCTTTGCCTTCCTGGCCCTGGGCATGCTTGGTCACCTGGCCTGGGCGGGGCGCTGGCAGGCGGTGGCGGTCGGCTTGCTGGCCTATGGCGCATTGATCGAGCTGGCTCAGTCATGGACGAGCTACCGCATGGGCGATGGCTGGGACTGGCTGGCCGACGCGCTGGGCGTTGGCCTGGCGACCGCGCTGGCGTATCGGCGCCGGACCGCCTGACGAATTGTTCCGACTCTGGCGGGCGGTTATGCTGTGGCGGTCGCCAGCACTTGCCGAGGCTTCGCCGCGCGTGTATCTGACCCGTTTCTTCCAGCGACACTGGCATGCCGCGCCGCGGGGTGGGGCCGCACATGCCCACCGCAGCCGTCAGCTCGATCGCATCCGCCGTCGTATCGTGATCGCCGGCGCGGTATTGCTGGCCATGGTGGTGATCGGCACGAGCGGTTTTCTGCTCATCGGCGGCGCCGGCACGAGCTGGTCGGACGCGCTCTACATGACGTTGATCACGCTATCGACCGTCGGCTACAACGAGGTGGTGCCGATCATCGGCGTGTGGGACCGGATGTTCACCGGGGTGATCTCGCTCGTGGGCTTCGGCGCCGTGACCTTCATGTTCACCACCTTGTCGGTGTTCTTTCTCGAAGGCGACCTGGACGACACCCTGAGGAGACGACGCATGGAGAAGAAAATCGGCAAGCTCCGGGGGCATTACCTGATCTGCGGCTATGGCCGGGTCGGGCGCAACATTGCCGAGGAGCTCGATGCCACACATCGGCCCTACGTCGCCATCGATACCGACGAAGAACGCCTCGCCAGCGCGCGCGAACGCCAGCCCGATCTGCTCTACCTGGCTGGCGACGCCAGCGACGACGATCTCATGCTGGCCGCCGACATCACCGATGCGGCCGGTGTGTTCGCGGTTACAGACGATGACAGCCGCAACATGATGATCGCCCTCACCGCCAAACAGCTGAACCGCTCGACGCGGGTGGTGGCGCGCTGCATGGAGGTGCGCAACAGCCCCAAGCTGCGCAAGGCCGGTGCCGACGTGGTGATCTCGCCCGACTTCACCGGCGGGTTGCGCCTGGCCTCGGCCATGCTGCGACCGGGCGTGCTCAGCTTCATGGATGACATGGCGCGCTCCGAAACGGCGCATCGCCTGGAGGACATTCCCCTGCCCGCCGGGTTTGCGCCGACCACGGTCGGTTCGCTGGATCTGCCCGGCTTCGACGTGGTGTTGCTGGGCGTGCGCGAACACGGCCATTTCCATTTCAATCCGGGGCTGGATTTTGGGCTCGTGGCGGGGCAGGTGCTGGTGGTGATGTGCGCGCCCGAGGCGCGCAAGGCGCTGGAGCGGTCGATCCAGCGCTAGCGACGGGTGCGGCGCGCGCTAAGGCGCGCCAAGGCCGGCGAGCAGGGTGTCGGCATTGTGGCGCATCATGCCCAGGTAAGTGCTGGCCGGGCCGTCGCTGGCCAGCGCGTCGGCGTACAGCGTGCCGCCGCGGCGCGCGCCGGTCGCCGTGCGGATGCGTTCGATCAGGCGCTCATCGGCAAACGACTCCAGAAACACCACCGGTACCTTCAAGTGACGCAACTGCTCGATCAGCTCGGCCAGGCTGGCCGCTGACGGCGAGGCTTCGTTGGACAAGCCGGCTGGTGCGACGAAACGCAGGTCGTAGGCATGGGCAAAGTAGCCGAAGGCGTCATGCGGGGTGACCACGGTGCGACGATTGTCGGGCAGGGTGGCAATGCGCTGGCGCAGGTCGGCGTCGAGGGCGTCGAGCTGCTTCAGGTAAGTGATGGTCCGCTGGCTGTAGTAGGCCTTGCCGGCCGGGTCGATCTCGCTGAGCGCTCTGGCGATGGCGCGGACATAGTGCTGGGCGTGGCGCACATCCAGCCAGGCATGCGGGTCGCTGGCCGCGTCGCCGTGGTCCGCGTGGTCGTGATCATGCCCGCCGTGGTGGTCGTCGTCGGCCGGCAACGGTGTGATGCCGTCCGACACGGTCAGCAGCCGGCCCTTGTAGCGTGCAGCGGCCTGCATGCGCTGGATCCACGGGTCAAACCCCAGGCCGTTGGCGATCACCAGCTGCGCCTGGCTGAGGCGGCGGATGTCCGAGGCGCGTGGGTCGAAGCCATGGGCGTCCTGATCGGGCCCCACCAGGCTGACCACCTCGACCCGCTCACCCCCGACCTCATGGGCGAAATCGGCGAGGATGCTGAAGGTGGCCAGCACCTGGACGGTTGGCTTGCCTGCCTGTGCCGAGGCAGCAAAGAGGCATAGCAGGGCCGCAAGGAACACGCGGTAGTTCATTCGGTGACTTCTCCCGCCGACCAGTGCCGGCTCGGTTGGGCGGCACTGCCGAGCAGCACCGCCAGGTAAATGGCGCCGAGCGACATCACCACCGACGGGCCGGCCGGTACATCGAGGTGATAACTCAGCAACAGGCCACCGATGCTGCCGAGGAGGGCAAAGGCGACCGACAGGGCCAGCAGCGCGTCGAGCCGGTCGGACACCAGGCGCGCAGCGGCGGCGGGCAGCACCATGATGCCGACCGCCATCAGCGTGCCGAGCGCATGAAAGCCGGAGACCAGGTTCAACACGGCGAGCAGCAGGAAACCCATGTGGGCGATGCTGCCTGGACCGCCGGCCTGCCGAAGGAAGGCCGGGTCGGCACATTCGATGACCAGCGGCCGGTACAGCAGGGCCAGGCCGAACAGCGACACCGTGGCGATGCCGCCGATCAGCAGCAGGGTGTCCGGGTCGAGCGACAGCACCGAGCCGAACAGCACATGGAGCAGATCCACGTTGCGGCTGCGCAGCGACACCAGCAGCACGCCGATGGCCAGCGAAATGAGGTAGAAGGCCGCCAGACTGGCGTCCTCGCGCAGCGCCGAGCGACGCGCCACGGCGCCGGCAGCCAGCGCCACCGCCACGCCGGCGACAATGCCACCGAGGGTCATCGCGCCGAGCGACATGCCGGCAATCAGATAGCCGATCGCTGCCCCGGGCAGGATGGCATGCGAGATCGCATCGCCCATCAGGCTCATCCGCCGCAGCAGCATGAACACACCGATCGGCGCTGCGCCCAGCGACAACGCCACGCAGGCGGCCAGCGCACCGCGCATGAACTCGAACTCAAAGGGGTCGATCAGCCAGCTCATGCGCGCAGGGCGTTGCGAAGAAAGTCATGACGGGCCGCACCGGCGTCTGCCGGACGCACGGCGAGCAGTTCGGCGGTGGGGGTGAGCTGGGCATGGCCGTCGTCGATGGTCAGGCACAGCTCGAAGCGCTGGCGCACCAGCTCGACATCGTGCAGCACCACCAGCGTGGTGCGGCCCTCGGTGTGCCAGGCGTCGATCAGTTGCATCAGCGCCTCGCGGGTCGGACGGTCAACACCGGCGAAGGGCTCGTCGAGCAACAGCATGGCAGCGTCCTGCAAGATCAGCCGGGCGAAGCGGGCGCGCTGCAACTGGCCGCCCGAGAGCTCACCGATGGGACGGCGCGACATGGCCGTGAGGCCGGTGCGCTCGAGCGCATTGGCGATGGACTGGCGCACTGCCTGGCTCATGCGGCGGAACACGCCCATGCGCTGCCAGGCGCCCATGGCGACGAATTCATACACCGTGATCGGAAAGCGCCTGTCGACGGTAGCCGCCTGTGGCAGGTAGCCCATGCGCGCGCAGGTCTCGCAGCGGCGCATCTGTCCGGCCAGCAGCGGCAGCTCGCCGGCGATGGTGCGCAACAGCGTGGACTTACCCGCGCCGTTGGCTCCGATCACCGCCACGCGGGCACCGGCCGGCACCGCCAGCGACACATCGGCCACCGTCGTGCGGCCACCGTAGCCGGCGCTGACGCCGGTGAGGGTGAGGGCGGCGGCGCTCACAGCAGGGCCCAGGCCATGGCCGCCCACACCACCGCCGCCGCGCCGGCCGCAATGGCGAGGCGGGCGCCGACGCCGAGGGTCAGCAAGGAATGAAAGGGGCGGGCATGTGACGGCATGAATGCAACTGCTTCCATCAAATCAGGGAATATTTTGCAACATTGTTGCGTTATAAGGCAAACGCGCTGCGAGGTGCCTATGTACCCTTGCCACAGGTCGGGCAGGCGCCATGCAGCACCAGTTCGGCGCGGTCGAGCTGGTAGCCGCCGGGCAGATTCACCGCCACTGCCGGCTGCAGGCCCTCGAGACACACCACCTTGCCGCAGCAGTCGCAATGGAAGTGCGCGTGCTCATGCGGCGCGGACGCTGCCACGCCAAAGCGGCGAGCGCGATCATCACCGGCCATCTTGTGGGCCACGCCATTCTCCACCAGCCAGTCGAGCGTGCGGTAGAGGGTGACGCGGTCGTGCTTGATGCCTTGCTCGGCCAGCGCCGAACCGATCTCGTCATGGGTCAGCGATTGTTCGGCGGCGAGCAGTACGTCGAGCACTGCCACCCGGGTGCGGGTGATGCGCCCACCCTGGGCGGCGATCAGCGATTCGGCAGGACTGGGGTGGGTAGGATCCGACATAGGCTTGCAAGTCAGTTGCAGGTGGTTTTGCAACATAGTAGCATTTGCGCCATCGAAAGGCACGCCCGTCAGCGCGCCTGCCTTGTCATGACCCCTTGGAGTGGATGAATGTTTGCGATGAAAACACGGCATGTTGTCGGTGGCTTGTGCCTGCTCGCCGTTCCTTTCCTGGCGGCGGCGGCCGGCGGCGCCCATGAACACGGCGTGGCCCACCTCAGCCTGGTGCAGGAGGGCTCGACGATCACCCTCGGTTTCGAGAGCCCGCTCGACAGTCTCGTCGGCTTTGAACATGCGCCGCGCACCGATCAACAGAAGCAAGCCTTGCGGCAGGCTCGTGCGGTACTGGAAAACGCGGGCTCGGTGGTCGCTGCCGCTTGTGTCGCCCGCGCGGTGACGGTGGAAATGCCCTTTGGTGAAGCGGCCCACGCCGGGCACGACGACCATGACAAGCACGCCGATGCGGACGCGGAATACGTTTTCGAATGTGTACAGCCCGCTGCGCTGGACACGGTGACGGTCGGCCTGTTCAAGGCCTTCCCGCGGCTGCAGCGTATCGATGCCGAAGCGGCCACGGCCGCCGGCCAGGGCAAGACGGTGCTGCGCCCGGCACAGGCGACATGGTCGCTGCCGCCCGCCCGGTGAGCGATGCGGCCGTCGCGCTGGCCGGGCCGCGCTTTGGCTGGCCGGGCGCGGATCGGCCCCGTCTCGACATGGCCGGTTCCATACACTGGCGGCCGGCGAACGCCTGTTTCTGCATGGCCCCATGGGCAGCGGCAAGACCACGCTGCTGTCCTTGATCGGCGGCGTGCTGCGCGCCGACGCCGGCTCATTGCAGGTGCTGGGTACCGACCTGGCGGCGCTGTCGGGGCCGCGGCGCGACCGTTTCCGCGCCGACCATATCGGTTTCATCTTCCAGCAGTTCAACCTCATCCCGTATCTGTCGGCGGCCGACAACATCGCCCTGCCCTGCCGGTTTTCGCCGCTGCGGGCGCAGCGTGCCGGCGATATCGGTGCGGCGGTGGCGCGCTTGGCCGGGCATCTTCGACCTGCCGGCTGATCTGCTGGCGCGGCCGGCGGCCGAGCTGAGCGTCGGTCAGCAGCAACGCGTGGCGGCGGCGCGGGCCTTGATTGGCGCCCCGGCAACTGGTGGTGGCTGACGAACCGACCTCGGCGCTCGATGCCGCCCGGCAACACAGCTTTCTCGAGTTGTTGCTCGGCGAGCGTGCGGCGGCCGGCGCGAGCCTGCTGTTTGTCAGTCATGACCTGCGTCTGGCCGGGCGCTTCGACCGGTGTGTGGCGCTGGGCGAGATCAACGCCGCGGCGGAGGCCACGGCATGAGGCTGCCACTGTGGCACCTGACCCTCGCGAGCGTTCGCAACCGCGGTCTGGCCACGCTGCTCACGCTGGTGGCCATCGCGCTCAGCGTGACGCTGTTGCTGGGGGTCGAGCGCCTGCGCAATGACGCCCGCAGCAGCTTTGCCAACACCTTGTCGGGCACCGACCTGATCGTCGGCGCGCGCAGCGGCGCGGTGCAGTTGTTGCTGTATTCGGTCTTCCACATCGGTGACGCGACGCATGATGTGAGCTGGCCGCGCATCGACGCCCTGCGCACCCATCCGGATGTGGCCTGGCTGGTGCCGCTGTCGCTGGGCGACTCGCACCGCGGCTTCCGGGTGGTTGGCACCACGGCCGACTTCTTCGCCCATGTGCAGACCGGCAACCGCCAGCCGTTGCGCTTTGCCGCCGGCCAGGCCTTCGATGGCGTGTTCGACGCCGTGGTGGGCGCCGAGGTGGCCGCCCGCCTGGGCTACGCGCCAGGCGCGAAGATTGTGCTCAGCCATGGTGCCGGCGAGTTCGCCGCCGCCGAGCATGCCGACAAGCCCTTCACCATCACCGGTGTGCTGGCGCGCACCGGCACGCCGGTGGACCGCTCGGTGCTGGTGAGCCTGGCGGCGATCGAGGCCATCCACCTCGACTGGCAGGGCGGCAGCCGCATCCCGGGGGTGGAGATTCCGGCCCAGTTCGTGAGCAAGTTCGACCTCAGCCCCAAACGCGTCACCGCCGCGCTGATCGGGCTGGAGCGACGCTCGACCGTGTTCCGCGTGCAACGCGAGATCAATACCTCGGACGGCGAGCCGCTGCTCGCCATCCTGCCCGGCGTGACGCTCGACGAACTGTGGCGTGTGGTCGGCGTGGTCGAGCGGGTGCTGCTCGCGGTGTCGGCCTTCGTGGTCGCCGTGGGGCTGGCCGGCTTGGTGGCAACGCTGGTCAGCAGCCTGTCGGCGCGGCGGCGCGAGCTGGCCATCCTGCGCGCCCTGGGCGCCGGGCCAGGCGACATCTTCGTGCTGCTGATGACCGAGAGCGTACTGCTGGCGGTGGCAGGCTGTGTGCTCGGTGTGGTGGGCCTGTGGGCGCTCAGCGCCGGCATCGCACCCTGGCTGATGGCCGAGCACGGCGTGCAACTTGTGCCCCGTTTCGTGGATCAGAGCGAACTGGTGTGGCTGGCCGGTGTGGTGGCCGCCGCGCTGCTAGCCAGCGTAATCCCCGCCTGGCGCGCCTATCGCTATTCCCTCGCGGACGGCATGACCGTACGCATGTGAGACCGACATGAAAAGACGCTTTCTGATGACGCTGGCGGTGCTGGGCCTGGCCGCCGTGCCCGTGTGGTTCGTCCTCTCGAGCACCGATGCGCAAGCCCAGGCAAAGCCGGACTACGCCGTCGGCGACCGCCTCGCCAAGCCGGCCGCCAAGACCACCGGCGGTTACCGCACCATCACCTTTGACGACCTGATGCCGGCCGACTGGGACCCCAACGCCATCTTCAGGCAGCTTGACATGGAGAGCCTGCAGGACAACGATCCGCGCGCCATGGAGGTGATGGCCAAGATCAAGCAGGCCTGGGAGCAGGCGCCGGTGGTGCCGGCGCTGAACGGCCAGAAGATCCGCATGGCCGGTTTTCTGGTGCGGCTCGAGGGCGACGACAAGCACATCCGCGAGTTCCTGCTGGTGCCCTATTTCGGCGCCTGCATCCATGTGCCGCCGCCGCCGTCCAACCAGGTGGTGCATGTGATCCCCGACAAACCGGTGCCGGTCGGCCCCGACATGGGTGCGGTGTGGGTCAGCGGCACGCTGAACCTGGCCGCGTCCAAGACCGACCTGGGTGACGCCGGCTACCGCCTTGCGGCCGTCAAGGTCGAACCCTACACCGGCGACTGAGCGCATCCCAATGCGTCGCGTCCACCGTCTCGGCCCGTTCATCGCCACGCTGCTGGCGGTGTGCGTGTGTCTGGCCCTGTTCGAGGGCCTGGCGCATCCGCTGAGCCACCTGACGACGCACCTTGCCGGAACCGCCGCCGACGATGCCGCCGGCGAGGGTTCGCATCACGCCGAAGACCTGCTCTGTCTCGACTGTGTCGCCACCGCTGCGCTGGGTGACCTGCTCGTCACGCCGGCCCGCGGACTGACGCTTTCCGTGCCTGGCGTGGCCTACGCTGGCCTGCGCTGGGGCGGCACCTCGCTCCGCCCGCGCGAACGCCAGCGCGCCCGGTCGCCGCCACCCGTCTGACGCCTTTTCACCGATGAAACCCCCTGCCCGCCGCGCTCCCACGCGCGCTGGGTATACCCCCGTGCGTCGGTGATCCGGCGCGCGGCATCCCGATTGGAGTCAGATTGTCATGGTTTTCACGCATTTCCGACGCGCGCCGCTGGCGCTCGCCCTCAGCCTTGTCGCATTTCCGGCCCTGGCGGCCAGCGATGCCGAGCTCGATGAACTGCGCGCCCAGGTGCGCGCCCTGCGCGACAGCTACGAGGCACGCCTGGCCGAACTCGAAAGCCGCCTCGCCCGCCAGGCAACACCGGCCCCCGCCGCGGTGGCAGCCCCGGCGCCGGTCGCTGACGGCCCGCGCGGTTTCAACCCCGAGGTCTCGCTGACCTTGCAAGGCCAGTACCGCCGCATGAAGGACATCGACGAACGCCACATCAGCGGCTTTGCCGCCCTGGCCGAGCACGACGACGAACATGATCATGGCGGCGAGCGCGGCTTCTCGCTCGACCACACCGAGCTGGTACTGGCCGCCAACATCGACAGTCATTACCGTGGCCTGGTCAATTTCGGCATCATCGACGGTGAAGTCGAGGTGGAAGAAGCCTGGTTCCAGACCACCGGCATGGGCCACGGCCTGACGCTGCGCGGCGGCCGCTTCCTGTCCAGCATCGGCTACCTCAATGCCCAGCATGCCCATGCCTGGGACTTCGCCGACGCGCCGCTGATGTACACCGCGCTGTTCGGCGAGCATGGCAACTACGGCAACGACGGCCTGCAGCTCAAGTGGGTGCTGCCCACCGACCTGTTCGCCGAAGTCGGCGTCGAGATCGGCCGCGGCGCCAAGTTTCCCGGCACCGACCGCGATGTGAACGGCATCGGCAGCAGCGCCATCTTCGCCCACCTCGGCGGCGATGTCGGCACCAGCCACAGCTGGCGCGCCGGGCTGTCTTACCTGAATGCCCGCGCCGCCGACCGGCATTCGCACTTCGAGGATGTCGGCGGTGAGGAGGTGACGGGCGACTTCACCGGCCGCAGCCGCACGTGGATCGCCGATGCGGTGTGGAAATGGGCGCCCGACGGCAATGCCGGCGTGCGTGCGCTGACCCTGCAGGCAGAATTCTTCCAACGCCGCGAAGACGGCGACCTGAGCTGCGAGGGCGAGGCCGGCAGCGCCTGCGCGACGGCGGTCGACAGCGACTACCGCACCCGCCAGCGCGGCTGGTATGCCCAGGCGGTGTACAAGTTCCATCCGCAATGGCGCGTCGGCCTGCGTCACGACCGGCTCGATCCGGGCACCCGCGACTACGGCGACAACAACGCCAACATCGCGCGCGAGAACCACAGCCCCAAGCGCAACAGCGTGATGGTGGACTGGAGCCCGAGCGAGTTCTCCCGCCTGCGCCTGCAGCTGGCGCGCGACCAGTCGATGGCCGGCGAGACCGACAACCAGCTGTGGCTGCAATACGTGATGAGCCTGGGCGCCCACGGCGCGCACCGGTTCTGAGGAGGCGGGGATGACACGGCTCTTTCTTGTCGCCCTGCTGTGCCTGGGCCTGACCGGCCCGGCCCGCGCCGGGCTCAACGTCTTCGCCACGCTCCCCGAATGGGGCGCGCTGGCGCGCGTCATCGGCGGCGACGCGGTGACGGTGTTCGTCGCCACCCATGCGCGGCAGGACCCGCACCACATCGAGGCCCGGCCCTCGCTGATCGCCCGCGCGCGGCAGGCCGACCTGGTGGTGGCCAACGGCGCCGAGCTGGAGATCGGTTGGCTGCCGGCGGTGCTCTCGGCCGCCGGCAATCGCGCCATCCAGCCTGGCCTGCCGGGCTATTTTGAGGCCGCCGCACAGGTGACGCTGCTCGAGGTGCCGGCGCGGGTGGACCGCGCCGACGGCGATGTGCACCCGGCCGGCAATCCGCATATCGGCCTCGACCCGCGCCTGTTGCTGACCGTCGGCGCGGCGCTGCAGGCGCGCATGGCGGCGCTCGATCCGGCGCAGGCGGCGGTCTATGACGCCAACTGGTCGGCCTTCCGCACGCGCTGGCAGGCAGCCATCGACCGCTGGCAGGCACGCGCCGCGCCGCTGCGCGGCCGTGCCATCGTGGTGCATCACACCGCCTATCCCTACTTTACCCATTGGCTGGGGCTGACCCGGGCCGGCACGCTGGAGCCCAAGCCCGGCGTGGCGCCGGGTTCGGCGCATCTGGCGGCGCTGCGCGATGCGCTGGCCGGGCAGCGGGTGCTGGCCATCGTGCGCCCGCCTTATGCACCGGAAGGGCCGGGCCAGTGGCTGGCCGGGCAAAGCGGCATTCCGCTGCTGCGTCTGCCGATCAGGGTCGAAGCGTCGGCGGACGAAGCCGGGCTGACCGCCTGGTTCGATGGCATGATCGACGCACTGCTGGCGACCCAGCGATGAGGCCACCGGGCACCGTGTTGCTGCCGGCGCAGGGCCTGAGCGTCGGCTACGACCGGCCGCTGCTGCAGGGCCTGGACCTGCAACTGGTGGCCGGCCGGGTGACCACGCTGCTCGGGCCCAACGGCGCCGGCAAGAGCACCGTGCTGCGTGCGCTCGGTGAGGCGCGGCTGCGCCTGGCCGGTCAGGTGTGGCAGGCGCCCGGCCTGCGCCTGGGCCATCTGGCGCAGGCCGCCGAGGGCCAAGCCGAGTTGCCGCTGTGCGGACGCGAGCTGCTGGCTCTCACCGGTGCGTCCGCCGACGGCCTGCCGCCCTGGCTGGCCGACTGCCTGGACGCCCGCCTCGACCGGCTCTCCGGCGGTCAGCTGCAATACCTGCGCTTCTGGTCGATCGCCGCGGCGCCTTTCGATGTGCTGTGCCTCGACGAGCCGGGCAACAATCTCGACGCGCGCGGGCTGGCGGCGCTGCGCGCCTGGCTGCACACACCGCCGGCCGGACAGGCGGTGGTGCTGGTGACGCATGACGACAGCCTGGTCGATGCCGCGCGCCAGAACGTGATCCGGATTCCCTCATGAACCTAGATCTGATCTTCGACCCGCTGTTCCGCCTGCCCTTCCTCACCGGCCTGCTGCTGGCCGTCTGGCTGCCGGTGCTGGGCCTCTACCTGCGCCTGCGCGGCGAATGGCTGGCGGTGCTCGGCATGGCGCAGCTGGCCTCGGCCGGCGCGCTCGGCGGGGCGGTGCTGGGTTTGCCGGCGGTGGTAGGTGGGGCCGGTGCCGGGCTGCTCGCGGCGCTGGCCAAGTGGGGCCTGAAGCGGCCAAGCGACAGCGCCTATGCGGCGATGCTGCTGCTCGGCTGGGCGGTAGCGGTGGCGGTGATGAGCAACCACCCGCTGGCCGAGCAGGCCGCCGGGGCGGTGTTCGACGGGCAACTGTATTTCACCGGCGGCGGGCATCTGGCCGCGTCGGCGGCGGTGTTGGGCATCGGCGTGCTGGTGCTGGTGCGCGCTCATCGCGCGATGTTGCGCGCACGCGTGCATCCGGCGCTGGGGCCACCGGGTGCGGCCACCCGCCTGGCCTTCGACCTGGTGGCCGGCGCCAGCGTGGGGGTGGCGATCCTCTCGCTGGGGGTGATGGCCAGCTTCGCGCTGGCCTTCGTGCCAGCCTGGCGGGCCTTTGCTACGGCGCCGTCGTGGCGCTCGGCGCTGTGGCGGGCGATGGCGATGGGGCTGACGGCGTATGTGGTGGGGTTTGCGCTGGCGCTGGTGCTGGATCAACCCTTCGGGCCCGCAGGCGTGGCCGCGGTGCTGGCGGTGGCGGCACTGGCGCCGCCGTGGCGGGGGCTTCCTGGTGGCGCCAGTAGAAGACGTTGAGGGTCTTGGTCTCGGCGTAGCGCAGCACGAAATAGTCGCCGTCGATGGCGTAGAAGCGCTCCGGCTGGCCGCTGCCGGGGGCGCGGTCGTCGCTCAGCTTGCGGCGCGACACGCTGGACAGCACCAGCCGGTCGGGCTGGCCTTCGGGGGTGAAGAAGTAGCTGTCGAGCCGGCCCATGTAGATGTAGGCCTCGGGGCCGATCTCGACCACTGCCGAGACGATCACCGCATCCGGCTCGGGGGCGTCGTCGAGGCGGCAGGAAAACAGGTAGTACCAGGGCGCATCCATGCGCAGGCCGGCGTGGCGGCGGTCGAGGTCGAAACGCTGGATCGCCTCGCGCGCCAGATAGCCGGCGAACCAGGCGAACACGCATAGCGACATCAGATAGAAGAACGGCCCCTCGGGGGCCGCCACGGCGCGGGCGAACAGCGCGTCGGAGGGGCTGCGGGTGCCGGCCATCAGCATCAGGAAGGCCTGCCAGTCGACGGCGTAGGCCGAGACATGCCCGGCCAGCCACACCCACAGGGCGTTGAGCGGCAGGGCCAGCAGCACGGAGGTGGCCAGCACCCGGCCGAAGGGCGTGGCGTCGGGCGCGGTGCGTTCGGGGCGGGCGAACTGGCTTCGGAGCAGGTAGCCGGGCAGGGCGAGGAGAAAAAGGATGACCGCCGGCAGGGCGACGTTCACTCAGTGACCTTGTGGGTGGGGATCACCTGGAATTCGTAGCTGCGTCCGTCTTCTTCGTTCTCGATGCGCACGGGTTGGAGGTCGGGCGAGGTCATCGAGCGGACGATGGCCTCGCGCACGAACTGCGCGCTGCCCGGCTGGGCCAGCAGGCGACGCATCTTCTCGCTGGTGTGGGCTTTCATGGGGCCTCCGCAAAAAACGACTGGATTCAGGGTCTTATATAAGGAGGCGGCTATGAAAAGTCAATCTTGCCGGCTGCCGGCCGGGCGCACGGGGCTGGATGACGGTGGTGCACCTGAGAACTTTTCCGCCAATTGGGTATTCTCTTGAGGTTCACCCCGCCCACCGAGACCTCCATGCCCGACCCCGCCGCCGCCGACAGCATCCGCATCGTCGGTGCCACCCAGAACAACCTGAAAAACCTCGACCTGGAGATCCCCCTCGGGCAGCTCGTGGTGTTCACCGGGCCATCGGGTTCGGGCAAGTCCTCGCTGGTCTTCGACACCTTGTATGCCGAGGGCCAGCGCCGCTATGTCGAGACCTTCTCGCCCTATGCGCGGCAGTTTCTCGACCGCATGGACAAGCCGCATGTGACGCGCATCGAGGGCGTGCCGCCGGCGATCGCCATCGATCAGACCAACCCGGTGCGCACCTCGCGCTCGACGGTCGGCACCATGACCGAGCTGACCGACCACTTCAAGCTGCTTTTCGCCCGCACCGCGCATCTGCATTGCCGCGGCTGCGGCGCCGCGGTGCAGCGCGACACCCCACAGAGCATCGCCGCTGCGCTGGCCGAGCGCACGGCGGCGGCCGGCGATCCGCGCCTGCTGGTGACCTTCCCGGTCGAGGTGCCGGCCAACTTCACCGAGGACGAGATCCGCGGCTATCTCGAGCAACAGGGCTACACCCGCATCCATGGCCGCGAGGGCGAGCGCCTGTGGGTGGTGCAGGACCGCTTCCGCTTCGGCAGCGCCGAGCCGGCACGTGTCGGCGAGGCCATCGAGGCCGCGCTGCGCACCGGCCAGGGGCGGCTGGCGGTGCGCGCCGTCGATGGCGAGGGCAATGAGAGCGCGGTATGGCGCTTCTCGGACGACTTCCACTGCGCCGACTGCGACATCCACTACGGCGAGCCGCTGCCCAGCCTGTTCTCCTTCAACTCGCCGCTCGGCGCCTGCGAAACCTGCCGCGGCTTCGGCCGCGTGATCGGCATCGACCACGGCCTGGTGGTGCCGGACGAGAGCAAGACGCTGGCGCAGGGCGCGGTCAAGCCCTGGCAGACGGCGAGCTATTCCGAATGCCAGGACGACATGGAGAAGATGGCCGCCAAGGCCGGCATTCCGCTCGGCGTGCCCTGGCGCGATCTGACTGACGAACAGCGCCACTGGGTGCTCGAAGGCGAGCCGCAGTGGAAGAACTGGAGCCGCTCCTGGCCCGGCGTGTGGTACGGCGTGCGGCGCTTCTTCGACTGGCTGGAGAGCAAGGCCTACAAGATGCACATCCGCGTTCTGCTGTCGAAATACCGCAGCTACACGGAATGCCCGGCGTGTCAGGGCTCGCGCTTGAAACCGGAATCTTTGTTATGGCGCGTCGGTGATGCGGCCGCCGCCGACGCGGTGATGCCCGCCGCCGCGCGCTTCCTGCCGCCGGGACTCAGTGGCGGGCGAGAACGTCTCGCCACGCTGCCGGGTCTGACCTTGCACGACCTGATGCAGCTGTCCATCGACCGGCTGGCCGGCTTCGTCGATCGTATCGAGGCCACCGGCACTTCCGCCGAGGACGAAGCCACGCGCATGGTCTGCGACGAGATCCGCGCGCGGCTGCGCTACCTCACCGAGGTCGGCCTCGGCTATCTCACGCTGGACCGTCAGAGCCGCACGCTGTCGGGCGGCGAGGTGCAGCGCATCAACCTCACCACCGCGCTGGGCACCTCGCTGGTGAACACCTTGTTCGTGCTCGACGAGCCGTCCATCGGCCTGCATCCGCGCGACATGGACCGCATCGTGCAGGTCATGCGTCGGCTGCGCGACGCGGGCAATTCGCTGGTGGTGGTCGAGCACGACCCGGCGGTGATGCTGGCCGCCGACCACATCTTCGACATCGGCCCCGGCCCCGGCGAGCGCGGCGGGCAGATCGTGTTCTCCGGCACGCCGGCCGCGCTGCGCGCCGAGGGCACGACGTTGACCGCCGACTACCTGTCCGGCCGCAAGCATGTGGATGCCGGCACCGCGCAGCGCCCGGTCGATGCCGACACCCCGCGCCTCACCATTCGCGAGGCGCGCGACCATAACCTGCAAGGCATCGACGTCGCGCTGCCGCTGAATCGCATGGTGGTGATCACCGGCGTGTCCGGCTCGGGCAAATCGACGCTGGTGCAGGACGTGCTCTACCCCGCCCTGCTCAAGCACTTCGGCCAGCCCACCGAGACCCCCGGCGCGCATGCCGGCATCGACGGCATCGAACACATCACGGACGTGGTGATGGTCGACCAGTCGCCCATCGGCAAGAGCTCGCGCTCCAATCCGGTGAGCTATGTCGGCGCCTGGGACGCCATCCGCGCCCGCTTCGCCGCCCTGCCCGCCGCCAAGCAGCGCGGCTACACGCCCGGCACCTTCAGCTTCAACGCCGGCCAGGGCCGCTGCCCGACCTGCACCGGCTCGGGCTTCGAGCATGTCGAGATGCAGTTCCTCTCGGACGTGTACCTGCGCTGCCCGGACTGCGACGGCAAGCGCTACCGCCCCGAGGTGCTGGAACTGGAGATCGACGGGCGCAACGTGGCCGACGTGCTGGAGATGACGGTCTCCGAAGCGCTGGCCTTCTTCGATGGTGACAAGGCCGTGGCCACGGCGCTGCAGCCGATCATCGATGTCGGCCTCGACTATGTGCGCCTCGGCCAGCCGGTGCCGACGCTGTCCGGCGGCGAGGCGCAGCGCCTCAAGCTGGCCGGGCATCTGGCGGCCTTTGCGGCCAAGGCGGGCAAGCGCAAGAAGACTTCCGAGCCGACCACGGCTGGCGGTACGCTGTTTTTGTTCGACGAGCCGACTACCGGCCTGCATTTCGACGACACCGCCCGCCTGCTCGGTGCCTTCCGCAAGCTGGTCGACGCCGGGCATTCGCTGCTGGTGATCGAACACAACCTGGACGTGATCCGCGCCGCCGACTGGCTGGTGGATCTCGGCCCCGAGGGCGGCGAAGGCGGCGGACTGCTGGTGGCCGAAGGCACGCCGGCGGCGGTGGCGAAACACCCGACCTCGCACACCGGCCGCGCGCTGGCCGAGTACGAAGCCGCGCTGTCGGCGCCGCCGGTGCGCCGTGCCGCCGAACCGGCCGTGGCCTACCGGCCGCGCGAAGCGGGCAGCATCAGCATCCACCATGCGCGCGAGCACAACCTGAAGAATGTGGACGTGAAGATCCCGCGCAGCGGCTTCACGGTGATCACCGGCGTGTCCGGCTCGGGCAAGTCCACGCTGGCCTTCGACATCCTGTTCGGCGAGGGCCAGCGGCGCTATCTCGAATCGCTCAACGCCTATGCGCGCCAGTTCGTGCAGCCGGCCGCGCGGCCCGAGGTGGATGCCATCTACGGCATCCCGCCCACCGTCGCCATCGAGCAGCGCACCAGCCGCGGCGGGCGCAAGAGCACGGTGGCGACGCTCACCGAGCTGTATCACTTCCTGCGCCTGCTGTACGTGAAGCTGGGCACCCAGTATTGCCCGGACTGCCAGGTGCCGGTGGCGCCGCAGAGCTTCGAGGCCATCGTCGCGCGCATCAGCAGCGAGCATCGCGGCCAGTCGGTGGAGCTGCTCGCGCCGCTGGTGAACAACCGCAAGGGCTTGTACACCGATCTGGCCAAGTGGGCGCGCGGCAAGGGCTACGAGCAGCTGCGCGTCGATGGCGAGTATCTGCCGACGCGCAAGTGGCCGCGCCTCGACCGCTACAAGGAACACACGCTGGAGCTGCCGGTCGGCATGGTCAAGGTCGGCCCCGAGCATGAAGCCCTGCTGCGCGAGCAGGTGCGCGAGGCGCTGGAGGTGGGCAAGGGCGTGCTGCGGGTCTTGCGCCTGGGCACGCTGGGCGCGACGCCGGAGACCTTCTCCATCCACCGCGCCTGCTCGTGCTGCGGCAAGAGCTTTCCGGAGCTGGATCCGCGCCTGTTCTCCTTCAACAGCAAGCATGGCTGGTGCACCGCCTGCTACGGCACCGGGCTGGTGGTGGGCAAGGTCAAGGCCGAGGAGGTGCATGAGCTCGACTTCGCCAGCTTCGACGAAGAGCCGACCCTGCCCTGCCCGAGCTGCGAAGGTACGCGCCTGAACCCGATCGCGCGCAACGTGCGCTACCGCGAGCAGCCGATTTCGGCGCTGACCGCCGGCTCGGTGGATGCCGTCGCCGATTTCTTCAGCGACCTGCCGCTGGCCGGCCGCGAGGCCGAGATTGCGCGCGACATCGTCGCCGAACTCGGCAGCCGGCTCGGTTTTCTGCAGCAGGTGGGCCTCGGCTACCTGGCGCTCGATCGCGCCGCGCCGACGCTCTCCGGCGGCGAGGCGCAGCGCATCCGCCTGGCCGCGCAGCTGGGCTCCAGCCTGACCGGCGTGTGCTACATCCTCGACGAGCCGACCATCGGCCTGCATCCGCGCGACAACCAGGTGCTACTCGACACCCTGGCGCGGCTGGAGGCCAAGGGCAACACGCTGGTGGTGGTCGAGCATGACGAGGACACGATTCGCCGCGCCGACCATGTGATCGATCTCGGTCCCGGCGCCGGCAGCCGCGGCGGGCGCATCGTCGCCGAGGGCGACGCCGCCGCGCTGATGGTCGCGCCCGAGTCGGTGACCGGAAAGCATCTGCGCACGCCGTTGCAGCATCCGCTGGCGCCGCCGCGGGCGGTCAAGAAGGACACCGACAGCCTGTGGCTGCGTGGGGCGAGTCTGCACAACCTGAAGGCGGTGGATGTGCGCGTGTGCCGCTGGCGCGCCTGAGCGTGATCACCGGCGTCTCCGGCTCCGGCAAATCCACGCTGGCGCGCGACGTGCTGCTCGACAGCCTCAAGCAGTTGGTGGCCGGCGGCGCGCCGGTGGGCTGCGAGCGCATCGAAGGCTGGGAGCAGATCGGCCGCGTGCTGGAGGTGGACCAGACCCCCATCGGCAAGACGCCGCGCTCCTGCCCGGCCACCTATGTCGGCTTCTGGGACCTGATCCGCAAGTGCTTCGCCGACACCACCGAGGCGCGCATGCGCGGCTGGACGGCGGCGCGCTTCTCCTTCAACACCGGCGCCGGCCGCTGCCCGACCTGTGAGGGCCAGGGCCAGCAGCGCATCGAGATGAGCTTTTTGCCGGATGTGAAAGTGCCCTGCGAGACCTGCGGCGGGGCGCGCTTCAACCGCGAGACCCTGTCGGTGCGCTGGCGCGAGAAGCACATTGGCGAGGTGCTGGCGATGAGCGTGGACGAGGCGGTGGACTTCTTCGCCGCCCATCCGCGCATCCACCACACCCTGGCACTGTTGCAGGATGTCGGCCTCGGTTACCTCACGCTCGGCCAGGCCAGCCCGACGCTGTCCGGCGGCGAGGCGCAGCGCATCAAGCTGGTCACCGAGCTGGCCAAGGCGCGCACGCCGACCCGGCCGGGGCGCGGCGGTGGCGGCGCCAACACGCTGTATGTGCTCGACGAGCCGACCGTCGGCCTGCACATGGCGGATGTGGAAAAGCTGATCCATGTGCTGCATCGCCTGGTCGAGGCCGGCAACACGGTGGTGGTGATCGAGCACGACCTCGACGTGATGGCCGAGGCCGACTGGCTGGTCGATCTGGGGCCCGAGGGCGGCGAGGGCGGCGGCACGATCGTCGGCTGCGGATCGGTCGAGGCGGTGCTCAACGCTGGCGCCGGCCATACCGCGCGTTTGCTGGGCGATTTTCTGCGTGGCCGGCGAGCACGCGCCGAGTCGGTGTCATGAACGGAGGGGGCGGATGCGCAAGCCGTTCTACCTGACCGCTGGCGCGCTGTCGCTGGTGCTGGGTTTCGCCGGGGTCTTCCTGCCCTTGCTGCCGACCACGCCCTTCGTGCTGCTGGCGGCCTTCTGCTTCGCCCGCGGCAACCCGGACTGGGAGGCGCGCCTGCTGGCCGATCCGCGCTTCGGCCCGTCGATCCGTGCCTGGCGCGAGCGCGGCGCGATTCCGGTCTACGGCAAGCGGCTGGCGGTGCTGATGATGTTGATCAGTGCGCTGGGTGGCTGGTATTTGTTGCCCCCCCCTTGGCACTGGGTGCCAGCGGCGTTCTGCGCCGTGGTGGGCGCCTGGGTGCTGACCCGGCCGTCGGCCTGAGCGCGCTCAGAAGCGCATGTCGAGGCCGAGATAGACCTGGCGCGAGACGCGATTGGCGGGCTGCGAGTGGCCGATCTGCTGCGCCGGATTGGCCGCTTCCTGGTGACGAGGGCCGAGATTGAGCGCGGTCAGCGTCAGCCGGGCGGGGTAGCCGGCCAACTGAACGGGCCGTGACAGCGCGATATCGAGCGACGTATAGGCGCGGACCACATAGGGGTCGCCGGCCAGATAGCTGTCGCCAGTGGCCACCGGGCCGACGCGGGTGAGGTGTACCATGCTGCGCCAGCGCTGCGGCCAGCGTTGCATCCACATCAGGCTCGCTGTGTACGGGGCGATCGCCGCCTCGACCTGGTCGTCGCCGGCATGGCGTTCGAGGGCGCTCCAGGCCAGGCGAAGATCGGCGCCCGTCCATGGGTGGGCTTCCCATTGCAGTTCGATGCCGCGGACGTTGAGGTCCTCGCCGAAGTTCTGCTCCTGGGTGGTGGGAATCTGTGCTGCGAGCAGCGGCACGGGCGGCGGTGGCGTCACCTGGCGGCGGATCACCATGTCGCGCAAGCGTTCCTGAAAGATCCGGATCTCGGCCGTGCTGCGCGCCCAGCGCAGTTGCCGGATGTAGCCGAGTTCCATGGTATCCGCGCGTGTCTGGCGCAGATCGGGATTGGGGATGAAGGGGCGGGCCAGCAGCAACGCGGGATTGGCCGGATGATAGACGCGGGTGTCGCTGTAGCGTTCGAACGGGCTGGTGGTGCGCCAGGCGCGGCTGGCGCCGACGCGCAGTGTGTCGGCAGGGGTCAGCCGGTGGTTGGCATACAGGCGCGGGCTGAACCGCCAGCCCTCATCGTTGCTGCGCTCAAGCGCCAGCCCCAGGTTGAGCCGGGTGGGCGCGCTGGCCTGCCACTCGATATTGCTGAAGAGCCGGTAGATCGGCACCCTGACCGAATCGGTGCTCGAAAAACTGAAAGGCGAGCGGGTCTGCGTCAGGGTCGCTTCGGCGCCCCACACGCCGCGAACGGTCTCCGACCAGCGATCTCGCTGCTGAAACTCGATGCTGCTGCGCAAGTCGCGACGGTTGCGCGACAGCGGGACATCCGGAATGCCGGGGGCACCGCCGAGCCAGCTGTCGCGGTAGTCAAGCTGGTGATGGTAGGCGCTGAGCGACCATTCCTTGTCCATATCATCGACATGCTGCCAGCGCAGGTGCACCAGATGTGCGCTGTCGGCGCCGTCGCGCAGGGCGTTGTTGCCGAAGGGCGAGTCCGGATAGCCGCGACCGGTTGTCTCGCGGGTCGTGCCAAGGCGGAAGCTGAAGCTGTTCTCGGGGTCGAGCTGTGCGTCGCCACGCACGCTGAAACGCTGGGTGCGGCGGTGGTCGTGCAGATCACGAAACCCGTCGTCCGATTGTTCGCCGGCCGTCAGGCGCAGGGCCAAGGGGGCCGAGCCGCCGGCCCAGCCCATTTCGAGGTCGCGCACGCCGGGGTCGCCCAGCACGACCGTGACATGCTTGCCGGGGTCTTCCGCCGCCGGGCGGGTGATCAGGTTGACCGCGCCTTGCAGTGCGCTGGCGCCATAGCTGTTGGCGCTGGCGCCGCGGACGACCTCGATGCGCTCGATCTCGCTCAGGAAAACCGGTAGCCCGGTCCATGCGGCGGTGCCGAAGCTGACCGGTACATAGGTCGGCGCGCCGTCGATCAGGACCTGGAGTTCACCGGGAATCGACTGGCCGAGGCCGTGGTAGCTGACCCAGCTGGCGCTGGCCCGTTCCTGGCCGACATGCATGCCGGGTACCAGCCGCAGCAGGCGGGCGAGGTCGCGGTAGCCGCTGCGCTCGATCAACGGACGATCGATGACCGTGATGGCGCCCGGCGCATCCTGCAGGGATTGCGGCAGGCGGGACGCGGTCAGTACCACGGGGAGTTGTTCGAAGTAGGCGCTTTCGCTGTCGTCGACTGCGTGCGTGGCCGCCACGGGCCCAGGCAGGGACAGGAAAAAAAGCAGGGATGCCGCGCGGCGAAGCCGGGCGCGATCCCTCACGGCGGCAGTCATCGCGTGACCCTTCATTCGCGCAGCGATCGGACAAACCCGCAGACTATACCGCAAGGGCGATCAAAGGTGCGGACGATCCCTCTGGAATGACCACCGGGCGTGCTTCTCCGATGCACGGATCGCAGCGGTGCCGGCCGCCGCGATCCGTTTCCGGGTCTTACTTAAGGCGTACGCCAAGATAGAGCCGGCCGTCGCCGCGCTGGACCAGCAGGGCGAAGCGGTCGCCTGCCGCCTCCAGCAGCTTGCGGAAGCTGGCCACGTCTTTTACGGGGGTGTTGTTGAGCGCCAGGATGACGTCACCCTTCTGGATGCCTGCGCGCTGGGCCGGACCATCGACCTCTTCGACCACCAGGCCACCCGGCACACCCAGCCGCTCGGCCTCGGCGCCGCTGAGCGGCCGGGCTGACAGGCCGAGCTTGCCGCCGGCGCTTTGCTGGCCGCTCCCGCGCGCGTGCAGGCGCTCGTTGTCCTGGCCGCCGAGGGTGGCGGCGATGATGCGTGATTTCTTGTTGCGCCAGATCTCCAGCTGGATCTCGGTGCCCGGCGGCAGTTCGCCGATGATGCGCGGCAGATCGGCGGAGTCGTCCACCCGGTTGCCGTTGACGCCGAGGATCACGTCGCCGGGCTGCAGCTCGGCCTTGGCCGCGGCCGAGCCCGGCTCGACGCTGGAGACCAGTGCGCCCTTGGTGCTGTCCAGCCCGAAGGAATCGGCCAGCTCCTTGTCCATGCCCTGGATGATCACGCCCAGCCGGCCGCGACGCACCACGCCGAAGGTCTGCAACTGCTCCTTGACCTTCATCGCCACATCAATGGGGATGGCGAAGGAGATGCCCATGAAGCCGCCGGAGCGCGAGTAGATCTGCGAGTTGATGCCGACCACTTCGCCGTCCAGATTGAACAGCGGCCCGCCCGAGTTGCCGGGGTTGATGGCGACGTCGGTCTGGATGAAGGGGACGTAGGTTTCGTCCGGCAGACGGCGTGCCTTGGCCGAGATGATGCCAGCGGTGACGGTGTTGTCGAAACCGAAGGGCGAACCGACGGCGACCACCCATTCGCCGACGCGGGTCGCTTCGGGATCGCCGATGCGCACCGTCGGCAAGCCTTTGGCGTCGATCTTGAGCAGGGCCACGTCGGTGCGCTTGTCGACGCCCTCGACCTTGGCTTTGAACTCGCGCTTGTCGGTCAGGCGCACGGTGACCTCGGTGGCGTCATCGACCACATGGGCGTTGGTCAGTACATAGCCGTCGGCGCTGACGATGAAGCCCGAGCCGACGCCGCGCGCGATCTGCCGCCCGCCTTGACCGGGCATGCCCGGGATATTGGGGCCGCCCGGCATGCCGGGGACAGGCACGCCGAAACGGCGCAGGAAATCGTAGAAGGGGTCGTCGCTGTTGGCCAGCGGGCTGGCCACTTGCTGCACCACGCTGATGTTGACCACGGCGGGGCCGACGCGCGAGACCAGATCGGCAAAGTCCGGCAGGGTCTGGCGCGTGGCTGGTATGGCGGCCACCGGTGCGGCGGCCGTGGCATGGGCCTCGGACAGGCCGGGCGAGACGTTCAGCCAGGCGGCCAGTGCCAGCCCGGTAGCGCCCGCCAGCGCGGCGAGACGGGGGGTCATTCGGTTCATGCGTCCTCCTGTGTCAACGGGGTGCCGTTCGCGCCCGACGGGCGCGATGACGCGGCGTCAGCACCGGCATCGTGCCATAGGTCAGGGTGCCAGGGCTCGGATTCAAGGCGCTCGCGGCCGCGTGCCGGCAATATTGTCGGAACCCGGGGCTGTGCGAGCGCGTCATAGCCTGTGATAATCATGTTCAAGCAGACCATGGAACGGGCAAACCGTTCCGGACAGGGAAAACGCATGACGCTGACCGACCTGAAATACATCGTGGCGCTGGCCCGCGAGTGCCACTTCGGCCGCGCCGCCGAGCGCTGCCATGTCAGCCAGCCGACCTTGTCGGTGGCGATCAAGAAGGTCGAGGAAGAGCTCGGCGTGATGCTCTTCGAGCGCGGTACCAGCGACGTCAAGGTGACCCAGCTCGGGCAACGTGTGGTCGATCAGGCACAGCGGGTGCTCGTTGAAGCCAGCCAGATCAAGGAGATCGCCCAGGCCGGCAAGGATCCGCTCGGCGGCGCGCTGCGGGTCGGCGCGATCTACACCATCGGCCCCTACCTGCTGCCGCGGCTGATCCCGCAGGTCAAGGCGCTGGCACCGCGCATGCCGCTGATCATCGAGGAAAACTTCACCGCCAGCCTGGCCGAGTCGCTCAAGCGCGGCGACCTGGACGTGGCCATCCTCGCTCTGCCCTTCGAGCAGCCCGGCCTGGTGGTGCAGCCGATCTACCGCGAGCCGTTCCGGGTACTGATGCCGGCCACCCACCCGTGGGCGAAGCAGGACACGGTCGATGCCAGCCAGCTGGCCGAAGACCAGTTGCTGCTGCTCGGTGCGGGCAACTGCTTCCGCGACCAGGTGCTCGAGGTGTGCCCCGAGTGCAACGGGGTGGGTGGCCTGCAGCGCACCTTGCAGGGCAGCTCGCTGGAGACCATCCGCCTGATGGTGGCCAGCGGCATCGGGGTGACCGTGCTGCCTGCCACGGCAGCCGACGGTCTGCCCGAGCGCAATGCCTTGCTCGCCACGCGCCCCTTCGCAGCGCCCGAGCCGACACGCACGGTGGCGCTGGCCTGGCGGGTGACCTATCCGCGCAGCGGCGCCATCGATGTCATCCGCAAAGCCATTCTGGCCTGCGGGCTGCCCGGGGTGGAGCCGCTCGAAGCGGCCTGCCAGGATGTGCCCGCATAGACCGGGTCAATCGACCGGATACGGAGAATCGATTGGCATCTTCGTGCCCAGACACGTAGCCTGAGGGCATCAGGCTATTCGCACTTTCAAGCAAAGGAGAACGTTCATGGACATCGATATCGGCATCAGCAAGAAAGACCGTACCGCCATTGCCCACGGCCTGTCGCGCCTGCTGGCGGACAGCTACACCCTGTACCTGACCACGCACAATTTCCACTGGAACGTGACCGGGCCGATGTTCAACACCCTGCACCAGATGTTCGAGGTGCAGTACACCGAACTGGCGCTGGCAGTCGACGCCATTGCCGAACGGATCCGCGCCCTCGGTGAGCCGGCACCGGGCACCTACAGCGCCTTCGCCGAACTGAGCCGGATCGAGGAGCCGCAGGGCGTACCCAGTGCCGAGGAGATGATCCGGCAACTGGTGAAGGGGCAGGAAGCGGTGGTGCGCACGGCGCGCGAGATCATGCCGCTGGTCGACGAAGCCGACGACGAGCCGACCGCCGACCTGCTCACCCAGCGCATGCAGGTGCATGAAAAGACCGCGTGGATGCTGCGCAGCATGCTGGCGAGCTGATCGCGCCACGCATCAATGCATCGACGGCCGGGAGATCCCGGCCGTTTTTTGTCAGAAGCCCGAGCCGGGCCTGGCCAGAAAGGCCTGTTCGGCCGGTGTGCTGGGGCGGCCGAGGATCGCATTGCGATGCGGAAAGCGGCCGAACTGCGCAATCACCGCCTGATGGCGCAGGGCATAGTCGTAGGTGGTGTCGAAGCCAGGGTGGGCGTCGTGCAGTGCCTTGAACAGGGCGACGGCACGGGCCTGCTCGGCTGGATCCTCGGCGTGCTCGAAGGGCAGGTAGGCAAAGACCCGCTCGACCGGTATCAGCTGCGTATCGTGGCCGGGGGCGACCAGTGCGCGGGCGGCCGCCAGGGCCAGCGCATCGCCGGCAAAGGCGCGCGGGGTGTGGCGGAAGACATTGCGGGTGAATTGGTCGAGCAGCAGGATGCGCGCCAGCGTACCGTGCGCGGTGCTGTCCCAGTCGGTCAGTCCGCCAGCCAGCGCGGTGTCGATCAGGGAGCCGAAGTGCCGGGCAATGGCCGCATCCGTGTCGTCACGCTTCTCGAACCACAGCCGACGGTGGCTGCCGTAGTCGGCGCTGTCCGGCGCGCCGAACCAGAAATCGAGGATCTGGCGGGCGGCGTCGGGCAGCGTCGGCATGGGCGGCTTACTCGTCGCCCTTGGCGGCAGCTTTCTTGGTGGGCTTCTTCGCCGCGGCCGGCTTTTTCGGTGCGCGCGGCTCGAACTCGAAGCCCACACCGCCGTCCGGCTTGCGCACCAGGAAGGCCGAGAACTTGCGCTTGGTCTTGTTCGAGACGAAGCCCTTGAGCAGGTCGGTCTTGCCGTCGGTGAGCAGCTTGCTCATCTGCTCGCGCTCGATCGGCTGCTGCAGGATGATCTTGCCGGAGCGGAAGTCGCAGGACTTGTCGGGCCCGACCGATTTCTCGCAGACATAGGCCATGCCGTGTTCGTACACATTGGCTTGGCACTTCGGGCAGGCGCCGAGCGGCGTCTGGTCGGAAAAATCGACCGGCTCGGCGTTTTCGTCGTCGCGCGGCTGGCCGAAGTCGAAGGTGGGCATCAGTTCGTCATTGAGCTTGATGTCGGCATTGAACAGCCGGCCCATCTTGTTGCGGAAGCCCATCAGCGGGCCGACATGGCCGTCGCGCAGCAGGGCTTCGATCTCGTCGATCTCGAACTGGCGGCCGGCGACGATCTTCCAGGTGCTCCAGTCGCAGGCCTGGCAGGCGAACTTCTTGTAGTTTTCCTTGACCACGCCGCCGCACTTGGGGCACGGCGTCTTGAGCGTGGTGAAGTCGCCCGGCACGGTGTCGGATTCGTACTGCTTGGCGCGTTCGACCATGTCGCGTGCCATCGTCGCGATCTCGTCCATGAAGGCGTCGCGCGTCAGCCCGCCGTGCTCCATCTGCGACAGCTTGTATTCCCATTCGCCGGTCAGCTCGGGCGAGGTCAGCGCCGAGACGCCCAGGCCCTTGAGCAGGGTGATCAGCGAGAAGGCCTTGGCGGTGGGGATTAGCTCCTTGCCGTCGCGGTGCATGTACTGCTCGCCGATCAGGTTCTCGATGATCTGCGCGCGGGTGGCCGGGGTGCCGAGGCCGCGGCCGGCCATGGCGGCGCGCAGCTCTTCGTCGTCGACCATCTTGCCGGCGCCTTCCATGGCCGACAGCAGGGTGGCTTCGTTGAAGCGCGCCGGCGGACGGGTCTGCTGGGCCTTGACCTCGATCTCGTCGGTGCTCACGGTTTCGCCGCTGGCAACCGGCGCCAGGGTTTCGGCGTCGTCGCTGGGCTTGTCGCGGCCGACCACCACCAGCCAGCCCGGCTTGACCAGCACCTTGCCTTCGGTCTTGAAGGCTTCGCCCTCGACACGCGTAATGCGGGTGGTGACGCGGAACTCGGCGGCCGGGTAGAACACCGACAGGAAGCGGCGGGTGACCAGGTCGTAGATCTTCTGTTCCGGCTCGGACAGCGACTTGGGCGGGTTGCCGGTCGGGATGATGGCGAAGTGGTCGGAGATCTTGGCGTTGTTGTAGATGCGCTTGTTGGGGCCGGCCCAGCCCTCGCGCTTGATCTCGTTGGCGAACTTGGCGTATTCGGCGGGCAGGTTGCCGAGCACCTCCTTGACCGTGTCGACATAGTCTTCGGGCAGGGCGCGGGCGTCGGTTCGCGGGTAGGTCAGCACCTTGTGGCGCTCGTACAGCGCCTGGGCGACCTGCAAGGTGGCGCGGGCCGAGAAGCCGAAGCGGCCGTTGGCCTCGCGCTGCAGACTGGTGAGGTCGAACAGCAGCGGCGATTGCTGGGTCGAGGGCTTGGATTCTTCTTCCACCGTGCCCGGCTTGCCTTCGCACTTGGCGCGGATCGCCTCGGCGCGCTTGAGGTCCCACAAGCGCTCGGCGCGGGCGTGCTCGTCGTCGCTCTTCTTGAAGCCCTCATCGAACCAGCGGCCGGCGTAGCTGCCTTCGGCGCAGCCGAAGCTGGCGTGCAGCTCCCAGTAGTCGCGCGCCTTGAATTCACGGATGCGACGCTCGCGCTCGACCACCAGGGTGAGCGTCGGGGTCTGCACCCGGCCCACGGTGGTCAGGTGAAAGCCGCCGGTCTTGGAGTTGAAGGCGGTCATCGCCCGCGTGCCGTTGATGCCGATCAGCCAGTCGCTCTCGGCGCGACAGACGGCGGCCTGGCGCAGGCCATCGACCTCGTCGGCCGAGCGCAGGTGGGCAAAGCCGTCGCGGATGGCGCCGGCGGTCATCGATTGCAGCCACAGGCGTTGCACCGGCTTCTTGGTCTTGGCGTGCTCGGCGATGAAATTGAAGATCAGTTCGCCCTCACGCCCCGCGTCGCAGGCGTTGATCAGGCCATCGACGTCCTTGCGCTTGATCAGCCGGGTGAGCAGCTTGAGGCGGTCCTCGCTCTTGGCGATGGGTTGCAACGCGAAGCGCGAGGGCACCACCGGCAGATTGGCGAAGGACCACTTGCCGCGCTTGACCTCCTCGTCGGGCGGCACGGTGAGTTCGAGCAGGTGGCCGACCGCCGCAGCCAGCACGTAGTCGTCAGACTCGAAATAGTCCTTCTGGCGGGTAAAGCCGCCCAGGGAACGGGCGATGTCCTGCGCGACGGACGGTTTCTCGGCGATGATCAGTTGTTTGCTCATGGCATGCGGAAGAACCGGCCGTGGCCGGTCAAGGGTCCCGGAAAATCAGGTGGTTAAGCGCGGCATCATAAGGAAGCCGCAGCGACACGTGCAAGTGGCCGAGGCCGCCGCACGCTTCAGTGGAGGACGGGCGAGATGTCGTCGTCCTCGCTCAGCAATTCGTCGAGCACCAGCGAATCCATCGGGTAGGCCTGTTTCCACAGCACGATCAGCACGATGACCTTGAGCCGTGACACGGCCACATGGGCATCGGGCAACGCCATCAGGCGATCGAGGATCAATTCGCGGTTGGCGCCGTCGAGGACGCCGGACTCTTCAAGAAACAGCAGGAAGCCGATCCCCTCGCGCCCCAGCTTGCTGGTTTCTTCGGCCGAATACAGGCGCACGGCGCCGGATGAGGGCGTGCTGAATGCGGTGTAGTCGTTGGCGGTCTGGTTCAGCTCCGAGAGCCAGTCGAGGGCATCGCTGATCTCGTCTTCCTCGAAGCCCGCGGCCGTCAGGCGGCGCGCCAGCTGCTCCGGCGCGGGGCAGGCTTCAGCGTGGATATAGGTTTCGAAGAGATAAACAAGCACGTCGAACATGGATAGGCGGGGCTCTATGTGAGTCGCTGGAAGCGGCCGCCGGGCAGTCGTGCCAGCTGACCGTCCAGTTCCAGTGAAAGCAGAATGGCGTACAGCGCATCGGCCGTCAAGCCGGTACGGGCTGCGAGTGTATCAAGGCTCACCGGATCATGTCCGAGGGCGGCCAGCAGTCGGGCGCTGTCGGGATCGGTCCCGGTGGGGGTGGCGTCGGTGGCCGGCGGGGGCGACGGGGCGGGTGCGTCGTAGCCGGCAAACACGGCCTCCTCGAGGATGTCTTCGGCCGTTTCGACCAGCTTGGCGCCGTCGCGGATCAGCCGGTGGCAGCCCTTCGATTGCGGCGAATGGATCGACCCCGGGATGGCGAACACCTCGCGCCCCTGCTCGCTGGCCAGCCGGGCGGTGATCAGCGAGCCGCTGTTGAGTGCGGCCTCGACCACCAGCACCCCCTGCGCCAGTCCCGAGATGATGCGGTTGCGCCGCGGGAAGTTGTGCGCGGCCACCGGGGTGCCCAGCGGAAACTCGGTGACGATGGCGCCATGCTCGACAATGCGCCGGGCCAGCGCCTGGTTGCGCGCCGGGTAGATGCGGTCGGCCCCGGTGCCGATCACGGCAAGGGTGGCACCGCCGGCATCGAGCGCGCCGCCGTGGGCCGCGGCGTCGATACCCAGCGCAAGACCACTGATGATGGTGAGCCCCGAGCCCGCCAGTGCGCCAGCGAAGGCGGCGGCATTCGATTCACCCTGCGGGGTGGCGCTGCGCGCACCGACGATGGCCAGCCCCGGCCGGTTCAGCAGGCCGACATCGCCCTTGACGTAGAGCAGCGTGGGCGGATCGGGAATCTCGAGCAGGCGCGGCGGATAGGCGGCATCGGCCAGGGTGAGCAGGTGGTTGCCCGGCTGGGCCAGCCAGTCGAGCGTGGTGGCGATGAGCGCGCTGGGGTCGTGGTCGCGCAGCTGTGTGGCGGCCTTGTCGCCGACCACCTCGGCCACGGCGTGGTGACTGGCCTGGAAGATGGCGCCCGGCAGGCCGAAAGCGCGGAGTAAACGGCGCTGACGCTCACCGCCGATACCGGGGGTGAGCGTCAGGCGGAGCCAGTCGGCCAGGTCGGGGGAGGGCTGCTTGCGGGTCAGGGGGTGCGCACCGTGTCGCTGACCTTGATCGGCGCGGTGGCGTCGACCACCAGGCCGTAGGAGACGCGGTCGAACACCCGGAACAGGAAGACCAGGCCGTAGCGGTGCTCCGGCAACTCGAAGGTTTCCTTCTTGTTGGTGTCTTCGTCCTTGTACACCACCGAACCGCGGTGACGGTACAGGGCCAGCACGTGGCCGACTTCGGCGCCGTCCTGCTGGCCGACGCCGAGGGTGATCACGCCCTGGCGGCCGGTTTCGCTGACGCCGCCGTAGATGGCGATGACACGGCCTTCGATGTCGCCGGTAGGGGCATGCGGCACATAGGACAACAGCTCGGGGCGATCGGCCGGCAGCATCAGCTCGCCGGTGCCGATTTCCTGGCGCGCCATGGTGATCTCGAGCGCGGCCGGTTCGCCCGGCTGGGTGACGTCGGCGGTGCCCAGATGCACGGCCTCGTAGCCGAGGATCTTGTTGGTCAGCGGGTCGGTCAGCGGCTTTGCCGGACGGTAGATGTGCCAGGTGTCGACGCCGTCGCGGACGTTCTTGGCGAACACCGTGTCGCCCTGGCCGGTGTACAGGCGGTTTTCCTGGGTGGCGACGATGGTGGCCGAATCCAGGATGCGCTTCTCGTCGACCACCAGCGGGTGGGTCAGGAAGGGCGCGATCTCGTTCTGCGGAATGCTGGGAATCGCCTGGTCGGACGCTTCCGAGTAGATCTGTGGCTGCAGCTTGCCGTCGCCGACGCGGCGACCCAGGCGCAGATAGGGGCCGCTGCGGTCAAGGAAAATGACCTGGCCGGGGTAGATCAGGTGCGGGTTGCGGATCTGGTCCTTGTTGAGCTGCCACACCTCGGGCCAGCGCCACGGTTCGCGCAGGAACTTGCCGGAGATGCCCCACAGGGTGTCGCCCTTGCGCACCGTGTGGCTGTCGGGCGCGTTCTGCGCCAGCTCGACGGGCGAGGCGGCCGCGACCGGTTGGACGAGGGCGGCGACGCCAATGACTAGAGAGAATATAATGCGGATCATCACTCGCTTCCGTTTCGATGCAGGCGGCATTCCGACGCCCTGCCGGGAATTACTATCGTCAATGACGGTCTTATATCCCGGAAGTTGAGCGTCCCGATGACAAACGTGCATCATCGGGGATGGCAAAGTACTTGAAATTCTGCACGTAATCCCATAACGCGGCAAGCTTTTATGGCACTCCTTCCAATACTGCATTTTCCTGATCCACGACTGCACACCAAGGCGGTTCCGGTTGCCAAGGTGGACGATCGCATCCGTACGCTGATCCGCGACATGGCCGAGACCATGTACGAGGCGCCCGGCATCGGCCTGGCCGCCACCCAGGTCAACGTCCACGAACGGGTCGTGGTGATCGATGTCTCCGAAGACCAGTCCAACCTCCAGGCCTTCATCAACCCCGAGATTCTCGAGCGTTCCGGCGAGCAGGTCGGCGAAGAGGGCTGCCTGTCGGTGCCCGGCGTCTACGACAAGGTGGTGCGCGCCGAGCGGGTCAAGGTGCGCGCGCTCAATGAGCAGGGCGAGCCCTTCGAGCTCGAGGCCGAGGGACTGCTGGCGGTGTGCATCCAGCATGAGCTCGATCACCTCGATGGCAAGGTGTTCGTCGAATACCTGTCCCTGCTCAAGCAGGGGCGGATCAAGTCGAAGCTCGCCAAGCGCGCGCGCATCACGGCCTGACCGGGATGCGCATTGCGTTTGCGGGGACGCCCGAATTTGCGGCGACGGCGCTCAAGGCCCTGATCGACGGCGGTGTCGACGTCGTGCTGGTGCTGACCCAGCCGGACCGCCCGGCCGGGCGCGGCATGAAGCTGCAGCCCAGCGCGGTCAAGCAGGTGGCGCTGGCCCACGGCATTGCGGTCGACCAGCCCGAGAAGCTGCGCACGCCCGAACAGCAGGCCGCCTTGCGTGCCGCGGCCCCCGATGTGCTGGTGGTTGCCGCCTACGGGCTGATCCTGCCGCAGGCGGTGCTCGACATCCCGCGCCTGGGCTGCCTCAACATCCACGCCTCCTTGCTGCCGCGCTGGCGCGGCGCGGCGCCGATCCACCGCGCGATCGAGGCGGGTGACACCGAGACCGGCATCACCATCATGCAGATGGACGCCGGCCTCGACACCGGTGACATGTTGCTGCGCCAGGCGGTACCGATTCCGCCCGACGCCACCACCGCCAGCTTGCACGATACCCTGGCCAGGCTTGGCGGCGAGATGATCGTCGACGCCCTGTGCCGCCTCGCCGTCCAGTCGCTCGACGCCGAGCCGCAGCCGGCCGAGGGGGTGACCTACGCGCACAAGATCGCCAAGGCCGAGGCCCGGCTCGACTGGCGCCGGCCGGCGGTCGAACTGGCACGCCAGATCCGCGCTTTCGACCCCTTCCCCGGTGCCGTCGCCGAGTTCGACGGCCGGCCGATCAAGCTGTGGCAGGCCACGGTGATGGACGCGGCCGGTGCCCCCGGCACCGTGCTCCGGGCCGACGCCGACGGCGTGCGCATTGCCTGCGGCGAGGGCGCGCTGTGCGTCACCGTGCTGCAGTTGCCCGGCGGCCGGCGTGTGCCGGCGGCCGACTTCCTGCAGGCCTGCCCGCTGCCGGCCGGCGCGCAGCTGGCGCTTGCGCCGGCGCATTGAATCTTTCCGTCCGACCCCCATCTAAGTGATCGCGGAGGCCTGCTCCGCGTTTGATGACGAGGAATCTCAATGTTCGGTAACTGGATCAAAACCTCCCTGCTGATGGCCGGCATCGTGGCGCTGTTCGGTGTCATCGGCGGCATGATCGGCGGCCAGCAGGGCATGCTGCTGGCGCTGCTGTTCGGCGGCGGGATGAACGTCTGGGCCTACTGGTTTTCGGACAAGATGGTGCTCAAGATGTACAAGGCGCGCGAAGTCGACGCCAGCACCTCGCCCTACCTCTACAACATGGTGCGCGAACTGGCCGGCCGGGCGCAGCTGCCGATGCCCAAGGTGTACATCATCGACGAGGCCCAGCCCAACGCCTTCGCCACCGGTCGCAACCCCGAGCACGCTGCCGTGGCTGCTACCACCGGCATCATCCGCATGCTCTCCGAGCGCGAGCTGCGCGGCGTGATGGCGCACGAGCTGGCGCACGTGAAGAACCGCGACATCCTGATCTCGACCATTTCGGCCACCGTGGCCGGTGCCATCTCGGCGCTGGCGCAGTTCGGCATGTTCTTTGGCGGGCGTGGCGAAGACCGGCCGAACCCGATCGTCTCGATCATCATCATGATCCTCGCGCCGATCGCCGGCATGCTCATCCAGATGGCCATCTCGCGCACCCGCGAGTTCGGCGCCGACCGTGGTGGTGCCGAGATCTCCGGCGACCCGGCCGCGCTGGCCGATGCGCTGGCCAAGATCGACGCCTACGCCCGCGGCATCCCCATGCACACCGCCGACGAGCACCCCGAAACCGCGCAGATGATGATCATGAATCCGCTCTCCGGCGGCGGGCTGAAGGGCTTGTTCTCGACCCACCCGGCCACCGAGGAACGCATCGCCCGGCTGCGCGCCATGCGCTGAGTCCGGCGCGGCGGGTGGCATCGCACAGTGCGCGGCCTTCGGGTCGCGCATTTTTTTTGCGCCGCGCGCATGCTCTAATCGGGGCCATCGGACGCACGGAAGGGGTGGTATGGCGGCAGGGCAGCAGGTGGACAAATCGGCCGAGGCGCGCGCGGAGTGGTCGGATTATGCGGTGCTGGTGGTCGACGACGAGGCCGGCATGCGCAGCTTCCTGCAGCGCGCGCTCAGCGCGCGGGGCTGCGCCGTGGAGGTGGCCGACAGCGCCGAATCGGCCGCGCTGCTGCTGGCCGACGCGCATTTCGACGTCATCGTCCTCGACATCGCCCTGCCCGGCAAGGCCGGCATCGCCTGGCTGCGTGAGCTGCGCGCCGGCGCCTTTTCGGGCGATGTGGTGCTGATCACCGCCTTTGCCGACATGGAAACTGCGATCGATGCGCTGCGCGCCGGTGCGGCCGATTTCATCCTCAAGCCCTTCCGGGTCGACCAGATCATCAACTCGCTCGCCCGCTGTTTCGAGCGTGCGCGGCTGACGCGGGAAAACTACGTGCTGCGCCGTGAAGTGGCCGGGTTGTCGGGCGGCGCCGAGGGTCTGGTCGGCCAGTCGCAGGCCCTGCGCCAGGTGTGGAGCCTGATCAAGCGCGTGGCGCCGACACCGAGCACGGTGCTGATCCAGGGCGAGTCCGGCGTTGGCAAGGAGCTGGCGGCGCGGGCGCTGCACCAGATGAGCACGCGCGCCGAGCGGCCCTTCGTGCCGGTCAACTGCGCCGCGGTGTCCGCCGAGCTGATCGAAAGCGAACTGTTCGGCCATATGAAGGGCGCCTTCACTGGCGCCAGCGAGAGCCGCAGCGGCCTGTTCACCTATGCCAACGGCGGCACCCTGTTTCTCGACGAGATCGGCGAACTGCCGCTGGCGTTGCAGACCAAGCTGCTGCGCGCGCTGGAGGAGCAGCGGGTGCGGCCGGTGGGCTCGACCAAGGAGATCCCGGTCGATGTGCGGGTGGTGGCCGCCACCAACCGCGACCTGCGCGAGGAAGTCGCCGCCGGGCGCTTCCGCCAGGATCTGTTCTACCGGCTCGAGGTGCTCACCGTGACGATTCCGCCGCTGCGCCAGCGCACCGACGACATCGTGCCGCTGGCCGAGCATTTCAACCGCCAGCTCGCCGCCCGGCTGGGCCTGCCGCCGCTGCCGATGACCTCCGAGGTCGCCGGCCGGCTGGTCGGCTACACCTGGCCCGGCAATGTGCGGGAGCTGCGCAACTTCATCGAGCGGGCGCTGATCCTCGGCCACTTCCCGGTCGAGGCGCCCGCCGGCGCGCTCGGCGGCGAGGCGCTGCCCTTGAGCCTGGCCGAGGTCGAGCGCCGGCACATGGCGGCCGTGCTGCGCCAGTGCGAGGGCAACAAGACGCGCGCCGCCGAGTTGCTCGGCGTCTCGCGCAAGACGCTCGAACGCAAGTGCGCCGAGTGGGCCGCCGGGGGCGCATGAACCCGCTGCGGCGACTGCGCGCCCGTGTCTCCGCGTCGGTCCGGGCCAAGCTGCTGGCCCTGGTGCTGGCGCCGCTGTTCATCGGCGTGCCGGCGCTGCTGGCGCTGGTGTGGACCTGGGGCAACGACACTTACGAGCGCCTGCTGCGCGCCAAGGTCCAGGCCGACCTGGTGATTGCGCATGAATACTTCGACCGCGTGCAACAGGGCGTGGGGCGCGACCTGCAGGCGCTGGCCGGATCCAGCCGCCTGGCGGCGGACTTCCCGGCCGGCACGCCGCAGGCCATGACCGAGTTGCTGGCCAGCATGGGCGTGCGCTACGGGCTGGACTTCCTGCACCTGCTCGACACCCGCGGCCGCCCCATGGCCTCGGCCCGCGGCCGGCTCGGTGCCCTGCCCGAACGCACGCGCTGGCCGGCAGTGGCGGCGGCGGTGTCGGGGGCGGCGCATACCAGCATCGAGGTGTTCAACCCGGACGAACTGGAGGCCATCGACCCGGTGCTGCGCCGGCGCGCGCACATCAAGCTGGTGCCCACCCCGGCGGCGCGCCCGGACGACCGCGCCAGCGAAGAGCGCGGCCTGATGATCCACGCCGCCGCGCCGATCTACGACCGCAGCGGCGGCTTCATCGGCGTGCTCGAGGGCGGCATCCTGCTCAATCGCAACCTCGGCATGGTCGACCGCATCAACGCCATCGTCTATCGCGACGGCTCGCTGCCGCTGGGCAGCCGGGGCACGGCCACGCTGTTTCTCAACGACACCCGGGTGGCCACCAATGTGCACCTGTTCGAGGGCGTGCGGGCGCTGGGCACGCGGGTGTCCGACGCGGTGCGCACCCAGGTGCTCGACACCGGCCAGGTGTGGCTGGACACCGCCTTTGTGGTCAATGACTTCTATGTCTCCGGCTACGAGCCCTTTTTCGATGGCCAGCGCAACCGCGTCGGCATGCTCTATGTGGGCTTTCTCGAAACCCCCTTCCGCGAAGCCAAGGCGGCCGTGATGGGCGGGCTGTTCGCCATTTTCGTGGCGATCTCGATCATCGGCAGCCTGGTGTCGCTGCGCTGGGCACGCAGCATCTTCCGGCCGATCGAGCGCATCAACGCGGTCATCCAGCGGATCGAGCGGGGCGATGCGGCGGCGCGGGTCGGGCCGCTGACCAGCCGCGACGAGCTCGGCCGGCTGGCGCAGGAGTTCGACCACCTGCTCGACACCCTGGCCAGCAAGCGCGAGGAGCTGCAGCGCTGGGCCGACGAGCTGGACCGCAAGGTGGCCGAGCGCACCGCCGAGCTGGCCGAGGCCAACGCCATCCTGCGCAAGGCGCAGGAGCATCTGGTGATGAGCGAGAAGCTGGCCGCCGTGGGCGAGCTGACCGCCGGCGTGGCGCATGAGATCAACAACCCGGTGGCGGTGATCCAGGGCAACCTCGATGTGCTCACCGACATCCTCGGCGAGGCGGCCGCGCCGGTGCGCGAGGAGATCCGCCTCATCCACCAGCAGACCGACCGCATCCGCCTGATCGTCACCAAGCTGCTGCAGTTCGCCCGGCCCGGCGAGTTCGCCGGCTATACCGAGCGGGTGAACGTGGCCTCGCTGATCGCCGACTCCCTGGTGCTGGCGCGGCACACCTTCGACAAGCGCGGCATCGAGGTGCAGCGCCATGATGCCGCCACGCTGGATGTCGAGATCAACCGCAGCGAGCTGCAACAGGTGCTGATCAACCTCATCGTCAACGCCGTGCAGGCCATGGGCGAGGGCGGCCAGCTCACCCTGAGCAGCGAGGACTGGTGCGAAGGCGATGCGCGCATCGGTGTCTGCCTGCGCGTGGCGGACACCGGCGCCGGCATCCGCGAGGCCGACCTGCAGCACATCTTCGATCCCTTCTTCACCACCAAGAAAGGCCACGGTACCGGCCTGGGTCTGTCGATCAGCCAGACGCTGGTGCAACGCTACGGCGGGCGCATCACCGTCGACAGCACGCCGGGACGCGGCACCACCTTCTGCATCTGGCTGCGCAGCACGCCGGAATACGACGAGAGCCCCAACGCGCCGGGCTTTCGCGCACGCTGGTTCCGCCCGGCCGAGTGAGACATTTTGTCCGTTGCGACCAGAGTGTCGCGACAAAATGACCCATTTATAACGAACCCCTGATCTGCTAAGCCATTCGGCCGCAAGGGTTTTTCCCTTTGGCACGGAAACTGCCTTGGTTTCGCTCAAACAACGGCTCCGCGGCCGGCTGTCAGCGCGCACAGCGTTATCCGCCGGACTGCATAACGCCACGAGGGGGCAAGGTGAGTTTCAACACAAGCAAGGGCGCGCCCGTCGCGACCACCAGCGATGTCGTGCTGTGCCGCTGCCAGGGTCGGGTGGCCGAGGCTGCCATCGACGGTGCCGGCATCGATGACCGGGTCGCCGTCACCGATGGCCTGTGCCGCAACGGTGGCGCGGCCAGCCTGCCGTCTTCCGTACGCCAGATCGGCTGTACCCGCGAAGCCCCGCTGATCGAAGCCGCCGCGCCGGCCGACCGCGCGCTGCGTTTCTTCCCCGCCCGTGAATACGCCAGTGGCGGCGCCGCCGACGCCCCGCGCCTGGCCGCGCTGATCGCCATGGCCCGCCTGCCCGAGCCGCCGCCGGTCGATGCGGTCAGCTACACCAGCACCGGCCGGCTGGCCATCGTCGGCAGCGGCCCGCTCGCCATGAATTGGGCCCAGCGCCTGCATGGCAAGGCCGATGGCCAGCTGCAGGTCACCGTGTTTTCCGATGACGAACACCCCCTGCCCGCCGCCAGCCCGCGCAAGGTGCCGGTGCATCGCGCGCGGCAGATCAGCGTCGCGGGCTGGCTGGGCGCGTTCCAGATTGACTGGACGCCGGGCAATGCCGTCGATGCCGCCGCCTGTACCGGCTGTGGTGCCTGTCTCACCGCCTGTAGCTCCGACGCCATCGTGCGCGACGGCGTCGCCGCCTATGTCGACGCCGCGCGCTGCAATGACAAGCGCCGCTGCATCGAGGTGTGCGAGGTTGGCGCCATCGACTTCAGCTTCACGCCGCGCACCGCCAGCTTCGATCTGGTGCTCGACCTCTCCGACACCCCGCGCCTGGCCATGCCGCATCTGCCGCAGGGCTATTTCGCGCCCGGCAGCGACCCGCTGGCCCAGGCCGAGGCCGCGCTGGCGCTCACCGAGCTGGTCGGCGAGTTCGACAAACCGCGCTTCTTCGATTACGACCGCGCCAAGTGCGCGCATTCGCGCAACCGCATCGACGCCTGTTCGCGCTGTATCGACACCTGTTCCACCTCGGCCATCCGCGCCGATGGCAACGGGGTCTATGTCGAGCCGCATCTGTGCATGGGCTGCGGCGCCTGTGCCAGCGTCTGCCCGAGCGGCGCCATGCGCTACAACTACCCGGCGGTGCCCGACATCGGCCAGCAGCTGCGCACCGCGCTCGCCGCCTGGGCCGAGGCCGGCGGCGCGGCGCCGACCCTGTTGCTGCATGGCCAGTCGCAGGCCGCCCAGCTCAAGGCCTGGGCCGAGACCGACGCCTTGCCCGCCCACCTGCTGCCGCTGGCGGTGCATGACGCGGCCAGCGTCGGCCCCGACCTGCTGCTCTATGCCCTGTGTGCCGGTGCCGGCCGGGTGGTGATCTGGCAGGGCGCCGAGGCGCCGGCCACCTACCAGGCCTCGGCCGGCCGGGCGGTGCGTTTTGCCGACGCCGTGGTAGCCGGCCTCGGCCTGGCCGCGGCGGGCGAACGCTTCGCCAGTGTGTGCACCGATGCCGACGCCCTGATGGCCCACCTGGGCGCGACTGCACCGGCCCTCGGTGCCCCGGCCCGCTTCCATCCGCAGCTCGACAAGCGCGCCACGCTCGACCTGTGCTTTGCCCACCTGGCCACGCTGGCCGCACCCGAGGCGCTCGCCGAGCCCTTGCCGGTGCCCGCCGGCAGCGCCTACGGCACGGTGGCCGTGGCCGGCGACAAATGCACGCTGTGCCTGTCCTGTGCCAGCGCCTGTCCGGCGCAGGCCCTGATGGACGACACCGAGGCGCCGCGCCTGCGTATCCGCGAAGCCTCCTGTGTGCAGTGCGGCCTGTGCGTGGCCACCTGTCCGGAAGACGCCATCACCCTGGTGCCGCGCCTGAACCTGAGCGCCGCCGCCAAGCAGCCCGCCGTGCTGCATGAAGACACGCCCTGTACCTGCCTGCGCTGCGGCAAGCCCTTCGGCTCCAGCGCCACCGTGCGCACGCTGATGGAGCGCCTCCTCGGCAACCCCCACTTCGCCGCCCCCGAGCAGCGCCGCCGCCTGCAGATGTGTGGCGACTGCCGGGTCATCGACATGATGTCGCCGGCCGACGGCCAGCGCGAAACCACCATCCAGGATCTGTCATGAGCCCTGTGACTGCCGCCCTCGCCGAGCCGCTCGCGCTGTCGCCCGAAGACGCCGACCGTGCCGGCTTCTACGGTGTGCTGGCCCATCTGCTGGCCGCGCCACCCAGTGACGACCTGCTCGCCGCGCTCGCCGCGGCGGCCCCGCTCGAGGCCGACCCGGCCGTGCCCGAAGGCGCTGCCCTGGCCGCCGCCTGGGCGCAGCTGTGCGCCGCCGCCGGCCAGGCCGATGGCGAGGCGGTGCGCGCCGAGTGGAACACCCTGTTCTGCGGTACCGGCCGCCCGCCGGTGCTGCCCTACGCCTCGTTCTATGAAACCGGCTTCCTGATGGAAAAGCCGCTGGCCCGGGTGCGCGACGACCTCGCCGCGCTGGGCCTGGCGCGCGAGACCGGTTGCGGCGAGCCGGAAGACCACCTGGCCGCGCTGTGCGACGCCATGCGCGCGCTGATCAGTGATGGCCAGCATGGCATTGATGTGCAGTACCCGTTTTTTCAACGCCACCTTCAACGCTGGATCGGCCGCTGCTGTGCCGACATGAAGGCGGCGGCCGATGCGCGCTTCTACCGCGCGGTCGGCGACTTTGCCGCAGCGTTCTTCGCCGTCGAGGCGCGGGCGCTGAGTTTCGAGACCTGAACCATGAAAGATCGTGCGCACGCTGCGCCAACCGGGGAGACAAGATCATGAGTGAGACACGCGAGACACCCACGCGCGTGGCGCCGAGCGCGCCCGACACGGCGCCTTCGAGCTTTGGCCGCCGCAGCTTCCTCTTCGCGGCGGCTGGCACCGGTGCGGCCGGGGTCGCCGCGGTGGCCGGCATCGGCGCGGCGCCGGACGTGCAGGCCGAGGCGCTGAGCGCGCCGGACGGCACGGCCGCGGGCTACCGCGAGACCGCGCACGTGACCCGTTACTACCGCTCCACCCGCCTGTAAGGGAGACGACCATGCTGGTAAAGAAATCCAACCGGGCCGCGACGCCCGCCCAGAGCGGGCTGACCGAGGCCCTCAGTGGTCGCGCCACACCGCAGCGCCTCGACCGGCGCAGCTTCCTCAAGCGCTCCGGCCTGACCGCCGGTGCCGGCGCCATCGGCGCCAGCCTGCCCTTTGCCATGGTCAAGCCGGCCGAGGCCGCCAAGGCGGCCGGCGGCGGCGCGGTCGAGGTCAAGCGCACCGTGTGTACCCACTGTTCGGTCGGCTGTGCGATTGACGCCGAAGTGCAGAACGGCGTGTGGGTCGGCCAGGAGCCGGTCTTCGACAGCCCGATCAACCTCGGCGCGCACTGTGCCAAGGGCGCCTCGGTGCGCGAGCACGGCCATGGCGAGCACCGCCTGCGCACGCCGATGAAGCTGACCGGCGGCAAGTGGGTGCGCATGAGCTGGGAGGACGCCATCACCGAGATCGGCGACAAGCTGCTGGCCATCCGCGAACAGCACGGCCCCGATGCCACGCACTGGATCGGCTCGTCCAAGCACTCCAACGAGCAGAGCTACCTGTTCCGCAAGTTCGTCAGCATGTTCGGCACCAACAACATGGACCACCAGGCCCGTATCTGCCACTCCACCACGGTGGCCGGCGTGGCGAACACCTGGGGCTATGGGGCGATGACCAACTCCTACAACGACATGCAGCACTCGAAGGCGATCTTCTTCATCGGCTCGAACGCCGCCGAGGCGCACCCGGTGTCGATGCTGCACATCCTGCATGCCAAGGAAGGCGGCGCCAAGGTCATCGTCGCCGATCCGCGCTACACCCGCACGGCGGCCAAGGCCGACCAGTTCGTGCGCCTGCGCTCGGGCTCGGACATCCCGCTGATCTATGGCGTGATCCGCCATATCTTCGAGAACGGCTGGGAAGACAAGAAGTACATCGAGGACCGTGTCTACGGCATGGAGCAGATCCGCGCCGAGGCCATGGAATGGACCGCCGACAAGGTCTTCGAAGTCACCGGCGTGCCCGACGCCGAAGTGCGCCAGATCGCCGAGACCATGGCCATGAACCGGCCCTCGACGGTGGTGTGGTGCATGGGCCAGACCCAGCACACCGTCGGCAACGCCATCACCCGCATGATGTGCAACCTGCAGCTGGTGCTGGGCAACGTCGGCATCGCCGGCGGCGGCACCAACATCTTCCGCGGCCATGACAACGTGCAGGGCGCCACCGACGTCGGCCCCAACCCCGACTCGCTGCCGGGCTACTACGGCATCGCCACCGGTTCGTGGAAGCACTGGGCGGCCGTATGGGG
>JAWKYX010000015.1:0-64559 GCA_041396265.1 Rhodocyclaceae bacterium
TGTCCGTCATCTGGCCGCTTGGCGTGGGCGCTGCCTTGTGTTCAGTGGTGATCTTCGGACTGTTCATCAGCGACGGAGCAACCCGCGCGCGCTATGCCACGCCGGACCTCCTGTGGCTGGTCGCCGTGGGCCTGATCTACTGGCTGACAAGGCTGCTCATCAAGACCTCGCGTGGCGAAATGAATGACGACCCGATCGTGTATGCCGTCAAGGACTTCGGCAGCCGGGTGACCGTGCTCGGCCTGATCACCCTGATGCTGACGGCGCATTTCCTGACGCTCGGCGGCTGACGTCCTGATCATGACACCCTCGCCAGCACCGCCCGGCCAGCGCGCCCGCCCCGACCTGACTCCTCTGGACTGGAACCGTATGAAAGCCCTGCTCGCAGCACTCCTCAGCATATTCCTGTCGGTCTCCGCACAGTTTTTCCTCAAGGCCGGCATGAGCTCTGCCGTCGCGAAGAGCTTCAGCGAAAACCCGCTGAGCGCAAAGTCGATTTTCGAGCTCGCCACCAATCTGCATATCGTGACCGGCTTCGCGCTGTATGGCGTCGGCGCGATCGTCTGGCTTTCGGTACTGGCCCAGTGGGACGTCAGCAAGGCCTATCCCATGGTGGGCCTGGGCTTCGCCCTGACGGCAGGCGTCGGGCTGGTAATGGGCGAGCAGATCACCCTGTTCAGACTCGTCGGTGTGAGCATGATCTGCATCGGCGTGGCGATGGTCGGCCATAGCTAGGGTCAGCCACCATGCCATCACGACAACACACACGAATGGCCCTCCCCCCCGGTGCCGGCGATCAGCGCGAATGGATGTGGCTGTTTGTGGTCCTGTGTATTGGCCTGGGGATGCGGGCCGCTGCAATCGCGCTCTACCACCACACCCCCGAAAGTGATGAGATCGCCTATGCCAGCATGGCGATGAACCTCATCAACGGCCATGGCATTGTCGACTACAAGGGAAACCAAGCCATGTACAGCGTGGGCTACCCGCTGTTTGTCCTGGCGCCGGTCTTCTCGCTTTTCGGTGAAAGCCCCCTGGCAGGACGAATTGCCAACATGCTGCTGGGTGGACTCTCGATCCTGTTGTGCCACCGGGTGGCCGGTGAAGCCGGCGCAAACCGCAGTGGGCGAATCATCGCCGCAACGATATGGGCGCTCTACCTGCCGGCCAGCGTCTACGGCGTCTACCTCCTGAAAGAGAATTTGATGGTGCCCTTGATGCTCGGGGTCATGTGGTGCGCGCTCAGGCTGTCAAACCGGCCTTCGCTGGCGGCAGCCATCACCTGCGGCTTGCTGCTCGGTGCCATCGCGCTGACCGGCAGCGCCGCCCTGTCACTCGGCGGTGCCGTCGCGTTTGCGCTGTGGGTGTGCCCTGCATCGCTTTATCGACGCGGCATCCTCGCGCTTTGCATCGCCGCGGGCGTCTGCGCGGTATCGGCACCGTGGATTGCCCGAAACATGAGTGTCCTGGGGGCGCCGGTATTGAATACCAACGGTGGATTCAATCTCTATCTCGGCAACAATCCGGCAGCGACCGGCATGTTTGTTTCAATCGTCGATACCCCGCGGGGCAAGGGCTGGGAGTCGTTTCGCCAAGCCGCAGGGGAAGTCGAAGCATCGGCATCCCTCAAAAGCGACGCCATTGCATGGATCATGGAAGACCCGGCACGTTTCGCCGCCTTGATGGTAAAAAAGGCGGTCTATTTCTGGACGCCCCCCCTTCATGCGGGAAAAGGTGAGGCAAGCGGCGTTGAATCCGTCATCCGCGTTCTGTGGGCGACACAGTTCGCCATCATGGTCCTGGCCGCGCTCGGCAGCATTCTGACCCGACATATCAGCAGGCCCCACCTCATGACCCTTTGGCTCGCGATCGCCGGATACACCGCAGTTCACATGCTTTTCTATGTCATATTCCGGTACCGGGAGCCGATCATGCCGATACTGGGTATCATTGCCGCGGTATCCCTGCAGCCCGTGTTTTCCAGGATCGGCCGCTTCAATGGGGAAGGCAGAGCGCGCGCCCTGCCAGAACACTCGGACTGAGGGCCGAGAGCCGCCACGGGCCAACGGTCCGCCAATACTTCGCTCAAGACCACCTTGCCATGAAACTCGCCATCCTCGTCGTGTACTTCCTGCGTGACGAAAACATTCCCATACTCGACCTCCACCTGAAGTCGCTCACCGAGTTCACGACGGATGATTTCGTCATCTACGGTGTCGCCCCACGCGTCAGCGATACGGTCAGATCGCGGCTGCTTGGCTTATCCAAACTGGAGATGGTAGAGATCGAACCGACCGATTTCGTCGGCTCGAAAGAGCACTCCTACTATCTGAACAAGCTCTGCGAGCATGCCATCGCGAACGGCGCGGAACGCCTGTGCACGATGGATGTCGATGCGTTTCCTGTGGTCGAGGGCTGGAACCGGCAGCTGGAGTCCGAGATCAGCGCCGGGAACCATCTGGCCGCAGTATTTCGGCAAGAGAACAATGACACGGCGCTACCCCACCCCAGTTGCTGCTATTTTTCGAGCGAATTCTACCGTCGCTACGCACCCACGTTCCTGCCCGACGAAAGTGTGCTCTCGGGGCCGGAATTCAGCGAATTCCTAAGCACCACCGGCCAAAAGCCCGACTCAGGCATCGGCGTCGGATTCACTGTCTGGAAACACCAGTTGCCGTGGAAGCGGCTGTATCGCTCGAACAAGCGCAATGACCACTATCTGCTCGCAGGCTTGTATGGCGACATTGTGTTCCATCTCGGCGCCATGTCCTGGACCGACCGGGATTTTCGCAAGGACCGTAGCAGCTCGGTGCTGACCGCCGGGTTGGACATGCTGGCAGGCGTGCTGCGTCGGGTCGGCTTGTTCCGCGGCCCTGTCGCCGGCCTGTGGCGGCGAGCCAACTTCGCTGCCAGTCGGCCGCTGGTGCGCAAGACCAACAACATCTTTGACGACGTTCTCGAGCGACTGAAGACCGACCCGCGCGGCTACATCCGTTATCTGCGCGGCGAATAGCCCCGCTCAACAAGCGGAACCGTCCCGGTGGCAGCCCGCCGGCACGGTTCCGCTTTTTTCAGTCGGCACCCAGAATGTGATGGTGACGCAGCGCCTCGATCACCTGATCCGCCGACGCCTCGACCGAGCTGGCCACCGTTTTCAGCCGCACTTCGGCCTCCTCCGGCGCCTCGTAGGGTGAATCGATGCCGGTGAAGTTCTTCAGTTCGCCGCGTCGCGCTTTCTTGTAGAGGCCTTTCGGATCGCGCTCTTCGGCCACTTCGAGCGGTGTGTCGACAAACACTTCGAGGAACTCGCCTTCTTCCACCAGACTCCGCGCCATGCGGCGCTCGGAACGGAAGGGGGAGATGAAGGCGGTGATGACGATCAGGCCGGCGTCGACCATCAGCTTGGCCACTTCGGCCACGCGGCGGATGTTCTCGACACGATCGGCATCGGTGAAACCGAGATCCTTGTTCAGGCCGTGGCGCACGTTGTCGCCGTCGAGCAGGTAGGTGTGGCGGCCCATGGCGTGGAGCTTCTTCTCGACCATGTTGGCGATCGCCGACTTGCCCGCGCCCGACAGGCCGGTGAACCACAGCAGGCAGGGCTTCTGCCCCTTCATGCCGCCGCGCGCGGCCTTGTCGACGTCCACATGCTGCATGTGGATGTTGTGCGAGCGGCGCAGGGCGAAGTGGATCATGCCGGCGCCGACGGTGTTGTTGCTCAAGCGGTCGATCAGGATGAAGGCGCCGGTGTCGCGGTTGTCGGCATAGGCGTCGAAGGCGATCTGGCGGTCCAGGCTAAGGTTGCACACCGCGATGCCGTTCAGGTCGAGTTTCTTGGCGGCGATGTGTTCCATGGTGTTGACGTTCACCTGGTACTTGATTTCGGTGACCGTCGCGGTGACCGTCTTGGTGCCGATCTTGAGCAGATAGGCGCGGCCGGGCAGCAGCGGCTCGTCATGCATCCAGACGACGGTGGTCTCGAACTGGTCGGCCGAGCTGGCCGGGTGCTCGGCGATGGAGATCACATCGCCGCGCGAGATGTCGATCTCGTCGGCCAGCGTCAGCGTCACCGACTGGCCGGCCACGGCCTGCGGCAGGTCGCCGTCGTGGGTCACGATGCGCGCCACCGTGCTCTCCTTGCCCGAGGGCTGCACGCGCACGCGGTCGCCGGGCTGGATCATGCCGCTCGACACCGTGCCGGCAAAGCCGCGGAAGTCGAGATTGGGGCGATTGACCCACTGCACCGGCAACCGGAATGGCGCCTTCTGCATGCGCTCTTCGTCGATCTCGACGGTTTCGAGATAGCCCATCAGCGTGCTGCCGTGATACCAGGGCAGGCGCTCGCTGGGGGCGATGATGTTGTCGCCCTTGAAGGCCGACAGCGGGATGAAGGTGACGTCCTCGATGCCGATGCGGGCCGCGAAGTCGCGGTAATCCTCGACGATCTTGCGGTAGGTCTTTTCCGAGTAATCGACCAGGTCCATCTTGTTGATGGCGACCACGATGTGGCGGATGCCGATCAGCGACACCAAGTAGCTGTGGCGTCGGGTCTGCGTCAGGATGCCCTTGCGCGCATCGACCATCAAAATGGCCACGTCGGCGGTCGAGGCGCCGGTGACCATGTTGCGGGTGTATTGCTCATGCCCCGGCGTGTCGGCGACGATGAACTTGCGCTTGTCGGTCGAGAAGAAGCGATAGGCCACGTCAATGGTGATGCCCTGCTCGCGCTCGGCGGCGAGGCCATCGACCAGCAGCGCGAAGTCGATGTTCTCGCCCTGGGTGCCGTACTTTTTCGAGTCGGCCTCGACTGCGGCCATCTGGTCTTCGAACAGCATCTTGGATTCGAACAGCAGGCGCCCGATCAGGGTGCTCTTGCCGTCATCCACGCTACCGCAAGTGATGAAGCGCAGCAGGCTCTTGTGCTCGTGGCTGCGCAGGTATTCGCCGATGTCGGTGGCGATCAAGTCGGATACGTGGGCCATTAGAAGTACCCCTCCTGCTTTTTCTTTTCCATGGACGCGGCCGAATCGTGGTCGATCACCCGCCCCTGCCGCTCCGAGGTCTTGGTCAGCAACATCTCCTGGATGATCGCCGGTAGCGTGTCGGCTTCGGATTCCACCGCGCCGGTGAGCGGATAGCAACCCAGGGTGCGGAAGCGCACCTTGCGCATCATCGGCACCTCGCCGGCCTTGAGCGGCATGCGTGCGTCGTCGACCATGATCAGCGCGCCGTCACGCTCGACCACCGGGCGCTCGGCCGCGTAGTACAGCGGCACGATGGGGATGTCTTCGAGGTAGATGTATTGCCAGATGTCCAGCTCGGTCCAGTTCGACAGCGGAAAGACGCGCATCGACTCGCCCTTGTGCTTGCGCGCGTTGTAGAGCTTCCACAACTCGGGGCGCTGTGCCTTCGGGTCCCAGCGGTGGGCGGCGGTGCGGAAGGAGAAGATGCGCTCCTTGGCGCGCGACTTTTCCTCGTCGCGCCGCGCCCCGCCGAAGGCCGCGTCGAAGCCGTACATGTCGAGCGCCTGCTTGAGGCCCTCGGTCTTCATGATGTCGGTGTGGATCGCCGAGCCATGGGTGAAGGGGTTGATGTCCTTCTCCACGCCTTCGGGGTTGATATGCACCCGCAGATCGAGACCCAGCTCCTTCACCATCTTGTCGCGGAAGGTGTACATGTCGCGGAATTTCCAGCGCGTATCCACATGCAACAACGGAAACGGCGGCTTGGCCGGGTAGAAGGCCTTCATCGCCAGATGCAGCATCACCGCGCTGTCCTTGCCGATCGAATACAGCATGACCGGGTTGTCGGCCTCGGCCACCACCTCGCGCATGATGTGGATACTCTCGGCTTCGAGCCGTTGCAGATGGGTCAATGTCATGGTTGTCCTCTTGCGCAAACCCTGTTGATCAGCGCCGGCCGACTGCGCCGACGCCGTGTTGTCCGAATCATACGTGAGTGCCGGCGGCCTCTCGGGCACCCGGTGACGCAGCAGCACAAGCTGCGCCGCATGGCCTGCCAGCCAGTCGGCCACGGCACCGACCTGCGTCACGTCGGCGCCTACCCAGTGCACTTGCAGCGGCCGCGCCGCCAGCGCGCACAGGCGTTGAAGAAAATCAACCACCGCCGCGGCCTGCAGCGGCAGCGGCACGATGCGCCAGTACAAGCGGCCACGCGGCCCGCGTGCGAACAGCACCGTGCGTGTCGCGTCCAGCCGCTGCTCGCCGCACCACAGGCGGGCACGCAATGCCGTTCCAGCCGCCGACACGGCGTCGGCATCGCGCAGCTCACGCTGCCAGTCCGGCGGATCGATGCCCCAGCTCGCCACATAGCGTGCCACGGTACGCTCGCCCAGGTCGATGCCGAACGCCCGCACCAGCCAGCGCGCCACCGCCTGATGTTGCCACAGCCCGGTGGCCTCGCCGGCCGCCTCCGGCGCAGTCGCCAGCAAGGTGGTGCGAATCTCGTCCTCGCGCGCCTTGTCGATGGCCCGGCCACTGCCGACCGGGCGCCCTTGCGGGCGCACATCCACGGCGCTCCAGCCGCCCTGTGCAAAAGCCTTGGCGGCGGCCACCACGGTCGGCACCGACAGGCCGGTCGCCGCCGACACCTCGGCCAGCGTCCGCCCCTGACGGCGCAACTCAACCGCCCGGCGCCGCGCTGCGTTCAGCGTGTCACCGGTCAGTCGGCGCGGCATGGACGGTTCAATCGACTTGGCATGGTGATATATTAAACATTTATTTTGCCGAGATCGGTGTTAAATAATTAACTGCACGATTGCCAACGCCTTCGCCGGAACCCTCCCGGCCCTTGGAGCCCCTGTCATGCTTGACCGCCCCGCCCTGCTCGACCGCCTGCTGCCCATCGCCCGCGACGCCGGCGAACTGATCATGACGATCTACCGCTCCGACTTCTCGGTGCGCGGCAAGGCCGACCAGTCGCCCGTCACGGAGGCCGACGAGCGCGCCGAAGCCTTGATCCTGCCAGCGCTGGCCGCACTGCTGCCGGGCACGCCCATCATTGCCGAAGAGGCCGTCGCGGCCGGCAAGGTGCCCAGCGTGGGCGAGCGCTTCTGGCTGGTCGACCCACTCGACGGCACCAAGGAATTCATCAGCCGCAACGGCGAGTTCACGGTGAACATCGCACTGATCGAGAATGGTCGGCCGACGCTCGGCGTGGTGTTAGCCCCGGCGCTGGACCGGTTGTTTGCCGGCGCCGTCGGCCATGGCGCCTTCATCGAAGACGCAAACGGCCGCCGCCCGATCGCGGTGCGTGCCGCGCCCGAGGCCGGGCTCACGGTCGTCGCCAGCCGCTCGCACGGCGACGCGGCCGCCCTCGACGCCTTCCTGGCCGGACGCCAAGTGGCCGAGCTGCGCGGCGCCGGCTCCTCGCTCAAGATCTGCCTGATCGCCGCCGGCGAGGCCGACCTCTATCCGCGCCTGGGCCGCACCATGGAATGGGACATCGCCGCCGGCCATGCCGTGCTGGCGGCCGCTGGCGGCCAGCTCACCCGCATCGACGGCACGCCGCTGCGCTATGGCAAGCCCGATTTCGCCAACCCGCATTTCGTCGCCGCCGGCACGCCGGACTGAGCGCACCCGCGCATGACCGCCACCTGGGTGCTCCTCTCCCTCGCCGCGCTGGTGGCGCTGCTGGTGCATGGCCGCCTGTCGCCGGCCGTGCTTTTCTGCGGCTGGGCCGGGCTCTACCATCTGTTCGGCCTCATCAGCGAGCGCGACCTGCTCGCGAGCTACGCCAATCCGGGCCTGGCCGTGCTGCTCCTGCTGTTGCTGGTGTCGCTGGTGCTCGAGCGCGCACCGCTGATCGAGCGCTTCTCCGACACCTTGCTCAAGGGCAGCGAACGCCTCGCCACCCTCCGCCTGTGCCTGGTCACCGCGACCTGCTCGGCCTTCCTCAACAACACCGCGGTGGTCAGCACCTTGCTGGGCACGATCTCACGCCAGCGCCACCATCCCGCTTCACGGCTCTTGCTGCCGCTGTCCTACGCCGCGGTGCTCGGCGGCATCACCACGCTGGTCGGCACCTCGACCAACCTGGTGGTCAATTCCTTTGCCGAGCGCGCCGGCCTGCCAACGATCTCGATGTTCCAGATGAGCGCCGTCGGCATCCCGGTCGCGCTCGCCTGCATCGTCTGCCTGACCCTGGTTTCCCGCTGGCTGCCGGTACGCAACGGCGACGACGCCGCCGCCCGCCAGGCCTATTTTGTGGAAGCGCGCCTGACGGCGGGCTCGCCGCTGATCGGACGCAGCATCGAGGCCAACAAGTTGCGCAACCTCGACGGCCTGTTCCTGGTCGAGATCCTGCGTGAGGCGCGGCTGATCTCGCCGGTATCGCCGGAGGAGATCCTCCACGCCGACGACGTGCTGATCTTCACCGGCGAAGTGGAAAAGATGCAGGTGATCGAACGCTTCCCCGGCCTGCAGGTGTTCGGCACCCGCGCCGACGACCTGCTGCGCTCCAACCTGGTGGAGGTCGTCATTGCCAGCGATTCGGAACTGGCCAACCGGACGCTGCGCGACGTGGATTTCCGAACCATGTTCGACGCTGGCGTGGTTGGCATCCGCCGTGGCGACAAGCGCCTGACCGGGCAGCTCGGCCGCATCCCGCTGCGCGTCGGCGACGCCCTGCTGCTGGCCGTCGGCGCCGACTTTGCGCAACACCGCAACCTGGCCCGCAACTTCCACCGGGTCGGCGGCGCACCGCTACATCCCAAGCTGAGCCCACCGCAGACGCGCTGGGTGGTCGGCGGTTTCGCCGCCGTGATCATCGCCGCCGCGGCCGACTGGCTGCCGCTGTTTGCCGGGCTGCTGCTGCTGCTCGGCGCCTTCCTGGCCAGCGGGCTGCTGTCGATGGCGGAGATTCGCCGGCGCTTTCCGTTCGAGCTGATCCTGGTCATCGGCGCCGCCCTGGCCATCGCCCATGTGCTGGAGAGCTCGGGCGGCGCGGCGATCATCTCGCGCTTTGTCGCCGACAGCGTTGGGCACCTCGGCATCTGGGGCGCCTTCGCCGGCATCTACCTGATGACCGTGATCCTCACCGAAGTGGTCACCAACAACGCCGCCGCAGCGCTGGCCTTTCCCATCGCGCTGTCGACGGCCCGCGCCTTCGACGCCGACCCGACCCCCTTCGTGATGCTGGTCGCCTATGGCGCCAGCGCGGGCTTCCTGATCCCCTTCGGCTATCAGACCCATCTGATGGTGTATTCGCCCGGGCGCTATCGGGTGATGGACTTCGTGCGCGCGGGAACGCCGGTGGCACTGGTGTACGGCGCCGTCGTGCTATGGCTGCTGCCGCGGGTATTTCCGTTCTATCCGTAGGCGCTCAGCCGCTCAGCAGGTTCTGCAGCAGGCGAGCACCAAAGCGATATTTCGTGCGGTCCCAGGGGGTAAACCGCGGCAGCTGGAAGACATCACTGTCGCGCCGCGCAGCGCCCCAGACTGTCGCCAGCGCCGCATCGAACCCGACATCGGCCGCCAGGCCGGCATGCTCGGCCCGGTAGTCCTGCCCCGGCTTGCCATTGGGGTAGGCAAACAGTCCGATGCGTTCGCCAAGCAGGGCCTCGAGCCAGCGCTTGCTGTCGAGCATCTCCTGGCGTGCGGTCTCGGCATCGGTCGTGGCGAGGATCGGATGCGTCACCGTGTGGGCGCCCACACCCATGCCGGCGCGATGCCACTGACGCAGCTGCGCCGAAGCCATCATGAGATCGTCCGGCAGCGTGGCCTGCGAAGCCTCGGCAACCGCGGCGACATGTCGCTCCCGCGCCAACGGCGGCAAGTGCTTGATTCGCGGTATCAACTCGCCGATGGCGCGCCGCTTTTCCGCCACGCTCCCTACCGCCACCCGCCCCATGTCGATCACATCCAGATCGAGATGCGTCAGCGGCGTCCGTCGCACCGCCTCGATCACCGTGTCGTTCCACATGCGGCCACCATCGAGGAAGCCGGTGGCGACAAACAGGGTGGCCGGCGCTTTGTGGCGCAGCAGGATCGGCAAGGCCTGGGTCAGGTTGTCCGCATAGCCGTCATCGAACGTGATGGCCGCAGCGCGCGCGGGCAAATCGCCGCGCCGCAACCGTTCGATGCCTTCGGCCAGGGGCACGATCCGGAACCAGTCCGCGATCCAGCCGAGCATCCGGTCGAAGGCGGCAGCATCGACCTCGTCCGGAAACAGCGGGTCGGGCGTGGGCAGCACCCGGTGGAAGACGAAGATGTTCAGACGCGGGGCGCCGCCCCGCGTGCTGGCCAGATGAAACGCCGATCGCATCAACATGTATCGGCCTCAGCCAACCACGGCGCGGGTTGAGCGTTGCGGGGCATCCGTTTCGGCCGAGGCGTCTGACACCGCCAATTTGGCCTCTTCGGGCAACTTTATCAGTACCTCCTTGGTATAGCGCTCGGTCGCCAGAAGAATGATCATGATGTAGTAAGGCATGTCCCAGTAGGCGAGGCTGAGGAAAGCCCCGCCAACGGCGAAACCAACCAGGCTCACCTTGCTCATGTTCCCCAGCAAGGCGACCCACTCGAAGCGCGGCCCCCGCTTTTCCATGGCCGCCAGGCGGCCGGCCACGCGGTAGGTCAGGATCCAGAACAGCAGGTACAGCGCCAAACCGATGTAGCCGTGATCGCCCAGCACCTGGAAGTAAATACTGTGTGCCACCAGTACCCAGTCCGGGTTGGGCGCGTAGGCGTTGAACACCACTGGCGACGCGGTGGCAAAGCCGGCGCCGAAAATACGGTCGTTGGCAATGTTGATCGCCATGTGCCAGGCGTTGATCCGCCCCATCGCCGACAAGTCTTCTTCGTAGGTTTCGATGGTCTCCATGCGGGAGAACCATTCCTCAGGCATCAAGAACAGGATCGCGGGCGTCAATGCCAGCAACAGCAGGCCCATCGACACCTTGGCCCGGCTGCGCCACCACATCATCGACCCCATGGCGATGATGGCCAGCAGCGCGCCACGGGAGTGACTGCCGATCGCCGCCACCGCGCACAACAGAATCGACAGCATCAAACCGCGCCGCAGCCATTTCTCCGAAATGCGCCGGACCAGCACGAACTCACGTGCCAACGTCGCCTGCTTGGACAGAAAATACAGGAACGGAATGGAGATGATCAGCGCCAGCGCAAGCTCGTTGTTGCCTTGGACCAGGCTCGACGGCGGCCCCCAGACGCGGAACTCTCCACCCGTTGTCAGGGTGAAGATACCGCCTTTCACCCCGAAGAAGGCGATCGAGCCGACGACCACCCAGACCAGCCCGATGATCTGCTCTCGATTGGCGACGAGCGCCCCCACCACCAGTGTCATCCCCAGCACCTTGAGCACATCGATGAGCTTGGCCTGGCTGGGTTCGGGCAGAATGGCGGTGAACGAGGTCAGCGTCATCCACAGGATCATCAGGATCAGCACGATCGCCGGTCCGCCCGTCTGCCAGCGGATCGAGCGTGTCGAAAAGAACATGCCCAAAGCAATGATGACCACCGATGCCATGGCAAAAGGCAAATCGTAGGCAAAGCCCCAGCCCAGGCGGTGCGGGTTCATCAATCCGACCCACACCCACAGCAGCGCCCCATAGTAGGGACGTTTGAGCGCAACCACGGCGCCCACGATAAACAACGCGGTAACGATCAGATCCCGCACGTTGCAACTCCTGTTTCCTGCCCGGCGTTCATTCGGTCACCTTGCTGATCACATAGCGGAACTTACCGGAGCGCTCGGGCGCAATCCGGTCGACCCGCTCCACCTCGATCTGGACATCCTCGCCCAGACGCGCCTGCAGCCCGGACTGAATGGCATGCACGTCGCCCTCACCAAACGCCTCGCCCGGCTCGACCTGAACCCGGGTCAAAGACAAGGATTCCTGCACGATCTTGAAGGCTCGCACGGCCGGAAGGTCACGCAGCACGTAGATCAGCGACAGGCCATGCATCACGGTGCCATCCCGGGCGACCACGAAATCGGTGCTTCGACCCTGAATTTCCTTGAGCACCGGCAGACCGCGCCCACAGGCGCAGGGCGTGTCGTCCAGCACCCCGATATCACCGGTTCGGTAGCGGATGAAAGGGAAATCCCGGGTGGCCAGATGGGTCACCACGATCTCGCCCGCCTGGCCGGCCGGCAGCACCTGCCCGGCCTCATCGACGATCTCGACCACGATGTCTTCGGCCGTGATGTGCATGCTGCCGGACGGACACTGGTGGGCAATGAAGCCGGCGTCGCGACCGCCATAGCCGTTGGCCACCGGGCAGCCAAACAGGCGCTCGATGCACGCGCGCTGGTCGTCATAGAGCCGTTCGGAGGTCACGAACACCACCCGCACCCCCAGGTCGTCGAGCCGAATGCCACGCTTTTCCGCGTGCCGGGCGATGTGGCTGATCGCCGAGGGGTAGCCGAACACCATGGCCGGGCGGCGCGAACGGATGCGCGCGACAAAACCGTCGAGCTTGTCTTCGGACATCTCGAACGCCGGCATCAGCTCGGTGCGCATCAGCGCATCGCGCAACTGGCGCACCCGGTCCTGCGCCCCGAGCTCGATCGGCGAGCCCCACACCACGATCTCGCGGTCGCCGATATCGACGTTCCACCAGCGGGTGGCGCGCCATTTGGCCGCCACATCGTGGGTGACCCGTTCGTCGCCGATGAAGAAAATCAGCGGTTCGCCGCTGGAGCCCCCGGTATTGAACCGCGCCAGCGCCCGGGCATTGTCCGCACGCAGTCCATCGGTGTGTGCGCGGATCAACGCCTTGCTCAGGAACGGCAAGCGCTGCAGATCGGCGACGCTGGACAGCTCACCGGGCACAAAACCGGCCTCGGCAAACAACTGCCGGTAGTACGGCACATGCGCGCCCACATCGACCAGAAAGGCACGCAGCCGGTCCTGTTGCGCCTGACGGATCCGCTCAGCCGGCCACCACTGCGATTGTTCCATCGCCTCGCGCACGCGCACCGTATCGTGCCCCTTGAGGCGTTCCTGCAGGGGAAACACCCACCGCGAGACAAAGGCGGTATACACGCTCATGATCGCAACTCCTGCGTCCCCGCCGCCGGCACCGGCGCCTGCCCCAGGGCCCGCCGATACACCGCCAGCCACTGCGTGCTGACCGCCGCCCACTGGTAGCGCGCCACATCCGCCAGGCCTGCCGCCACCAATCGCTGCCGCAGCGCATCATCCTTGATCAGGCGCACCACGGCCTTCGCCATGGGCTCGGGCGCATCGGGTGGCACCAGCAGCGCGGTGCGCTCATCCTCGACGATGTAGGGCACCCCGCCGACCCGGGTCGACACCACCGCCACACCACTGGCCAGCGCCTCGAGTACCGAATTCGGCATGTTGTCGACACGACTGGCGTTGATCATCACGTCGGCCGACCGGTACAGCGCGGCCATGTCATCGCGATCGAGGCGGCCGGTAAAACGCACGCTGGCTGTCACGCCCAGCGTGTCGGCCAGCGCCTGCAGCTTGGCCAGTTCGGGGCCGGAGCCGGCGATGGACAGCCGCGCCGTCGGCGCCGCCGTCAGCACATGGGCAAACGCCCGCAAGGCAACATCGATCCCGTAGATCGTCTCGAGGTTGCGGGCAATGACAATGTGAGGGCCGCCGCCCTGGCGCGCGTCTGCGGGCCGGAAGCGCGACAGGTCGACGATGTTTGGCACCACCTCACCGGCCATGCCGTAACCGCTGAACACCGCCTGCAGGTACCCGGAGGGCAGCACCAGCGTAGCCACCCGCCGCATCGCCAGCCGAACCACACCCGCGGCACCGTGCAGGAAGGTGCCCGCCTCGCCGCCACGATAATTCACAACCACCGGGACCTTGCGCAGGCGGGCGATCACGATCGCCGGCATCGCAAACAGATGCCACGACCAGCCGGAATTGGCCATCAGGTGCATCAACTCGCAGCGCCCGCAGGCGCGCCACAGCGCCGCCAGATAGGGCAGCAGTCGAAATCCCGCGCGCAGAACCGGCAGCCGCCCCACCCACCGGGGCCGATACGGCGCATTGGTCTGGACCAGCGTAACTTGCACGCCCTCCGCGCGAAGCAACTCGGCCAACTGGCGGGTCTGGTTGGCCATGCCCCCGGCCGGTGGCGGCAACGGCCCGACCACCACGAGACGCAACCCATCGAAGCTCATGCCGCCTCGGTCGCCGTCAGGCGGAAATACGCCGGCACATAGTTGGCGACACTGTTCTTCCAGTTGCGAACCTCTTCGACGAAGCGACGACCGGCCACGCCCATCGCGGGCCATTGCCCCCGGCGCTCGAACAAGGCACACACGGCGTCGGACAACGCATCCGCATTTCCGGCCGGAAACAGCACGCCGGTCTCGCCGTCACGAATCAGTTCGCGATGGCCGCCGACATCCGAGGCCACAAAAATTCGCCCTTGAGCCATGGCTTCGAGCGGCTTGAGTGGCGTGACAAGCTCGGTCAGGCGCATCGCGTGGCGCGGGTAGGTCAGCACGTCGATCAGATCGTAATAGCGCTTGACCTCGCCGTGAGGCACCCGGCCCGGCATGATCACCTTGTCGGCGATACCCAGGGCCTCGGCCTGCGCCCGCAAGCGCTCCTCCTGCGGGCCACCGCCCACCAGCAGCAGCCGCAGACCGGGACGACGCGCGAGCATGCGCGGAAAGGCCTCGAGCAACAGGTCCAGCCCCTCATAGGCATAGAACGAACCGATGAATCCAACCACATCGCAGCCGGCCAGCCCGAGGCTGGCCTTGAGCGCCGCGTCGGGCACCCCGGAGGGCTGGAACTGGGTGATATCGACCGCATTGGGGATCACGGTGACCTTGTCGGCAGCGATGCCGCGCGCGACGATATCCTTGCGCAAGCCCTCGCAGATGGTGAACACATGATCGACATTGCGCAGCGCATGGGTCTCCAGCGCCCGGGTCAGCCGGTAGCGCACGCTGCCCTCCTGCGTCGAGCCGTGATCGACGGCGGCATCTTCCCAGAACGCACGGATCTCATACACCACGGGAATCCCGTGCCGACGGCCGACACGCAGAGCGGGGAGCACGTTGAGCACGGGCGAATGCGCATGCAGGATGTCCGGCCGTATGTCCGCGACCAGGGCGTCAAGGCGCTGTTCGATGGCTTTCATCAACACCATTTCGCCCACCACCGGCCAGCGCACGGCGGGCACTGGCGTGCGGTGAAACAGCAAACCGTCCACCTCTTCAGCGGCGGCACCGCAGTGGCCCTGCTTGGGCGAGGTCAGATGATGCGTTTCCCAGCCCAGCGCGCGCTGCTCGCGCAGCAGGTTGGCCGTGCGGAAGGTATAGCCGCTGTGCAGGGGAATGGAGTGGTCCAGGATGTGAAGCGTTTTCATGCCCGGCAAACGATCTCTGTCATCGGGGGCCCAGAGTAGCGCACTTTGCCGCGCCGGCTGAGCCAACCGAGCGGCAAGCGTTAAATTTGACCAGCGAAAACCCCGAATGAATCAGCCCGGATTGCGTGCGCAGGCCAGCAGGTTCGTGGCGAACCAGGGCCGGAAGCGGGTCATCGCCTCGACCGCGCTGCGCAGGCGCTGGGAGTTGTTGAACGGGGTGATTTCAATGTCGACAAACCCCGCGCGGAGCATCATCGTCTTGAGCGTGTCCGGACAGAACCACGACACATGCTGCGGATTGACCAGGGCCTTGCCGCCCCCCAGGATTTCCATCAGCCGCTTCGGGTAGAACGGGTTCGGCGTGGTCAGGATGATTTCCCCGCCCGGGACGAGATGCTTGCGCATGTTGCGCAGGAACTGCCCCGGATTCTCGAGGTGCTCGATCAGCTCGCCGGCAACAATCACCTCAAAGCACTGGCCCAGATCCTTGACCTCGGCATCGCCATGCACAATGTTGTAGCCACGGGCATTGAGCTTGTCCACTTCGTCCGCTTCAAAATCCAGTCCCGTCAGTTCGGCGGCCTGCTCCCGGATGACCTTGTGCAGCCAGGCTTCGCCCTGCTCGTTGCTTGATCGATGATCGACGCAGCCGACGTCAAGCACTTTTTTCCCGCGGGTCTTCTGGCGGATGGTATCGAGGCGGTAGTTCGTGGCCATCTGGGAGGCGCTCCAAGCGATGTCTATTGACGCGCATGCCGATGCCGCCTTCGCGGCAGCCAGTCATGCCGATCGATTATCACACACTCCCATGTATGCCAGCAGATCGGACGCCAATGACGGGGCCTCGAGACGCGCGGGCTCACGGCTCAGCACCCGGCTGACGCATGCCCCCAGCGTCGTCGTGTCGTCCGTCCAGACCATGGATGAACGTTCGCCGAGGAAGGCCAGGAATTTCGCCTGATGGTTGCCGTCGAGCGAGGTATTGGCCACGGCGACAAAGCGTTTGTGCTGCGCCAGCAGCGAAAACACCGTCGCACCTCCATGCGTGATCACCAGATCGGCCTCGGACAACTCGGCGTCGATACTCGGCTTGAAGCGGAAAAACCGTCCGTTGAGCGGCTCATACTGCCCCGCACCAATCTGGTACACCACCGGCCCAGCCAACTCGCCGCCACTGACCAGGTCATCGACGCTGCGGATCAACGCATCGAAGTGCGTCGTTCCGACGGTTACGAAGATCACAGCACGCACCCCGCGTAGCGGCGCGCCGGGTGCCCCTCAGCCTGCGCCGGCCACTGGACGTAGAAGCGCGAGGCCAGATGCAGGCGCTCGACCAGCAATCCGGTTGCTGACAAGGCATCCGTCCGCGTGATGCTCTCGATATAGACCCGCGGCGCGCCCATCAGCCGGGCCACGACAAAGCCCGGCACGCAAATGGACGACCCAATACAGACGACATAGTCCGGGCGAACACGCCGCAGCACCCGAAAGCTCTGCCACAGGTTGCGCGCAAATTGCCTGGCGGTGTGGATGCGGCTGCGCCGGGCGCGCGTGCCCAGGGGCGCGACACGATACAGCGGGTAAGCCGTCATCCAGGGCGACACGACCGAATCGGCCGGCAACACCAGGGCCAGCTCGACGCCGCCGAGCTGCTTCAGCAGCATGTGCGACTCAAGCTGGAATCCGCCGCCGGGCACATACAACAGAACCCGGGGGCGTCCGGGGCATGCGGGAACGGCGGGCATCAGATACTCCGCGCCCCACTGGCCGAGCCGCGCAGGAACGACTCGAACATCATCAGGGTCCACAGCGGCGCGCTGTAGTCCCGTCGCCCGGACTGGTGATCGGCCACGAGCCGCGCCAGCTGGTCCATGTCGAACATGCCGCAGCCGGCCATCACCTCTCCTGTCAGGCGCTCGCGAACGCGATCCTTGAGCGGCCCGCGGAACCAGCGCGCCAACGGCACTGCAAAGCCCATCTTGGGGCGATAGAGCACATCATTGGGCAGCGCCGGCTCGAGCGATTTCTTGAACAGGAACTTGCCCTCCTGGCCGCGGATCTTCAGGTCGTTGGGCAGGCCGGCGAGCCATTCGACCAGCGGGTGATCCATCAGCGGCTCCCGCACTTCGAGCGAATGAGCCATGCTGGCGCGGTCGACCTTGGTATTGATGTCGCCCACCAGGTAGGTCTTGAGGTCGAGATACTGGATCTGCGCTAGCGGATCATCCGTCTGCGCGTTGGCGGCATGGCGACGGAACACGTCGAGCGCGTTGTAGCCGCCAAGCTCGCGGCGGAAACTGTCGGAAAACACCTGGCTGCGCAGGTCGTTGCGCAGGATCGACACGGAGTGGAAGTAGGCCTCGACGGCGTCGCGCGCCAGCGCCTGAAAGGTGGTCTTGGCGCGGAACATGCGCGGCGCCCAGTCGGCCTTGGGATAGAGCTGGCCGAGCGCGCCGAACAGCGGCCGGCGCAGGCCCAGCGGCATGGCGTCACGCATGCGCTGCTCCATCAGGTGCAGGCGGTAGCGCCGGTAGCCGCCAAAGCTCTCGTCGCCGCCGTCGCCCGACAAGGCCACCGTGACATGCTTGCGCGCCAGCTCGCACACGCGGTAGGTGGGAATCGCCGAGCTGTCGGCGTAGGGCTCGTCGTAGAGCGAGGACAGCTTGTCGATGAGATCGAAATCGTCGGACATGACGGTTTCGACATGGTGTGGAAGATCGGCCACCATCCTGGCGAACTCGGACTCGTTGAAGGCCGGGTCGTCGAATGCGATCGAGCATGCTGTTGACCGGGCCGGACGACAGGTCCGCCATGGTCGCCACCACGGCGCTGAGTCCACGCCGCCCGACAGGAAGGCGCCCAACGGCACCTCGGAGATCATGCGCAGGCGGATCGACTCGTGCAGCCGCGCGTTGAGTTCGGCAACGGCGTCATCGAGCGTGATCGGGTTGTCGAGCTGAAGTGGACATCCCAGTACGGCCGGCTCGCCGGTATCGGCTGGCCACGCCGCAAGGTCAGCGTGTGGCCGGGATCGAGCTTGGCTGCCCCCTTGAAGATGGTGCGCGGCTCGGCTGCATAGCCGAGGGCGAAATACTCTTCGACGGCCAACGGATCGATTCGACGGTCGAGCCCTGGGTGGGCCATGAGCACCTTCAGCTCGGAGCCGAACGCGAAGCTGCCATCGCTCATCACGCCGTAGAACAGCGGTTTGACGCCGAGTCGGTCACGCGCGAGGAACAGCGTCTGGCGGTTGCGGTCCCACAGCGCGAACGCAAACATGCCGCGGAAGCGCTCGACACAGGCCTCGCCCCAAGCCTCCCACGCATGCACGATGACTTCCGTATCGCTGTGCGTGCGGAACACATGCCCCAGCGCCTGTAGCTCGGGCACCAGCGACTGGTAGTTGTAGATCTCGCCATTGAAGACCACGGCAACAGTGTGATCTTCGTTGAACAGCGGCTGCTGGCCGGTGGCCAGGTCGATGATCGACAGGCGGCGATGGGCGAGCGCCACCCCGGGCTCGAAGTGATAACCGCCCTCGTCCGGCCCACGGTGGTACTGGACGTCGCTCATCCGCGTTACCAGCTCACGCGAGAAGTCCCGACGCCCTTCCAGATCAAACAGACCGGCAATGCCGCACATAAATCGTTTCCGTTGCTTGGTCAGCCCGCCGCGGCCACCGTCTGGCCGGCGCGTACCAACATTCTGTCATAGACCGTCATGTATCGATCCACCATGGCATCGAGACTGAATTCCGCCTCGATTCGTCTTCTCGCCGCCGAGCGCTGCGCCATACGCCGCTCAGAATCATGAAACACGGCTTGCATGGCCAGGGCCATGGCCGGCGGATCTTCGGGCGGCACCAGACACCCGGTCTTGTCCGGCACCACCAGTTCGCCGTTGCCACCCACATCGGTGGCAATCACCGGCAAGCCCGACGCCATGGCTTCGAGCAGGGTGTTCGAAATGCCTTCCGCCCTGGAGGGCAGCACGAACACATCCATTCCCTGCAGCAACTGCGGCACGTCGTCGCGCGCGCCGGCGAGCCACACCCGATCCGACACATCCGCCGCGGCAATCGCCGCTTCGACCTCTGCCCGCTGTGGCCCATCGCCGACGATAACCAGCCGTGCCAACCGTCTGGCGTCGGCGTCGTCGGCCAGCCAGCGCCCGAACGCGCGCACCAGCGTGACCTGGTCCTTCACCGTCTGCAGCCGCCCCACCGTGCCGAACACCACGCAGCTGGCCGGCGCAAACTCCGCCGGCGCAATCTCGCGGCGGCGCTCGGCTGGTACGAAGCGGGCGGCATCGACGCCGTTGCAGATGCGGGTCACCCGCGCCGGTGGCACGCCGACGGCGCGGGTCAAATATGACGAAAGCTGTACCGACAGGGCTATGTAATGCGTCACGAACGGCGCGTAGAGACGCCTGAGAAGCTGATATTTGCGCGACTGCCCGCCCGGATCGCTCGAATCCCAGCCGTGTTCGCCATGGATCCGCACCGGCACCCGCGCCGCCCAGGCCGGCACCGCCATCTCCAGTGCGGCCAGGTTGCGGGTGTGGACGATGTCCGGCCGCAGGCGCCGCAGCAGCCGGTAGAGCGTCAGATAGTGGCGAATGCCGTGCCCCGGCGGCAGTTTGAGCGAGATGAAGTCAACATCACGCCGCTGCACACGCGCACAGAACTCGGGGTCGCAGTCGGTCAGGGCAATCACCACATGGCGGTAGCGCGACGCCGGCATGGTGTTGATGAGGTTCACCACCCCGTTTTCCAGCCCGCCAATGCGAAAGCTGTAGACGATATGCGCGACCAGCGGCGCATCCGAGGCGCTCACCGCCCGGCCTCGGCCGCTGCCGCGGCGACAGCAGCAATCACCGCCTCCCGATGCGCCGTCATGAACGCAAACGCGCGGTTCCGGGCCGCCTCGGCATCGTCGTCGTGCACCATCACTACCACATGCGCGCTGCTATCGCCCTGCCCGGCCAGACGGGCCCAGGACAGCTGAAGCTTGGCGCGGAGGCGGTCCGTCAGCACCTCGTCGCCGATCTGGTACCAGCGCCAGACATGGATCGGCCCGGAAGGCCCGTGGAGCCGTTCATGACGGACCGCCCCGAAGGGGCTGCCCTCGATGTCCGAGGCGACCACATTCCATGGCGACTTCTCACCGAGCACGATCTGGTTGTCGGAACTGAGCATCTCATGACCGGCGACTTGCTCAGCGTAGAACGCCAGGTACAAGCCAACATCACCTGAGGGCCCGGTGAAGCGGTCGATACGCTCGGCGCGAAAACCGGCAAATGCCGGCCGGAATAGAATGTCGGCGGTCTCCGCGCGCTGCCACGGCGACACCGCAAGCAACGGCGGCAGGCTGACCGACACCTGCCGCGCCGCCGGCGCCAGCACACCTGTCAGCACCGGCCCCGCGGCCAGCACGGCTGCCAGGACAACCATGACGCCGATCGACTGCGACCGCCCCGGGGGGACCTGGATCTCAGGCAGCACCAGCGAATAGTCGGGTTCGGGATCGCGCCAGCGGTTGCCCAGCCAGAACATCGCCAGGATCACCACACCGAAGAACACCCAACCGTAGATGAGGTGGTCCACGCCGGCGGCCAGCGCGTTGTCGCTCAGGTAGCCCAGCATGACGATGATGTAGGCGCGCACCCAGTTGGCCACGATGGGGATGAGCAGCGCCACCAGCGCAAACCACAGCCGCTTGCTCAGGCGCTGGTAGTTGAGATAGGCGTAGAGGGTGCCGACCATGAACGACGCAATCAGGTAGCGGATCCCGCTGCACGCCTCGACAACCGACCAGCGCCCGTTGGGCAGCACGAACTGCAGCCCTTCCTGATACACCGGCACGCCCGACGCCCGCACCGCCGCCACGGTGAACTCGGCGGTGTAATGCATCAGCACCGGCACCAGGAACTCGCCGACCGGCGCCATGAACATCAGGAAACACAGCGGAAACGCCAGATCGCGGAACAGCCGGTGACCGAGCGCGCACCACAGCCCCAACACCAGCACCGCCACGGCGGCCAGGTGCTCCAGGGCGGCAATGCTGGTGAGCTGGCCAACCAGCCAGGCGGCGACGGCCGGGAGCAGCAGCAGCATGACCGACAGCGCCGGACGCGGACGCCGGCCAGCCAGACCGGCCCGCTGCATCCAGATGAGGTAGATGGCGATCGGCAGCACGACATAACCGTGCGCGAAGGTGTCCGAGCGGGACCAGATCGAGGCCATGTCGCGGATCGTACCGGCGTAGGCCAGCGCCCATACCAGCAACACCCCGAGCAGCGTGCCGGCCACCGGCAGCAGGCCGCCGCGGCTGGCGGAGGTTTCGATCTGGCGCGGCACGGCGCTCATGCCATCACCGCCATGGCCGGCGCGGCCAGCGCATTCGGAATCGCTTTCAAGTGCGCATCCCAGGCGTAGTGTTCAAGCACGGTCTGTCGCGCCGCCAGCCCCATCGCCTGCCCGACCTCGGGCGCCAGGCAGCGCTGAATCGCAGCGACATAGTCGGCAGGCGATTCGGCCACCTCATGGCTGATACCGACACGCCCCCGCAACCCGGCGGCGGATGCCGTCGACACCACCACCGGCCGCGCCATGGACATCGCCTCGAGCACCTTGTTCTGGATGCCGCGTGCGACCCGCAGCGGCGCCACCACCACATCGGCGTGATGCACATACGGCCGCACATCGGGCACCGTGCCGGTCACCACGACCCGCTCCGGAACGGCCAGCGAGCGCACCGCCGGGGTGGGATTCATGCCGACGATGGTAAAGCAGGCCTCGGGCAGTTCGGCCCACACCCGGGGCATGACCTCCCGCGCGAACCAGGTGGCCGCGTCGACATTAGGCCAATAGTCCATGGCCCCGGCAAACACGATATTCGGATCACCGGCGCGATACGGCCGTTCGCCGCCATTGGCCGGCGAAAACACCTCAGCATCGACACCATTCTCGATCGCCAGGACCCGGTCCGCCAGTTGCGGCGCATCGGCCAGGAACAGATCGGCCTCGGCCCGCGTCACGAAACTCGACACATCGGCGCGACGCGCCCACTGCCGTTCATAGCGCCCCAGCAGGCGTCCCTCGCGACGGTATAGCCAGGCCATGGGACCGCGCCGGGAGGCCGCGTACTGGGTCCACTTGGCGGAGTCGACATCGCAGAAATCGATCACTGTGCGCGCCAGCGACAAGCCCTCGAGGTATTGCGCCATCGGTCCGGAAAACACCACCGCCTTGCGGATGTGCTCGCTGCGGACCATCTCACTCACCCAGTCGGCCAGGCCGCTGTTCCGGTAATACGGCACGCTGAGTGCCTCGCCGGTGAGCAGGCCGCGCAAACTGCGCATCCGGCCAAGCGTCGGATTGAGGCGCACGGCATGCACGCCGGCACACCATTGATCGAGCGCCTGCACATGGCGCAGATCGTCCGGGTGGTCGACAAAGGTCGCCAGAAACACCCGATAGTGCTCGGCCAGATGACGCAGGATGTGAAACGAACGCAGCTTGTCGCCCTTGTTGGGCGGATACGGGATGCGATGTACGAGATAGAGCAGCGGCGGCTTGTCCATGCTCACCCCAGATTGCGCACGATGTACGGGCCAAGCGCATTGGCCACCGGCAGCGGCAGGCGCTTCCACATCGCGATGAAGGCCCGGTACTTGGGGTTCATCGGGTTGTTCTGGGGAATGGCATCGCGCTTGTACAGCCGGTACTCGTACGACAGCGGCTGCGGCTCGAAGCCCCAGTTCTTCTTGAAACTGTAGGGCCCGGTGCCGATCTTGCTGCGGCCATAGTCGAACAGGCGCACGCCGCGCTCGCAGGCGTGCTGCATCAAGGCCCAGTACTTGAAATCGTTGGCCGCCAGCGCGCGTGCCGCCAGGGCGTCTCCGGCGTAGTACGGCAGCACTTCATCGCGGAAATAGAAACTCAGCACGCTCGACAGCAACTGCCCGTCAGGGCCAGTCACGGTCATGACCTGGCACTGTTCGCCAAAGACGTCCATCAACGTGGCGAAGAAGCGCTTGGGCAGTGCCGGGGTGCCGTGGCGCCGTACGTTATCAGCATAGAGGGCAAAGAAGCGCTCGACATCCGGGTCGATGTGGCTGACCAGCGCGTTCTTGATGCCCTTGCGCACCATCGCCCGCTGCTTGCGCGGGATGGCCGTAAGGTTGGCCTCGACGTCCGGGTCGATGGCCTTGCGGAAGGTCACGTAGAGATCCTGGCACGGCCAGTCGGTGTGGCGCGGGCTCAGGTTGCGATATTCGAGATGCTGGACGCCGCGCGCCAATGCAATGCGCTCGGCCTCGGCCTCGAGTAGCGGCGCCGCCGCCGAATCGCCGGCAATACCGCCATAGACGCAAAACGGCAGCGAGGTCAGCGCGTGGCCGAACAGGCGGCTGTGCACCTCGGCCAGCGGCAGCACGGCCACGATCCTGCCGGCACGGCGGGCGTAGAGAAAATGGGTGCGATGGCCAAACACGTTCTCCATCAAGCCCTGCCAGGCGGCACGGTGGAAGAAGGTGGCGTCCGGACAATCGAGAACGAAGGCGTCCCACTCAGGGTGTTCGCTCTCCGACAGGTGATGCAGACTCAGATCGGCGTGTGGCATGACGTTCCGTGGAGATGCTACGCGGTGGCGAGGAACACCTCGTCCATCCGGCCCCAGGCAAAATCGGACATCAACTGGCGCAACCGGCCCTCGGTGCGCGACAGATTGACGTAATGGCGGAATCGGGTCTTGAAGGTCGTTCCTTCGACCATGGGCTGATCCGGGTCGACCTCCCACGGGTGGAAATAGAACATCGCCGAGCGGCGCTCTTCATTGTTGACCCGGCGGATCAGCCAGCGTGATGCCGAGTACGGCAGCAGGCGGAAGTAGCCGCCACCGCCGGCCGGCAGATTGCGACCAAGGTAGCGCACCGTGGTAATCGGCATCTCGATCAGGCCGTTGTCGAGCCGATAGGGAAAGCGCGGCGCATCGGGCATGCCGTAGTGGTCGTGCTTGACCGGATACACACTCGAGCTATAGGCATAGCCGGCTTCGGCAATGCAATCATGCGCCCACGGGTTGCCGGCGCCGATCGAGAAGCTTGGTGCCCGATAGCCCTTGACCTCGACGCCGGCGATGTCTTCGAGCACCGTCTTGGCCAGGCGGATGTCGGCCCCGAAGGCCTCGGGGGTCTGGTCGCTGGCGCGCTGGTGGGCATAGCCGTGGCTGGCCACTTCATGCCCTTCCATGGCGATCAGGCGCACCAGATGCGGATAGCGCTCGGCAATCCAGCCCAGCGTGAAAAACGTGCCCTTGGCGCCGTACTCGTGCAGCAGCGAGAGGATCAGGTCCACATTGCGCTCGACACGACACGGCACCGTATCCCACTGCCGACGCGGAAAATGCGGCGCCAGCGCCGAGACCTGGAAGTAGTCTTCCACGTCGATCGTCAGGGCGTTGACGATGCTCATGCCGGCACACCCGCCAGCGCGGTCTCGTGCGCCGTCAGCCACGCCGACAGATGGGCCGCAATGCGCTCGGCGGCATGGCCGTCCCAGCCCTCGGGGATGCGCCCGCCCTTGCCGCCACCGGCCAGGATGGCATTGACGCCGTCGATGATCGCCCTGGCATCGCCGGCGACGATGGTGTTGGTGCCCTCGGCCACGGTGATCGGCCGCTCGGTGCTGTCGCGCATGGTCAGGCAGGGGACGCCCAGCGCCGTGGTCTCTTCCTGGATACCGCCGGAATCGGTCAGCACCACCCGGGCGTTCGCCATCAGGCCAAGCATCTCGAGGTAGCCTTGCGGCGGCAAGACGAGGAAACCCGGCGCATCGAGCAGCGCAGACAGGCCGTGGGTGTCGATGTTCTTGCGTGTTCTGGGGTGCAGGGCGAAAACCAGCGGCAGTCGCTGGCTGACTGCGTGCAGGGTTTCGATCAGGCGGCGCAGCATCGCCGGGTCATCCACGTTCGACGGGCGGTGCAGTGTCACGACGCCGAAACCGCTGGCGATCCGCTGCGGATCGAGCCCGGCCTGGGCCAGCAACGCCTCGGGCGCGACGGCCTTGTGCCGGTTGGCCATCAGGGTGTCGATCATGACATTGCCGACAAAGACGGCCCGCTCGGCGTCGATGCCCTCGCGCGCGAGATTGGCATGCGCCGAGCGCTCGGTGGTGTAGAGCAGGTCGGAGAGCTGATCGGTCAGCACGCGGTTGACCTCCTCCGGCATGCGTCGGTCACCACTGCGCAGCCCGGCTTCGACATGGATCACCGGCACATGACGCTTGGCCGCCACCAGGGCGCAGGCCAGGGTCGAATTCACATCGCCCACCACAAGCACGGCACGCGCGCCATGGGCGTCGATCACCGGCTCGAATCGCTTCATTACCTCGGCTGTCTGCACCGCATGGGACGCAGAACCGACCTCGAGGTTGATGTCGGCCCGCGGCAGGTCGAGATCGGTGAACAGGCGGTCGTTCATGGCCGCGTCGTAGTGTTGCCCGGTGTGCACCAGCAGGGTCGGGATGGCCGGGCTGTGCGCCGCGAAGGCGCGCATGATTGGCGCCATTTTCATGTAGTTGGGGCGTGCGCCGACGACGCAGATGACGGGCGCCGTCATTTGGCCGCCTCGTCCTTGTCGTCATCGGACACTTGCGCAGCGGCGATTTGGTTCATCAGCGCCAGGGTGGTCGACATCGCCTGTTCGAGCTGGGTCAGGCGGGCCTCGATTCGGGCGGCGTCGAAACCCGCTGCCAACTGGGCAAACTGCTGCGCCACGGCAGGATCGATCTTGAGCTTGGCCAGGTCGAACGAGGCCGGCACGCTGGCGCCAGCGCTTGGCGAGGCCAGCGGCGCAAGGCGAGCCGCCCCGCCGCCACGCCCGCTGCGCTGCTCCTCTTTCATCTCGGAGAGGACTTCGTCCACTTCCGCTTCGCCCAGCGAGCGCTTCTCGCCGAGAAAACCGGCCAGCATCAAGCGATCACACAAGGTGTTGATCCGCCTCGGCACACCGCCCGACGCACGGAAGATCGACGGAAAGATGGCGTCGTCGAAGTGCGGGTCGTTTTTCCAGCCGACATGCTTGAGGCGGTGCTCGACATAGGCGCGCGTCTCTTCCATATCGAGCGGACCGAGATGGTAGGAGGCGATCACCCGCTGACGCAGTTGCTGCATTTCGGGGCTTTGCATGATGTCCCGGAACTCGGGCTGGCCCACCAGGAAGCTTTGCAACAGCGCATGCTCTTCGAGCTGGAAGTTGGACAGCATGCGCAACTCTTCGACCGCCTTCGGCGTGAGATTCTGCGCCTCGTCGACAATCAGCAACGCCCGTTTTCCGGCGGCCGTCACCGACACCAGGAAGGTCTCGATGGCCAGCAGCAGGCCGGCCTTGTCGAGCCCCTTGCTGGGCACGCCGAACGCCGCCGCCACCAGTTGCAGGATGTCGTTGGCGTCGATCTGGGTGCTCACCAGTTGCGCGGCAACGACCTTGGACGGATCGAGTTTCTGCAGCAGGTTGCGCACAAGCGTGGTCTTGCCGGCACCGATCTCGCCGGTGATAACGATGAAGCCCTCGTTCTGGTGCAGGCCGTACTCGAGATACGCCATGGCGCGGCGATGGCCGCGACTACCAAAGAAGAAGGCAGGATCAGGATTGAGCTGAAACGGTTTGCCGGTCAGCCGATAGAAGTTTTCATACATGGATCAGAACCGTACGCCCAGCGTCGCTGTCAGCGTGTTTTCGGTGTAAGACGTCGAGCCGTCGGACTTCTGGTGGCGGTAGGTCAGCCCACCGGTCGATTTCGGCCCGAGCTTGTGGGCCACGCCCAGGCTCAGGGTCGTCCGCTTGCTGTCCTGCGCCCCCGCGCCGGAGCCTTGCACAGTACTGCGGGCGACCGCGGCGGTCAGCGTCGAAAAACCCGACAGCTTGTGGTTCAGGGAAACGATCATGCCCTTATCGCGAATCTGGTCGAGGTTGAAGAAATCGTCAGCCGCCGAGACGATCAGATCCTGCGCAACCCGGCTGCGCTCGGTGCGGTACACCGAAAAGGTCAGCGTATTGCGTACGCCTGACAAGGTGAAATCGCCACGCAGGGCGCGACTCACATACTGAGCGTTGGTAATGAAGCCCAACTGCAGGCCCGAACCGGTGATGCCAGACTGATTCAACAGCGCACGAGTCGCCGCATCGCGCTGCACGGGGTTCGGGAACTGTGTCGCCAGGCTGTCGTAGATCAGGCGGTAGTAGTAGTCCTCGAGCGATTCGGACACCACCTCCTCAGAGGAGGTGTAGTCCCGCACATAGCTCAGCCGCCAGCTGCTGCGCTGGGCGCGGTGCGCCACCTGGACATCGTAGCCACGACCAAACAGGCGCTTTTCGGTGAACGCGGTCACCGAGGTGCGGGTCGTCGGGTACCAGTCGAAGCCCACGCCATGGGTGCTTCCTTCTTCGGTTCGGCCCGCGTTGTAGTTGTTGGACTCCCGCCCGACGGATGCTCGCAGGATCACTTGCGGCGTCACGGTATAGCTCAGACCAACCCGCCCGTTTTCGCGCGAGGCCTTGCTGTCGCTCTCGTCGTAGTGGGTATCGACCTTGTCATACGACACTGACCACCCCAAGGGGCCAAACGCCTCGCCATCCTGCAACGCGCCGGATAGCGTCTCGGTGCGGCGGTTGCTCAGCGTGCTGCCGCCCCCGCTGAGCCATTGGTTGCGGTACCCGAGGCGCCCCTTGGCCGATTTACCGAAGGCGAACTCCAGCCGCGGGCCAAGGTTAAATGATCGAACTTCGTTGTCTTCGCTGGTATTGAGCGGATCGTCGCCCGAGCGGCCGCTGAACAGCGACTGGTTGTTCCGGCTGATCGAGGCCCCCACATCGACGAACAGCAGCCGCTCGATTGCCTCGATCTCGCCGCGGCCACGCAGCGCCAGGAAGGTTGAATTCCGGTCGTCGGAGTTGGCATAGACCACATTCCGCAGCGACGCATCCAGGTTGCCGTTGATACGCCCGGACGTACGCCTTACGCTGATGGACGGCGACACCTCGAACAGCCAGTCGCTCTCGCCATCGGCCGACGCGTCGACGTTGTCGGTGAAGGTCATCCGCGTGCTGACGCCCGGTACGATCTGAACCACCGACTGCGCCGCGGCACCCGCACTGAGCACGACAGCCGCGCCAAAGACAAAGCCCCTGGCGACACGAGAACGATCAAGCCGCTTTGTCATCTTCCGACTCTTGCCCATATCCGTAGCCATATCCGTAATAGCCCCCCGGCCCCTGGACGGTTGATTTGTTCAACAGCATCATCTTGATCGGGCAGGCCTCGATGGTCGCGAGCGCCTGCTTGAGTGCGGCATGCGTGGTGCGTTCGGCCTCCACCACGACCACAATCTGCCCCATGTGTGTCGCCAGGGCGCGCGATTCTGTCGTCACCAGCAGCGGCGGCGAATCGAAGACGATGATCCGGTCGGCGTAGCGACTCGCCATCTCGTCGAGCAAGCGGTTCATGCCTTCACTGGCGAGCAGTTCGGTGGCCCGCTGGGTAGCGGTCCCCGCCGGCAGGATGCGCAGCTTTTCGATATTGGTCCGCAGAATGACATCCGGCAGATCCAGCTTCGCATCGACCAGCACATCCATCAACCCGCGCTCGGGCGGCAGGCCCAACTGCTTGAGGATGGACGGCTTGGAGACATCGGCATCGACCAGGAGGACCGAATGGTCGAGCTCCATGGCCATGCTCATGGCCAGGTTCAGCGCCGTGAAGCTCTTGCCTTCGCCCGGCAGGGCACTGGTCACCATGATCAGATTGCCGTTTGCCACCCGGCTCGTGCCACGCACGGCCGAGGCATTGCGCAGCAAGGGGCGCTTGATGACGCGGTACTCTTCGGCAATCGACGCCCGCTGCTGGTCCGGCGTCACAAAACCCATGTGGGCCAGTCGTTCGAGATCGATGTTGACCGCGCGGCTGACAGGCTCGGCCTCCTTGGCATGGATCTCGACCCGAGACCGCTCGGTCGGGACCGGCGCGGGCCCCGTTGCCACCTCGACCGACGGCGTGATCACCGGCGCTTCCTGCCCGGCCTGTTTCAGCTGCCCCAGCCGCTCTACGGCTTTTTCTATCAGACTCATGTCAGGACCTTCATGTAATTTTCAGCATGGCAAGCGCAACCGTGAGCACCCCGAAGGCGCCGACATATCCCCCAACCCCACCCAGGAATGCCAGGTTGAGGCGTTGGCGGCGGCGTTTGCGAACCGGGTCGGACGTTGCACTGACCGTCCCGAGCAGCGGCAATCCGGACACTTCACGCAGATCTCGCCCATCAAGGAAGGTCGGACGCAGTTGACTGAGCACGAAGGTCAGCGCTAGCCCGAACAGCAAGGCACCACCACCGCCCAGCGGCATCAACAGAATCCGGTTCGGCGCCGACGGCTTGAGCGGCACGCTGGGCGGATCGATCAGGCGGAACTCCGCCATGCCCGACGACGACTCCATTTCCACCGACATGTTGGCCGACTCGCGCCGACTCACCAAGGTTTCGTAGTTCTTCTTGTTGACTTCATAGTCCCGGTTGAGCTGTGCCAGCTCGGCTTCAATCTGCGGCAGCAATTTGGCGGAGTCCTGCAGTTGCGCCTGACGGGCCTCGTATTCGGTCACCCGCGCCCGCAGCGAAGCCACATTGGCTTCGGCATCCGCCAGCGCCAGCTTCATCTGCTGATAGACCGGGTTCGAATTCACATCACCAAAACCACCGCCCTGATCCCGACGAGCTTCAACCTCCGCCTTTTTCTGCTCCTGCAACTGCTCGATGATCCGCCGCGTACCAACCACATCCGGGTGAGCATCAGTGTAGCGCTGGAGCAAGCCGTCGAGATTCTTCTGCAGCGCATCGATACGGCCATCAATTTCGGGGATCGACACCTTGCGATCCACAGGCGCCTCTGGCAACAGCACCGGCTCTTCGCCAGCGAGCTGGCGTTGCAAGGCATTGCGGGAATTCTCCGCTTCGCGCAGCGCCAGACGAGCGGCCGCCAGTTGTGCCGCCACCTCACCAACCTGGGACACATAGTCCTTGCCCCCGACCATCAGGTGCATGTTCTTGATCTTGAAGTCCTTGAGGCGATTCTCAGCTTCATCCAGCCGCTGTTCGTAGGACTTGATCTGCTCTTCAATGAAGCGCCGGGCAGAATCGGTATCCTTGCGCTTGTCGCCCAGCCCGGACTCGACAAATATCGATACCAGCGATTGAACGACGCGCTTGGCACGCTCGGGCTCGGTGTCTTCATACGACAGGGTGAACAGGTTGTCCCGCCCTGTACCGCGAATCTGCAGGGTCTTGTTCAGCTCGACAATCAGCTCCTCGCGATCCTTGTTCGATTTGATTGTCAGGTCGAGATCGGCCATCCGGATCAGTTTTTCGATATTCGGCCGGCTGATCAAGGTCCGCGACAGGATCGCGATCTGCTGGTCAACATTCGGCTGAACGGCCAGCCCGGACATCAGCGGCTTGAGCACCGACTGCGTATCGACATAGATACGGGCGGACGACTCGTAGCGGTCGGGCAGCATGTAGATTGCACCGGCGGCGACCATCCCGACCAGCCAGGCAGCGGCAAGCCCCCACCAGCGATAGAGCCACATACCGCGCAGATACGCGATGAGTTGTCGGAGAACGTCTTCCATAGATCAGCTTCTGTGTACGCCGGCCGCGAGAAACCGCGGCCGGTCATTTCGGGACGGGATCAGAACCAGCTTTGCGGAATGATCAGGACATCGCCGGGGCGCATTTCGGCGTTGGCCGACACATCGCCCCGCTTGAGCAGGTCAGACAGGCGGACGCTGTACTGCTTGTTGCCTTCGGCGGTGCGCAGGATCGATGCCTTGTTGCCATCGGCAAACTCGGTCATGCCGCCAACGGCGATCATCACATCGAGCACGGTCATCTTCTGACGGTACGGCAGGATCATCGGCTCGGCCGCCTCGCCGACCACCCGAATCTGCTCGCTATACGGACCGACGAAGCTGGTCACGATCACAGTGACGACCGGCTCGCGAATATACTTTTCGAGCGCCTTTTCGATGTCACGGCCAAGCGTACTGGCGTCCTTGCCCATCGCCTGGAGATCTTCCACCAGCGGGGTCGTGATCTTGCCGTCGGGACGTACGGGAACCGACATCGACAGCTCGGGATTGCGCCAGACAACGATATTCACCGTATCGCCCGGCCCGATCACATAGTTGTATTCGGCATCCGCAGCTACCGCCGGCGCCGGCGGAAAACTGCTGCTAGCACAACCGGAAAGCATGAAAACCGCCGCCAGAGCCATACCAAACAGCCCCAGCACAGATCGCATGAGCTTCATTTCCAACCCCTCCAATGTCATTGTGTCGGCAGTGGCCCCCGACATTCCATCGGAATCCTAGCGACGCCGGGCACGGTCCAAAAGGAACAATTACACAAACGCTTACAGCCTTCCCCCGCAGTAATGACTACAGTACGGTGCATCGACGCAGTTGCGATGCAGCCCATTGGCATGCGCGGGGCGGCCGCACCGCGACTGGGCCTGACACATCGCACTGCACCTGATCGGACATCAGAGGATCACCCAGTGAGTACATTTGAAGCTAGCCAGTCCCGGATCGCAAGCTTGAAAACAGCTTATCACGCTCTTCCGCGAAGAGCCGTGACAAACGATTCCAGCATGCTCCACTCGCTTGGCATTTCGCCGACGGATGACCGCGACAGTCGAGAATTCGTCCTCTCGCGCAGTGATTTCCAGATTCGTTTGGGCAACGGCGCCGATGGCCAGCGCAGCAACGTCAGCATGCTCATCCAACGCATGTACGCTTGGCGCGGACTGCTCACCCACGCCCCTTCGCGCATCGACGATCAGCCCAACCAACTCACCCTGATCGCCTCACGCGGCACCACCATGTTCGGCACCCTCACCCTCAAGCTCGACTCAGACGAGGGGCTGCTGGCCGACGAGTTGTATTCGGCAGAGATTTCGGCCGCGCGGCGCACCGGTGCGCAACTGTGCGAACTGACGCGACTGGCGATCGACCCGGCGTTCAACTCGAAAGAAGTGCTCGCGTCGATTTTTCATCTTGCCTACATTTTCGGCCGCCTCATTCACCGTAAAACCGATCTGTTCATCGAGGTCAACCCGAGACATGTCGGCTTCTATTGCCGCATGCTCGGCTTCCGCGTCGCGGGCGAAGAACGGATCTGCCCCCGGGTCAGCGCCCCGGCGGTACTGCTGCACCTTCCCCTGGAATATGTTGACGAACAGATCAAGGCGGTCGCCGGACGCCCGGACACCGGCTCACGCAGCCTGTATTCGTACTTTTTCAACGAAACCGAGCAAAAAGGCCTGCTCAACCGCCTGCAGGCCGACCCCTCGCTGCTCACCCTTTGAGCACGCCTCAGGCCTAAAAAGCCCGCCGGACTTCGACGTAGGCCCGATCGCTCTGGTCAAAGCGGCCGAAAACGCCGTCCTCAGCGCCGCCAAAGACATCCAGACCAGCCATCCCGCGCCAGTTCGCATCCATCTGCCACACCACCTTGGGGCGCACCATATAGCCCCCACCGTTCAGGCTCGACACCAGCAGCACCTCGGCCTCCAGGGAATCGCCAAACTGGCGGTTGACCAGGAGCGTCGCGCCCTGCTCGTTCTTGTCCCACACCATCCCGTCACGATGATCGAAGTAACGACGCGCGTAATACTGTGCGTTGACGCGCCAGATCCGTGCCAGCGGCACATCGACGCCGACCACATAGTCGAGCGTATCCGAGGCCACCAGGCCGTTCGGCGCTGACAGATCGGTGGTGTTGAACTTGCGTCCGGTCGTATGCACCGCCTCGCCCTTGAGCACGAAACGGCCCATGTCCTTGGAAAAAGTCCCACCCACCTGGTTGATCCGGTCGTGGCGGGCCTCGAAGGTCAGCGGCGCCAGCGATGTCCGGTAGAAGGTCGGCGCGGTGTCCGTGCTTCGGTAGAAGAAGCCGGACACATCCCAGCCATCGACCAGGGCCGACAGGCGCGCGCCCCAGTTCATGTTGCCCAGCCGGTGGTCCGGCTTGTCCTCGCCAGCAAAACGCGCACCCTCAGGCGCCACAAAGGGGTAGAAATCCCCCCCGGGCTTGCCAATGTTGTCGACACTCGGCACCGGAATCCAGAGCAGTTCGCCATGCCAGTCGTCGCCGAAGTACTCCGCGCGCGCCGCCCATTGCGGAATGCGCATCTGGTCGAACTCAGGCAGGAAGAACTCCCGCGTATCCCTGGCCGACACCACGTCGGCAAAGAACAGCCCCACCATCTCGCCCCACACCACGTGCTGGCGCCCCAACCGGTAGTCCCAGTTGCCCGCCGAAATATCCAGATAGGCCTCGCGGATCATCGCCTCGCTGCGGCGGTCGCGTCGCACCGCCGATGGATAGACGTCAGACTCGATATCCGGCGCGGCATCGGCATCGAAGCGGCCAGAGAGCTTCCACTTCACCTGCTCGCTCAGCCGGCCACTGCCTTCCAGATTCAACCTCGCACGCAACTTGGACCAATGCGACGGCGACTCATACGCTCGCGCAGCCGAAAACTCCGCAAAACCGTGCAAACCGCCACCGGTATCGGCAGGCTTCGCCACGTCCAGCAAATCATCCAGATCGCCTGCTGCAAACACGCAGCCAGCCATCGCCGCCAGACCCAGTCCGAGCCCTGCATGCCATCGATTCATCAACTTCTCCCTAGATTTCCGGATCTTCGTCGTCCTGCGCGCGACGGTCCTGCACGAACCGCCAACCGTCGGTCGTGCGCATACCCAGCGCCTTGATTTCACCATCTTCAATGCGAACCAACCGGTCGGCCATGTTCATCACCCGCTTGTCGTGGGTCGAGAACACAAAGGTCGTGCCCGACTCGCGGTTGATCTGCTTCATCAATTTCAGAATGCTCTCGCCCGTCTTACGGTCGAGGTTTGCCGTTGGTTCATCGGCCAGCACGATCTTCGAATGCGTCGCCAATGCCCGGGCAATCGCAACCCGCTGCCGCTGCCCCCCGGACAACTGGTTAGGGCGGTGGGAGGCATACTTGCGCAACCCCACCATCGACAGATACCGTTTGACCCGTTCCCGCCGTTCCGCCTTGGACAGTTCCGGAAACTGCAGCAGCGGATACTCGACGTTCTCCTCGGCGGAGAGCACCGGCATCAGGTTGAAGGTCTGGAAAATGAAGCCGATCGTGCGGGCGCGCAGATCTGCCAGATCATCCGGGCTCTTGCCCGACACATCCTGGCCGTTGATCAACACACGCCCGTCCGACGGCGTATCGATACAACCGATAATATTCAGTACCGTTGACTTGCCGCTTCCTGAGGGACCGGCAATGGCTAGGAACACGCCCGGCTCGATCGACAGGCTGACGTCGCGCAGCGCCGTCACCGTCTGGTCTCCAAGGCGATAACGCTTGGAGACATTTTCTACCTGAACAATCGCCATGTTGTTGCCGTAATAGAAGTGACACCGCCACAAGGATAGCACTCATGACACAGCCATTTCGACTTCGTCGCACCGTCCTGCGCACGGCGCTTCTGTGCGCCCTTGCACCTCTGTGCGGGCCGGCACTGGCCAGCGAAACTCCGGACGCCGCCAAACTCCTCGCCAGCACCGACGCCATTCGCTTTCCGCAGGAGAGCTTCCAGGTCGACATCGACATCGAAAGCCGACAGGCCGACAGCGACACCCCCGACCATCACCGCTACCGCGTCCTCTCAAAAGGCCGCGAAGACACCGTCGTACTGACCATGGAGCCCTCCAGCGAGCGCGGCCAGATCCTGCTCATGAAACACCGCGACCTGTGGATCTTCATGCCCGCCGTGTCACAGCCCGTCCGCCTCTCGCTGGCGCAGCGCCTGACCGGCCAGGTAGCCAATGGCGACCTGGCGCGCGCCAACTTCACCGGCGACTACAGCGCCAACTATCTGCGCGAGGAGTTGGTCGACGACAAGCCAGCGCATGTACTGGAACTGACCGCAGTCGACGACGGCGTCACCTATGCGCGGGTCGAATACTGGATCGACAAGGCCACGAGCCGCCCGCTCAAGGCCGCCTTCTATGCCGTGTCCGGCCGCTTGCTCAAGACCTGCGAATACACCGATTACAAGGAAATGGCCGGCGCCGTGCGCCCCACCCGCCTGATCATGACCGACGCACTCAAGGCCGGCAACGTGTCGGTCATGAGCTACAGCGCGATGAATCCGCGCCCGTTGCCGGACAAGCTGTTTACCAAGGAGTACTTGAAAAAGCTCAACTGATACGACAGGCAGAAACAGAACGGGCGCCCACCGAAGCGGGCGCCCAATAGAAAAAGGCACCCGAAGGTGCCTTTTTCAACTTTCAGATCGACGAATCGATTAGAAAGCGTGGCGGATGCCCAGACCCAGAGCGTTGGAGCTCTCGCCGTCTTGCTTGGCCAGCGCGCCCAGACCGACGTTGTCGTCGTTCGTGGTGCGGTTCACACCGACGTAAGCGATGGTGCGCTTCGACAGGTTGTGGGTGTAGGCCACGGTGAACGAACGGCTGTCCGAATCCTGCGCATCTTCGTTGCGGGCACCGTAAGCAACGTGGATGTTGCCGTTGCCAACCGGAACGATACCGCCGATCTGGTACACCTTCACGTCGCTGTCATTCGCGTCGACGCTAGCGGTCTGGTACGAACCGACCAGCTTGAAGCCGCCGAAGTCGTAAGCCGCACCGATGTAGTGCTCTTTGTGGTCGTCGCCCAGGGTCGAGTCGCCAGCGTTGATGTAGATGTAATCAACGTTCAGCGGACCGTTGGCGTAGTTCAGGCCCAGACCAACTTTGTCATCGGTGTTGCGGTTCGGGTTCTTCGCTTTGTCGTCAGCTTCGGTCGAACCGAAGCTATAGATCACCTGGCCGCTGAAACCGCCGAATTTCTTCGACTGGTAGTTGACCGAGTTGTCCCAGCGAGCGTCCGAACCAGCGTCGATCTGCAGACCACCGCCCGTCAGGATGGCGGCCGGATCCAGGGCGCCAGCAGCAACGGCGTCATTGCGGAAAGAATAGTAACCCGGCGAGTACTGACGACCCAGACCGATGAAACCGAAGCCGCCTTCCAGGCCAACCCAGGCTTGACGGTGGAATTCTTTGGAGGAAGCCGGGGAAGCGTCGTCGGAGTTGAAGCCTTGCTCCAGAACGAACTTGGCCTTCAGGCCGTTACCCAGGTCTTCTTCGCCCTTGAAGCCGATACGCGGGCCGTTCAGCACGCCGTTGGCGACGCCCGAGAACTTGGCGTCACCAGCTTTACCAAAACCAACGAAGGTATCGATGATGCCGTACACGGTCACGTTGGACTGTGCGAAGGCCGGGGCAGCGATCATGCCGGCGATGGCCATGGCGATCAGTTTCTTCTGCATGGATTTCTCCTAAGATTGTGTAGTTGAACCCCAGGGGTTGCCTGGGCCCGACTGACCTCTCAAGCCGAGAAGTTGTGGCAATTTTGCAAACCTGAGCGCTTGGCCGCAAGCGTGTGGGCGAAATACCGGGGTATTCGGAACGCGGTTGTTGCTTTTGTGCAACACGACGACACATTTCCAACCCGTCAAGGCACGCCGACTCAGAACGCCACAGCGATGGCAAAGTGCAGGCGTACGGTGCGGTCATCGTGACCGTAGGCCAGGTCCACCGCCAGCGGGCCGGCCGGGCTGCGCCAGCGTGCTCCCAGGCCGTAGCCGGGCTTGAGCCGGAATGTATGGCGTTCATCGGTGACGTTGCCGGCGTCCACAAAGCCGGCCACACCCCAGGTGTTGTCGAGCCAGTGCACATACTCGGCGCTCACCGCGGCCATGTATCGCCCGCCCACCGTGGCGCTGCCTTCCTGCACGCCCAGGCTCTGGTAGGCATAGCCGCGCACACTCTGCGCGCCGCCGGTGCGGAACAGGAAGTCCTGCGGGATGCCGTCGCGACTCGGCGCCAGCGTCATGCCGCCATCGGCGCGCAGGATCACCACGTCACGCTCGCCCACCGGCTGGTAGCGCACCACCCGCCCGGCCAGGCGCAGGAAGTTCTGGTCCGACAAGGCGGCCTTGGCGCCGCCGCCGATCTGACCGGACACGACAAAGCCCTCGCGCGGATCGAGCAGGTTGTCGACCTTGCGCCAGGTCCACGTCCAGTTGGCCGACAGCGCCTTGCGATGTGATTCCTCGACGCCGTCCGGGGCGTAGATTTCGCGCTGCAGCTTGAACGCGAGGTGGGTTTCGATATCGCCCCGCGCGTGCTTGCGCGCCACACCGATGGCGCTGTTGGTGATGCGCAGGCCCTGGGTGTCGCTGCGCTCGACCAACGCGCCGAAGCTGTCCTGCCGGCCGCCGCGCTCGGGCGGCAGGAACACATCGGCATAGGCCAGCTGGTGGCGCTGTTGCAGGCGCACGCCGGTGGTCAGCAGCCAGCCGCGGCCGAGCAGGTTGGCATTGCGGTACGAAGCCTCGGTGCGATAGCCGTTGTTGCTGCTGAAACCAACGCCAAGACCCACGCGCTTGGGCTTGGCTTCGGCCACGCTGACATGAATCGGCACCTGGTCGGGATCGACATCGCGCGTGGGCACATCGACCACCACCGAGGAGAAATACGGGGTGGACTGCAAGACCCGCTGAAACTCAAGCAGGCGGTCCTGATCGTAGGCATCGCCCGGTTCGATCAGGTTGTAGCGCGAGATCAGATCGGACGGGTAGTCCTGCAAGCCTTCGATATTCAGCGCGCCAAGCGTAAACGGCGGGCCGGAATCGACCGTCACGGCGAGGCGCACCCGCGCGTTGTCGGGGTCCACCTCCGCCCGTGTGCGGGTCAGCCTGGCGGCGGCAAAATCGCGATAGGCCACGCCGTCGAGCAGGTGACCTTTCGCCCCATCCCAGGCGGTCTGGCGAAACGGGCTGCCGACCGGCAGCAACCAGGCCTGCCGCAAGGCCTCGCGGCGGTCGGCGAAACGCGCCTCGGCAAGTGCGCCGCTAAAGTCGATGTCGACGGCTGAAATCTCGGCACGTGGCCCGAGCGTGACCTTGACCCGCATCGGCGAGCGCTCTGCCCCCACCCGCGCGACCGTTGGGGTGAAGTAACCTTCGGTGGCAAGCAGCGACTCTATTTCCTTCCGGGTACGGCGAATCAGAGCCTGGCGCTCCCGGTCATCCGCGGCCTCCGGCAGAGCGTCTTCACGCAACGTGGTCAGGTGGGTCGTCAGCAGTTCGCGGACGGACTCAGGGGCCTCCAGCGCGATCGGCGGCGCCGCCTGCGCCAGTGCGCTCAAAACGCAGCCGCTCAGCCCAGCCACCCATGGCCGCACGCGTCGAAGAAAATGGGCAATCATGGCGCCATTGTAGAGCGTCGGCCTGATCGACGGCCCGGGCGCAACAAAAAACGGCGGCCCGCAGGCCGCCGTCCGATGAGGCGCAACGCTGATTACTGCACGGTTTCCATCACCGTCCATTCACCGCCCTTGACCTGGTACAGGGTGATGCCGCCCGACTTGAGGTCGCCCTTTTCGTCGTAAGCGATATTGCTGGAGGTAATGCCGGCAAACTGGATGGCCGCCAGCTTCGGCAGGTAGGCCGCCGGCTCGGCCGAGTCGGCCTGCTTCATGGCCTCGATCATGGCGCGGGTGGCGTCATAGGCATACGGCGAGTAGATCTCGACCTCGGCGCCGAACTTGGTCTTGTAGCGCTCGGCATAGTCGGCACCGCCCGGCATCTGCGCCAGCGGCACGCCGGCCAGCGAGGCGATCGCCCCTTCGGCAGCATCGCCGGCCAGCTTCACGAAGGTGGGCGACTTGACCATCTCGCCGCCCATGAACTTGGCTTCGATCCCCAGCTGCTTGAGCTGCTTGACCATCGGGCCGGCCTGGGCGTCGGCGCCGCCGTAATAGATCAGGTCCGGCGCGGTGCTCTTGATGTTGGTGAGGATGGCCGAGAAGTCGGTGGCCTTGTCATTGGTGAATTCGCGCTTGACGATCTCGCCGCCAGCGGCCTTGACGGCCTTCTCGAACTCGTCGGCCAGGCCCTGGCCGTAGGCGGTGCGGTCGTCGATGATGGCGACTTTCTTGGCCTGCAGCTTGTCGACCGCAAACTTGCCGGCCACCGAGCCCTGCTGGGTGTCGGAGGTCATGGCGCGGAAGGTGGTCTTGTAACCCTGGGCGGTGTAGACCGGCGAGGTGGCCATGGCGATCTGCGGAATGCCAGCGTCCGAGTAAACCTTGGAGGCCGGGATCGAGGTGCCGGAGTTGAAGTGGCCGATCATGCCGTTGATGCCTTCATCGACCAGCTTCTGGGCCACCGAGGTGCCGGTTTTCGGGTCGGCCATGTCGTCTTCGGACATCAGTTCGAAGCGCGCCGGCTTGCCGCCGAGCATGGGCTTGGCTGCGTTGGCCTCGTCCACGGCCAGCACGACGCCGTTCTGCATTTCCTTGCCATAGTGGGCTTGCGGGCCGGTGAGCGGCGCGGCAAAGCCGAGCTTGACCACCATCTCGGCAACCGGGGCCGGCGCGGCGGGTGCAGCGGCGGTCTCCGGGGCCTTGGCTTCTTCCTTGCCGCAGGCACTGACCAGGGTGGCAGCCACTGCCAGCGCCGACAGTTTGATCATCATTCTACGTTCCACGGGATCGTCTCCTTGTTGTGTCGTGGTTCAGTACTCACGGCCAGCGCCGCCCAAGGGGCGGGCTGCCGTCTCATTCATGGTGTGCTTGGGCCATGCCCCATTTGCTCAATTCGAAATGGCCATCAGGCTGGCATTGCCGCCAGCGGCCGCGGTGTTGATGCTGAGCGTGCGCTCGATCACCAGGCGCGTCAGGTCGTAAGCCTGCCCCGGGCACAGCACCGATACGATCGGGCCGGGGCGAGCCGCCAGTGTGCGCCGCAGATCATCTGCGCCTGCGGCGTCGCCGTCAAATAGCAGCGCCTCGAAAGGCTGGGCCATGACATCGGCCACCACGCTCACCCGCTGCCGCACAGCCTCAGGCAAGGCAGCCACCACGGTATCGAGGCCCGGACGCGCCGCCAGTGCGATCCGGCTACCGGTCGCCAGCGTGGCGGCGATCTGGTGCAGCCAGGCGGCATTGGCCTCCGCCACACCGGCGAGCTGGGCGCGCGGGAGGAAGCGGATCCGGTTGTCTTCGCCGGTCGGGCCGGTCAGGACCAGCTCCCGGCCGGCCATCGAGGCTTGCCGATAGTCGTCGAAGCGGTCGCGCAGCACCACCACCGTCTCGCCGTCGATAAACGCGCGTGCCGGCCCGTCGAGCCACTCGGCAAACGCATCGAGCGTGGGGTCGGCCAGCGGCGCCTGGCTGAGTGCTTCGTGCGGCCCGGCGGCGCCGCGCACCAGCCGGTGCAGGTACAAGGGCCCACCGGCCTTCGGCCCGGTGCCCGACAGGCCCTCGCCGCCGAAGGGCTGCACGCCGACCACGGCGCCGATGATGTTGCGGTTCACATAGATATTGCCGACATGGGCACGGCTGGCGACAAAGCCGATCGACTCGTCGATGCGCGAATGCACGCCGAGCGTCAGCCCGTAGCCAGTGGCGTTGATGGCATCGACGAGCGCGCCGAGATCCTGCGCGCGATAGCGCAGCACATGCAGCACCGGACCGAACACCTCGCGCTCGAGGCTGGCCAGCGAGCTGATTTCGATCAGCGTCGGCGCCATGAAGGTGCCGGCAGCGCAGGCCTCGGGTAGCGGCATGGCGGAGCAGTCGTAGCGATCGCGCATCGCGGCCACATGGGCTTCGAGCTGGTCACGCGCTGCGGCGTCGATGACCGGGCCGATGTCGTTGCGCACATCCTCCGGCGGACCGATACGCAGTTCGGCCACGGCGCCCTTGAGCATGGCCAGGGTGCGGTCGTAGATCTCGTCCTGCAGGCACAGCACGCGCAGCGCCGAGCAGCGCTGACCGGCCGAGTCGTAGCTCGAGGCAATCACGTCCGCCACCACCTGCTCGGGCAGCGCGGTGGAGTCGACGATCAGTGCGTTCTGGCCGCCGGTTTCGGCAATCAGCGGAATGTCACCGCCGCGCTCGGCCAGGGTGCGCTGGATCAGCCGCGCGACCTCGGTCGAGCCGGTGAACATCACGCCGCAGGTGCGCGCATCGGCCACCAGCGCAGCGCCCACCACCTCGCCCGTGCCGGGCAGGAACTGCAGCGCGGCCAGCGGCACGCCGGCAGCATGGAACAAGGCCACTGCCTTGGCGGCGATCAGCGGCGTCTGCTCGGCCGGCTTGGCGAGCACCGGGTTGCCGGCGGCCAGCGCCGCGGCCACCTGCCCGGTGAAGATGGCGAGCGGGAAGTTCCACGGGCTGATGCACACCACCGGCCCCAGCGGCGGATGGGCCACCGGGTCGAAATGGTCGGCGGCCTGACGGGCATAGTAGCGGCAGAAATCGACTGCCTCGCGGATCTCGGCAATCGCGTTGGCGTAGGTCTTGCCAGCTTCGCGCACGATCAGGGCGATCAGTTCGGGGGCGGCGGCCTCCATCGCGTCGGCGGCGGCCAGCAGCATGGCGGCGCGTTGCGGTGCGGGGGTCGCCGCCCACGCGGGGGCGATGTCGGCGGCGGCGGCCAGCGCCGCCTGCACGGTGGCGGCGTCAGCCTCGATCACCGAGCCGACCACGTCGTCACGGCGCGCCGGATTGGTCACCGGCTGCGGCGTACCGCCCGTCGTCGCACCGGCGACCATCGGCTGCACCGCCACCGGCATGGCGCGCGAGGCCTCGAGCGCCTCGGCCAGGCGGCTGCGGACCGTTTCGCTGGACAGGTCGAAGCCGAGCGAGTTGGCGCGCGCCGCGCCGTACAGGTCGCGCGGCAGGGCAATGGCCGGATGCGGCGCGCCGGCCAGGCGGGCGGCGATGTCGACCGGATCGGCGATCAGCTCCTCGACCGGCACGTTCTCGTCGACGATGCGGTTGACGAAGCTGGAGTTGGCGCCGTTCTCGAGCAGACGGCGCACCAGGTAGGCGAGCAGGGTTTCATGGTTGCCCACCGGCGCGTAGATGCGCACCAGCCGGCCGAGCTTGTCGGCGCCAACCACCTGGTCGTAGAGCGTCTCGCCCATGCCGTGCAGGCACTGGAATTCGTAGTCGCCGACGCGGTAGTTGCCCTCGGCCATGTGATACACCGCCGCCAGCGTGTGGGCGTTGTGGGTGGCGAACTGCGGATACACCGCGTCGCGCGCGGCCAGCAGCTTGCGGGCGCAGGCCAGGTAGGACACATCGGTGTACACCTTGCGGGTATACACCGGGTAACCGGGCAGGCCGTCGATCTGGGCGCGCTTGATCTCGCTGTCCCAGTAGGCGCCCTTGACCAGGCGGATCATCAGCCGGTGGCCGCTGCGGCGCGCCAGGTCGATGATGAAATCGAGCACCGCCGGGGCGCGCTTCTGGTAGGCCTGCACCACGAAACCGATGCCGTCCCAACCGGCCAGATCGGGGTCGAGCGCCAGCGCTTCGAGCAGGTCGAGCGAAGGGTCGAGCCGGTCGGCCTCCTCGGCGTCGATGTTGAGGCCGATGTTGTAACCCTTGGCGAGCAGGCACAAGGCTTTCAGGCGCGGCAGCAGCTCGGCCATGAAACGGTCGCGCTGCGCCCAGACATAGCGCGGATGCAGCGCCGACAGCTTGACCGAGATGCCGTTGCCGTCGACCACGCCGCGCTGGCCGGCATCCTGACCGATGGCGTGGATGGCGGTCTCGTAGTCGCGGGTATAGCGTTCGGCGTCGGCGGCGGTCATGGCCGCTTCGCCGAGCATGTCGAAGGAGTAGCGATAGCCGCGCTTCTCGCAGGCCTTGGCGCGCTCGAGCGCTTCGTTGATGTCCTGCCCGGTGACGAACTGTTCGCCGAGCATACGCATGGCCAGGTCCATGCCCTTGCGGATCAGCGGTTCGCCGCCGCGCGCGACGATGCGGTTGAGTGCGGCACCGAGGCGCTTTTCACTGGATGTCGACACCAGCCGCCCGGTGATCAGCAGCCCCCAGGTGGCGGCATTGACGAACAGCGAGGGGCTCTGGCCGAGGTGGGCGCGCCAGTCGCCGCGGGCGATCTTGTCGCGGATCAGCTTGTCGGCGGTGGCGCGGTCGGGCACGCGCAAGAGCGCTTCGGCCAGGCACATCAGCGCCACGCCCTCCTGGCTGGAGAGCGAGAACTCTTTCATCAGTGCATCGACCCCGCTGGAGCGGGTGCGTTTTTGGCGCAGGCCGACCACCAGCTTTCGCGCCAGTTCGTGGATCTGCATGCCGAGCCTGGCATCGGTCTGCGCGGCGGCGACCAAGGCCGGCACGCACACCGGCTCGGGCGTACGATAGGCCGCATCGATCGCCTGTCGCAAGGCGCCGCGATCCTCCCGGGTGAGCGCCGCAGCGGCGCGGCTTTCGGGTGACAGGGCCATGGCAAGACTCCTTGTGACCGGGCGGATCGGTGCGGTGCCCGGCAAATCGCGGGTTGGGAGGAACAACGGGGCGGCGATCTCAGGCCGCCAAGCCCCGCAGTCTAAGGTCTCCCGATCGGCAGGTAAATCAGCCAGACGGCCCGATGAACGCTCTTGGCAAGACTGTTTCCCGCGCTGCGAGAGAAGGAAAAATTCGCCCTTCCCAGCCCGCCACCGGACGGGGCCGCGCAAAAAAAAACCGCGGCCCGATCAGGGCCGCGGCGGTCGGAACGGCGGTGCAGCGATCAGTCTTCGGCGTGGTAGCGGGTGACCCGCTCGACCTCGTTGCGCGAGCCCAGAATCACCGGCACGCGCTGGTGCAGGCGGGTGGGCGCCACGTCGAGAATCCGCTCGCGGCCGGTGGAGGCGGCGCCGCCGGCCTGCTCGACGATCATCGCCATCGGGTTCGCTTCGTACATCAGGCGCAGCTTGCCGCCCTGAGCCCGGCATTTTTCATCGATGGGATACATGAACACCCCGCCCCGCGTGAGGATGCGGTGCACGTCAGCCACCATGGAGGCCACCCAGCGCATGTTGAAATCGCGCCCACGCGGCCCGGTCTTGCCTTCCTGCATCTCGCTCACATAGCGCTTCACCGGCGCCTCCCAGAAGCGCGCGTTGGAGGCGTTGATGGCGAACTCGTGGGTGTCGACCGGCACCGTCATGAACGGATGGGTGTAGATGAAGCTGCCCATTTCGCGGTCCAGCGTAAAGCCGTGCACGCCATCGCCAACGGTGAGGATCAGCTGCGTTGACGGACCATACAGGGCATAGCCCGCCGCGACCTGGTCACGGCCGGGCTGGAGGAACTCCGCCTCGCTCGGCTCGAGGCAGCCCTCCGGACAGCGCAGCACCGAGAAGATGGTACCGACCGAAATATTCACGTCGATGTTCGACGAGCCATCGAGCGGATCGAACAGCAGCAGGTAGCCGCCCTTGGGAAACTCGCGCGGGATCGGCCGGATGTCCTCGACCTCCTCCGAGGCCATGCCGGCGAGGTGGCCGCCCCACTCGTTGGCCTGGATCAGGATCTCGTTGGCGATGACGTCGAGCTTTTTCTGCGCCTCGCCCTGCACATTGTCGGAGCCGGCTTCGCCGAGCACGCCGGCGAGCGCGCCCTTGGATACGTTGACGCTGATCGCCTTGACCGCCCGCGCCACCACTTCGATGAGCAGGCGCAGGTCGGCGGTGGTGCGCCCGGCGCGCTGCTGCTCGATGAGGAACTGGGTGAGCGTGATTCGTTGCATGGAACTGACTCCAGGGGTTCGTAGGTCGTAACGGGCGAATTATCCCGTTTTCGGCGCACAACTGCACGTTGGCGGTATCATGCCGGCTCGCACCCGGCGTTGTCGCAGGTGCTCATCCACCGAAAGCGCACACCGCCCCGCATGCACGTCATGGTTCTGGGCGCCGGTTTGGCCGGCGTCACCTCTGCCTGGTATCTGAACAAAGCCGGTTTCGACGTCACCGTTGTCGACCGCCAGAGCGCCCCGGCCATGGAGACCAGTTTTGCCAACGGCGGGCAGATTTCGGTGAGCCATCCGGAGCCCTGGGCCAACCCGTCGGCGCCGATGACCATCCTGCGCTGGCTGGGCGACGATGCGGCTCCCCTGCGCTTCCGCCCCCGGGCCGACTGGCGCCAGTGGCGATGGAGCACCGCCTTCCTGCGCGAGTGCCTGCCCTGGCGCACCGAACGCAACACCACGGCCATTGCCGCCCTCGCCCGCTACAGCCGCGAGCAGCTGCGTGCGCTGCGGCAGGAAACCGGCATCGACTACCGATACCAGCAACGCGGCATCCTGCACCTGTTCTTTGGCAAACAGGGCGCTGACGAGCCGGCCAGGCGCGCCGATGCGCTGGCCCGTCTGGGCATCACCGCCGAGCCCTGTGACCTGGAACGCTGCCTGGCCATCGAGCCGGCACTGGCCCGGCTGGCCCAGCCGCTGACCGGCGCGCTGTTTGCGCCGGACGATGAATCGGGCGACGCCCACGCCTTCACCCAGGCGCTCACCCGGGCGCTGCAGGCCAAAGGCGTTCAGTTTCGCTACGACACCCCGATCCACCGCATCCGCCATGAGGGCGGCCGGGTCACCGATGTCGAGGTGGGACGGGACGACGGCCCTCGCGAGCATCTTGAGGCCAACGCCTACGTGATGTGTCTGGGCAGCTACAGCCCGTTGTTGGTGGCGCCGCTGGGCGAGTACCTGCCGATCTACCCGGTCAAGGGTTATTCGGTGACCTTGCCCGTGGTCGATGCGGCACGCTGCCCCGAGGTGAGCCTGACCGACGAGGCCCGGCGCATCGTCTGTTCGCGTTTTGGCGACCAGTTCCGGGTGGCCGGTACGGCAGAGCTCAATGGCTACGACCTGCAGATTGATCAAGCGCGTTGCCGCAACCTGCTCGACTGGGTGGACAGCAATTTCCCCGGCGCGACCGACCGCTCGGCCGCCGTGCCCTGGTGCGGCCTGCGCCCGGCCACCCCCAGCAACCGCCCCCTGATCGGCAAGGGCAAGATGATCAATCTGTACTACAACACCGGCCACGGTTCGCTGGGCTGGACGCTGGCCTGCGGCTCGGCGGCGGCGCTGGCCGATTTGATGTCGGGCACGCCGCCGGCGCCGGACTTTCCGTTTCTCGCGACGCGCTTCGATTAAGCCAGCGCGCCGCTGCCGGGCCATCGCATGGGGTCGATGCGTTGTCGTGGCATGTCGCGCGCGGGAAGGCGCGACGGAATGGTCGCGACATCGGTCCAGGCGTCTTGGCTGCAGAAACGGGTCAAACAGCGCCGAGAAGGCATCCGGCTAGGCACAGCCCCGTAGCCTGGGCGAGCGCAGCGACCCCGGGATCCGCACTGCCAACCGGATACAACACCCCGACGCCGGGCCTGCGGACCTCGGCCCGGCTACGTGCTCGCCGTGCTGCAGCTGACGTCGGCCAGCGCCCCGGGGTTGCCGATTTCGCCGGTCTCGAAGTTAAAGCCCAGCGTCTGCAGATGGAAGGCCAGTGCGGCATCCATGCCGGTGGCGTGGGTCTCGAACCAGGCCGGCAGCTCATCGACCAGCCGGCGGCCCAGAGCCCCCGAGTTCGACAGTTACGCTCGCAAGTATTTGTTTTTTCTAGAGCGAACTTTCAAAAATGCCACTACAACAGCGCCAACTGCTCCGGCGCCGCTGGTTTTCCTATCCCTAAGGCATGAAGCACCTCGTTCTGCTCCGTGCTGAGCGTCGACACCCCCGCCACCGGTTCGCCGCCGTTCAGGCGCACGCGGTGATGCTGGATGCGCTGCAGTTGCTCGAGCGCTCGCTCGGGCGTGTAGCCCGCATCGGCCGCCTTCAGGCGACTGCGCATCACCCGGTGAAGGATCAGCGCCATGAAGCAGATCGACGCGTGCGCGCGAATCCGCTCGGGCAGGCGGTGATACACCGGGCCGATCTCGATCTCGGACTTGAGCACCTTGAAGCCGCGCTCGATGTCGGCGAGGGACTTGTAGCGCGCAATCACGTTCTGCGCGGACAGGCCCTCGGCGTTGGTGACCAACAGCAGCTTGCCGTCCATCATTTCGGCAAGACGCTTCGCCTTGTCGTCGATGTGGTAGCTGAAGAGCTCCTCGCCCAGATCCACCTTGATGATGCGCGACAGGTGCGCTTCGCTGACCGCATGGTAGAAGCGTGCCTTGGCGCCGCCGGAGCAAGTCAAGATAGTTGTCGCCTGATTCATGCAGCCAACTGCTTTATGTCTTCAGCATGGATATGGATAGCCGCGTCGCGCTCCGGGTTGAGCGTCACGGCCTCGATCGGCGACCAGTCGCGTGTGCCGCGGGACCATCGGGCTGGGTTTCGCTCGCGCGCCTTCAGGTACGTCTCGTGACGCACCTGAAGGATCGCTCGGTCCTCGAGGGCATGGCGCTGCGCCGGGGTGACGTAGCGGATGCCGCTATGGCGGTGCTCGACGTTGTACCAGTGCACAAAGTCGCGCCCCCACTGGCGGGCGTTTTCAAGGGTGGCGAAGCCGCGCGCGGGAAATTCGGGGCGGTACTTCGCCGTCTTGAAGAGCGACTCCACGTAGGCGTTGTCGTCGGAGACGCGCGGGCGCGAGTACGACGGTTTGATGCTCAGCCAGTGCAGCAGCGCCAGGACGTTGGTCGCCTTGAGCGTGCTGCCGTTGTCTCCATGCAGCACGGGCTTCTCGAGCATGGCGTGCACGCCCTCGGAGAGCGCCGTGCGCTTGAGCAAGCACACCGCATGGTCCGAATCATCGGCGTCGTGGATCTCCCAGCCGACAATCTTGCGGCTGTACAGATCCATGATCAGGTAAAGGTAGAACCAGTGTCCCTGCACCGCCGTGGGCAGATAGGTCATATCCCAGCACCACACCTGGCCGGGTGCGGTGGCCACATGTGTGGTCGGCGTGCGCGAGGGCTGGGGCGCACGGGCGCGGCCGCGGTGCTGCGTTTGCCCATGGGCGCGCAGCACCCGCTGGAAGCTCGATTCGCTGGCGATGTAGACGCCTTCGTCGGCCAATGCCGGCACGATGCGCGCCGGCGGCTGGTCGGCGAAACGCGGCTCGTTGGCCACCGCCAGGATGCGGGCGCGCTCCGCTTCGGTCAGCGCATGTGCAGGCGTCGGCCGCTCGGCCTCGGGCCGTCGGTCGCCGATGCGCAGGCCATCCTCGGCCGTCCAGCGCTGCAACGTGCGCACCGTGATGCCGGCCTCCTCGCAGGCCGGGCGCAGGCGTGCGCCGGCCGCGTGAGCCGCCTCGATATTGCGGACCAGTGTGTGGCGATCTTCCAGGGCGATCATGCGTCCTCGTCCTTGTCCGTTGGAAAGATCGCCGACAGTTTTTTTCGCAACACCAGCAGCGCGGCGGCTTCGGCCAAGGCTTTGTCCTTGCGGCGCAGTTCGCGCTCAAGCTCCTTGATGCGGCGCCGGTCGGCCTTTGTGGCGCTCGGGCTGGCGCGCACCTCTTCCGGGGCAGCCAGCGCCTGCGTCGCGGCCGCACGCCACTGCTCGAGTTCCTGGGGATATAGCCCGTTCTCGCGGCACCACGCGCCCTTGGTGGCCTCGTCCATCGCCGCAGTCGCCAGCACCGCCTCGAATCGGGCCGGCGCTGTCCAAGCCCGCTCGCGAGCGGGCTTGGACAGCGCATCCGCACGCCACCGCTCCAGCGTCGCCGCGGTAATGCACAACTCGCGTGAAACCGTTTCCACCGATGCGCTCTCCGGGGGCAGCAACCTTGCCACCACCTTGTCTTTGAATGCTTGTCCGTACCTGGCCACTTCGTTCTTCCGCTATCGCCCTCGGGTTCTAGATTTTATCGAGGCGACAACCATTCTGACCCAGAGGGCCCCAGACCGTTACATGGCCGCAGATATAGCTGCGCTGGTTCGCGTTAGTAGCTATTCGACATTGATGCGTGAAGATCTGGCGGGCCTGGTAACTTTCACCACGCAAACGCCTCCTGCTGCAGGTGGCCAGCGGCCTTTACTTCCGCTCTGAACTCTGAAGAATTAGTTATTACCTTTATCACTCCGCGTCCGGTGCTTCGGCCAGCGGAGAAGCCTAACGTTCCCAATTTGATACCGCACCTCTTGTCTCGTGCCCTTAAACGCGACGCTATCCGGAAGCCCTGAAGACGAGCCGCCTCTCTGCGGTGTTAGTGAATCATGAAGGATGCCACAACGCTCCCTCTAGTAAAGCTATCAAAGCCTCCCGTAATGGTCGGACATTTGCCCGTTCCATTCAAGGCGTCCATATACATCGGGCCAACCACCAGACGTGGTGTCAGCCCGCTTGTGGCAATCGAGACGATGCTCATAGAATGTCTTGCCAGCCACCTCCTTGGGGAACATAGGAAGAAGCGTTTTATGTTATTTCAGTAACTCGTGCCCGCTGGTGATTTGGGTATTTCAGGTGATCGGAATAGTCCAGCGGCAGTTCTGGTAAATTTCCAATCACTTCTCCAACGGTTTCCGTTGTTTCACCGTGGCTTTTGGCTTGAGATAGGGAAGATCAAAATCACTGCGTGATAACAAGTACAAACCGATCCCTAGTCTGAGCAATCCGTAGTCGGCCGCGTTGTAGAAGTGGGGATACAGCCTACCATTATGCCGAGAATATTCTGCTGGCTCACGAAGCAGCAACGGCAATCCACGCTTTTGTCCAAAAATTGCAACGTTCTCCAATATGAATGCTTTTGGTTGAAGGCCATTAACAATTCGAGTGTAGTGTTTAACTAACCCATTTCTAGGATCGTCAAACAAGTGCGCCCGCGTCGCTGCTTAGAGAAACGCCTTGGCAGGGCGGACCTCCACTAAGGGGTCAAGCTCGCCCTCTTTTAACCCTTGCAAGTAGCACCGTCTCTCCGATAGATATCTTTTCGGCGTCAGCAACGATACATCGATCACCAATGCTGGTGCGGTACGTCTCAACTGCCCACTTGTTGAGGTCAAATGCCAATCGCACGTCAAAGCCGGCTCGTGCTAACCCAATGCCCATCCCGCCAGCGCCACAAAAACTTTCTACACATGTCATTGGGTTGGACATTTGCGTAGCTCTTCTCGTTCGTAAAATCGAATGCAAATGATACGTATAGTCATCATTGCTGTCAATCAAGAATAAACCAACGTTGGCTTATTTTCATGTCGAGCAAGTGCCATCACACCCCAGGGCTCCCGCAGCTACGCGAACGTCATCAATCGTCGTATATCCTCATCCTCGGTTCGAAGCCGAAGCAATTCGGCACGGTACTCATCGGACGTGAGCTTGTGAGCTTGGGGTCTTGGTGACGTGCAGCAGTTTCTGTTGCATGCCCCACCGCCCGTGCCGTCAGGCAATCGCCCCCTCCACCTAAAGATACCGGAAATGCTGAGGCGATGGGGGCGTGATCCCCACGACTCGCGCTCCCGGCTACGCCAGGGCGATTGCACCCGATAATCATAACGACTGAATCTTCAGCACGCGCATGCGCTCATCGTCGTCCCAGCCGGCACACTTTCGGCGCAATCTCACGCTGCGCTTCGGATGCGTCGTATCGAGCTTGAGCATGTTCAGGATGATGCGACGGACGATCGACAGGTTGGCGGGCGCATGATCGCGCTTCACGGCACAGGCATCCTCGCGCAGCATCACATCGAGTCGCCAGTGCAGGTCGTTCTCGATCGCCCAGTGCCTGCGGGCCGTGTCGGCCAGTTCATCAGGGTCGAGCACAGCCGAGCAGATGTAGTAGCGCGTCTCGAGGCGCGCCGGTTTGCCGTTCGGAACGCGCAGCGAAAGGACGCGACCCAGGCTCGCGCACTCGGGCCATTGTTCGCGATCGACCAGACCATCGTTGGGAATGACCTGCGCGATCTGCATGCTCTTTCGCCCATGCCCTTCCCTGATCTGTTCATCGGCGAGGACATCGGGCTGGTCAGCGAAGGCGTCTTCGAGCGCCTGGCGCAGGCCGGGTTGGTTTCCTTTGACCGCCAGCAGGTAATCGATACGCCATGATCTACCGGCAGATCGCGCTGGCATCGGCATCGAGGCCGATATTGCTTTGCAACTCAAGCGCATCGAGCAGGTGGGATCGCATCAACCGCTTGCGCTGTTCGACCACTCGCATGAGCCAACACCATTCAGGCCTTCGGTGACGGCGCCCGACTCCATGTGGACAGGTTGTCCGGCACGAAGACTCTGCCGTCGGCAACTGCCGGGCGAAGCCGGCAGGCCTGCCGCCTGGTGCGAAGCCACGGCGCTCTCAGGGTCGGGCCGGGCACAAAACACCGGTTGGGCGTGTCATGAGACGGCAAGCCATTGTCCAGGCGGAGAAATCGGCGCAGCCAGTCTTCTGTGACGCGCCCATTCGGCGATGTCCTAAAGGTCTCTACCTCGGAGAACATCGCGCAGGTGACGATCACCAGCATCTCGGTCAGGTCATGCGCCACGACGCCGAAGTCGAGACGCACCTGTTTCCAGCTGTAGCCACCGCGCAGGTTGACCAGGCTGTAGCCGCCGGTGCTGATTTCGTTGCGGGCGTCTGACAGGTCATCCTTCTTGCTGACCATGACCAGCTCGATCCGGTTGTCCCAGCCGCCGAGCGTGTGGGTGAGGGTGGCGGTGGCGTTGAGCGGCATGGTGTTGTAGAGGGCGTCGCCGGTGTCGAGGTTCTTGCTCCGGGTGTAGCTCAGCAGGCCTTCCACGCCCCAGTGACCCCAGGCGTTGGTGGCCAGCGGCATCTTGCCGGACAGCTCAAGGCCATACAGGCGGGCGGTCTGGTTGCGGTACTTGAGCACGGTGAAGGCGTCGTCGGCATTGCTGGTGGCGGCGGTGTTGGTGGCGCTGTTCCACTGCACGGCGTCGATGTAGTCGCTCACCCGGGTGTAGAACGGCGTGGCCTTGAACTCCCACGCCCGGTCGGCAGCGTGCCAGTCAAAGGTGGCCGACAGCGTGGTGGCTTTTTCGGGTTCGAGGTTCACGTCGCCCACATAGCCGTTGCCGTCGCCCACGGTGTTGTTCATGACGGCGGCCATGGCCCAGGTGGACCAGGTGTAGCGCTCATACACGTTGGGCGAGCGCACCTTGCGGGCGAGGCCGAGTTCGATGTCCATCTGCGCATCGACGGTGTATTTGGCCAGCGCGGTGAGGTCCCAGTTGTTGTCGGTCTTTTCGCGGTCCTGGGCGTTGAAGGCGGTGGCGTCGCGCAGCTGGTTGGTGCCCATCATGTTGGTGGGGGCGTAGCCGTTGGCCTCGCCGGCGTCCATGGTCACGCGCTCGTAGCGCACGCCGAGCAGGGTGGTCCATTGCGGGTTGAGGCGGGCCTCCCACTCGGCGAAGGCGGCGAGGCGGTCGCGCTGGCCGTCGTTGATGTTGACGAAGGTGCCGGGGCCCATCATGCCGGTGCCCGAGGCGGGCCACCAGTCGTCGAGCTGGTAGGCCTGATATTCGCCGCCAACGCGCAGCAGGTCTTGCGGGCTGAGGTCGATGGTGGCCTTGACGCTGGCGCCGGTGGTTTCGCCTTCGGAGTACATCGGCATGCCGTTGACGGCGGTGCCGTAGACCAGCTGCTTGTCGTCGCCGAAGTTCATGTAGTGATCGACCTTCTCGTGGTAGGCACGCGCTTCGAGCGTGCCCCAGCCGAGCTGGCCGAGGTAGCGCAGGTTGATGCGCTTGGCGTCGTTCTCCAGCATGTCCATGCGCTGGTTGGGATAGAGCTGGTAGGGCACGCCTTGCACGCCCACGGTGCCTTCAAACAGGTGGTTTTCGTTGCGGAAGGCAAGGCCGAGCGACTGGTTGTAGGTCTTGTAGGCCGAGGAGCCGACCTCGTCGCGGTCCACCGTTTCGCCCGTGCGGCCGGTGGCGGTGAAGGTTTTGAAGTCGCGCGCGGCCCGGTAGTTGTTGGCGCTGGCAGTGCCGGCCTTGTAGGTGGCGCTGAAGGTCTCGGTGGCGGCGGTGGCGGCCAGGTTGGCGCTGAAGGCGTCGCCGTTGCTGCGATACGAGGTGCCGATTTCGCCCTGCACCAGCGTGCCCTGCCCGGCTTCGGCAAACACCGGCGCGGCCGAGTCGGCCACGATGCTGCCGCCAATGCTGTCGCCGCCCACGCTCACCGGCGAGATGCCGCGATACACGCGCAGGCTGCCGAGCGCGGTCGGGTCGATGTAGGACAGGGCGGGATTCATGTGGTTGGGGCAGGAGGCGATCAGGTCCATGCCGTCGACCTTGATGCGCAGGCGGTCGTCGGCCAGGCCCCGGATGGCCGGCAGGCCGGACACGCCGCCGGCGGCGTTGATGCTGACGCCGGGCACGGCGCGCAGCAGGCTGGCGGTGTCGCTGGTGGCGGCCGACTGACGCTTGAGCGCGTCTGGCGACACGGCGGTGCTGGCGCCCACGTCTTCGCGGCTGTCGGAGACGGTCACCTCCGGCAGCTGGGCATCGCCTGCGAAGGCCATCATCGGTAAGGCTGCGATGGCCGAGGCCAGGGCTGCGCGTTTGAAGCTCATGCCGTTCTCCTGAAAAGTGGCGTTACAAAATTGGGCGGTAGACTACGGATCAGGCCGTGGGCAAGGATGTGACACGTTGTCGCGGTGAGCCCGCGGGGGGCAATCCTGACGAGGAACAAGATCCCTGTCACAGGCTTGGGCTAGCGTTGATTCATGGGAAACGGCCGTGGTGCCGTACCGCCACATGGAGCAGTTATGAAACCCGAAGCCCCTTCCGTCCCCGTCGCCACGTCGCGCTGGCATGCCGTGCCGGCTGACCACGCGCTGCAGCAGCTTGCGGTGGACGCCACCTGTGGCCTGAGCGATGCGCAGGCGCGCGAGCGGCTGGCACAGTACGGCGCCAACGCGCTGGCCCCGCCGCGTCGGCGCGGGCCGTGGCTGCGGCTGGCGCTGCAGTTTCACAACCCGCTGATCTATGTGCTGCTGGCCGCCGGGGCGGTGACCTTTGCGCTCGAAGACTATGTCGATGCCGGGGTGATCCTGGCCGTGGTGCTGATCAACGCGGCCATCGGCTTTGTGCAGGAAGGCAAGGCCGAGAAGGCGCTGGAGGCGGTGCGGGCGATGCTGGCCAGCCACGCCACGGTGGTGCGGGGCGGCGAGCGGCACGAGATCGACGCCGCCGACCTGGTGCCGGGCGACATCGTGCTGCTCGAATCCGGCGCCAAGGTGCCGGCTGACCTGCGCCTGATCCGGGTGAAGAACCTGCGCGTGAGCGAGGCGGCGCTGACCGGCGAATCGCTGCCGGTAGACAAGCACACCGCGCCGGTGGCCGACAGCGCCGCCATCGGCGACCGCCGCTGCATGGCTTACTCGGGCACGGTGGTGGGCTTTGGCCAGGCGCGTGGTGTGGTGGTGGCCACCGGGCAGGCCACCGAAATCGGCCGCATCGGCACGCTGGTGGGTGAGGTGCAGACCCTGGCCACGCCGCTCACCCGCCGGCTCGACCAGTTTGCGCGGCAGATCACCGGGTTCATCCTCGCGGTGGGGGCGCTCACCTTTGTCTATGGCCACCTCGTGCGCGAGATGCCGCTGCTGGAGATCTTCCTCGCCGTGGTCGGGCTGGCGGTGGCGGCCATCCCCGAGGGGCTGCCGGCCATCGTCACCATCGTGCTGGCCATCGGCACGCGGGTGATGGCGCAGAACCGGGCCATCATCCGGCGCCTGCCGGCGGTCGAAACCCTGGGCTCGGTCACCGTCATCTGCTCCGACAAGACCGGCACGCTGACCAAGAACGAAATGACCGCCGTGCGCATCATGCTGCCGGCGTGCACGCTGGCGGTGAGCGGCGCGGGCTATGTGCCCGAGGGGGGCTTCCAGTGCGAGGGCGCGGCCGTCGAGGGCGGGCGGGATGGCGCCTTGCAGGCGCTGGCCCAGGCGGCGCTGCTGTGCAACGACGCACGGCTCAAGCACGACGCCGCGGGTGGCTGGCAACTGGTCGGCGACCCGACCGAGGGCGCGCTGCTCACGCTGGCGCTCAAGGCCGGGCTTGACCCGGCCGGGCTGGGCGCCGCCATGCCACGGATGGACGAGATCCCCTTCGAGTCCGAACACCGCTTCATGGCCACCTTGCACCATGACCACGCCGGCCACGCCTTCGTGCTGCTCAAGGGCGCGCCCGAGCGGGTGCTGGCCCTGTGTGTCGATGCCGGCGACGGCCAGCCCTTCGACGCCGCCGCCTGGCAGGCGCGCATGGAAGAGGCCGCGAGCGCCGGTCAGCGGGTGCTGGCGCTGGCGCGCTGCGACATGCCGGCCGGCACCACGGCCTTGTCGATGAGTGACATCACGGCGCGCTTCACCCTGCTCGGCCTGGTCGGCCTGATCGACCCGCCGCGCGAGGCGGCTGTCGACGCCGTGGCGCAGTGCCAGCGTGCCGGCCTGCGGGTGAAGATGATCACCGGCGACCACGCCGTCACCGCCGCCGCCATTGGTGCCCAGCTTGGCCTGCACGCCGAGGCGCCACTCACCGGCGAGGCCATCGAGGCGCTGGACGACGCGGCCCTGCGCCAGCGCGTGCAGCACACCGACGTGTTTGCCCGCGCCAGCCCCGAGCACAAGCTGCGCCTGGTGGCGGCGCTGCAGGCCGAGGGCGAGCTGGTGGCGATGACCGGCGACGGCGTGAACGACGCCCCCGCGCTCAAGGCCGCCGACATTGGCGTGGCCATGGGCAACAAGGGCACCGACGCCGCGCGCGAGGCGGCCGACCTGGTGTTGACCGACGACAACTTTGCCACCATCGCCCGCGCCGTGCGCGAAGGCCGGGTGGTGTTCGACAACATCAAGAAGGCGTTGCTGTTCATCCTGCCCACCAACGGCGGCGAGGCGGGGGTGATCCTGCTCGCCGTGTTTGCCGGGCTGGCGCTACCGGTGACCGCCGGGCAGATCCTGTGGGTGAACCTGGTCACCGCGGTCACCCTGGCGTTGTCGCTGGCTTTCGAACCGGCCGAGCGGGGCGTCATGCATCGCCCGCCGCGCCCGCCCGGCGAACCGCTGATCACCCGCGGCATGGCCGTGCGCATCGCCTATGTGAGCCTGCTGATGATGCTCGCCACCTTCGCTGCCTTCGAGTGGGTGCTGATGCGCGGCGGCAGCCTGGAAACTGCACGCACGGCGGCGGTCAACATGCTGGTGGTCGGCGAGCTGGTGTACCTTTTCAATGTGCGCCACTTCACTGCCTCGGCTTTCCGCCGCGAGACCCTCACCGGCAATCCGGTGGCGGTGGGAATGAGCGCCCTGCTGATCGGCTTCCAGCTGGTGTTTACCTATGCGCCGCCGCTGCAGCAGGTGTTCCAGACAGCGGCGCTCGACGCGGTCGCCTGGGGCGTTATCCTGGCGCTCGGCGTGACCCTCTTTCTTGCCGTCGAAGCCGAAAAGGCCGTGCTGCGGCGGCTCAACATACGGAGCATGTGAATGGGGTTTTTCCGGCGCTTGCGCGCCAAGGTGCCCACGCGTGAGCAGATTCAGGCCAACCGCTGGCTGGGCTGGCTGGCGCCCTGGCTCGGCCATGCGCGGCTGTGGCACTGGTCGCGGCGCGGTGTGGCGCTGGGGGTGGCGCTGGGGGTGTTCTTCGGCCTGCTCATTCCGATTGCGCAGATCCCGCTGTCGGTGGGTGCGGCCGTGGTGCTGCGCGCCAACGTACCGGCCGCCGCGGCCAGCACGCTGGTGACCAACCCGATCACCTTCGGCCCGGTGTACTTTGCCGCCTACCGGCTGGGCACCTGGGTTACCGGCGAGCGCCTGCCGTCGCATGCGGCCGATCCGTCCACGGCGCAGGACATCCATGCCGACGCCGGCATCTGGCAGCGCCTGCAGGCGATGGGCAAGCCGCTGATGATCGGCCTGGCCATCCTCGCCTCGCTGATCGGGCTGACGACCTATCTCGTCATTACCCTGGTGTGGCGCTGGCGCACGCTGGCGCGCCGACGCATTCACGCGCGCCACCGCTGGCGCAGCAAAACCCGTCGGAGCGACTAGCCATGCATGAACCCTTTGCCGAGCTGTCCTTGCTGCTGTTGATTGCCGCGGGGGTGGGGGCCGTGGCGGTGCGCCTGCGCCAGCCCGTGCTGATCGCCTACATCGTGGTTGGCATCGTCGTCGGCCCGGCGGGCCTCGAACTGGTCACCTCGCATGACCAGATCGACCTGCTGGCGCAGATCGGCGTGGCCGTGCTGCTGTTTCTGGTCGGGCTCAAGCTCGATCTGCAGCATGTGCGCCACATCGGGCCGGTGGCGCTGGCCACCGGCCTAGGGCAACTGGCCTTCACCATCGCCATCGGCTTCGTGCTGATCCTGGCCATGGGGCGCGACTGGCTCACCGCGCTGTATGTGGCGGTGGCGCTGACCTTCTCGAGCACCATCATCATCATCAAGCTGCTGTCGGACAAGCGCGAGCTCGATTCGCTGCACGGGCGCATCGCGGTGGGCTTCCTGATCGTGCAGGACATCGCCGTGGTGCTGGCGATGATGGCCATGAGCGCGCTGCGCGCCACCGGCGACGGTGAGGCGGTGGGGTGGATGGTGGCTGGTGCCATCATCGGCCGCGTGCTGGCGGCGGCCGCCTTGCTGTTTGTGCTGATGCGCTATGTGCTGCCGCCGCTGATGCGCACCATGGCCAAGTCGCAGGAGCTGTTGCTGATCTTTGCCATCGCCTGGGGCACGGCGCTGGCGGCCTTTGGCGAGTGGGCCGGCTTCTCGAAGGAGGCGGGCGCCTTCCTGGCCGGTTTCTCGCTGGCCTCGACGCCGTTTCGCGACGCCATCGGCGCGCGCCTGACCGGTATCCGCGACTTCCTGCTGCTGTTCTTTTTCATCGACCTCGGCGCCAAGCTCGATTTCTCTGCCCTCGGCAGTGAGCTGTGGCCGGCGCTGGTGTTGTCGGCTTTCGTGCTGATCGGCAACCCGCTGATCGTGATGGCCATCATGGGCTTCATGGGCTATCGCAAGCGCACCGGCTTCATGGCCGGGCTGACGGTGGCGCAGATCAGCGAGTTTTCGATCATCTTCGTCGCCATGGGCATCACCCTCGGCCATGTGGGCAATGACGCGCTCGGCCTGACCACGCTGGTGGGCATCGTCACCATCGCCCTGTCGACCTACATGATCCTGTACTCGCAGCCCTTGTTCGAGCGGCTCGGGCCGTGGCTGGGCGGGTTCGAGCGGCGCCGGCCGTATCGCGAGCTGGCGGTCGAGCGCCAGCGCCAGCCGGAGGGGCCGCCGCGGGTGGTGATTTTCGGGCTCGGGCGCTACGGTGAACACCTGCTGGCGCGGCTGCAGCGCCGCGGCGTGTCGGCGCTGGGGGTGGATTTCGACCCCGAAACCGTGCGCCGCCTGCGTCGCCGGGGCTTTGCCGTGCGCTTCGGCGATGGCGAGGATCCGGCGTTTGTCGATACGCTGCCGATGGCGACGGCCGAATGGATCGTCACCACGCTACCCACCTGGGAATCGAACCGCGGTCTGCTCCATGCCCTCAAGGCGATGGCGGTGCCGGGCGTGATTGCTGCCGTGGTGGGCAACGAAGTGCATCGCCAGGCATTGCATGCGGCCGGCGCAAGCCGGATCATCAACCCGTTCCTCGACTCGGCCGATCACACCGCACAGCTCATGGTCGACGCGCTCAACCCTTCGGAGGACTCGCCATGACCCGCTTGCACACGGTGCTTGCCACCACCGACCTGTCGGCGCCGGCCCGCCATGCCGCGAAGCGCGCAGCGTTGCTGGCCAGCGAAACCGGCGCCCGGCTCGAGCTGCTGCACGTGCTGGAGAAGACGACCCTCGATGAACTGCAGGCGGTCTTCGTCGACCAGGATGCCGCGGTGTCGCAACGGATTCGCGAACTGGCCCGCGAGGCGCTCAGCCAGCTGGCCACCGACATCGGCGAGCCGCTCGGCGTCACCGCCGGGCTGCATCTGGAAGAAGGGGCGGTGCTCGAGACCATCGCCGCCGAGGCCGACCGCCTCGACGCCAGCCTGCTGGTGCTGGGCGCGCGCGGTACCGACTTCATGCGCCAGTGGCTGCTCGGCGCCACGGCCGAGCGCCTGCTGCGCAAGGTGCGCCGGCCGATCCTGGCGGTCAAGCAGCCGCCGCACGAGCACTACCGGAAAGTGCTCGTGCCGGTCGATTTTTCGCCCTGGTCGGCCGGCGCGGTGCGCCTGGCCCGCGCCGTCGCGCCGCAGGCCGAGCTGACCCTGATGCATGCCTTCGAGCTCCCTTACGAAGGCAAGCTGCGCCTCGCCTTCGTCGAAGAAGACGTGATCCTCGGCCAGCGCATCAAGGCGCGTCACGAGGCGGTCACCCGGCTGCAGCAGTTCGCGGCCGATGCCGGGCTGTCGGGCAGCGCCTGGCGGACCTCGGTCATCCACGGTGCCACCGCGTTGCGGGTGCTGGAGCAGGAAGAAGAGCTCGGGGCCGACCTGATCGTGCTCGGCAAGCACGGCGCCGACATGACCGAAGAGCTGCTGCTGGGCAGCGTCACCAAGCATGTGCTGGCGCATGCGCGCTGCGACGTGCTGGCCGCCTATCGCTGAGCCCGGCTAGACTATTGTCATGACCATCGATATCGCCCTCGACCGCCCCATCACCAGCGACGAAGTGCTCGCGCTCTATCGGGCCAACAAGTGGTCGGCAGCCGACAAGCCAACCGCCTTGATGGCCGCCCTGCGCGGCTCGCACAGCCTGGTCACCGCGCGCAGCGGCCGGCGGCTGGTGGGGCTGGGCAACGCGATATCCGACGGCCACCTGGTGGTTTATTTTCCGCACCTGCTGGTGCATCCCGACTTTCAGCGCCAGGGCATTGGGCGGCAGATGATGGCCACGCTGCTCAAGCGCTATGCCGGCTTTCATCAGCAGATGCTCACGGCTGACCGCGATGCGGTGGCCTTCTACCAGGCGCTGGGGTTTGCCCGCGCCGGCCAGACCGAGCCGATGTGGATCTACGCCGGCACGGAGCACTGAACGGGGCGCGACACGCCGGCCGAATCCCGAAAATCTCGATTGACCGCGACAGCGCAGGTTGCCATGGTGTAAGCGGCGGCTTCGATTGCCCGGGCCGCCGGTCAGCCCGGGGCATGCCCCAAGGAGTCGCCATGCGTTTGCCCAAGCCATTGACCGCCCTGTTGCTGGCCGTCAGCCTCGCTGTTGCCGGGCCGGCCACCGCCTGGGAGATGCGCGGCACGCAGACGATCATGCTGCATGGCCGCGACGGCAGCCAGGTGCGCATCGGCACCGTCACCTTCACCCCGCAGGGTGCACGCACCGGCGTGGCCGTGACGCTCGACACCGACAAGTTCCAGGACTTCTTCCTGTCGATGAAGGAGTTCAAATGCCTGCCGACGCCGGACGAGGTGTTCTGCCATGTGCCCTATCCCTACCCCAACCCGGCGAGCGTGACGGGCGATGATCTGGCCTGGCTGGAGCATGCGCTGCTGTTTTTCTACAAGCTGCCCAGCGAGTTCGGCGCCAAGCTGTGGAACGGCGTGTACTACCGGCTGACGCCGACCGACGCGGGTCTGGTGGGTCGGCCGCAGGCGGTGGATCTCAACCAGATCGGCGCGCCGCCGGTCGATGCCGGTATACCGCCCTACGGCCCCGCCGAGCGCAGCGAGATGGCGCCCGAGGCCCGCTGGTTTGGGACGCTGACCATCCAGTAGGGCCGGATTCATCCGGCCAGCCGTGGCGGCGGGTTGAAACCCGCCCTACAGGTACAGCGTGCCGGCCAGTGTGCGCACCGCCGAGCCGCCCACCGCCACGTGCGATATCGCGCCGCTGACAATGCCCAGCCGTGTGGTGATGTTCGCCGGGCGACCCATGTCGCGCCCCTGCGTGGCTTGCAGCGTGGCCGTGCCGTCCGCCGCCGTCAGCACGCCGCGGTGGAACAGGAAGCTGGCCAGCGCGCCGTTGGTGGTGCCCGAGGCCGACTCCTCCGGATTGCCCACGCCGTGGCACAGGTCGCGCAGTTGCACGCGGCACAGGCCGGGGCGGCGGTCGGTGAGGGCGAACACGCCGATGGTGTCGATGCCGTGCGTATGGCACAGGGCGAACAGCGCCGCGTCGTCACGCTGCATGGCGGCCAGGTCGTGCTCCTGCCGCAGCGCGACGAACAGGTGGCGCAGGCCGGTGCTGGCACGCCCGGGGCGGATCGCCGGGTCGAAGGCCGATGCGTCCACGCCCAGCGCGGCGGCCAGCTCGGCGGTGGGCAGTGCGCGCGCGTCGAACTCGGGCAGGCGCTGGGCCATGTCGACGCGCGGATGCGGGTGGCGGTCGGTGAGGGTGAGGGCCACCGGGCCGGCGGCGGTTTCCTGCGTGAAGCGGTCGCCGGCGATCAGGCCTTCGTCGAGCAGCGCGCAGGCCACACCGATGGTGACATGGCCGCACATGGCCATCTCGGCGCTGGGGCTGAAGAAGCGCACCCGGTAGCGATCGGCGCCGAGCCGTTCGACGAAACCGGTGGTCGGCGCGGCCAGCTCGGCGGCCAGCGCCTGCAGCTCGGCATCGTCGGGCACGGGGGCGTCGAGCAGCACCACGCCGGCCACATTGCCGCCGAAGCGGTGCTCGGCAAAGGCGTCGTAGAGAAAGCAGGGCAAGGCTCGCATGCGGGGCTCCGGGTGGACGGTGGGGGTGGGGCGTATGCTAAAACACAGTAACGCAACCCGCCGACACGCAGCACCGGCGGGCCGACCGAGCAACAGGGAATGACAATAAGATGAATGCACCCCACACCCCGCCGCCGGGCAAAGCCGGCTTTCACCCACCGGTGTTCTATCCGGCTTCCGTTCTGATCCTGACCCTGCTGGCCTTTGCAACGGTGGCGCCCGACGCCGCCGATAGCAGCTTCAAGGCGCTGCAGGCGACCATCGTTGCCAACGGCAGCTGGTTCTATGTGCTGACGGTGGCGATCATCCTCATCTCCGTCATCTTTCTCGGCTTGTCGCGCTACGGCGAGATCAAGCTCGGGCCAGACCATTCCACCCCCGACTACAGCAACGTCACCTGGTTTGCCATGCTGTTTTCGGCCGGTATGGGCATTGGCCTGATGTTCTTCGGCGTGGCCGAGCCGGTGATGCACTTCCTGGCCCCGCCGGTGGGCGAGGCGGCCACGGTGGAGGCCGCGCGCGCGGCGATGAAGATCACCTTCTTCCACTGGGGGCTGCACGCCTGGGCGATCTACGCCATCGTGGCGCTGATCCTGGCCTTTTTCAGCTACCGCCACGGCCTGCCGCTGACCCTGCGCTCGGCGCTGTACCCGATGATCGGCGAGCGCATCTATGGCCCCATCGGCCATGCGGTGGATATTTTTGCCGTTATCGGCACGGTGTTCGGCGTGGCCACCTCGCTGGGCTACGGGGTCATGCAGGTCAATGCCGGCCTCAACCATCTGTTCGATGTGCCGGTGAGCACCACGGTGCAGATCGTGCTCATCGTCGGCGTCACCGGGCTGGCCATGCTGTCGGTGGCCACCGGCCTCGACAAGGGCATCAAGATCCTGTCGGAGCTGAACATGGGCCTGGCGGTGATCCTGCTCATCGTCATGCTGGTGCTCGGCCCCACGGTGTTCCTGCTGCAGGCCTTCGTGCAGAACACCGGCGCCTACGCGGCCGACATCGTCAGCAACACCTTCAACCTCTTCGCCTACCAGAAGACCGACTGGATCGGCGGCTGGACGATTCTGTACTGGGGCTGGTGGATGTCCTGGGCGCCCTTCGTCGGGCTGTTCATCGCGCGCGTCTCGCGCGGGCGCACCATCCGCGAGTTCGCCATGGGCGTGCTCTTCGTGCCCACCGGCTTCACGCTGATGTGGATGACCGTGTTCGGCAACTCGGCCATCGAGCTGATCCTCAACCAGGGCCAGGCGGCGCTGGGCGAGGCGGTGCAGGCCGACGTGGCGCTGGCGCTGTTCGCCTTTCTGGAAAACTTCCCGTTCTCGGGCGTGCTGTCCATGCTCGCCATGGTGATGGTGGTGGTGTTCTTCGTCACCTCATCCGACTCCGGCTCCATGGTGGTCGACATGCTGTGCTCGCGCGGTCATGACAACACCCCGCTGTGGCAGCGCATCTACTGGGCCGGCGGTGAAGGCGTGGTGGCCATCGTGTTGCTGCTCGCCGGCGGCCTCGGTGCGCTGCAGACCATGACCATCGCCAGCGCCCTGCCCTTTGCCGTGGTGCTGTTGGTGGCCACCTACGGCCTCATCAAGGCGCTGCGCATCGACCTCTACAAGCGCGAGAGCCTGCAGATGAACATGGCCCCGGTCGGCCCGCCGGTGGTGAGCGGCTCGTGGAAAGACCGCCTGCACAACATCGTCGATTACCCCACGCGCGACGTGGTGCAGCGCTTCATCGCCCAGATCGGCCGGCCCGCCTGCGATGAAGTGGCAGCCGAACTCAAGCTCAAGGGCATTGACGCCACGGTGACCAGCACCGACGCCGACCATGTGGTGCTCAGCGTCGCTCATGGCGAGGAGATCGACTTCCTCTACCAGATCCGCGCCCGCGCCCACATCAAGCCCGCCTTCCTCAGCCCCGACGTGGCCGAGAGCGAGGTGGCCGAAGAGCAGAAGTACTATCGCGCCGAAATCCACCTGCGCGAAGGCGGACAAGACTACGACGTGATGGGCTGGTCAAAGGAAGGCGTGATCAGCGACATCATCGACCAGTACCACAAGCACATGCACTTCCTGCATCTGGTGCGCTGAGCCTCGCGCGACGGCATCCACGGACGGGCAGCTTCGGCTGCCCGTTCTTCATTCGCCCGCCGGCGCCGTCACCCGCCACACCCTGCCCACCACGTGGCGCGCCGGCACAAAGCCCCACGCGCGGCTGTCGCTGCTGTTGTCGCGGTTGTCGCCCATCACGTAGTAGTGCCCGTCGGGCACCTGGCACTCGATACCCTCCGGGTCGATGCGGCAGTTGTCGCGTAGCGGAAAGTCCTCGATCACCTGGAAGAACGGCCGCTCGTCGCGCGCATACAGTACCCGGTAGCGCTCGCCCGACAACTGCTCTTCGAACTGCTGCATCGCCTCGTCGCCCGGCACCACGAAATCCGCCGCCGGCGTGTGCTTCACCGCCAGCCCGTTGATGCGCAACTGCCCCCGCCGGTAGGCCACCGTGTCCCCCGGCAGCCCCACCACCCGCTTCGCGTAACGGATCAGCGGCTCCGGCGGATACGCGAACACGATCACATCCCCATGGCGCACCGGCGCCGACACCGGCCGCTGCGCCACCTCGATGCCAAAGCTGCCGTAATGGCCGTAGCCCCACTTGCCGACCACCAGCACCGACCCCGGCGC
>JAWKYX010000016.1:0-63809 GCA_041396265.1 Rhodocyclaceae bacterium
AAGTGCGGCCAGGCGACGAAGTCGGTGATCTGCTCGCCGATGATCGGCGTGCGGCCCAGGCCGCCGCCGACGAAGATGCGAAAGCCCGTCTCGCCCGCGGCGTTCTTGACCAGTTCGAGGCCGATGTCATGGCAGCGGATCACGGCGCGGTCTTCTTCCGCGCCATTGACGGCGATCTTGAACTTGCGCGGCAGGTAGGCGAACTCGGGGTGGAAGGTGCTCCACTGGCGGATCAACTCGCACCACGGCCGCGGGTCGATGCGCTCGTCTTCGGCCACGCCGGCGAACGGATCGGTCGAGGTGTTGCGGATGCAGTTGCCCGAGGTCTGGATGGCGTGCAGCTGCACGGTGGCCAGCTTGGCGAGGATCTCGGGCATCTTCTCCAGCTTGCACCAGTTGAACTGCATGTTGTGGCGCGTGGTGAAGTGGCCGTAGCCGCGGTCGTAGGTGCGGGCGATGTGGCCGTACATGCGCACCTGGTCGGCGCGCAGGTTGCCGTAGGGGATCGCCAGGCGCAGCATCGGCGCGTGGCGCTGGATGTAGATGCCGTTCTGCAGGCGCAGCGGCAGGAATTCTTCTTCGGTCAGCTCGCCGGCGAAATAGCGGCGCGTCTGGTCGGTGAACTGCGCGACGCGCTCATCCACCAGCTGCTGATCGTAATCGTCGTAGCGATACATATTTTTTTGTCTCTCAGTGAGTGATCATTTTTGCGCCCACCAGCACCAGGGTGCTGGCCAGAATCGGACGCAGAACGCGGTCGGGGACCCGCGCTGAAACATGGCTGCCCAGCCAGATGCCGGGCAGGGAGCCAATCAACAGGCTGCCGAGCAGGGCCCAATCCACCGTGCCGAGCGCCCAGTGACCCAGGCCGGCCACCGCGGTGAGCGGCACCGCATGGGCGATGTCGGAGCCGACGATGCGCAACGCAGGCAGCGCAGGATACAGAAAGAACAGTGCGGTAACGCCCAGTGCCCCCGCGCCGACGGAGGAAATCGACACCAGCACGCCCAGGATCGCCCCGGTGGCGATGGTCAGGTTGCGGGTGCGCACCGGATTGGGCGTCTCGCCCATCACCCGGGTCGAGAAGGCCTGGATGCGGCTGCGGAACAGGATGGCGACGGCGGTGAGCACCAGGGCCACGCCGAGCGCAAAGGTAATCACATGGGTGGCGCCGTCCATGCCGCCCGGTGCATAGCGATGCACCGCCCACAGGGTGACCAGCGCCGCGGGAATGCTGCCGGTGGCCAGACGGCGGGTGATCTGCCAGTCCACCGAGCCCTTGAGGCTGTGCGCCAGCGTACCGCCTGCCTTGGTGATGGCGGCGTAGAGCAGGTCGGTGCCCACCGCCACCGACGGGTGGATGCCGAACATCAACACCAGCAGCGGCGTCATCAGCGAGCCGCCGCCCACGCCGGTGAGTCCGACGATGGCGCCAACTGCGAATCCGGCGAGGGTGTAGGCAAAGTCCATGTGATCCAACCTGTCGATGTTGCATTGCATCGTACGGATTGTGGATAGATCGGAACAGTCTCGCCGGGTTAAACTTTAATAATCAAAAGTTATTTAGATGGTGCTGCCGGGTGTCGGCAGGCCGCGACTGTGGAGTGCTGAACGTGAACTTCCAGCAGCTGCGTTACATCGTTGAAGTCGATCGCAATGGCCTGAACGTGTCCGAGGCGGCCGACACCTTGTTTACCTCGCAACCCGGCGTGTCGAAGCAGATCCGTGCGCTGGAGGAAGAGCTGGGGGTGGCCATCTTTGTGCGTCACGGCAAACGCATTGTCGATGTCACCGAGCCGGGCCGCGAGGTGCTGGCGATCGCCCGCCGCGTGCTCGCCGATGCCGACAACCTCCAGCGTGTTGGCGAGGAGTTCCGCAACGAGGGGCAGGGCCGGCTGTCGATCGCCACCACCCACACCCAGGCGCGCTACATGCTGCCCAAGGTGATCGCCGAGTTTACCCGGCGCTATCCCAAGGTGCGGCTGGAACTGCACCAGGGCAGTCCGCGCCAGGTGTGCGACATGGTGTTGTCGGGCGATGCCGACCTGGTGATCGCCACCGAGGCCATCGCCGAATACCCCGAGCTGGTGATGCTGCCGTGCTACCAGTGGAACCGCGGCGTGGTCGCGCCGTCGGACCACCCCATCCTCAAGGCCCGGCCGCTGACGCTGGAGGAGATCGCGCGCTGGCCGATCATCACCTATGACTCGGCGTTTACCGGGCGTGGCCAGATGAACAAGGCCTTCCTCGGCCGTGGGCTGAAGCCGAACGTGGTGCTCACCGCCATCGATTCGGACGTGATCAAGACCTATGTGCGCATGGGCCTGGGCATCGGCATCGTCGCCAGCATGGCCTTCGACCCGTTGATGGACAAGGGCCTGGGCATGAACGACGCCGGCCACCTGTTCGAGTCGAGCACCACGCGCATCGGTATCCGGCGCAATGTGTGGCTGCGCGGCTATGTGTATGCCTTTGTCGAGCTGTTTGCACCGGCGCTGACGCGGCGGGTGGTGGATGCGGCGCGCGAGGGCGGCGGGACGGATCCGGGCTTGTAGCCGCGTCAGGCGAACAGCGCGGTGGCCAACTCGGGCTGACCGCTGGCCAGGGCCAGCATCAGGGCGATGCGGGCCTTGGGCGGGTTGAGCGCGCCGCTGGCCGGTGGCAGCGCACTGTCGGCCGCGTGGGCAACGCGGCCATGCCCGGTACGGGTCGAGCGCACCACGGCCACGCCGGCGGTACGGGCCTGCGCGACGGCGTCTTGCCAGGCCTGCGGCAGGCTGCCGTTGCCCGGCAGGGCGAGGACCAGCGCGCGGGCGCCGGCGGCCACCGCCGCGGTGAGCAGGTCGGGGGCGCTGCCGGCGGCCACCTGCAGGATGTCCACCCGCGGTAGGTCGCTCAGGCCGGCGAGGGCGTGGGGGGCGATGCAGCCGGTGCGGCCGAGGGCCGGCGGATGGAAGAACCGGACCGGCGCGGCCGCGCCGAGCGGGCCACGGCCGGGGGCGGCGATGGCGTCGAGCGCCTCGGTGTCGGTCTTGACGATGTCGGCCCCCGCGAAGATCTGCCCGTTGACGACCACCAGCACGCCTTTGTCGGCGCTGTCGGGGTGGGCGGCGACGGCGACGGCCTGGTAGAGGTTCATTGGCCCGTCGGCCGAGAGCGCGGTGGCCGGGCGCATGGCGGCCGTCATCACGACCGGTTTGCCGGGGGGCAGAGTCAGGTGCAGGAAAAAAGCCGTTTCTTCCAGGGTGTCGGTGCCGTGGGAGATGACCACGCCGTCGCAGTCGACCCGCGCCAGGTGCTGCAGCACGCGAGTCCGCAGGGTAAGCCAGTGCGCGGGCGTCATGTCCTTGCTGTCGATCGAAAACACCGCGTCGCAGTGCAGCTCGGCGAGCGTCGCGAGCCCGGGCACGGCGGCGACCAGCGCGGCCGGGTCGAGCGCGCCGGCGGTGTAGCCGGTGGTGTCGGCCGCGCTGGCGGCCCGGCCGGCAATGGTGCCGCCCGTGGTGAGCAGGGTCAGACGCGGCGCCATGGCGGTCATTGGAACGGTTTGTCGTTGGGCTCGCGGAACAGTGCGCGCATGCTGTCGGAGAGCGGGAAGTTGAGGTTCAGTTGCTTGGGCGGGATCGGTTGCAGGAACCAGCGGGTGTAGATGCGCTCGGCTTCGCCCGAGGTCATCAGCCGTGCGAGCGTGCTGTCGACCAGTTGCTTCATGGCCGGGTCGCCCTTGCGCATCATGCAGCCATAGGCTTCGAAAGAGCGCGGGCTGCCGGTGACGATCCAGTCGGTGGGGTGTTGCGATTTGGCCATTTCGCCATACAGCAGGGCATCGTCGAGCATGAACGCGTCGGCCCGGGCCGTTTCGAGCGTGAGAAAACTCTCGCCGTGGTCGCGCGCGGTGATCAGGGTGAGGTCGATCTGGCGCTCTTCCTTCATCTGCCGCAGCAGGCGCTCGGAGGTGGTGCCGGCGGTGGTGACGACCCGCTTGCCGTCAAGATCGTTGAAGTCGGCAATGCCTGAGTCGCGGTGGGTGAGCAGGCGCGTGCCGATGACGAAGATGGTATTGGAGAAGCTCACCTGCCGGGCGCGTGTCGTGTTGTGGGTGGTCGAGCCGCACTCGAAGTCGATCTCGCCCTTGGTGATCAGGCGGAAGCGATTGCCAGAGGTAATCGGTACCAGATCCACGGGCAGGTCGGGCTTGCCCAGATGCTTGCGGATGGCCTCGACGATCTTCAGCGCCAGCTCATGCGAGTAGCCCACCACCTGACCGTTCTCGTTCAGATAGGAGAAGGGTACCGATGACAAGCGGTGGCCGAGGCGGATGGCGCCATGCTCGCGGATGGCCGAGAGCGTGTCGTCGGCCGACGCGACGGTCTGGGCGCCGGCAGCGAGCGAAAAGCATGCGGAAAGGATCAGCAGACCCGTACGAATCACAGGGTGTCCTCGCGAACGGATGAAGCCGGTATTGTGCCCTGACTTGCCGCGGGTGACGACCGCCGCGCACGGTCGGCCGGGAGGGCAAACGTCATGAAGTGTTGCGCAGCGGATGGGTGCGGTCGTCGCGGGCCCGTTCGAGCAGCAGGCGCGCCGCCTCGTCCGGCACGCCCAGGCGCGCCAGTGCGCCGGCGGCCAGCTGCAGGCTCGACTCCAGTGTTTCGGGGATGACGATGTCGGCGCCGGCCTTGCGCAGCGCGAGGGCGTGCTTCTCGTCGCGCGCGCGCGCCAGCACATGGATGTCGGGCGCCATTGCACGTAAGCCGCGCACTGCGTGAATGGCCGGTGCGGTCTGGTCCATGGTCAGGATCACTGCGCCCGCCTGGTCGAGATGCAGGCGGCGCAGCATCTCGGGATTGCTCGCATCGCCGAACACCACCGGCAGGCCCCGTGCCCGGTAGCGGGCGACAATGGCCGGGTTGCTTTCGATCGCGCAATAGGCCACGCCAAGGTCGGACAGCAGCTCCCCCACCAGGCGGCCCACCCGGCCGTAGCCGGCGAGGATCACATGGTTGCGCATCGAGGCCACATCGGTCACCTGCGTGGCGTCGGCCTGCTGACCGGTGCGCCGGTCGATGGCGTTGCCCACGCTCTGGCCGATGCGGGCGATCAGAGGGGTGGCCAGCATGCTCAGGCCGACCACCAGCAGCATGAACTGGGCGACATCGCGCGGCAGCAACTGGTAGGTCAGCGCCATGCCGATCACGATGAACGCAAACTCGCCGCCGGCGCCCAGCAGCATCCCGCCCTCGATCGCCCGACCCATCGACAAGCCGAACCCCCGGAACAGCGCGGCGATGACCACGCCCTTGATCAACACCAGGCCGACCACCGACAAGGGCAGCCACAGCGGCCGGTTGATCAGCTCGGTCAGGTCGATCCCCATGCCCACGGACATGAAGAACAGCCCCATCAGCAAGCCCTTGAAGGGCTCGATGGTGACCTCCACCGCATGGCGGAATTCCGTCTCGGCGATGATCAGCCCGGCCAGCAGCGCACCCATCGCCATCGACAGCCCGGCGGCCCAGGTCAGCGCCGCCACGCCCAGCGACACCAGCAAGGTCAGCGCCATGAAGGTGTCCGACTGCTGGTTGGCCGCCAGATGGTGAAACACCGGCTGCACCAGGCGTCGCCCGATCAGGTAGATGGCGCCGATGGTGACCACGCCCTTCATGGCCGCCTGCCCCATCTGAAGGGCAAAGCTGCCGTCGCCGTGCTGGCCGAGCAGGCCGACCAGCACCAGCAACGGCACCACCGCCAGATCCTGGAACAGCAGCAGCGAAAAGCTGGCCTGCCCCAGCGGCGTGCCCAGCTCGCGGCGCAGGGTCAGCAGCTGCATGACCACCGCGGTGGACGAAAATGCCAGCACCAGCCCGAGGATCACCGAGGCCTCGACCGGGTTGCCGAACACATAGGCCAGCCCGCCAATGGCCGCCGCCGACAAGCCTACCTGGAGCGCGCCGACACCGAACACCCAGCGCCGCAGCGCCCACAGGCGATCGACCGACATCTCGAGGCCGATCATGAACATCAGGAAGATCACGCCCAGCTCGGCAAACACCGCCACGTCCTCGACGCGGGCAAAGGTCACCGTGGCCAGCCAGGGCCAGTGCTCCACCAGCCGGCCCAGCCCGTAGGGCCCCACCAGCGTGCCGACGGCCAGGAAGCCGAGCACCGGGTTGATGCTGCGCCGTTGCAGCAGCGGAATGAGCACGCCGGACAGGCACAGGAAGAGAATCAGCTCGCGAAGATGCGGCAAGCCTTCATGGGCGGACATGGGTGGGGGGGCTCCTGGGCAAAAGCCTTGCCAGTTTAACGGAATTCGACACTACCGCTGTGCCATCGCCAGTGTCGATCGGTGCGTTGGCAAAAGATGTCACGGTGCTGGAATGAGGGGGCGCTCTATACTCGCGGGATGACTGATCAAGCCGATTTTCTCTCGGAGGGCGCCATGCCTATCGCTTCTCGTGCGCAGCGTCTGCGCCATGGCCTGGCCGTTGTTGCCTTTGCTTTTTCGCTGCCGGTGCTGGCCGATGCCGGCAAGGCGGCGGCCTATTATGAAGACGGCCTGGCCCGCTTTGAAAAGGGCGACACGGCCGGCGCGGTCATTCAGCTCAAGAATGCCATTCAGCAGAACCAGAAGATGCTCTCGGCCCATGTGCTGCTTGGCCGGGCGCTGCTCGCGCAGACCGAGTTGCCGGCGGCCGAAGCGGCCTTCAGCGAGGCGCTCAAGCTTGGTGTCAGCCCTACCGAGATCGCGGTGCCGCGGGGGCAGCTGCTGATGGCCTTGGGGCGCACCAAGGACGTGCTGCGCGACATCCAGCCCGACGGGCTGCGCGGTGCGGCGCTGGTCGAGATCTTGTCGCTGCGCGCGGCAGCCTACGCCGACGAGGGCGATTTCAAGGCCGCCGCGCGGACCTATCAGGCAGCGATCGAGGCCGACCCGGCCTCGGTGCGCCCCTATCTGTCCTGGGTGCCGTTCCTGCTGGCACAGGGCGAGTTCACCGCCGCCAGGGATGCCGTGGCACGTGTCGTGGCCCTCGCGCCGAATGACGCCCGGGTCTGGAACCTGAGCGCTTCATTGCGGCACACCCAGGGCAATCTCGATGCCGCCATGGCGGATTACGACCGCGCGCTCAAGCTCGATCCGGCCCATGTCGACGCCCGCGTGGCGCGGGCTTCGCTGTTGGTCGATCTCAAGCGCGATGCCGATGCCGCCGAGGATCTGACCTATCTGGCCGAGCACGCCAAGTCGGAGCCGCGCTCGGCCTACCTGCGCGCGGTTGTCGCTGGTCGCAAGGGCGACGCGGTTGCCGTGCAGGCGGCGTTGTCAGAGGTGGCCCGGCTCGTCGACACGCTGCCGCCGGAGTACGTCAATGCCCGGGAGCAGCTGATGATGCTTGGTGCGCTGGCGCACCATGGGCTCAACGCCACGGAGAAGGCAAAAGGCTTCCTAGACGGGCTGATCTCCCGCTACCCGAGGAATCTCGGCGCGCGCCGACTGCTCGCCAGCATCTACATCGACGAGGGCGACAGCGCGCGCACCCTGACGACCATCGAGCCGGTGCTGCGCGTGCGGCCGGACGACCCCCAGGCCTTGTTGCTCATGGGGCGCGCCCATCTGGCCAGCAGGCGCTATCTGCGCGCAACCCATTATCTGGAGCGGGCGGCCGAAGCCATGCAAGGCGATGCGCAAGTGCAGGCGGCGCTCGGCTACAGTCTGCTCGGCGGCGGGCAGGCCGAGGCGGGTATCGCCAGTCTTGAGAAATCCTTTGCGGCCAACCCGCGTGATGGTGCGGTGGGCATGGTGCTGACCTCTCTGTACATGCGTCGCGGCGACACCGACAAGGCGCTGGCGGTCGCGCAGGCGTTGGTCAAGGGGCGAGAGGACAACCTGTCGGCGCTCAACCTGCTCGGCGCCATTCGGGCAGCGTCCGGCGACGTGGCCGGTGCGCGCCAGGCGTACGAGCAGGTGTTGCAGCGCGACCCCGATTTTGTGCCGTCCTTGCTCAATCTGGCGCGCGTGGACGCCGAGGAGGGCAAGCCGGATGTCGCACGCCAGCGCTTGATGCGCTTGTTCGACACACGCAAGGACGACGCCCGGGTGATGTATGAACTCGGGCTGCTGGCGCAGCGCGAGGGCACCATGGTCGAGGCGATCGACTGGCTTCGCAAGGCGGCCGCCAAGCAGCCGGACGATCCGCGTGCCGCGCTCGCCTTGGTCGAGCTGTTGGCCGCCACCCGCCAGCCCTCGGCCGCGCTCAATGCCGCCAAGGAGGTCGGGCTGCGCCATCCGGGGAATCTGCAGGTCCAGGCGGTGCTCGGCCAGGCGTATCTGGCCGCCGGTGATGCCACGGCTGCGCGCCAGACCTTCCGCGACATGACCCGGCTGGCCGAGTTTGATCCGGATGCGCAGGTCCGCATTGGTCAGCTGCAGTTGAGCGCGGGCTACCCGGACGATGCCGAGTACAACATCCAGAAGGCGCTGACCGCCGTCAAGGCCTATCCGCCCGCGTTGTCGCTTGCCGTCGATGTGGCCTTGGCGCGGGGCGACGTTGCCGCCGCGCACACCGCCCTGGCTGAGTTGCAGCGGGTGCAGCCGGATGGCAGTGCGGTGGCCAGTCACGAGGTGACGATTGCACTGGCCAGTGGCGACACGCGGCGGGCCGTCGAGGCGGCGCGGCGCCTGTACCAGCAGTGGCCCGGCCCGCAGGCCGCGCTGGCGCTGGCCCGCGCCCGGTTTGCCGGCAAGGACATCGACGGCGCGATCGACGCCTTGCGCGCCGAGCTCAAGCGCGCGCCGGCGATGGATGTGCGGCGTGCGCTTGCAGAACTGCTGATGCAGCGTGGGCGGTGGGCCGATGCCCGGCCGCATTACGAAACGCTCCTGGCAAGCAATGCGGCCAATATCGACCTGCTCAACAACTACGCACTGGTGCTGCTGGAGCTCGGCGACACCTCGGCCGCCCGCGTGGCGGAAAAGGCGCGGACACTGGCGCCACAGGACCCCTTGGTCACCGATACGCTGGGGTGGATCAAGCTGCGCAATGGCGATGTCGACGGCGCCCTTGGGCTGTTGCGAGACGCCCGTTTGCGGGCCCCCCAGAATCCCGAGATCCGGTATCACCTGGCCGAAGCACTGGCGCGCAGCGGGCGCGTAACCGAAGCCATCAAGGAGCTGGATGCCGTGTTGGCGGACGGCAGCGCGTTCGCCGGAGTGGATGCTGCCCGTCGGTTGCGACAGCAGCTGGGGAAGTAGCGTGGTGTCGGAAAATCTGACGCTTTTTTTAAGCGAAGAACGGCGATGCCTGCAGGTTGCTGATTTGTAAGAAAGTTTTGTATTGGCACATCGTTTGCTTTATTGAACTCGACTCAGAAATATGCCGGGAGAGGCACATGAAAAAATCACTCTGGATGCACGCGCTGATGGCGGCGGGTCTGTTGGCCGCGGCCCCTGCGATGGCTGCGACGTCCTGGACCTTTACGGGGGGGAGCAACAGCAGCAGCAGCTACGGTAACGTCCGCACCTACAACAGCGACGGGGTTCAGGTGCAGGCAACGGCTTGGGCCAATACCGGCGGCTCGTCCAATACCTTGCTTGAAAACGCCTACCTCGGCTCCTACGACGGTGGTCTGGGCGTTCGCAACCGGGACGGTAGTGACGGCGACCCGGGTGAAGGCACCAACCCGGAACACGCCATCGACAACGACGATCGTTACGACTCGGTGCTGTTGTCCTTCAGCCAGGCGGTGAATCTGACCGCGGTCCAGAACGGCTGGTACAGCAACGACTCCGATCTGTCCGTACTGGCTTATATCGGCGCCGGCACCCCGACCTTGGCCGGCACCACCTACGCCGACATGGTGTCGGGCGGCTGGGTCAATATCGCCAGCCTGTCGAATCCGGGCAAAAACCTGACGTCGACGGGCTCGTCGGTGTATTCCTCCTACTGGCTGGTCGGTGCCTTCAACCCGACCTTCGACAGCGGTAACGCAAACTGGGCGACGGGCAAGGACTACGCCAAGCTCTACGCCGTGAAGGGCTCGATCTGCACTGCGCCGGGGGGCGCCAGTGGGGGCACGTGCGGTGGCACGCCGGGCACCGGCGTCCCCGAACCGGGTTCTTTGGCACTGGCCGGCCTTGGCCTGCTCGGTGTCATCGGACTGCGTCGCCGTCGCAAGTAAGCCGGCGATTCAACTCCGTCCTTTGAACGGCGCCCTCGGGCGCCGTCTTTGTTTGTGTTCCCAGCATGGGCGTGCTTCTGGGGGGTAAACCCCGCCGGCAGTGGATCACGGCGAAGGCAGTGAAGCGCAATTGGGCGAAGGTGGCAGAGCGTGGGAAGGAAGCGTGGAGCGCCGTAGGGTGGTCAGCTTCGCTGTCCACCATCGTGCTCAACGATAGCCAACGCTTGGTGGGCAGCGAAGCTGACCACCCTACAAAGCCCCACCGAAACCTCTCGGAGGCAGGCGTTGAAGGCCTGCGCTATTGCGTGCTATCCGCTTCGCTGGCTTCCTGCTGCTGCAGCCGCCACATCTGCGCATAGGCACCATTGGCGGTCAGCAGGGCCTGATGCCGGCCACGTTCGACGATGCGGCCCTGGTCGAGCACCAGGATCTCGTCGGCGTGGGCGATGGTCGACAGGCGGTGGGCGATGATCAACGCGGTGCGACCGCGGGCAGCGAGGTCGATCTGGGCCTGGATGGCCTTTTCGGTGCGCGAGTCGAGTGCCGAGGTGGCTTCATCGAAGATCAGGATGGCCGGATCTTTCAGCAGGGCGCGGGCGATGGCCACACGCTGCTTCTCGCCGCCGGAGAGCTTGAGGCCGCGCTCGCCGACGCGTGCCTCGTAGCCGTCGGGCAGGCGGTCGATGAAATCGGTGAGCTGGGCCGCCGCCGCGGCCTTGTCGATCAGGCCGTCGGCGGCCTCAGGCCGGCCGTAGTGGATGTTATAGCGCAGGGTGTCGTTGAACAGCACGGTGTCCTGCGGCACGATGCCGATGGCGCGGCGCAGGCTGTCCTGCTGGAGGTCACGGATGTCGGTGCCGTTAACGGTGATGCGCCCGCCGGTCACGTCATAGAAGCGGAACAGCAGCCGGGCAAGCGTCGATTTGCCTGAGCCGGAATGGCCGACCACGGCCACGGTCTTGCCGGCCGGGATCTCGAAGTCGACATCGAAGAGGATCGGGCGGGCCGGGTCGTAGGCGAAGCTGACGTTCTCGAAGCGCACCGTGGCGTCGTCGGCGGCAAGGCGGGTGGCATCGGGTTTGTCGGCGATCTCGCGCGGCTGCCCGAGCAGGCCGAACATGCGCTCGATGTCGGTCAGCGCCTGGCGGATCTCGCGATAGATGACACCAAGGAAGTTGAGCGGGATGTACAGCTGCAACATGTAGGCATTGACCAGCACGATGTCGCCGAGCGTCATGGTGCCGTCGACCACGCGCGCCGAGGCCAGCCACAGCATGCTGGTGACGGCGACGGCGATGATCGCGGCCTGGCCGATGTTCAGCCCCGACAGCGATAGCTGGTTCTTGATCTGCGCATCGGCCCACTGGCGCAGCTGATCGTCGTAGCGGCGAGCTTCGAAGTCTTCGTTGTTGAAGTACTTCACCGTCTCGAAGTTGAGCAGGCTGTCGATGGCGCGGGCGTTGGCGGCCGAATCGAGTTCATTCGCCTTGCGGCGCAGGGCGGTGCGCCAGTTGGTGATCTTGACCGTGAAGGTGATGTACAGCGTGAGCGCGATGGCGGTGATGATCGAGAAGATCGCATCGTAGTTTACATAGAGGATGCCGATCACCAGCCCGACCTCGACCAGCGTGGGCAGGATGCTGTAGAGCGTGTAGCTGATCAGCGAGCCGATCGAGCGGGTGCCGCGCTCGATGTCGCGGGTCAGCCCGCCGGTCTGGCGCTCCAGGTGAAAGCGCAGCGACAGCGCGTGCAGATGGCCGAAGACCTGCAGCGAGATGTTGCGCACCGCCTGCTGCGTGACGCGGGCGAAGATCAGTTCGCGCAGCTCGGTCAGCATCGAGGTCATGAAGCGCAGCACGCCATAGGCGACGACCAGCGCGGCGGGGACGACGATGAAGGCTTGCTCGGGGGTGATGGTCAACGCGTCGACCATGTGCTTGAACACCATCGGCACGCCCACGTTGGCCACCTTGGCGCCGAGCAGGCAGGCCAGCGCGAAGAACACCCGTCCCTTGTAGCTCCACAGGTAGGGAAAAAGCGTCTTGATGGTGTTCAGATCGTGACGTTCGCCGGTGGCCGGTGCGGGCAGCGCGCCCGAGGGGTGGCGTCGCATGCGGTTCAGCCCTGCGTGTCGTCGAGCACCAGGCGCAGCGCCAGGCCGAGGAAGATCATGCCGGCGATGCGGTCGAGCCAGGGCGCCACGCCGGGGCGGCGCTTGAGCAGGCGGCCGATGCTGCCGGCCAGGTAGGCCACGGTGCCGAATACCACCACCGTCTGGGCCATGAAGACCAGGCCGAGCACCAGCATCTGCAGCGTGGTGCTGCCCGCCTCGGCGTGCACGAACTGTGGCATGAAGGCCAGGAAGAACAGCGCCACCTTGGGGTTGATGGCGTTGGCGATGAAACCGCGGCCAACATCCTTGCGCCAGGGGCGAGGGGCTGCGGCGTGCGCATCGACCGTCAGCTGGCCGCCGCTGCGCAGCGCCTGCACGCCCAGCCAGGCCAGGTAGGCCGCACCGGCGAGCTTGAGCGCGATAAATGCGGCCGGCGAGGCGGCCAGCACGGCGCTGACGCCGAGCGTGGCCCACAGCACATGAGTGAAGCAGCCCAGCGCACAGCCCACGGCAATGCCGAAGCCAGCCATGCGCCCGCGGGAGAGGCTCTGGCCGAGCACCATCAGGTTGTCCGGGCCGGGGGCGAAGGTGATGATCAGGGCGATCCCGAGAAAGGCGATCAGGGTGTCGGGGCTGGGCATGGTGCGGGGCTCGTGGTGGCCATGGATCGGCCAGTGTACCGGGCTGCCGGGCCGGCGTCATGCGTGCTACCGTGCGAGTCACGAACGGGTTGGGGGCTTGACGGATGACGCATCGGTCGGAAGGCTTCGAATGGGCATTGGTGGCCGGGGTGGTGCTGGCGGTGGCGGTGTCGGGCATCGCGCCGCACGACCGCCTGACCTGGTGGATGGAGGTGTTGCCGGTGCTGATCGCGCTGCCGGTCCTGCTGGCCACCCACCGGCGCTTTCCGCTCTCCCGACTGGTGCTGGCGCTGATCGCCGTGCACGCGCTGGTGCTGATTCTCGGCGCGACCTACACCTATGCCCGTGTGCCGCTGGGCTTCTGGCTGCAGGAGGTGTTCGACCTGGCGCGCAATCCCTACGACCGCATCGGCCATTTCGTGCAGGGCTTCGTGCCGGCCCTGGTGGCGCGCGAGCTGCTGATCCGGCTGCAGGTGCTGCGCCGGCCGCGCTGGCTGTTCTTCCTGGTGTGCTGCATCTGCCTGGCGATCTCGGCCACTTACGAGCTGATCGAGTGGCTGGCTGCGGTGGTGATGGGCGGGCAGGCGGAGGATTTTCTGGGTACCCAGGGCGACCCCTGGGATACCCAGTCCGACATGGCGCTGGCCTTGCTGGGGGCCGCGCTGGCCCAGCTGGGGCTGGCGCGCTGGCATGATCGCTGTCTCAGAACTTGTGAATAAATCGACTGCGCGTGCCGATTGCTGCGTTGCTCACGCGCTCACGCCTCGCCTATCCATTTGATATGTCTCGTCGTTCGCTCGCGTAGTTGCCAAATGCGGCCTTGCACTCGGCCCTGCTCGCTACGATTTCTTCACAAGTTCTCAGGCGTCTGCCGACGGCGGGTGCTGGCGCAGCGGCAGGCGGATAAGCATTTCCAGGCTGCCGCCATCGCGCGACCGCGCGGTGATCTGGCCGCCGTGAGCCGCGAGGGCGCGACGGGCAATCGCCAGGCCGAGGCCGAAGCCGGGCGCGCTGGCGTCGGTGCCGCAGCGGTGGAAGGGCTCGAAGATGGCGTCGAGGTGGTCGGCCGGCACGCCCGGCCCGTGATCGGCCACACGCAGCTCGAGCGCCTCGGCGCTGTGGGTGAGGTGGACCTCGACCTCGGTGTCGGCGGCGGTGTATTTCACCGCATTGCGAATCACGTTCTCGAAGGCGCGGTGGATCAGTTCCGACTGCCCCCAGGTCCAGCATTCGCCCTCGCCGCTGAAGGTCAGCTGCCGTCCCTGTGCCTCGGCCTCGAAGCGTGCATCGTCGGCGATGCCGGCGATCAGCTCGACCAGTTCGAGGCGCTCGGCTCGGCCACTGGCGCCGGCTTCGAGGCGCGACAGGGTCAGCAACTCGCCCACCAGCGTGTCGAGCCGGGCAGATTCGCGCTCGATGCGTTCGAGCATCACCTCGTGCTGTGCGGGGTTCTGGCGGCCCAGCCCGATCGCCGCCTGCATGCGCGCCAGCGGTGAGCGCAGCTCATGCGATACGTCGTGCAGCAGGCGGCGCTGGGCGCCGATCTGTGCCTGCAGGCGGGCCGCCATGCGATCGAAGTCATGGCCGAGGTCGGCGATCTCGTCACGCCGGCCGCCCATCAGCGGCGCGACCCGGGTGTCGAGCGCACCGTCGGCGGTCGCGTCGAACGCCCGCTTGAGCAGGCGGATGGGTTTGGCGACATACCAGGCCAGCAAGGCGCTGAAGATCAGGCTGGCGAGCACGATCGTGGAGATGGGCAGCCACAGCGGTGGTGGCTTTCGCTTGCCGCCGAAGCCGTGAGCGGACGGCGAGGGGGGCGGCGCGCTGAGTGTGAACTCGGTGCCGTCGGCCATGCGAACCCGGCGGGTGTGCTCGGCGGGGGCGGGCGGGGAGGGACGGTCGAGCAACTCGCGACCGTCGGGGCCGACCACCAGCACGGCTGGCCCGCCGCGGTGCGGGCGGCGCATCAGGAATTGGCGCGCGGCGGGCACGCCGCCGTGGAGCAGCACCGATTCGACCGTGTCGAGCGCGATATTTGCCCGGTAGGCGGCCACTTCGTTGCGCGCCTCGGCGGCGTCGGCGCCACGATAGAGCCACACCGCGGTGCCGACGGTGACGACCGACAGCACCAGCGTCAGCCACAGCGCGACAAAGGACTTCCAGAACAGTCGCCCCATCGGGTTACTCCCGCACGAACTGGTAACCCTGACCGCGCACGGTCTGGATCCACGAGCGCCCGTCGTCGCGTGGCGCCAGCTTGTGGCGCAGGCTGCTGACATGCACATCCACGCTGCGGTCGAAGCGCGCCAGCGGTCGGCCGAGCGCCTTCTCCGACAAGGTGTTCTTGCTCACCACCTGGCCGGCGGCGCTGACCAGCACCTCCAGCAGGGTGAATTCGGTGCTTGTCAGCACCAGCGGCTCGCCGGCCCACTGGGCTTCGCGACGCGCTGGCCACATCCGCAGCGGACCGACCGCCAGCTCGTCGCTGCGGGTCGCTGGCGTCTCCGGCGTGTCCGTGCGGCGCAGGATGGCACGCAGGCGGGCGACCAGCTCGCGCGGGCTGCACGGCTTGGGGACGTAGTCGTCGGCCCCCAGCTCGAGGCCGACGATGCGGTCCACATCGTCGCCGCGGGCAGTGAGCATCAGCACCGGCAGGCGGCTCTCCTGGCGAATGCGGCGCAGCGCGTCCACCCCGTTGAGGCGCGGCATCATCACATCGAGCACGGCGATGGCGTACTGGCCGGTCAAGGCCTCGGCCACGCCGGCCTCGCCGTCGGTCACGGTGGTTGCCTCGAAGCCCTCCTGTCCGAGGTACTCCTTGAGCATGGCGGCAAGTTCGAGGTCGTCATCGACCAGCAGTACGCGCGTCATTGCGTCTCCACGGGGTGGTGTCCATGGGCGCAATGATACGGCGGTGGATGTGTCCGGCGTCGGCCTTTACCGCGCTTTACCTGTCTTTACGCCGGCCTGACCGTGCTTTACGGATGGCGGGGGGACACTGCAGTCGTCGGTGGTGGGCAGCGTGCCCGAGCCGGATCAAGGTCGACACAAGGAGATGATGATGAACACTCGCAAAAAGATTCTGAGCGCTTTTCTCGTGGCCAGCAGCCTGGCCCTTGCCGTTCCGCTCGTGGCCCAGGCCGGCCCGGGGATGGGCGGCTGCGGCGGTCCGATGGCGATGCACAAGGGGGGGGGCATGGGCGGCGACGGCGCCGGTGGCATGATGCGCATGCTGCGCGGGCTTGATCTGAGCGACGCGCAGCGTGACCAGATCTTTGAACTCAAGCATGCCCAGATGCCGGCGATGCGCGAACAGATGAAAGTCGTGCGCGGCCTGCGCGACCAGTTGCGCGATGCGGCACTGGCGGAGACCTATGATGCGGCCAAGGTCAAGGCGCTGACCGAGCAGCAGGCCGAGGCAATGGCGGGCATGATGCAGATGCGCCTGGCGCATCAGCATGCGGTCTATCAATTATTGACCGCCGAGCAGCGCGAGGCGCTCAAGCAGCGCCGGGATGCGCGTGGCGACAAGCGTCAGGGTATGGGGCCGGGCATGATGCGCGGCGGGCCGGACGCCGACGTCTGAGCCGGTTGAGGGCCGGCAGAGAGAAGGGGCGCGAGAGCGCCCCTTTTTTTTGCGCTTCCCGACCCTGCCGACGTTGGACTACATGGAAAGTGCTGCGTTGCATCAATGGCTTGTGGTGCACCGCTCATTGATCTTTCCGGGTGTTGAACCTAGAAAACAGTTGACATCGTTTTAGCAGAACGTATGATTCAAACGAACGTTTGAACAGGATTGCGTCTTTGCGATAGCGATGATCTGCCCCAATACACAACAAGAACGAAGGAGCGTGATCCCCATGAGCGAGGCAACGGCAAAGCAGGGCCCGGATACCCGGGCGCGCATTCTGGATGCGGCGGAGGCGCTTTTCATGACGCACGGTTTCGAGGCCACGTCGATGCGCATGATTACTAGCCAGGCGGGTGTGAACCTGGCCGCGGTGAATTATCACTTCGGCAGCAAGGATGCGCTGATCCAGGAAGTGTTCCGGCGCCGGCTGACCGAGCTGAATCGTGACCGCCTGGCAGCACTGGAGGCGGAAGAGGCGGTCGTGGGCGGCGCGCCGCTCAAGCCGAGCAAGATCGTGGCGGCCTTCTTCGGCGTGTCGCTGAAGATGGCGGCCGATACCGAGCATGGCGGCGCCACCTTCATGCGCCTGCTCGGGCGGACCTATACCGAGCCGAACGAGTTCGTGCGCCAGTTTCTGGCCGAAGAGTATGCGGAAGTAGTGCAGCGATTCATGGATGCGCTGTACCGGGCGCTGCCCGACGTGCCGCGCGAGGAAATCCTGTGGCGCTTCCATTTCATGATGGGCGCCATGTCGTATGCGATTGCGGGCACCGATGCGCTCAAGTTGTTTGCCGGGGATTTCGACGACGAAGACCCCACGCGGCTGATGCCGCGACTGATGTCCTTCCTGCTGGGCGGCTTGCGGGCCCCGCTGCCGGAAGAAGTGATCGAGTCACGAACGATCCGCCGCGATGCGGCGTGATGGCCCGGGTGTGAGCGCGCATCAGAACGCGACGCACCCAACGAGGAGACGTAGCACATGATCTGGTTTTTTCTGTCCCTCCCTCCCTTGGCAGGTGCGCTCGCCTACGGGCGAGCGCCATTTTTTGCCTGGTTTGTGGCAGGGCTGATCTGGTTGTCCGGGCTGGCCTGGGTCGGTGGCTGGCCGGTTGGCGCGGCGTTGTTGATGCTGGTGCTCTATGTGGCGATCATGGGGGTGTTCCTCGTGCCGTCGCTGCGCAAGTCGTGGATCAGCGGGTCGATTCTCAGCGCCTTTCGCAAGGCGCTGCCGTCGATGTCGCAGACTGAAAAGGATGCGCTGGAGGCCGGCACCGTGTGGTGGGAGGGCGAGCTGTTCGCCGGCGCGCCGGACTGGCGCAAGCTGCAGGCCTATCCGTGGCCCAAGCTCTCCGATGAGGAGCAGCAGTTTCTCGATGTGCAGACCACCGAGCTGTGCCGCCTGACCGATGAGTGGGAAAGCACCCAGAAGCAGGATCTGCCGCAGGTGGTGTGGGACTACATCAAGACCCAGGGCTTCCTGGGCATGATCATCCCCAAGGAATACGGCGGCAAGGGCTTCTCGGCCTATGCGCACTCGCAGGTGGTGACCAAGCTCTCGACCCGCTCGTCGGCCGCTGCGGTGACGGTGATGGTGCCCAACTCGCTCGGCCCGGCCGAGTTGCTGTTGCACTACGGCACGCCTGAGCAGAAAAACCATTACCTGCCGCGTCTGGCCCAGGGGCAGGAGATCCCCGCCTTTGCGCTGACCAGCCCGTGGGCCGGTTCCGACGCGGCCTCGATCCCCGATGCCGGCGTGGTCTGCAAGGGCATGTGGCAGGGCGAGGAAGTGCTCGGCGTGCGTGTGTCCTTCGACAAGCGCTACATCACGCTGGCCCCCGTGTGCACCGTGTTCGGCCTGGCCTTCCGCATGTTCGACCCCGACCATCTGCTCGGCGAGACCGAAGACATCGGCATCACCTGCGCGCTGGTGCCGTGGAACCACCCGGGCGTGGACATCGGCCGTCGCCACTTCCCGCTCAACGCGGTGTGGATGAACGGCCCGATCCGCGGCCAGGATGTTTTCATGCCGCTCGATTTCATCATCGGTGGCCCCAAGATGGCCGGCCAGGGCTGGCGCATGCTGATGGAGTGTCTCGCCGCCGGGCGTTCGATCTCGCTGCCGGGCTCCAACACCGGCATGCAGAAACTCACCGCGCGCAGCGTTGGTGCCTATGCCCGCGTGCGCTACCAGTTCAAGACCGCCATCGGCCGCTTCGAAGGCGTCGAAGAGGCGCTGACCCGAATCGGTGCCAACACCTACCTGTCCGACGCTGCGCGGGCGCTGACCGCCAGCTCGATCGACCTGGGCGAAAAGCCCTCGGTGGTGTCGGCAATCGTCAAATACCATGTCACCGAGCGTGCCCGCCAGACAGTGAACGACGGCATGGATGTGATCGGCGGCAAGGGCATCTGCCTCGGCCCGCAGAACTTCCTCGGTCGCGCCTACCAGCAGATCCCGGTCGGCATCACGGTGGAAGGCGCAAACATTCTCACGCGCAGCCTGATCCTCTTCGGCCAGGGCGCGATCCGCTGCCATCCGTATGTGCTCAAGGAAATGCACGCGGCACAGGACAACGACCTCGAAACCTTCGATACCGCCTTCTGGGGCCATATCGGCTATACCGTCAGCAACATCGCGCGGGCGCTGGTGATGGGCCTGACCGGCTCGCACTTCGTCAAGGTGCCCGACAGCGTTGCGCCGGAAACTCGCCGTTACTACCAGCAGCTGACGCGCTATTCGGCCGCCTTCGCCTTCCTGTCGGACATCTCGATGGGCACCATGGGCGGCGCGCTCAAGCGCAAGGAGAAGCTCTCGGCGCGCCTGGGCGACATCCTGTCGCTGATGTACCTGGTCTCCGCCACGCTCAAGCGCTATGAGGCCGAAGGTCGCCAGGCTGAGGATGCGCCGCTGATGCACTGGGCGGTGTGGGACGCGATGTTCAAGATCCAGAACGCCTTCGAAGGCGTGATCGCCAACTTCCCCAACAAGCTCTTTGCGGCCTTCCTGCGCCGGGTGGTGGTGTTCCCGATCGGTCGCCCCTATGTGGTGCCGTCCGACAAGCTCGGCCACGAGGTTGCCAAGCTGCTGATCGAGCCGTCGCCGACGCGCGACCGGCTGGTGGCCGACTCCTACGTGGGCACCGACCTCGAAGACCCGGTCGCCGCGCTCGAAGCCGCGCTGCTGGCCACGGTCGAGGCCGAGCCGATCGAGCAAAAGGTGCGCCGCGCGATCAAGTCGGGGCAGTTCGAGCCCGGCCTGCTCATCGGCGGCGGTGTCGATGCCCTCTATGCCAAGGCGCTGGAGGCGCGGGTCATTACCGATGTCGAATACGCCACCATCCGTCGTCGCGGCGAGTTGCGCGACAAGGTGATCCGCGTCGATGACTTCGAGTACGACTTCGGCCTGCGCGAGGCGCTCGAAGACGTCACCCCCGAAGACCAGAACGCACGCCGCAAGGTCGCGTGAGGGCCCCAGCCATGAACCAGCCGGTGTACATCATCGACGGGGCGCGCACGCCCTTTCTCAAGTCGCGCAACACGCCGGGGCCCTTCGCGGCCTCCGACCTGGCCACCGCGGCCGGTTCGGCCCTGTTGTCGCGCCAGCGCTTTGCGCCCGACCAGCTCGACGAGGTGATCCTCGGCTGCGCCAGCCCCTCGCCGGACGAAGTGAACATCGGCCGCGTGGTCGCGCTGCGCATGGGCTGCGGCCTCAAGGTGCCGGGCTGGACGGTGATGCGCAACTGCGCCAGCGGCATGCAGGCGCTCGATTCCGCCCTCATCAACATCCAGGCTGGCCGCTCCGAGCTGGTGCTGGCGGGTGGGTCCGACGCCTTGTCGCGCGCGCCGCTGCTGCTCTCCGACGCCATGGTGCGCTGGCTGTCCGGCTGGTATGCGACCAAGACCGTCGGCCAGAAGGTGGCCGCGCTGCGCCAGTTCAAGCTCGGCTACCTGGCCCCGGTGATCGGCATCATGAAAGGCCTGACCGACCCGATCGTCGGCCAGCTGATGGGCCAGACGGCCGAAAACCTGGCCTGGAAGTTCGGCATCACCCGCGAGGACATGGATGAATTCGCCGCGCGCAGCCACCAGCGCGTGATCGCCGCCCAGGCCGCGGGGCATTTCGACGAGATCGTTCCGCTGATCGACCGCGACGGCAAGGTCTATGCGCAGGACGACGGCATGCGCGCCGACTCCACCGCTGCCAACCTGGCCAAGCTGCGCCCCTTCTTCGACAAGCGCTACGGCAAGGTCACGGCCGGCAACAGCTCGCAGATCACCGATGGCGCCGCGTGGCTGATTCTCGCCTCCGAGGCGGCGGTCGAAAAACACGGCCTCGAACCCATCGGCAAGATCGCCGACAGCCAGTGGGCAGGCCTCGCGCCCGACCAGATGGGCCTCGGCCCGGTGCATGCGGCTACGCCGATCCTGCAGCGCCACGGCCTCGGGCTGAACGATCTGGACGCTTGGGAAATCAATGAAGCCTTCGCCGCCCAGGTGATCGCCTGCCTGCGCGCCTGGAACGACGACGATTACTGCCGCAACGAACTCGGTCTCGACGGTGCGCTGGGCGCCCTCGACGAGGCCCGTCTGAATGTCGATGGCGGCGCCGTCGCGCAAGGCCATCCGGTCGGCGCCAGCGGCGCGCGCATCGTCTTGCACCTCCTCAACGTGCTGCGCCGCAGTGGCGGCAAGCGCGGTATCGCCAGCATCTGCATTGGCGGCGGGCAGGGTGGTGCCATGTTGGTTGAAGCCCTGTGAGGGCAACCGGTTACGGTCGGGCGCGGGAGGCGGCAATGCCCCCCTGCATATTGCCAAGCCCCGCGTCCGCCGTAGCCTTCGGGCGTGTCCCGACAGCCATTGAATGCGTGGAGACTTCGATGAAACGGGTGCATCGATGAAGATCGGGCTGGTGGTCGACGCCGCCTGCGATCTGCCGGGGACCTTCCTGGCAGACAAGGCCATCCATGTGCTGCCCATTGGCCTGCGCGTGGGCGACCGGCATCTGGTCGACACCCGTGATCCGGCCGCCACCACGGCCTTCTACCGTGAGCGGCAGGACAAGCGGGCCGAGCTGCATGCCGAATCGGCGCCGCTGTCGGCCGCCGAGATCGAGGCCTTGTTTCTCGAGCGCTGGGTCACCGAGTACGACCATCTGGTGTGCATGACCATCACCAGCGGGCGCAGCGCGATCTACGCCCATGCCACACAGGCCGCGCTCACGGCCGGCCGGGGCGCGCGTGACCTGCGCCGGGCGGCGGGTCTCAACCTGAGCTGGGGCGCCACGGTGATCAATACCCGCACCCTGTTCGCCGGCCAGGGCGTGCTGGCCTACGAGGCCGCGCGGCTGCGCGATGCGGCCACGCCGCTCGAGTCGATGAGCGCCCGGCTGACGCAAGTGGCCGACGCGCTGCACGCCTTCATGGTGGCCGACGACCTGTACTACATCATGCGGCGCGCGGCCAAGAAGGGCGACCACAGCGTGAACTGGGCGGCCTACGCGGTCGGCTCGATGCTCAACGTCAAGCCGGTGCTGCATGCCCACCGCGACGACACCGGCCCGATCGACAAGGTGCGCGGCTTCGACAGCGGCGTCAAATCCCTGTTCGCGCGGGCCACGCGGCAGATCGGGCAGGGGCTCGACGTGCCCTGCATCTGCGTGAGCTACGGCGGCCCGGTCGATCGCGTGCAGGCGATGCCGGGGTTTGCCGACATGAAACAAACCGCCAGGGCGGCGGGCGTCGAGGTGCTGGTCTCGCACATGAGCCAGACCGCCGCCATCAATGTGGGCGCGGGCGCCCTGTGTGTGGCCTTTGCCGCGCATGGACACCCGCTGTGAGCCGACCCGGACGCACCGGGCACGAACAACGCGAGCGAACGGAATGACATACAAACACTGGCGATTGCGCCGCGAAGACGACGGACTGGCCTGGCTGGACTTCGACGCCGCCGGCAGCAGCACCAATACCCTGTCGGCCGAAGCGCTGGGCGAGCTGTCGCGGGTGCTGTCGGCGCTGTCCAGCGCACCGCCCAAGGCGCTGGTCATTGCCTCGGCCAAGCCGGCCGGCTTCATCGCCGGCGCCAACATCGAAGAGTTCACCCGGATCGACTCCGCCGAGGCGGCGCGCGCGCTGGTCCAGCGTGGCTGGGACGTGATGAACCAGCTCGCTGCCGTCAGCTTCCCGACCCTGGCCCTGATCCGCGGCCACTGCATGGGTGGTGGCCTGGAACTGGCGCTGGCCTGCCGCTACCGTATCGGTGTGGACGAGCCCGGCACTCGGCTGGCTCTGCCCGAAGTGATGCTCGGTATCGTCCCCGGCTGGGGCGGCATGCTGCGACTGCCCGAACTGATCGGCCCGGCCGCAGCACTGGATCTGATGCTCACCGGCAAGGGCCTGGACGCCAAGCGTGCGCACCGGCTCGGCCTGGTCGACGCCTGCGTGGCGCCGCGGGTGATGGACAACGCTGCTCGCGTGCTGGCGCTGTCCGGCCAGCCGGCGCGGCAACTGCCCTTCATGCAGCGGCTGATGAACGGCCCGCTCAAGTCGATCGTCGCCGGCAAGGCGCGCAAGCAGGTCGCCGGCAAGGCGCGGCCGGAGCACTACCCGGCGCCCTACGCCATCATCGACATCTGGGCCAACTACGGTGGCAATGCGCTCGAGGTGCCAGCGAGCAGCGCAGCCTCGCTCGACGCCATTTTCCGCTCGCCGACAGCCAAGAACCTGGTGCGCGTGTTCTTCCTGCAGGAGCGTCTCAAGGGCTTCGGCAAGGACAGCGACTTCGCGCCCCAGCGGGTGCACGTGGTCGGCGCCGGCGTGATGGGTGGCGACATCGCCGCGTGGTGTGCGCTGCGCGGCATGACGGTGACGCTGCAGGACCAGTCCGCCGAGCGCATCGCGCCGGCCGTGGCCCGCGCCGCCAAGCTCTACGACAAGAAATTCCGCAGCGACAAGCGCCAGGCGCGCTTTGCGCTCGACCGCCTGATCCCCGATCCGCAGGGCCATGGCGTGGCCCATGCCGACGTGATCATCGAGGCCATCTACGAAAACCTCGAGGCCAAGCGCGCGCTGTTCGCCGACATCGAGCGCCGCGCCAAGCCCGAGGCGGTGCTCGCCACCAACACCTCCAGCCTGCGGCTCGAAGACATCGCCACCGCGCTGAGCGCGCCCGAGCGCCTGGTCGGCATCCACTTCTTCAACCCGGTGGCCATGCTGCCGCTGGTCGAAGTGGTCACCGGCGAGCAGTCCGACGCCGAGGCCGTCAAGCGTGCCGCCACCTTCGTGCGCAAGATCGACAAGCTGCCCCTGCCGGTCAAGAGCGCGCCGGGCTTCCTGGTCAATGCCGTGCTCGGCCCCTACATGCTCGAAGCCCTGCGCTGCGTGGATGAAGGCATCGCGCCGGAGACCATCGACGCAGCGCTGGTGGCGTACGGCATGCCGATCGGGCCGGTCGAGCTGGTCGATACTGTCGGCCTCGACATCGCCGTCGCTGCCGGTCAGGCGCTCACCGGCAGCGATGCCGGCGCCGCGCCGCGTGCACTCATGCAGCGGGTCGAGGCTGGCAAGCTGGGCAAGAAGACCGGCGAAGGCTTCTATGTCTGGACGGCTGGCAAGGCACAAAAAGGCACATCTGGATCAATCCCGGCGGGGCTGGCTGACCGTATCATCGAACCGCTGCTGCAGGCGGCGAAGCGCTGTGTGCAGGCGGGGGTGGTGGCCGATGCGGATCTGGCCGATGCCGGGGTGATCTTCGGCACCGGCTTTGCGCCGTTCTCGGGCGGCCCGATGCAGACTCTGCGTGCGCGCGGCGACGCGCCGGCAGCCGATGCACCGCTCGCGTCCCGAGTCGCAGCCAGCGCCTGAGACCCACGGAGAACCGAACATGACCAACGACACCCAAGTGTGCCACCTGCCGGTCGGTCGCGAGTGCGACCTGGCCCTGCGCGTGATGCCCATGCCGGCCGACACCAACCCGATGGGCGACGTGTTTGGCGGCTGGATCGCCTCGCAGGTCGACATTGCCGGCGCCGTGCCGGCCACTCGTCGCGCCCGCGGCCGGGTCGCCACCATCGCGGTGAACTCCTTCCTGTTCAAGCAACCGGTGTCGGTCGGCGATATTGTCAGCTTCTACGCCCGCATCGTGGCCGAGGGGCGCACCTCGATCACCATCGAGGTCGAGGTGTATGCCGAGCGCCACCCGGAAAAGCCGGTGGTGGTAAAGGTGACCGAGGCGACGCTGACCTATGTGTGCCTCGATGCCGAGGGCAAGAAACGGCCGCTGCCGCCAAAGGCAGACTGAATTGACGGGGCGCCACAGGGGGGTGGCGACTCGGTGTGAGCGCCCGGGCCGGACGGACCGGGCGGTAGACCCGCAAGGGCGTTATTTAGCGTAGTGAGGAGACATAAATGAAAATGAAGCACATGGCACGCTTGGTTCCCTTGGCCCTGCTGGCCCTTGGTAGTGGTCAGGTGTCGGCGGCTGGCTTCCAGTTGCTCGAGCAGAACGCCAGCGGGCTGGGTAACGCCTATGCCGGTTCGGCGGCGGTGGCGGACAATGCCAGCACGATCTTCTTTAACCCTGCCGGTATGACGCAGCTCAATGAGCGCGAAGTGTCCGCTGGCCTGAATGCTGTTCGCCCGACCTTCAAGTTCAAAAACGATGGCTCTACGCCGACGAGTGCGTTTGCGTCGAGCGGCAACGGCAACGATGCCGGGTCCTGGGCATTTATCCCGAACGCCTACATGTCCTGGGCCTTGAACAAGGATCTGTATGTCGGTGTCGGTGTCAGCGCACCGTTCGGACTGGTGACCGAGTATGACGATCCGTGGATCGGGGCGGCGCAGGCCATCAAGTTCGACATCAAGACGATCAACATCAATCCGTCGATCGCTTACCGAATCAATGACAAGGTGTCTGTGGGTGCGGGCGTGAGCTGGCAGCGGATGGAGGCGGAGTATACCCGCCGTGTCAGCATTGTGCCCGCCGCAGGTCTGAACGCATCGCATGCTGCGCTCGAAGTGGATGGCGATGCGTGGGGCTGGAACGTCGGCGCACTCTTTACGCTTTCGGACTCGACGAAGCTGGGTGTTTCTTATCGCTCCAAGGTCAAGCATGAGCTCGACGGCGACCTGACCGTGACGGGGCCGAACGCTGGCCTTAATGCGGCAGGGACGAGCAATGCCGAGGTCGAAGTTGAGTTGCCGGACACCTTTATCTTGAGTGTTACCCAGCAACTGAATGAGCGTTGGGAAATGCTTGGCGATGTCTCGTGGACGGGGTGGAGCAGTATCAAGACGCTCGATATCGTTCGAACCTCCGGCACCTCAACGGGGCAGACAGCGCAGACGCTTGATACTGAATTCCGCGATACTTGGCGAGTGGCGCTGGGAGCGAACTACAAGCTGAACGACGCCTGGAAGCTCAAGTTTGGTATTGCGTATGACCAAAGCCCAGTGCGTGGCCCGGATACCCGGCTCGTGTCATTGCCGGACAGCAACCGGACCTGGGTGACGGTTGGCGCGCAGTGGAATGCGACCCCGACATCTAAGCTTGATCTGGGACTGGCCTACATCAGTGCGGCTGAATCGAGCATCAACAACAATCAGACGAACGCAGATCCCACGAAGAACCGGGGGACGGTGTCCGGAAACTACGACGCCCGCGTCTGGATCCTCGGCGCCCAGTACTCCATGGCGTTCTGATCCACACTGGATCGACGGCGCGACGAAAGTCGCGCCGTTTTTCTTTCCCGACCTTCAGTAATGACTCAAAGCGACGCAACCGACACCAAAACCCGCATCCTCGATGCCGCCGAGCACCTGTTCACCGAACACGGTTTTGCCGCCACGTCGATCCGGCGCATCACCGCCAACGCCGGGGTGCCGCTGGCCATGGTGAGCTACCACTTCGGCTCCAAGAAGGGTCTGATCGAGGCGGTGTATGCACGTGCCCTCGGGCAGCGCGATACGAGTCGGGTCGGCTATCTCGACCGCCTGGAGGCGCAGGCTGGTGGGGCGCCGATTCCGGTCGAGGTGCTGGTCGAGGCGTTCATCACCTCGGCGCTGCGCCTGACCCGCAAGGGCAATATTTCGGGCGCGGTATTCAAGCAGATGATCGGGCGCGCGTTCTACGAACCCGGTGCCGGGGTCGAGGACTTCTTTCCGGCGGAATACGCCGAGGCGGTCGAGCGCTACAAGCGCGCCTTCATGCGTGCGCTGCCGGCGCTGGCCGAGGCGGACGTGGTGTGGCGGATGTACTTCTTCGTCGGCATGGTCGCCTATGCCATGGCTGGCAAGGACGTGATGCGCATGACCGAGATCTATGCGCTGGACGAGGCCGGCAATCCGGAGGCGATGCTGCGGCGGATGCAGCCCTTCATCGTGGCCGGCTTCAAGGCGCCATCGGGCGATCCCGGGCTGACGGGCGCCGTCCGTCTGGCGGATTTGCCTGCCTGAAACGTCTCCGCGCTTGCCATTTCCATTTTTTTCACTAAAATTCAAACGAACGTTCGATTTATTTTCAGCCCGGCCCCCGGCGGCCGTGCAGGGCGTCAGGCAGGACAGGTAGCGAACGCGGCTGAAGCGGGCCATAGTGACCGAAGGCCGTACCGACAGATGCGCACGGCCCCAAGCCCGGGGCAGGAACGCGATGCAGCCGGCAGATGCCGGCCAACGAACTACGGAAGCAACAGGAGGAGCATGTGAGCAAACTGATCATTCGCAAGGTGGCCGTGCTGGGTGCCGGCGTCATGGGCGCGCAGATCGCGGCCCACTGCGCCAATGCCGATGTGCCGGTGGTGCTGTTCGATTTGCCGGCCAAGGACGGCAAGCCCAACGCCATCGCCGACAAGGCCCTGGCGGGCCTCAAGAAGCTCGACCCCGCGCCGCTGGCCAGCAAGGAGCGCCTGCAGTACATCCAGGCGGCCAACTACGGGTCGGATCTCGAGCAGCTGCGCGACTGCGACCTCATCATCGAGGCCATTGCCGAAAAGATGGAGTGGAAGCTCGACCTCTACCAGAAGGTCGCCCCCTTCATCCGCGAGGACGCCATCTTCGCCTCCAACACCTCGGGTCTGTCGATCAACGCCCTGTCCGACGGCATGCCCGCCGGTCTGCGCGGCCGCTTCTGCGGCATCCACTTCTTCAACCCGCCGCGCTACATGGCCCTGGTCGAGCTGATCGCCACCGCCACCTCCGAGCCGGCCGTGCTGGACGACCTCGAAGCCTGGCTGACCACCCGCCTGGGCAAGAGCATCGTGCGCGCCAAGGACACGCCCAACTTCGTGGCCAACCGCGTCGGTGTGTTCTCCATCCTCGCTGTCATGCACCACACCCAGCGCATGGGCCTGGGTTTTGACGAGGTCGACGCGCTGACCGGCCCGAACATCGGCCGCCCCAAGAGCGCCACCTACCGCACCGCCGACGTGGTCGGCCTGGACACCCTGGCCCATGTCATCGGCACCATGGACGCCACGCTGCCGACGGATCCGTGGCACGGCTTCTTCAAGGCGCCGGCGTGGCTGTCGGCCCTGATCGAGAAAGGCGCGCTGGGCCAGAAGACCCGCGCCGGCATCTTCCGCAAGGAAGGCAAGAAGATCATGGTGCTCGACCTGGCACAGCAGGACTACCGCCCCAGCGGTGCCGACGTGGCGCCCGAAGTGGCCGCCATTCTCAAGAACCGCAACCCGGCCGAGAAGTTCGCCCAGCTGCGCGCCAGCGCCCACCCGCAGGCGCAGTTCCTGTGGGCCATCTTCCGCGACGTGTTCCACTACTGCGCCTATCATCTGGCCGACATCGCCGACAACGCCCGCGATCTGGACTTCGCCATGCGCTGGGGCTTCGGCTGGTCCATGGGCCCCTTCGAAACCTGGCAGGCCGCCGGCTGGGCCGATATTGCCGCCGCCATCCAGGCCGACATCGACGCCGGCAAGGGCATGGTCGATGCGCCGCTCCCCGCCTGGGTGTTCGAACGCCAGGGCGTGCATGAGGCCGCCGGCTCCTTCTCGGCCGAGGCCGGCGCGCTCAAGGCGCGCTCCAGCCTCAAGGTCTATGACCGCCAGCTCTACCCCGAGCAGGTCCTCGGCGAAGCGCCCAAGGATCGCGGCGAGACCCTGTGGGAGAACGACGGTGTGCGTCTGTGGACGCGTGCTGACCAGGACGCCCGCATCGGCATCCTGTCCTTCAAGTCCAAGATGCATGCCATCGGCGAAGAAGTGCTCGACGGCGTGATCGAAGCCGTGGCGCGTGCCGAGCGTGACCTCGACGGCGTGGTGCTGTGGCATGAGGCCCCCTTCGCCGTGGGCGCCAACCTGCAGCAGGTGGCCCAGGCCATCGGTGCCGGCCAGTTCGAGCTGCTCGAGAAGACCGTGGCCAAGTTCCAGCAGGCCTCGATGACCCTCAAGCATGCGCAGGTGCCGGTGGTGGCCGCGGTGCAGGGCATGGCCCTCGGTGGCGGTTGCGAGTTCGTGATGCACTCGGCGCATCGTGTGATGGCGCTGGAGAGCTATGTGGGTCTGGTCGAGGCCGGCGTGGGCCTGATCCCGGCCGGCGGTGGCTGCAAGGAGTTCGCCCTGCAGGCGCACACCCTGGCGCAGCGCGCCGCGGGTGGCGACGTGTACCTGTACATCCAGAACGCCTTCCAGACCATCGCCATGGCCACCGTGGCCAAGAGCGCGCAGGAAGCCGTCGGCCTGGGCTTTGCCAAGGCCTCGGACGACATCCTGTTCAATGCCAGCGAGCTGCTCTATGCCGGTATCCGCCGCGCCCGCGCCATGGCCGAAGCCGGTTATCGCCCGCCGATGATGAACCCGGCCATCAAGGTGGCCGGCCGCAACGGCATCGCCACCTGCGAAATGATGCTCATGAACATGGCGCAGGGCGGCTTCATCTCGCCGCATGACTACACCGTGGCCAAGGCCGCTGCGACCGCCCTGTGCGGTGGCGAGGTCGAAACCAACGCCAAGGTGAGTGAGCAGTGGATCCTCGACGTCGAGCGCGCCCAGTTCGTGGCCCTGCTCAAGAACGAGAAGACCCAGCAGCGCATCGTTCACATGCTCGAGACCGGCAAGCCGCTGAGGAACTGACAGGAGGCGTAGGGCGGGTTTCAACCCGCCGCTCTTTCATGGAAAGCAGGCCGGTTGAAACCGGCCCTACGACCCCTCGATTCGATTTGGAGACACAGATGAAACAGATTCAGGAAGCCTACATCGTTGCCGCCACACGCACCCCGGTGGCCAAGCGCAACGGCATGTTCCGCAATGTCCGCCCGGACGACATGCTCGCCCACGTGCTGCGCGGCGTGGTTGGCAAGGTGCCCGGCCTCGACGCCAGCGAGATCGGTGACGTGATCGTCGGCTGCGCCATGCCCGAAGCCGAGCAGGGCATGAACGTGGCGCGCATCGGCGTGCTGCTCGCCGGCCTGCCGGACACCGTGCCGGGCCTCACCATCAACCGCTTCTGCTCCTCCGGTGTGCAGGCCGTGGCCGACGCGGCCAACCAGATCCGCCTCGGCCAGGCCGATGTGATGATCGCCGCCGGCACCGAGTCGATGAGCGTGATGCCCCAGATCATGGGCAACAAGGTCAGCCTCAACCCGGCCATCTTCGAGAAGGAAGAGAACTACGGCATCGCCTTCGGCATGGGCCTGACCGCCGAGAAAGTGGCCGAGCAGTGGAAGATCAGCCGCGAGGATCAGGACGCCTTCGCCCTGCAATCCAACCAGCGCGCCTGCGCGGCGATTGCCGCTGGCCACTTCAGGGACGAAATCACCCCCTACACCGTGCGCACCCATGTGCCGGGCGAGGGCGGCACCGTGCGCGTGGTCGAGAGCGTGTGCGACACCGACGAAGGCCCGCGTGCCGATGCCGCCATCGAGAAGCTGGCCAAGCTGCGCCCGGTGTTCGCCGCGCGCGGCTCGGTCACCGCCGGCAACAGCTCGCAGATGTCGGACGGCGCCGGTGCCGTGCTGCTCATGAGCGAAGCGGCGGTCAAGCGCTATGGCGTGACCCCGATCGCCCGTTTCGTGAGCTTCTCGGTGGCCGGGGTGCCGCCGCACATCATGGGCATCGGCCCCATCGAAGCGATCCCGCGGGCGCTCAAGGCCGGCGGCCTGAGCCAGTCGCAGCTTGACTGGATCGAGCTGAATGAAGCCTTTGCGGCCCAGTCGCTGGCCGTCATGCGCCAGCTCGAACTCGACCCGGCCAAGGTGAACCCGCTCGGCGGCGCGATCGCCCTCGGCCACCCGCTGGGCGCCACCGGCGCGATCCGCACCGCCACCGTGATGAGCGCCATGCAGCGCGACCCGTCGATCAAGTACGGCATGGTCACCATGTGCATCGGCACCGGCATGGGCGCGGCAGGCATCTTCGAGCGCGTCTGACCGACCTGACGGGCGCCGGCCCTGAACCGGCGCCCCTTTTTTCGCCTTTTAATAGTACGAACGTTCTATTGTTGCGCGGGGTACTGACCCCGCGCACCCGAGGAGACATCGATGGCCCAGTACACCCCGCCGATCCGTGACATGCAGTTCGTCCTGCATGAAGTGCTCAAGGTCGAGGACGCCTTCAAGTCCATGCCGGCCCATGCCGAGCTGGATGTGGATACCATCAACGCGGTGCTCGAAGAGGGCGGCAAATTCGCCGCCGGCGTGCTCTTTCCGCTCAACCGCAGCGGTGACGAGGAAGGCTGCACGCTCGATCCCGAGACCCATGAAGTGAAGACACCGGCCGGCTTCGCCGAGGCCTACCGCCAGTTCGTCGAAGGCGGCTGGGCCGCGCTGTCCTGCGATCCGGACTACGGCGGCCAGGGCCTGCCCGTGACGCTGAACCAGGCCTTCTACGAGATGCTCAACAGCGCCAACCAGTCCTGGACCATGTATCCGGGCCTGACCCACGGCGCCTACGACGCCCTGCATGCGCACGGCACGCCGGAGCAGAAGGCCACCTACCTGCCCAAGCTCACCAGCGGCGAGTGGACCGGCACCATGTGCCTGACCGAACCGCATGCCGGTACCGACCTCGGCCTGCTGCGTACCCGTGCCGAACCGCAGGCCGACGGCACCTACCGCATCACCGGCGAGAAGATCTTCATCTCCTCGGGCGAGCACGACATGGCCGAGAACATCATCCACCTGGTGCTGGCCCGCCTGCCCGACGCCCCGGCCGGCAGCCGCGGCATCTCGCTGTTCATCGTGCCCAAGTTCCATGTGAGCGCCGACGGCAGCCTGGGCGAGCGCAACGGCATCTACTGCGGCGCCATCGAACACAAGATGGGCATCCACGGCAACTCCACCTGCCAGATGGTGCTCGACGGCGCCGTCGGCACCCTGGTGGGCGAGCCCCACAAGGGCCTGGCCGCGATGTTCGTGATGATGAACGCCGCCCGCCTCGGCGTCGGCATGCAGTCGCTCGGCCTGACCGAAGTGGCCTACCAGAACGCCGCCGCCTATGCCAAGGACCGCACCCAGAGTCGCGCGCTGTCCGGCGCCAAGGCCAAGGACAAGGCCGCCGACCCGATCATCGTGCACCCCGATGTGCGCAAGATGCTGCTCGCCGCCCGCGCCTATGCCGAAGGCGGCCGCGCGCTCGGCATGCAGGTGGCCTTGCTCATCGACGAGGCGCAGAACGCGCCGGATGAAGCCACCCGCCGCGACGCCGAGGCCACCGTGGCGCTGCTTACCCCCATCGTCAAAGCCTTCCTTACCGACAACGGCTGGCTGGCCACCTCGCACTGCATGCAGGTCTTCGGCGGTCACGGTTTCATCCGCGAGTGGGGCATGGAGCAATATGTGCGGGACAACCGCATCAACATGATCTACGAGGGCACCAACACCATCCAGTCGCTCGACCTGCTCGGGCGCAAGGTGCTGGGCGACCAGGGCGCGCAGCTCAAGAAGTTCGGTGCCCAGATCCAGCAGTTCGCCATGGCCAACATGGGCGATGCGCGCATGCAGGAATTCCTGGCCCCGCTCGCCGACCTCGGCGAGAAGGTGACCAAGCTCACCGGCGAGATCGGCATGAAGGCGATGGCCAACCCCGAAGAGGTCGGCTCCGCCGCGGTGGACTACCTGCGTGTGGTCGGCCACCTGGTGTTCGCCTACCTGTGGGCGCGCATGGCCCGCGTGGCGCTGGACAAGGCCGAGGGCGGCGACCCGTTCTACGCCGCCAAGCTGGTCACCGCGCGTTTCTACTTTGCCAAGCTGCTGCCCGAGACCGCGAGCCTGATCCGCACTGCGCGCGCCGGCGTGGCGCCGCTGATGGCGATGGAAGAAGACTGGTTCTGATCTTTCCCGCGCCCCGCAAGACACGGCCCGCCCAGTGCGGGCCGTGTTTCTTTCCGACCTAGAGGGCGGACATCAGGAAGCGGATGCTGCGCGCGTAGCGCCCGTAGTCGCGGGTGCTCACCCCGTTGCGCGCCGTACCCACATACAGTTCGCGGCCGGCCTCGCGGTACACCGTGATCACGCCGCCCGAGGCGCCCACGGCACCCGCGTGCACGGCGGCGCGGCACAGCGCCGAGTCATCGGTGTAGGGGTTGCTGCCCCACACGCTGCCCTCGCCGACGGCCTCGGCGCTGCAGGCGCAGGCATAGGGCGTGGCCAGTGTCGGGTTGATTGACAGGGTGCGCGGGCAGGGCGGCGGCTCGGCCGCCGGCGCCGCGCCGGCAAAGTGGATGCTGCGTGCGTAGTTGCCGTAGTCCGAACTGCGCACGCCGTTGCGCGTGGTGCCGGCATAGACCGGATGCCCCGGCTCGCGCAGCACCGTGATGGGGCCGCCCGCATCGGTGATGACCCCGGCGTGGATGGCCGCCGTGCACAGCGCCGAGTCGTCGGTGTAGCGGTCCGTGCCCCAGACGCTGCCCTTGCCCGACGCGCCGGCGTCGCACACACAGGAGAACGGTGTGGGCAGCGCCGGGTTGATCGACAGGGTGCGCGGGCACGGGTCGGACGCCGCGCTGGTGCCGGGCGCCACGTCGGAGAGGGCGGGCGGTGGGCTGGCGGTCGGTGTGGCCGGCGCGGTTGGCGTAGGCGGCGGTGCGGCGGCTTCGGCTGGCGAGGACGGTGCCTCGGTGGGTGCCGGCGCAGGCGGGTCGCCCCCCAGCCAGATGGCGCCGAGCGCGATCAGCCCCAGCGCGGCCAGCCCGATGACGGCCTCGCGACCGAAGCGGCGCAGCACCGGTTGGGGTGGCGCGCGATCCGGCTCGCCGCGGATCACCGCCGCCAGGCGCTGCCAGTGCGCATCGCGCGGGCGGTCGAAGGCGTCGATCCAGTGCGCCGAGGAGACGAACAGTTCGAGCGCCTTCGCGGGCGGCACGTTCTCGAGGCGCACCGGATAGATCGGCTTGTTCTTGCTGGCCGCACGCTCGACCTCGCGCCGCACGAAGCCCGAGTCGTTGGCCTCACCCGAGAGCAACAGCACGAAGACCCGGCTCCCGCTGATGCCGTCGAGAATCTCCGAGGCATAGTCATGTCCCGGCCGCACGTCACGCGGCGCGATCCAGCACGACACGCCCGCCGCTTCGAGCGCAGCGCAGGCCTCCCGCGCCGTGTCGGCGTCTTCGGAGGCGTGGCTGATGAATGCAGTCCGGCCCACGGCCCGTCCTCCCGCGCGGCGCCGTGCCGCGTGCGCGGCGCCAGGCTTTCATGAACACGCCTTAAGCATAGGCCGTCGGGGCCGGGCTGCAATACGCCGCGGTGCCGGCGCACACATCGTCATACCGTTTGCCGCGTTGCGCACTCGGCCCGGCGCGCGACGATGTCGCCGCCAGGCCTCAGTCGTCGAACTGTGGGACCTGGCGGGTCTGCATGGCTTGGGCGGCGATCTGCATGTCGTGGCTGAGCAGGGCGCTGGCGTTCCAGTTGGCGACGAAAGCCAGGCCGTCTTCGATCGAATGATCGAGGTTGTAGTTCAGCACGGCCTTGGTGCCCCGGATGGCCAGCGGCGACTTGGCGGCAATGCGCCGGGCGATTTTCTCGACGCCGACCGCCAGGGCATCGGTGCTGTCGAAAACGCGATTGACCAGGCCGATGCGCGCCGCTTCATCGGCATCGATCTCGCGCCCGGTGAAGGCCAGCTCGCGGGCAATGCCCTCGGGCACCAGGCGCGGCAGACGCTGCAGGGTGCCCACGTCGGCGGCCATGGCCATGTCGATCTCGCGCACCGCAAGGCGTGCGTCGGCGCTGGCGTAGCGCATGTCGCAGGCGGTGACGATGTCCACCCCGCCACCGATGCAGGCACCCTGGATGGCGGCGATCACCGGCTTGCGGCACCGCGCGATGGCGCTGACGCAGTCCTGCAGGTCGCGGATGAGGTGGCGCAGCTTCTCCTGCGCGCGAGCCGGGTCGGCGTGGCGGATCTGCTCGGGGATGCTGGCCAGCAGGCTCAGGTCGATGCCGGCGCAGAAGTTGGCCCCCTCGCCGGCGAGCACCACCACGCGCACGGCGTCGGTCTGGTCGGCCCACTGGAAGGCGCTGCGCATGGCCTGCCACAGATCGGCATCGAGCGCGTTGGCGCGGTCGGGGCGGTTGAAGGCGATGCGGGCGAGGCCGCCGTCGAGGTGGATGGACAGGGCGGGCAGGTCGGGTGGCGTCATGATCAAACGTCCGTTTGAAAAATCTCGATGGTAGCGGATCTGATGCCGGCCGGGGGGTGTTGCCGCGGCCGCCGCGCTGGCGACGGGTGTCCGGTGTGGAACTTGCTGCCGATCAAGATTTGCGCGGTGCGGCCGTTAATGTGTCGAATCCATCCGCCCAGTTGCTTTCATGTCGATGCCTTCCTGGCTCAAGCGCGCTTTCCTGCTCTTTCTGGCCTATGCCCTGACAGGCATCCTGTCCTTGCAGCTGGCCATTCCGCCGGGCTATGTGGCCCCGCTGTTCCCGCCCGCAGGCATCGCCCTGGCCGGGGTGTTGCTCTATGGCGCGCGGATGCTGCCGGCGGTGTGGCTGGGCTCGATCACGGTCAATGTGTTCGCGCAGTGGCAGGCCGGCGTGCCGCTCTCCCTCGGCGCGACCTTGCCGTTGGTGGCACTGGGCGCCACGCTGCAGGCCATGGCCGGGGCGGCGCTGGTGCGGCGCTGGGTCGGCTTTCCGACGGCGCTCGACCGTGCACGACTGATCGTGCGCTTCCTGTTTCTGGCCGGGCCGGTCAGCTGCCTGGTCAGTGCCAGCATCGGTATTTCCGTGCTGTCGGCCGCCGGCGCCCTGCCACGGGAGGACGCGGCCTTCAGCTGGTGGAACTGGTGGGCGGGCGATTCGCTTGGCGTGCTGATCTTCGTGCCGCTGGTCTTCGTGCTGGTCGCCCGGCCGCGTGCCACCTGGCGCCCCCGTCGCCGGGTGGTGGTGCCGCCGCTGGTCATTGCCTTGCTGATGATCGCGCTGGTGGTCTTTCAGGTCGGCCGCTGGGAAGGGCTGCGCCTGTCGGATGACTTCGGTCGCAACGCCGATGCACTGATGGGGCGCATCTTCACCCAGGTCAAGGATCATCTCGATGCCCTGCAGGCGCTCGAGCGCGCGGTGACGGTCATGGGGGGCACGGATGCCGACGCGTTCCGGCGTTTTTCCGAACCCTGGTTCGCGCGGTATCGGGGCTTGCACGTGATGGGGTGGGCGCCGGTGGTGACCGAGGCCGAGCGGCCGGCCTTTGTCGCTCGCATGCGTGCCGAGTTGGGACCCGATTTCGATATCTTCGAACGCGACCTGGCAGGCAACGCCTTGCCGGTGGCGCCCGCCGAGCGTTACTACCCGATCATCTATGCCGAGCCCAAGGTGCTCAACCAGGCGGTGATCGGTCTCAATCCGCTGAGTTTCGCACCGGCGCGCACGGCACTCTTGGCCGCCGAGCAGACCGGTGCCCAGATGGCGAGCGCCCCGTTGCGCCTGCAGCAGGAGCCCGGCGACCAGCGCGGTGTGGTGATTTACCAGCCGGTGTACGACGCGGCGGGCGCCGTGGACCTTCCGGAGCGTCTCGGCATGGTCTATGTCGCCATGCGTCTGGGCGACACCGTCGAGGCTGCGGTGGGCGGACAGATCTCGGCGCAGATGCGCCTGTGCCTGTCCGATCTCGACCCGGCACTAGGTCCGCAGCGCCTGTACGGGCCGGTCGGCTGCGAACATGATCCGGCGCAGGCGGGCGGGCTGGTGGTCTCCGACAATTTCAGCTTTGCAGGGCGTACCTGGGATGTGCGCATCTCCGCCTTGCCCGGTTACGCCGCAGCGCATCGCGGTTGGGTGGTGTGGATCGCGCTGGTAACCAATCTGCTGGCGATTGGCATGCTCGGCGCCTTCTTGCTGCTGACCAGCGCACACACCGTGCACGTCGAAGCGTTGGTCAGCAAGCGCACCGCCGAGCTGGCGGCGACCAGCGAGCGCTTGCGCGAGCAGCGGGTGGCCTTGGCGCGAGCGCAGGCCATCGCCCAGTTGGGGAGCTGGGAGGTCGACACCGCGACCGACTCCCTGAGCGCCTCCGACGAGCTGTACCGCCTGCTCGGGCGTTCGCCCGCCGCCGGGCTCGACCAGGCCGACCTGCTCGACTCCTTGGACGAAGCCGATCGTCCGCGCCTGGCCGAGGCCCTTGCGCGGCTGCGCGAGATGCCCGGCGTGGCGGCCATGGATGCGCGCTTCTGCGCGCCGGGGGGCGAGGTGCGGATCGGCCATATCCAGATCGAGAGCGTTGCCATGCCCGGCGGTGATCTGCGGGTGCGTGGCACGCTGCAGGATGTGACCCACGCGCGCGAATCCGAAGCGCACATCCAGTATCTCGCGCACTACGACGCATTGACCCGCCTGCCCAATCGCAGCCTGTGGATGCGGGATACCCGGCATGCGCTGAGCAGCGCCGAGCGTCATGGCGACCAGCTGGCCGTACTGTTTCTCGACCTCGACCAGTTCAAGACGGTCAACGACTCGCTGGGGCATCCGGTGGGCGACCGCTTGCTGACTGCGGTGGCGGCGCGCCTGCAGACTCGCCTGCGCAAAGAAGACCTGCTGGCCCGGCTCGGTGGCGACGAGTTCGTCGTGCTGGTGCCCCGGCTTGAGCAGCCTGAAGACGCGGCCGCGGTGGCGCGTCAGATCACCATGGCGCTGGTTGCCCCGTTTGCCATCGACGGGCACGAGCTGGTGGTATCGGCCAGCATCGGCATCGCGCTCTATCCGCAAGACGGCGCCGATGTCGACACCCTGCTCAAGCAGGCGGACCTGGCCATGTACGGTGCCAAGGAGGCCGGGCGCAACACCTACCGCTTCTTCGAAGACCGCATGAACGCGCAGGCCTGTCAGCGCCTGGCGCTGGAAACCGCCCTGCGTCGCGCCATCGAGCGCGACGAGCTGACGCTTCACTACCAGCCGCAGATGGGTTTGCCCGAGGCGCGCGCGGTCGGCTGCGAAGCGCTGCTGCGCTGGACCAGCCGCGACCTTGGCGACGTACCGCCGCAGCGCTTCATCCCGGTGGCCGAAACCTCGGGGCTGATCCTGCCGATCGGTGACTGGGTGCTACGCGAGGCCTGCCGCCAGCAGCGGCAGTGGGCCAGCGAGGGGCGGCCCGAGGTGCGGGTGGCCATCAACATTTCAGCCATCCAGTTCCGTCACACCGGTTTCGAGGCCCGGCTCAAGGACATCCTCGACGAAACCGGCGCCGACCCGGCGCTGATCGAACTGGAGATCACCGAAAGCGCGCTGATGCAGGCCGGCAGCGACATCGTCGATCGCTTGTGGGGCCTGCGCGACATGGGCTTCACCCTGGCGCTCGACGACTTCGGCACCGGCTACTCCAGCCTGGCCTACCTCAAGCGTTTCCCGATCCACCGGCTGAAGATCGACCGCTCCTTCGTCAAGGACTTGCCCGAGGATGCCGAAGACCGCGCCATTGCCAGCGCCACCATGTCGCTGGCCCGCGACCTGGGCATGGCCGTGGTCGCCGAAGGGGTGGAGACGGCCGCCCAGCGCGACTTCCTCATCGCCGGCGGCTGCCGCCTGCTGCAGGGCTATTTCTATGGCAAGCCGGTGCCGGCCGGGCAGTTTGCGGAGCACTGGCTCAAGGACGTCGCCGTGCCCAGAAGTGCCTGAGCATCAGCGCACCGCCGAGCATGCCGCCGAGGTGCGCAAAATGCGCCACGCCGGTCTGCAACCCGGTCACCCCGAGGAACAGCTCCAGCGCGCCATACAGCGCCACGAACAGCGCCGCCGGCATGGGGATGGGCGGGATCAGCAGCACCACCCGGCGTGTCGGAAACAGCACGCCGTAGCTCAGCAGCAGGCCGAACACCCCCGCCGAGGCGCCGATCACCGGCGCCTGCGCGCCGAACAGCACACCGACCGCCACCTGCGCCAAGGCCCCGGTGAGCACGCTGGCGAACCACAGCATGGCATAGCGCCTCGCGCCGAACACCCGCTCCAGCTCGCTGCCGAACATGAACACCGCGAACATGTTGAAGAAGATATGGCCGATCCCGCCGTGCAGAAAGCTGTAGCTCACCAGCGTCCATGGCGCCTGCACCACCGCCAGCGGGTCGGGCCACAGGGCGAAGGGCGCCAGGAACGGCATGCCGCCGCTCATCTGCAGCAGGAAGATCAGCGCGGTGCCGATGATCAGCGCGCGAGTGACAGGGGGCATGGGCGGCTTCCTCGGAGGGCGTCCTGATCAGACTGGGGGCAGTGCGGCGGGGTTCAATGTGCCGTGCACGTCAACGCACTGCAAGAAGGGCGTCGAGCGCAGTATAGTTGGGGGCATCGCCGCGGGGCGTCCCGCGGCCGACACGACATACCGAACAGACCCCCAAGGAACGCGCATGGCCCAAACCGCCACACTCCACGTCGCCGATGGCGTCGCCACCCTCACCCTCAACCGCCCCGACGCGCTCAACGCGCTGTCGCTGGAGATGATGGAAGACCTCGCCGCCGCCACGCGCAGCCTCAAGGCACGCACCGATGTCGAGGTGGTGGTGGTGACCGGCGCCGGCGCCCACTTCATGGCCGGCGGCGATCTCAACGACTTCAACCGCCAGCTCGACCAGAGCCCCCAGGCCCGCCTGGCCACCTTCAAGGCGATGATCTCGCACCACATCAACCCCACCGTCGAGACCCTGCAGTCGCTGCACCAGCCGGTGATCGCCAAGGTGCGTGGCGCCTGCGCCGGCTTCGGCCTGTCGCTGATGCTCGGCTGCGACCTCGCGGTGGCCGCGGACGACGCGGTGTTCACCACCGCCTACGCGGCGATCGGGCTGTCGGCAGACGGTGGCATGTCCTACTTCCTGCCGCGCGCCGTGGGCCGGCGCAAGGCGCTGGAGCTGCTGATGCTGGCCGACCGCTTCAAGGCCGACGACGCCCTGCGTCTGAGCCTGGTGAGCCAGGTGGTGCCAGCGGCGGAGCTCGACGCCGCGGTCGACACGCTGGTGGCCCGCCTCAAGCGCGGGCCGCGCCACGCCTACGGCGAGTTCAAGCGGCTGATCGCCGACAGCTTCGACAACCAGCTCGAAGCCCAGCTGCAGAGCGAGGCCGAAGCGTTCTCGCGCTGCAGCGCCACCGGCGACTTCGCCGAAGGCGTGACCGCGTTTCTGGCCAAGCGCAAGCCGAGCTTCAGCGGCAAGTGATCAACGCAGCAGCAGGCTGGCGGCAATGCTCCACAGCGTCAGCGCCACGATGCTGTCGAGCACGCGCCATGCCACCGGTTTTTTGAACAGCGGTGCCATCAGTCGCGCGCCATAGCCGAGCAGCACGAACCAGCAAAACGACGCGGCGATCGCCCCGGCCGTAAATGCCGGGCGCGCCGCCTCGAGCTGAGTCGCACCGACCGCGCCGATCAACACCACCGTGTCCAGATAGGCATGCGGGTTGAGCAGGCTGAAGCCCGCGGCGGCGGCCAGCGCCTGGCGGCGCGACAGGGCCTGCGAACCTGCCGTATCCATTCCTTGCGCATGGCCGACCCAAGCCGAGCGTGCCGCCCGGGCGCCATACCACAGCAGGAACACCCCGCCGCCGATCTTGGCCACCGCCATGGCCGTGGCGCTGCTGCTCAGCCACGGGCCGATGCCGGCCATGCCGAGCAGAATCAAGCCTGCGTCGCACAGTGCGCTGACCGCGACGGTGAGCAGCACATGCTCACGGCGCAGGCCCTGGCGCAGCACATGGGCGTTCTGCGCGCCGATCGCCATGATCAGCCCCACGGTCACACCAAAGCCACTGAAGAAAACACTTGTCATCGCTGCCACCCAGTCAAGAAAGGGGCCGGCCGGGGCCGGCGGGATGAGGTGAGTGTCGCCGGGCGCTGATTTGTGGTTAAGTAGAATTAATTATTCTAAGCATGGTGAAATTATTCTAATGATTGATGCCCGCTATCTGGCCTTTGATGCCGTGGTTCAGGCGCGCAGCTTCGAGGCGGCGGCGCAGCGGCTGAACCTCACGCCCTCCGCGGTTTCCCAGCGCATCAAGCAGCTCGAAACCGAGCTCGGGCAGGTGCTGCTGGTGCGCAGCAAACCGGTGCAGCCGACCCCGGCCGGCCGCCGCCTGCTGCCCTACGTGGCACAGCTGCGGCTGGTCGAGGCCGAGGCCGCCCGCGCACTGGCCGGCGGCGGCGCCGGTGCGCCCGTGCGCCTGCCGGTCGGTGTCAATGCCGACAGCCTGGCCACCTGGTTCCTGCCGGCGGTGCAGCAGGTAGTGCGCGATGAGGCGGTGGTGCTCGATTGTGTGGTGGACGACCAGGACCACACCCACGCCCTGCTCGCGGGCGGCGATGTGCTCGGCTGTGTCAGCACCCGGCCCGACGCGCTGCGCGGCTGTGCGGTGCGCTCGCTGGGGGTGATGCGCTACCTGTGCGTGGCCTCGCCCGAGTTCTGCGCGCGGCACTTTCCGCGTGGGCTCACCCGCCAGGCGCTGGCACGGGCGCCGGGCATCGTGTTCGGGCGGCATGACGACATGCACGACCTGTTCCTGCGCCAGCACTTCGGGCTGGACGCCGGACAATATCCGCAGCATGTGGTGCCCTCATCGGAGGGCTTCTGGGCCATGGCCGCAGCCGGGCTGGGCTACGGCTTTGTGCCCACCATCCAGATTGCCGCCCAGCTGGCCGACGGGGTGCTGGTCGATGCCGCGCCGGGCCATGCCGAAGACGTGGCCTTGTACTGGCACCACTGGCAGGTGCAGTCGCCCTTGATGGCCCGGCTGTCGAACGCCGTGGTCGCTGGCGCGCAGTCGGCCTTAGCGGCTGCGTGAGCGTCGCCGCTCGGCGCGCTGGCCGTTGTCGGCCGGGGCCGCCGCGCGGCGCTTGACCGCGCTGCGCTGTGCGCTGGCGGCGGCCCGTCGGGCAGCTCGCGCCTCGCGGGCGCGCTCGCCGGCGGGTGTGACATCGGGGCGGCGCGGCGGTGTTGTCGGTGCGGGGGCCGCGCGTTGGGTCGGGCGCTGGGCGCGCCGGGCGGGCGCGGTCTCGTTGACCGCGCCTTCGATGGCCTTTGGCCAGTCGCCTTTTTGCAGGTTCTGCAGCCAGTCGTCGGCGGCGGCCATCGGGCTGTGAGCGAGGGCCGCCAGCAGCAGCGGCAGGGTCAGTCGGGGCAGATGCATCGGGGCTCCCGGCCCGGGGAAAACGCGTTTGTTCGCCGGCGGAGAACTTGTTGCGCTGCGATCGGACCAATGGGTTCAGGGTCTTGAACTTGCCCTAAGTCTAGAAAACAGGAGCGGGCTTCGCCATGATGCGTGCCGTGAGGTATTTATTTGTCATTGTTGCCGTGTTGCTGGCGCCGCTGGGCGTGGCGGTCGGCCGGCATCTGGCCGACGATACGCTGGCCACCGACTGGCGCACCGCGCGGCGCGACAGCACCGGCATCGCGCCCCTGCCGGCGCAGACGCCGGAGGCGGTCATCCATGTCTATGCGGCGCGTGCCTTCCGCTGGCGCGGCGCGTTTGGCGTGCATACCTGGATCGCGGCCAAACCGCAGGGCGCCGACGCCTACACCCGCTTCGAGGTGGTCGGCTGGGGCGTGCGCCAGGGGCGCAATGCGGTGCGCGTGGGCGAGGGCGTGCCCGACGGCTACTGGTACGGCAATGCCCCGACGCTGATCCGCGAGCTGCGCGGCGGCGCCGAGGTCGATGCGCTGATCGCCCGCCTGCACGCGGCGGCGCAAGCCTACCCGCACCAGAACGAATACCGCGTGTGGCCGGGGCCGAACAGCAATACCTTCATCGCCTATCTGGGCCGAGCCGTGCCCGAGTTGCATCTCGACCTGCCGCCCACCGCGATCGGCAAGGACTACCTGCCCGACGCCGACGTGTTCGCCCGTGCGCCCAGCGGCGGTGGCTTCCAGGTGTCGCTGGCGGGGCTGCTGGGCCTGACCGTCGCCGCGGAAGAGGGGCTGGAGATCAACCTGCTGGGCCTGTCGCTGGGGCTCGACCTGTCGCCGCCGGCGCTCAAGCTGCCCGGCGTGGGGCGCATCGGCATGAGTGAGGAGTCGCCGTCGCGCCACTGAAGGTATCGTTAGCCGATACTCTTTGTGATAGATGTTGATTTGAAGTGATCTGGGGATAGACTGTGGCCATCTTGTTTCGGATGGCCCGTCATGAGCACCACCGCCGACCTCGTCGCCGCCCTCAAGGTTGAACTCAAGGCCAGTGGCCTGACCTACGCCCTGCTGGCCGAGCGCCTCGGGCTGGCCGAATCCAGCATCAAGCGCATGTTTTCGGCCAATGGCGATCTGCCGCTGTCGCGGGTCGACGCGATCTGCCAGGTGCTCGGCATGGAGTTTGCCGACCTGGCGCGCAAGGTGGCCGACCGCCAGCCGCTCATGCAACAGCTGAGCCATGCCCAGGAGGCGGCTGTGGTGGCCGACCGGCAGCTGCTCATGGTGGCCATTTGCGTGATGAGCCAGATGCCTTTCGAGGACATCGTGGCCGCCTACGCCATCTCCGAGGCCGAGGCGACCGCCTGCCTGCTGCGGCTGGACCGGCTCGGCATCATCGGCCTGCGCGCCGGCAACCGCTACTCTCTCAAGGTGGCCAAGGGCTTTCGCTGGCTGCCCGATGGCCCGGTGATGCGCTTCTTCCGCACCGAGGTGCTGGCCGACTACTTCGCCGGCGGCTTTGCCGGCGACGCCGAGCTGCTGTCGGTGGTCCATGGCGAGATCGGGCGCAACGCGGCGGCCGCCTTCCACGACCGCCTCGCGCGCCTGGCGCAGGACTTTTCCAACCAGCACCTCGCCGACCAGAAGCTGCCCGCCGCGCAGCGCGCGCGCTTTACCGTGGTGCTCGGCATGCGCTCCTGGCTGATGCCGGCGCTGCGCGCCTTCCGGCGCGACGGCGGTGCGGCATGAGCGCACGAGGGCGGTCCATGTCGCGCCGTCGCTGGCTCGTGGCCGGCGCCGGGCTGGCCGCAGCAGCGGTCGCGGGGGGCTGGTTCGGTCGCCGGTTGCTGGTCAACCCCTGCCAGTCCGACCTGCCGTTCGATGTGCCGGGCCACCCGCTGGTGCGCGCCGCCTGGGACGGCATCGACCCCGCCATGGTGTGGGACTGCCATGCCCATCTGGCCGGGGTAGGCGATGGCGGCAGCGGCATCACCATTTCGGAGACCATGCTCAGCCCGCTGCACCCGCTCGAGTACCTGCAGCGCCTGTTCTACCTCAACGCCGGCTGCGCCCACGACGCGCCGGGACAGGTCGATCAGAGCTATGTCGCGCGTCTGCACAACCTGATGGACGCGATGCCTGCCGGCTGCAAGCTGATGCTCTTTGCCTTCGACCAGGCGCACGATGCGCATGGCGTGGCGCAGCCGGCGAAGTCAGCGTTCCATGTGCCCAACGCCTATGCACAGCAGGTGGCCCGGGCGCTGCCCGAGCGTTTCGAGTGGGTGTGCTCCATCCACCCCTATCGCGAGGACAGCGTCGAGGCGCTGGAGGCGGCCGTCGCCGATGGCGCGCGGGCCGTCAAGTGGCTGCCGCCGGCGATGGGCATCGACCCGGCCTCGCCACGCTGCGACGCCTTCTACGCTGCGCTGGCGCGGCTCGACATCCCGCTCATCTCACACGCCGGCGAGGAAAAGGCGGTGCATGGCATCGGCCAGCCCGAGTGGGGCAATCCGCTGCGCCTGCGCCGCGCGCTGGCGGCCGGGGTGCGGGTGGTGATGGCGCACTGCGCGAGCATGGGCGAGGATGTCGATCTCGATCGCGGCGAGGACGGCCCGCGGGTGCCGAGCTTCGAGCTGTTCGCGCGCATGATGGCCGACCCGGCCCATGCCGACCACCTGTTCGCCGACATCTCCGCCATCACCCTGCGTAACCGCAGCCTGGCGGTGCTGCGGACGATCATCGAGCAAGTACAATGGCATCCCCGTTTGCTGTGGGGGACGGACTATCCGCTGCCGGGTATCCTGCCCCTGATTTCGCCGGCACAGCTGGCGGCCGAAAACATGCTGGTGCCTGCCGCCGTGCCGCTGCTCGAGGAGATCCGCTTGCACAACCCGATCCTGTTTGACCTGGTGCTCAAGCGCTTGCTGAGGAGCCGCGGGCAACGCCTGGCGCCACAGATCTTCGAGACCCGCCGCTTCTTTGACCGGAGTGCCGCATGACCCAGTTTTCGCTGCTGCATCAGCGCCGCTTCCTGCCGTTCTTTCTGACCCAGTTTCTCGGCGCCTTCAACGACAACGTCTACAAGAATGCGCTGGTGGTGTTGATGACCTTTAACGCCGCACGCTATACCGACATGTCCGCCGGGGTGCTGGTCAATCTCGCCGCCGGGCTGTTCATCCTGCCCTTTTTCCTGTTCTCGGCCACCGCCGGCCAGCTCGCCGACAAGTTTGAAAAGAGCCACCTGATGCGGCTCATCAAGCTGGCCGAGATCGTCATCATGGCGCTGGCCGCCACCGCCTTTGCGCTCGACTCCTTGCCGCTGATGCTCACCACGCTGTTTCTGATGGGGGCGCAGTCCTCGCTCTTCGGGCCGGTCAAATACGCGATCCTGCCGCAGCATCTGGCCGAGACCGAGCTGGTCGGTGGCAACGCGCTGGTCGAGTCGGGCACCTTCATCGCCATCCTCATCGGCACCATCGCCGGCGGGGTGATGATCGCGCTGCCCGGTGGCACCCTGTGGGTGTCGGTGGCGGTGCTGGTGCTGGCCGTGGCGGGTTACTTTGCCAGCCGCGGCATTCCGGTGGCGCCGGCCGCCGACGCCGGCTTGCGCATGAACTGGAACCCGCTCACCCAGACCTGGCGCACCATCGGTTTCACCCGCAGCAACCGCACGGTCTTCCTGTCGGTGCTCGGCATCTCGTGGTTCTGGTTTTACGGCGCGCTGTTTCTGTCGCAGTTTCCGGGCTACGCCAAGGAGGTGCTCGGCGGTGACGAATACGCCGTCACGCTGCTGCTGGCGGTGTTTTCGGTCGGCATCGGCGCGGGCTCCTTGTTGTGCGAAAAGCTCTCCGGCAAGCATGTGGAGATCGGCCTCGTGCCTTTCGGCTCGATCGGTTTGTCGCTGTTCGCGCTCGATCTGTGGTGGGCCAGCCCCGCCGCGGGCGCGATGGGCGAGGGCCTCGCGATTGGCGCGGTCTTGTCGCAGGCGGTGGCCTGGCGGGTGCTGTTTGATCTGCTGATGATCGGCCTGTTCGGCGGCTTCTTCATCGTGCCGCTGTATGCGCTCATCCAGAGCCGCAGCGCGCCCTCGCACCGCTCGCGCATCATCGCCGGCAACAATATTCTCAACGCGCTGTTCATGGTCGTCGCCGCCGGGCTGGGCGCGGCGCTGCTGGCGGCGGGCGTGTCGATTGCCCAGCTGTTTCTGATGACGGCCATCCTCAACGGCTTTGTCGCGCTCTACATCTACTCCCTGGTGCCCGAGTTCCTGCTGCGCTTCATCGTCTGGGTGCTGGTGCACACCGTGTATCGCCTGAAAGTGACGGGCGACGAGCAGATTCCGGAAGAAGGCGCAGCGGTGATCGTGGCCAATCATGTGAGCTTTGTCGATGCGCTGGTCATCATGGCCGCCAGCCGCCGGCCGATCCGCTTCGTGATGGACCACCACATCTTCCGCTGGCCGATCCTGTCCTTCGTGTTCCGCACCAGCCGCGCGATTCCCATCGCGCCGGCCAAGGAAGACCCGGCGATGATGGAAAAAGCCTTCGACACCGTCGCCGAGGCGCTGGCCGCCGGCGAACTGGTCGGCCTCTTTCCCGAGGGGCGCATCACCGACACCGGCGAGATGAAGCCTTTCCGCCCCGGCATCAAACGCATCATCGAGCGCAGCCCGGTGCCGGTGGTGCCCATGGCGCTGCGCGGGCTGTGGGGCAGCACCTTCAGCCGCAAGGGCGGGCCGGCGCTGCGCAAACCGCTGCGACGCGGCGTGTTCAATCGCATCGCGCTGGTGGTGGGGGCGCCGGTGGCGCCGGACGCGCTGCGGGTCGATGCCTTGCAGAACACGGTGGCCGCCTTGCGCGGCGACCAGAAATAAGAACAGGAAAACGGTATGTGGATCATTGCAGGATTGGTGCTGGGGGCGCTGGCCGGCCTCGACAACGGGCTGGAAGAGCTGGTCATCGGCGCGGTGATTGGCGCGATCATCGGGGCGGTGATTCAGTTCTTCACCCGCAAACCGAAGGCCGACGCCGCCGCACTGGCGCAGCTCGAAGCGCGGGTCGCGCTGCTGGAGCAGACGGTGGCGCAACTGCGCGCCGGTGGCGCCGAGCGGGTGCCGACTCCGGCGCCGGTAACGTCTCCGCCATCCGTGGCGGACGCAGTCGAGCCGTCCTTGCCAGTGGTCGAAACTGACGCGCTCCCGCCCGAACCGCCAACCCCGCCCGCCGAACCCGTCCGCCGTCGCGGCGCCGATGTGCTGGCCGCCCGACGCGGCGAACCGGCGCCCGCGCGCCGCGCCCCGGTCGAGCGCACGCCCGGCACGCTCGATCAACTCTACGACACCGCCCGCGCCTGGCTGCTGGGCGGCAACACCGTGGTGCGTGTCGGCTTGCTGGTGCTGTTCTTCGGCCTCGCCTTTCTGGCGCGTTATGCGGTCGAGAACAGCATGCTGCCGGTCGAGTTCCGCCTCGCCGGCATCGCCTTAGGTGGCATCGCGCTGCTGGTGGTCGGCTGGCGTCTGCGCAAGCAGCGCAGCGGCTACGCGCTCAGCCTGCAAGGCGGCGGGGTGGGCGTGCTCTACCTCACCATCTTCGCCGCCATGCGCATGTATCAGATGATTCCGCCCACGCTGGGCTTCGCGCTCCTGCTCGCCGTGGTGGTCTTCGCCGCCGCGCTGGCCGTGTGGCAGAACGCGCAGGCGCTGGCGGTGATCGGCATTGCCGGTGGCTTCATGGCGCCCATCATCGCCTCGACCGGGCAGGGCAGCCATGTGATGCTCTTCGGCTACTACCTGCTGCTCAACGCCGGCCTGCTCGCCATGGCCTGGCAGAAGGCCTGGCGGGTGCTCAACCTGGTCGGCTTCGTGTTCACCTTCTCCATCGCGCTGGCCTGGGGCGCCAAAGACTACCGCCCCGAGCTGTTCGCCAGCACCGAGCCCTTCCTGATCGCCTTCGTGCTGATGTACGTCGCCGCTGCCGTGCTCTACGCCTGGCGCAGCGCGCCCTCGCTCAAGGATTATGTCGACGGCACGCTGGTGTTCGGCACGCCGGTGGTCGGTTTCGGGCTGCAGGCCGCGCTGGTGCAGGACTTGCCCTATGGCCTGGCCTGGAGCGCGCTGGCCCTCGGCGGTTTCTACGTGGTGCTGGCGCGCTGGCTGCATGGCCGGGCGCGGCCGAGTCTGCGCTTGTTGGTTGAGTCCTTCCTCGCGCTGGGCATCGCCTTTCTTACCCTGACCATTCCGCTGGCGGTCGATGGCCAATGGACGGCCGCCGCCTGGGCCATGGAAGGTGCGGCCCTGCTGTGGGTGGGCACCCGCCAGTCGCGCAAACTGGCGATGGCCTCGGGGCTGGTGCTGCAACTGGCGGCCGGCGCATTCTTTGTGTCCGACGGCGGGCTCGACGCCTACGGGCGTGTCTGGCCGCTGTTCAACAGCCAGTGCTTCGGCGCCGCGCTGATCGCGCTGGCCGGCTTCTTCAGCGCGCGCTTTGCCAGCACGGGCCGCGATCACTGGCCGCGTCTGCTGTCGGTGGCCGCCCCGGCGCTGCTGGTGTGGGCCACGCTGTGGTGGCTGGCCGGTGGCCTGACCGAGCTGGACGCCTGGTTCAACAATCGCCAGCTGGCCGCTGCGGCGCTGCTCTTCTTCGCCGCCAGTGGCGCGCTGGCCAGCCTGGCCGCAGGGCGCTTCAACTGGCCGGCGTTGCACGGCCCCGCCTTGTTGGCAATCCCCGGCATGGCGCTGTCCTTGCTGCTGACGCTGCTGCATGCGAGCACCCATCCGCTGGCCGACTGGGGCTTGCTGGCCTGGCCGCTGGCGGTGGCCTCGGCGCTGTTCGCGCTGCGTCGCGCCGAAGGCACGCCGGTGGTCGCCAAGGTGTTGCGCCACGGGCACACCGCCGGGCTGTGGCTGGCCAGTATTGCGCTGGCCTGGGCGGGGGGCGAGGTGGTCGATGACGCGATCGTGGGCGATAGCTGGGCGCATGCCGCGGTGTTGTTGGTGGTCGCGCTGGTGATGGTCGGCGTGCAGCGACAGGCACAGCGCGGCAGTTGGCCGGCGGGGCCGTGGCGACAGGCCTACCTCGGGGTGGGGCACACCGGCCTGGCGGCCGCCGGACTGGGCTGGGCGCTGCTGGTGAGCGTGGCGGGCGGCGGTGATGTGGCGCCGCTGCCTTACCTGCCGCTGCTCAACCCGCTCGATCTGGCCATGGGCGTGATGCTGCTGGTGGTGTTCCGCGGCGCCCAGGCGCAGGCCGGCAGCGTGGCGGCGTGGCTGCCCAGGGCTTTGGCGGCGGTCGGCTTCGTGCTGGCCAACGGCGCCTTGTTGCGCGCGGTGCATCATCTGGCCGACGTGCCGTGGGCCGAGGCGGCGCTGTTCGAAAGCGACACCGTGCAGGCCAGCGTGTCGCTGTTCTGGGGGCTGCTCGGCCTGGCGCTGACCTTCATCGCCAGTCGCGGCCAGCGGCGGACGCTGTGGATGCTGGGCGCGGTGTTGCTCGGCGTGGTCGTCGCAAAACTGTTTTTGGTGGATATGGCCAGCACCGGCACGGTGGCACGCATCGTGTCTTTCCTGGGTGCCGGCGTGGTCTTGCTGGTGGTCGGCTACTTCTCGCCGCTGCCGCCGGCCAGGGAGCAAAACGCATGAAGATCTTGCCGTGGTTTTTGATGGCGATGGCGCCGTTCGCGCTGGCTGCACCGGCAGCGGAGGACTTCGATGTGCGCCTCGCCATCGAGGCGCCGGCCGATGCCAGCCTGCTGCAGCTGAACCTGCCTGCCGATGTCTATCGCGCTGTGCGCCACGCCGATCTGCGCGATGTGCGCATCTTCAATGCCGCCGGCGAGGCGGTGCCCATGGCGCGTCTGCCACGCCCGACCGAGACCCAGGCGCTGCGTGTCGAGCGGCCGCTGGTGGCCTTGCCGGCGCGGGCCGCGGCGGTGCGCGATGGGGTGACGGTGCAGGCCAGTGGCGCGGCGAGAGTGCGGGTCGAGGTCGATGGCGCTGCGCCGGTCGCAGCGACTGCGCTGCCCGGCTACCTGCTGGAAGTGAAGGATTTCGACGCGACAATCGACGAACTCACCCTGGTCTGGCCGGAGGCTACGCCCTTTGAAGCGGCGGTGAGCGTGCAGGCCTCGGACGACTTGCAGCAATGGCGCACGGTGGCGCATCGCACCGCGCTGCTGTCGCTGGGCGAGGGCGAGGCGCGCATCGTGCAGGACCGCGTTGCCCTGCCCGCCGTGCGGGCGCGCTATCTGCGAATCGACTGGGTCGGCACGCCGCCGCCGGTAAGCTTGCAGCGGGCGGTCTTGCTCAATCATCGGCGCACGGCGGCGGCGCGCGAGTGGGTCGTGCTGAGTGGCCAGGCCGACGGCAAGATCATCGATTTCACCTCGCCCGGCCTGTTCCCGGTCGACGCGCTGCGGCTGGTGCCGGTCGGCGATTCCGATGTGATCTCGGGCCGCGTGGCCTCGCGCGCGGCGGTCAGCGGCCGCTGGCAGTGGCGGGCGCGGACGGTGGGCTACCGCTTGCAGCAGGTGGGCGGGGTCGATGAGGGCGAGGCGACGACGATCGCGCTTAGCCGCGATCCGCTGTGGCGGGTCACGCTGGATGCCAATGCCGCCGTGGCGCCGCGTCTGGCGCTGGGCTGGACGCCCGAATCCGTGGCCTTTGTGGCGCGCGGTGCGGGCCCCTACACCTTGGCAGTCGGCCATTCGTCGGCGCCCTCGGTGTGGCAGGCACCGGGGCAGGTGGTACCGGGTTTTGGCACCGATCGGGCGGCAATGCTGGTGTCCGCCCGCGTGTTATCTGGCGAGGCGCCGGTGGCCGCCGCACCGCGTGAACCGGCGCCATGGCAGGCCGGCAGTCACTGGTGGCTGTGGGGCGCGCTGTTGCTCGGCGTTGGCGTACTCGGCGCGATGGCGCGGGGGCTGTGGCGCGAGATGGGCGGGGCGAAGGATACGCCCGCCGAGTGAGGACAAAGCCGCCCTCCGGCACTTGAAACTGTGTCTTGCCGCACTACCGCCGTGCGCGCAGGATAGCGGTTTTCATGACACAAGCCTGAGCCCAAAATGCCGGATACCACGCCCCCCGCCGCGGTCGATGAGGCCGCGCTGCACCCCGACACGCAGATGATCAGCCATGGTCACGACCCGTTTCTGGCGCGGGGCGCAGTCAAGATGCCGGTCTATCACAGCTCGACCTACGCCTTTCGCAGCGCCGAAGAGGGCGCGGCCTTCTTCGATGTGGCGGCGGGCCGTGCGAGCGCGCCGCCCGGCGCCAGCGGTCTGGTCTATGGCCGTTTCAATCACCCCAACCTGCAACTGGTCGAGGCGCGCCTGGCCGTGCTCGACGGTGCCGAGGCGGCGCTGGTCACGGCCAGTGGCATGGCGGCGATCAGCGCTGCGCTGTTCGCCAGCCTGCGCCCCGGTGAGCAGATCGTGCACAGCGCGCCACTGTATGGCGGCACCGAAACCCTGATTCGCCAGACGCTGGCCGACTGGGGCGTGGGCGCGACGGCCTTCGACGACGGTTTGTCCGCTGAGGCCATGCGCGCGGCGCTGGAGACGGCGGCAGCGCGCGGACGGGTGGGGGTGTTCTATCTCGAGACGCCGTCCAACCCGGTCAATTCGCTGGTGGACTTTGCTGCGGTCGAGGCAGCGCTGGCGGACTTTGCGGCGGTACACGGCTACCGACCGCTGACGATGTGCGACAACACCCTGCTCGGGCCGCTGTTTCAGCAGCCGCTGCGCCATGGCATCGACCTGGTGATCTATTCGCTGACCAAATACGTGGGCGGCCACAGCGACCTGATCGCCGGTGCGGTCAGTGGTGGCCAGGCGCAGATTCAGCGTCTGCGCCAGTGGCGTTCGACCACCGGGGGCATGCTCGATCCGCAGTCATCTTGGTTGCTGGCGCGCTCGATGGAGACGCTCGGGCTGCGCATGCGCCGTGCGGCGGCCAGCGCCAGCGCGGTGGCGCAGTGGCTGGCAACCCAGTCGCCGTATCCGGTGACCGTGCTGCATCCGGCGCACATCGACGAGGCGCGCTATCGCGCCGTCTTCGCCCGCCAATGCCAGGGCGCGGGCTCAACCTTTTCGGTGGTGCTCGACGGCGGGCGGGCGGCGGCCTTCCGCTTCATCAATGCGCTCAGGCTGTTCCGCCTGGCGGTGAGCCTGGGCGGCAGCGAATCGCTGGTGTGCCACCCGGCCTCGACCACCCACTCGGGCGTGCCGGCCGAGGTGCGCGAGCGCGCCGGGGTTGGCGAGGGGCTGGTGCGCCTGTCGATCGGGCTGGAGCATGAAGACGACCTGATCGCCGATCTGGCGCAGGCACTCACTGCCGCGCGGGCGGCGGCGCCGGCGGCGGGCCGCTGAGGCGATAGGCCAGCCCGCCAACCCACTCGTGGGTGGCAAACCAGCCGGCGTAGGCGCTGCGCGCGTTGGGGATGAAGTCGCCCCATGCGATCTCGGGGTCGGGGGTGGACAGCCAGGCGGTGGGCGCCGGGGTGATGCGCAGGCCGGCCGCTTCAAAAGCCGCTCTGGCGCGCGGCATGTGGGCGGCGTGGGTGACCAGTGCGATGTGCTCGATGCCGTCCGCCTGCAGGAGCCGAGCACTCAGGCGGGCGTTGTCGCGCGTGTCGAGCGAGGCTGACTCGACCCAGCGCACGACGATGCCGTAGTCGTTCTCGATCACATCGCGCATCATCAGCGCCTCGGGTGTGCGCCCCGCCGGCGCGCCGCCGGCGACCAGCAAGGGCCGGCCCGAGTCCCGCGCCAGCTTGGCGCCGTAGCGCAGCCGTTCGAGCGCCAGCCCGTTGACGGTCGTGTCGCCGTATTCCGGCGCGTAGCTGCGGGTGCCGGCACCGAGAATGACGATGGCCTGGGTTCGCTGCAATGCCTCGAGCGAGATCGGTGGCGCGGTCTCCAGCGGCGCGGTCAGCCAATTGACGGTGATCGGCATGCTCACCACCAGGGCATACAGCCAGCCCAGCCAGGCCAGCGTGCGCAGCCGTGTCACCATCAGCCCGAGTCCGATGAGCAGCAGCGGCCCGGCCGGGGGGAGGATCAGCGCGGCGACGATTTTTTTCGCCCAGAAGGCGAACAGAGCGGGTTCCATGGGCGGGGTGCGTTGTGGTTGGTGGATGCCGCCAGTATTATCCTCGACTAAGTCCACCGCTGCCGGTTTTCCCCGGCCGACACCATGCCCGATCACCGCTACGGGTTCGAATCCCTCTGTCTGCATGCCGGCCAGCCGCCCGATGCCACCACCGGCGCGCGGGCCATGCCGATCTACCAGACCACCTCCTTCGTCTTCGACTCGCCCGAGCACGCCGCCGCGCTGTTCAATCTGCAGACCTTCGGCAATGTGTATTCGCGCATCTCGAACCCCACCGTGGCGGCCTTTGAAGAACGCATGGCGGCGCTCGAAGGCGGGCGGGCCGCGCTGGCCACGGCCTCCGGCCTGTCGGCGCAGATGGTCGCCTTACTCACCTTGTGCGAGGCCGGCGACGAGATCGTTGCCGCGCGCACGCTGTATGGCGGCAGCTATTCGCAGCTCGACGTGAGCCTGCGCAAGCTGGGCATCACTACCCACTTCGTCGACCCGGCCGATCCGCAAGCCTTCCGCGCGGCAATCAACGACAAGACCCGCGTGGTGTATGGCGAAGTCATCGGCAACCCCGGCCTCAACGTGCTCGACATCACCGCCATCGCCGAGGTCGCGCATGCGTCGGGCGTGCCGCTGGTCATCGACAGCACGCTGGCCTCGCCCTATCTGTGCCGGCCCATCGAACACGGCGCCGACATCGTCATCCACTCGGCCACCAAGTACATCGGCGGCCATGGCACGACCATGGGCGGGGTGATCATCGAGTCCGGCAAGTTTCCGTGGGACAACGGGCGCTTTCCGGCGCTGGTCGAACCCTCGCGTGGCTATCACGGCGTCAACTTCTACGAAACCTTCGGCGACTTCGGCTTCACCATGAAGGCGCGCATGGAAACCCTGCGCACCTTTGGCCCGGCGCTGTCGCCCTTCAGTGCCTTCATGCTGCTGCAAGGGCTCGAAACCCTGCCGGTGCGCATGGATCGCCATGTGGCCAACGCCATGGCGGTGGCGAAGTTTCTCGCTGCGCATCCGATGGTGGCCTGGGTGAACTACCCCGGCCTGGCGGCCAGCCCCGACCACGCCCTGGCACAGCGCTACTTTCCGAAGGGCGCCGGCGGCATCCTCAGTTTCGGCATCGTCGGCGGGCAGGCGGCGGGCGAGCGCTTCATCAATGCGGTGCAGATGATCAGCCACCTGGCCAACGTGGGCGACGCCAAGACCCTGGTCATCCACCCGGCCTCGACCACGCACCGGCAACTGTCCGAGGTAGAGCAGCGCGCCGCCGGCGTGCCGCCCGACATGGTGCGGCTGTCGGTGGGCATCGAGACCGAGGCCGACATCCTGTGGGATCTGGACCAGGCGCTGGCGCAGGCCGGCAAGGCGGCATGAGCATGGGCGCACGGGAAATCCTGCTGATCGTCGTCGCCATCCTGGCGGTGTACCTGGTGTTTCAGTTGATTCGCGCCATGGGCGTCAAGGATGGCGATGCCACGTCAGCGGCGGCCGACACCACCCCCAACGACGACGCCGTCGACGCGCCGCCAGCCGGCACGGACACGGACGCCGGCACGGACACGGACGCCGGTTCGGACACCGACGATGCCGTCGTCGCCCTGTCGGCCCAGGCGCCGGCTGATGATGTCGCCGAGAGCTTCAGCCTGGCCCTCGAGGTGCGCCAGCTGCGTCGTGACGCAGCCCAGTTGCGCGGCGAGATCGACCAGCTGCGTGCCGAGCAGCTGGTGATGCGCCAGAGTCTCAGCGAGCAATCAGCCCAGCTCGACGCGGCGCGGGCGGCACAGCGGGTGTCACCGATGTATGGTGAAGCCCTGTCGCTGGTTCGCCGCGGCATGAGCGCCGAGGACATCGCCGAGCGTTGCGGCATTTCGGTGGCCGAGGCGGAACTGGTCAAGTCATTGGGGCAGGACCCTGCCGCCAGCGGAGAGGACACGCGATGAGCGAGGTACAACAAGACGCCAGCCCGGCAGCCCTGCGCCGCCAGATGCTGCGCCGTGCCGGCGTCGCCGGCGGCCTGATCGTGGTGCTGCTGGCGGCGCTGGCATGGTTCGAAAATACCCAGCGTGCCGAGGACGCCGAGGCGCGCCCGCCGCTGGTGATGGCGCCACCCCCGCCGGTGCCGGCCGTGGGCGCACCGCCCATGCCCAGCGCGGCCGAGGTCGAGGCGATGGCCGCGGCGCAGGAAGGGGCGCCCGCCGGCGACGGCGTGGCCCCCGCCGCGGCCGAGATGGCCAGCCTGCCACAACCCCTGCCGGCCGAGGCGCGGGTCGACGAAACGCCGCCGCCGGTGGTGGGCAATCCGCGCCTGGTGCTCAAGAGCGGTGATGCCCCCGCCCGCGCTGCGGTCGCCGACCCCGAGCGGCCCGAGCCCGCACCCGCGGCCGCGCCGGCGTCGCCCGCACCGGCCAAGGCTTCGCCCGCCAAGCCGGTGCCGCGCTCGGGCTATCTGGTGCAACTGGGCGTGTTCAGCACCGCCGACAATGCCCAGGCGCTGCACGAAAAGGTGGTCGCCATGGGGATCGAGTCGCATATTGAAAGCCGCGTGGTGGTCGGCCCGTTCAAGGACCGGGCCGCCGCGGACGCGGCCCGCGAGAAACTGCGCAAGTCCGGCCTCGGCAAGGGGCTGGTGGTGCGCAACCCGTAGTGCCCCGGCAGCCCTTCCGGTTACCGGCAGCGATAGCAGACATCAAGAGGAGACACCGCATGCAGATTGAAAGCGCCGCCTTCGGATCGATCGACGTTCAGGCCGACCAGATCATCGAGTTCCCCGCCGGCCTGCCCGGCTTCGAAGCCTGCAAGCGCTTCACCTTTCTCCAAACCGGCGAGCACAGCTCGGTGCTGCAGATGCAGGGCGTGGATGATCCGAGCGTCGTGTTTTCGGTGACCGACCCGGCTGCGCTGGGCGTGAACTACGAGCTGACGCTGTCCGACGCCGATGTTGCCGCGCTGGGTCTGACCCAGCCCGAAGACGCCACCGTGGCGGTCATCGTGCGCCAGGCGGCGGTCGATGCCGGCACGCCGGCCGACGCCGGGCTCAAGGCCAACTTCATGGCCCCGCTGGTGGTCAATACCGCCACCCGGCGCGGCATCCAGAAAGTGCTCGAAAAGGTCGGCTGCGACATCACCCTGCGCGGGCAGTGAGCGCCGGCCTCAGTCGCTGGTGGCGTCGGGCGCGCGCGCCTTTTCCAGTCGGCGGATGAACACCGCCATCTCGCGCGCAGCCTGGATATCGCCCTTGTCGGTGGCCACCTGATGGCCCTGGCGATAGGCGCCGAGCGCCTCGTCGGGGCGGCCGTCGGCCACCAGGGCCTTGCCCAGTTGCTTCCACGCGGCCGAGAACAGGCTGTCGCGCTGCAGGCAGTCGCGATACTGCGCCACCGCCTCGGCCGGCTGGCCCGCCTGCAGATAGGCATTGCCCAGGCCGAAGCGCAGCAGCGGGCCGTCGTGCGGCCCGCCGAGCATGGCGCTGAGGCGGGTGATTTGTGCTGTGCTGTCCATGTCAGCGTGGACTGCCGGCGGCGGCGATGGTTCGCCCGGCACGTGTGATTTGATGGGCGGTTACAATGCCGTCCGAGCGCCGGAAACCGTGGGTATTCCGGATATCGAACGACCCAGGAGAGTGACTTCATGAGCAAACAGATCATCGCTACCGACAAGGCCCCGGCCGCCATCGGCACCTATTCGCAGGCCGTGCGCGCCGGCAACACCGTGTACATCTCCGGCCAGATCGGGCTCGACCCGGCCACCATGACCATGGTCGAGGGCTTCGAGGCACAGACCGAGCGTGTGTTCGAGAACCTCAAGGCCGTCGCCGAAGCCGCCGGCGGCTCGCTCTCCGATGCGGTCAAGCTCACCATTTACCTGACCGACCTGGCCAACTTCGCCAAGGTCAACGAAGTCATGGCGCGTTACTTTGCGCAGCCCTACCCGGCGCGTGCCGCGGTCGGCATCAAGGAGTTGCCCAAGGGCGGCGTGGTCGAGGCCGACGCCATCCTCGTCATCGACTGATTTCGGCGGCACCCCCGGCCCGCGCATGCCAGCCACCAAGGCGGCCGCAGCCCCGGCGAAACGTGCCGGCTGGCCCGGCGTGGGCCCGCAGCTGGCCGGGCGGCTGGCCAAGCTCGACATCCACGGCCCGCAGGATCTGCTCCTGCATCTGCCGCTGCGCTATGAAGATGAGACCCACTGCACCACCATCGCCGAGCTGCGCCCCGGCGTACCGCAGCAGGTCGAGGGCGTGGTCACTGACTGCGAGATCCGCCTGCGCGGCCGGCGCCAGTTGGTGGCCCAGGTGGAGGACGCCACCGGCCGCCTCGGCGTGCGCCTGCTGCACTTCTACCCGCAGCAACAAAAACAGCTTGCCGTCGGCCAGCGGGTGCGCCTGTTTGGCGAGGCGCGCGGCAGCATGTTCGGTTTCGAGATGGTGCACCCGCGCATCCGCACGGTGGATGAGGGCGAGGCGCTACCCACGGCGCTGACGCCGGTCTACCCGACCACCGCCGGCCTCGCCCAGAGCGCGCTGCGCAAGCTGATCGGCCGGGCGCTCGACGCCCACCGGCTCGACGAGCTGCTGCCCGAACCGCTGCGCCGCCCGCTGCGCCTGATGCCCTTCGGCGAGGCGGTGCGCCTGCTCCACCAGCCACCGCCCAACACCTCGGTCGACGCGCTCGCCGCCCATGCCCATCCGGCGTGGCGACGCATCAAGTTCGAAGAGTTGCTGGTCCAGCAATTGTCGCTGCGCAAGGCCCACGCCCAACGCCGCGCACGCACCGCGCCGCCGCTGCGGGGGTCTGGCGAGCTCACCGGCGCCTTGCTGGCGGCCTTGCCCTTTGCACTCACCGGCGCACAGCAGCGCGCGAGTGCCGAGATCGCCGCCGATCTGGCCCAGCCCCATCCCATGCAGCGCCTGTTGCAGGGCGACGTGGGTAGCGGCAAGACCATCGTCGCCGCGCTGGCCATGCTGTGCGCGGTCGAGGCCGGCTGGCAGGCCGCGCTGATGGCGCCGACCGAGATCCTCGCCGAGCAGCACTACCTCAAGCTCGCCGCCTGGCTCGAGCCGATGGGCCTGGCGGTGGAGTGGATCTCCGGCAGCCAGAGCAAGAAAGTGCGCGCTGCCGCCATTGCGCGACTGGCCTGCGGCCAGAGCATGCTGGCGGTCGGCACCCACGCGCTGATCGAAGACCCGGTCGCCCTGCCGCGCCTCGGCCTTGCGGTGGTGGACGAGCAGCACCGCTTCGGCGTGCGCCAGCGCCTCGCCCTGCGCGAAAAGGGCAGCGCCGGCAGCCCGCATATGCTGATGATGTCGGCCACGCCGATTCCACGCACCCTGGCCATGAGCTACTACGCCGACCTCGACGTGTCGGTGCTCGACGAACTGCCGCCGGGGCGCACCCCGATCCTCACCAAGCTGGTGTCTGACGCACGCCGCGACGAAGTGCTCGGCCGGGTGCGCGACGCCTGCGCCGAGGGGCGCCAGGCCTACTGGGTGTGCCCGCTGGTCGAGGAGTCCGAAGCGCTGGACCTGCAGACCGCCATCGACACCCATGCCCGGCTCAGCGAGCAGTTGCCCGAACTCAAGGTCGGTCTGGTGCACGGCCGCCTCAAGGCCGACGAAAAGCGCGCCACCATGGCCGCCTTCGCTGCCGGCGAACTGCACCTGCTAGTGGCCACCACGGTGATCGAGGTGGGCGTGGACGTTCCCAACGCCAGCCTGATGATCATCGAACACGCCGAACGCTTCGGCCTGGCCCAGCTGCACCAGTTGCGCGGCCGGGTGGGGCGGGGCACCGCCGAGTCGGTGTGTATCCTGCTGTTCGGCAGCGCCTTGTCGGAGACCGCACGGGCGCGGCTGAAGGTGATCTACGAACACACCGACGGCTTCATGATCGCCCGCGAAGACCTGCGCATCCGTGGGCCGGGTGAGTTTGTCGGTGCCCGGCAAAGCGGCGTGCCGCTGCTGCGCTATGCCGACCTCGAAAACGACGGCGATCTGGTCGAACAGGCCCGCGATCTGGCCGAAGCCCTGCTGCGCGAGCAGCCGGCGCTGGCCGAGGCCATCATGCAACGCTGGGTCGCCGGCCGCGAAAGCCTGCTCCGTGCGTAGGGCGGATAAGCGCAGCGCATCCGCCGAACAGGCGCCCAATGTGGCACCGATGGCGGATGCGCCTGCGGCTTATCCGCCCTACGGTCTCCCCATCAATGCCCCACCCCCGCGAACGCGGTAAGATGCGCGCCGCACGCCCATGACCCAGATCCTTCGCACCCGCCCGACCCGAGACGACTGGCTCGCGCATCCGCCGCGGGCCACGGTGCGCCCGCAGCTGCGCCCCTGGCTGCTCGACCCGGGCTCGCTGACCGCGCGCATCCGTGCCCGTTGCACGCGTTTCGAGGTGCGGGTGATCCGCCAGGCGCCGATGCGCCCGCATCCCGACGAAGCCGAGGTGCTCGGCCTGCGCGCCAGCGACCGCGCCTGGCTGCGCGAGGTGCTGCTGCTGGCCGATGGCGAGCCGGTGGTGTATGCCCGCTCGGTGCTGCCGCGGCACAACCTGCGCGGTGCGTGGCGGCTGTTTCACGGTATCGGCAGCCGGCCGCTGGGCGCGGCGCTGTTCTCTGATCCGCGCATCGTTCGCCAGCCACTGCGCTGCACCCGGCTCGACACCCGCGATGCGCGCTATCATCGCGCCATGCATCTGATGAGCGGCCAGCTGCGTCTGCCGGCCAGCCTGTGGGCGCGCCGCTCCTTGTTCCGCCTGCGCGGGCGCGCCTTGCTGGTCAGCGAGGTGTTCCTGCCGGGCATTTTGAATCTTGCCCCATGACCCTGTCCGAACGCCTGCGTGTTTATGAGCGGCTGATGCGGCTCGACAAGCCCATCGGCATCCTGCTGCTGCTTTGGCCGACGCTGTGGGGCGTGTGGTTTGCCGGCATGGGGCATCCGTCGGCCTTCATCGTGTGGATCTTCGTGCTCGGCACGGTGCTGATGCGCTCGGCCGGCTGCGTCATCAACGACTACGCCGACCGCAATTTCGACGGCCATGTCGAGCGCACCCGCCACCGGCCGCTGGCCACCGGCGAAGTGAAACCCGCCGAGGCGCTGGCCCTGGCGGCGGCGCTGGCGGCGATGGCCTTTACGCTGATCCTGCCACTGCATCCGCTGGTGCGCTGGCTGTCGATTCCTGCGGTGTTCCTGGCCGCCAGCTACCCCTTCACCAAGCGCTTCCTGTCGATCCCGCAGGCCTACTTGGGCGTGGCCTTCGGCTTTGGCATCCCGATGGCCTTTGCGGCGATTCAGTTCTCGGTGCCCGCCGAGGCCTGGGTGCTGCTGGTGGCCAACGTGTTCTGGGCGATCGCCTACGACACCGAGTACGCCATGGTGGACCGCCCGGACGACCTGAAGATCGGCCTCAAGACCTCGGCCATCACCTTCGGGCGCTTCGATGTGGCGGCGGTGATGGTCTGCTACGCGCTGTTCCTGGCCTTGATGGCCTGGGTGGGCATGGAGATGGGGCGCGGCGTGTTCTATGTGCTCGGCCTGCTCGCCGCGGCGGCGATCATGGTCTATCACTTCACCCTGATCCGCAGCCGCGACCGCGACCGCTGCTTCCGCGCCTTCCTGCACAACAACTGGGTCGGCCTGGTGGTGTTCACCGGGCTGGTGCTGGACTACTGGATCAAGCCGATGGGCTGAGGGCTGCTCAGCCCGATGACAGCAGCGTAGGGCGGATAAGCGCAGCGCATCCGCCGTCATCGGTTCGTTGCGGTACGCACGGCGGATGCGCTGCGCTTATCCGCCCTACGGTGAGGTGGTATCAAGTGCCGTAGGGTGGGCAACTTGTTGCCCACCGTCGACCGGTGGTTCGGGGGACCGTGGCCGGTGCGCCGCCTACCCTACGCCAGGTTTGCGCGACGCAGCCGCCAGCCGAGCAGGCCGAGGCCGGCCAGCAGCATGGCCCAGGTTTCCGGCTCGGGCACGGCGGCCACCTGCCAGCCGACATCCGAGAGCAGCGCCCAGTCGAGGTCGGTGAAGTACTTGCGCTGGCCGGCGGTGATCGAGGGGGTCAGCGCAGGCTCTTGCAGGGCACCCATGAAGGTGGCGTCGATGCTCTTGAGCAGATGGCCTTCGTCATCGAGTGGCACCGGGCCGCCGTAGCTGGCCATGGCGGCGGCGCCCATAAAGTTCAGATCGTCGCGCTGGTTGGTCCAGGAGGCCGAGGTGCCGATACCGAGCACATGCCCCAGCTCGTGGATGACCACCGAGTAGAAGTCGAAGCTGCTGAAGGACTCGACGGTGCTGACATCGTCATCGACGTACCAACTGGTGCCGCTGTCAAACACCATGGCACCGCCGAAGGGGCCGTAGTCGCTGCCTTGTGGCAAGGCCTGGCCCCGATTGGCGAGCCCGTTCAGGAATGCGGTGGTGCCTCCGGCGGAGAATCCGGTGCCGCCGATGCCGAGCGTACTGCCGGCCAGGGGGCGGGCGCCGACAAAGATGCGCAAGGTGTCTTCCGGAACCGACTGGCTCGGGGCGAGCGTCGAGCTTGCGCCGGAGATCAGGCCGACCTCGGGTTGAAACCGGTTGATGCCGCCGACCGTGATGGCGGCCAGCGAGTCGGTGAGCCGGCCGCCGAACTCGGCGGCGACAGTGTCCATCACCGATCGGTGCGCGCCGGTAAAGAAGGCGCCGGTGTCATAGGTGTAGTCGAATTCGATGGTGATGGCTTGGGCGGAGCCGGCCGCGAGGGTGACCGCGGCCGCTGCCAGCGTGTTTCTGAGCATGGGCGATTTCATCCGGGGTATTGTCATGGCGTATGACGAACGTTATGAGCATGGCAGAAAATCCTTGGCCCGAAAAGGCCGTGCCCGATCGACGGTGCGCGGGTGGCCGAACCTGTCGGGCGGCGGCGACAACAGGGCCGGCCGGCTTTTTCTGCCCGGGCGCAAGGCGACCCAACGGCGGCACGCCTATAATCCGGCTCAGCATTCAATCGGGGCCCGCCCATGCGTTACAAGGATCTGCGCGACTTCATCAGCCAACTCGAGGCGCGCGGCGAACTCAAGCGAATCACCGTGCCGGTCGATACGCACCTGGAAATGACCGAGATTGCCGACCGCGTGCTGCGCGCAGGCGGCCCGGCGCTGCTGTTCGAGAAACCCACCACCCGCGGCGTGGCGCAGGCCATGCCGGTGCTGGCCAACCTCTTTGGCACGCCTGAGCGCGTCGCGCTGGGCATGGGGGTGGAGGGCGACTGGAAGCAGCAGCTGCGCGAGGTGGGCCGGCTGCTCGCCTTCCTCAAGGAACCCGAGCCGCCCAAGGGCCTGCGCGATGCCTGGGAGAAGCTGCCGATGTTCCGCCAGGTGCTCAACATGGCGCCCAAGGAAGTGCGTTCGGCGCCCTGCCAGGAGGTGGTGTGGGAGGGCGATGCGGTCGACCTGGCGCGCCTGCCGATCCAGCACTGCTGGCCGGGCGACGCGGCGCCGCTGATCACCTGGGGGCTGGTGGTGACCCGTGGTCCGAGTCAGAAGCGCCAGAACCTGGGCATCTACCGCCAGCAGGTGATCGGGCCCAACAAGGTCATCATGCGCTGGTTGGCGCATCGCGGCGGGGCGCTGGATTTCCGCGATCACCAGAAGGCCAACCCGGGCCAGCCCTTCCCGGTGGCGGTGGTGCTCGGCTGCGACCCGGCCACCATCCTCGGTGCGGTCACCCCGGTGCCCGATTCGCTCTCCGAATACCAGTTTGCCGGTCTGCTGCGCGGCGCCAAGACCGAGCTGGTCAAGTGCCAGGGCTCGGACCTGCAGGTGCCGGCCTCCAGCGAGATCGTGCTCGAAGGCGTCATCCACCCCGGCGAGACCGCCCTGGAAGGCCCCTACGGCGACCACACCGGCTACTACAACGAGCAGGCGCCGTTCCCGGTGTTCACCATCGAGCGCATCACGATGCGCCGCGAGCCGATCTACCACAGCACCTACACCGGCAAGCCGCCCGACGAGCCGGCCATGCTCGGCGTGGCGCTCAACGAAGTCTTCGTGCCGCTGCTGCAGCGCCAGTTTCCCGAGATTGTCGATTTCTACCTGCCGCCCGAAGGCTGCTCCTACCGGCTGGCGGTGGTCAGCATCAAGAAGGCCTACCCCGGCCACGCCAAGCGAGTGATGTTCGGCATCTGGAGTTTCCTGCGCCAGTTCATGTACACCAAGTTCATCATCGTGGTGGACGACGATGTGGACACTCGCGACTGGAAGGAAGTGATCTGGGCCATGACCACCCGCATCGACGCCACGCGCGACACCGTGCTGGTCGACAACACCCCCATCGACTACCTCGACTTCGCCAGCCCCGAGTCCGGCCTGGGGTCCAAGATGGGTCTCGACGCCACCAACAAGTGGCCGGGCGAGACGCACCGCGAATGGGGTCGGCCGATCGTCATGGATGATGCGGTCAAGGCGCGGGTCGACGACTTGTGGGGCCAGCTCGGCCTGTAGACTGCGCGGTGCATGCGGGCCCCGGCCGCTGGCGTTTTTCATGGCAAAGCGTGTCGGCGGCTTGATCTCGGGCGACAAACCCCGAACTATGACGGCGTTGTCGCCTCAAACAGACGACCCCACAGCCCCAGGAGCC
>JAWKYX010000017.1:0-60261 GCA_041396265.1 Rhodocyclaceae bacterium
AGCGCAAAACCCATCGCCAGTTCATAAGACACCATCTGCGCTGCAGCGCGCATCGTGCCAAGGAAGGGGTACTTCGAGTTCGACGCCCAGCCGGCGATGATCACGCCGTACACTTCTAGCGAGGTGATGGCCAGCAGGAAGAGCAGGCCGGCGTCGACGTCGGCCAGCACGCCACCGTCCCAGAAGGGCACGACGGCCCAGGCTGCCAGGGACGGCGCAATGGCGAGAATCGGGCCGATGATGAAAAGCCCCTTGCTCGTCGCGGAGGGCACCAACACCTCCTTGAGCAGCAGCTTGACGCCGTCGGCGATCGGCTGCAGCAGGCCGAGCGGGCCAACGCGGTTGGGGCCGATACGCACCTGCATGTAACCGATGACCTTGCGCTCGGCATAGGTCAGGTAGGCCACGGCGATCATCAGCGGCGCGATGATGGCGACGATCTTGGCCAGGGTCCATACCAGCGGCCAGGCCGAGCCGAACAGGGATGCGATGGGTTCGAGAAAGGCTTCCATCAGACGCGCTCCAAGCTCACCACGGCAGACAGGCCACCCAGCGCCGCCGTTGATTCATGTGCGGACGCGATGCGCACACAGCCATCGGCCAGTGTCTCATCCGCCGTCACGACCAATCGGGCGCTGCCCTGCCCTGTTTTCGCCACCACGGCATCACCGGCGTTGAGTCCAAGCGAGGCCATCGTCGCCGCCGACAGACCTGCTGCCGGCGCGGCGCCGTCGCGAGTGCGTTGCAGTGCCGGGGCGCGACGCACGATGCTGTCGGTCGCGTAGATCGGCACCTCGGTCACGCGCTCGAGACCGGCCGGTGCGGCTTGCGTCGCGACGGTCAGGCCGTCGAGCGCGTTGTTCAAGCCGCTCACCGGTGCGCTGGTCATGTCGAGCACCTCGGCACGAACCGCTTCGGAATCGGTGTAGTCGAAGCCCTCGAGCGAGAGCAGGTTGCCCATCACACGCAACACTTTCCACGCCGGGCGTGTATCGCCTTGCGGCTTGGCGACGGCGACAAAGCTCTGCGCACGGCCCTCGGCATTGACAAAGGTGCCGGAGGTTTCGGTAAAGGGCGAGACCGGCAGCATCACATGGCTGATGGCACGCAGTTCGGGGCTGTCGAAAGCGGACAGGCTGACCACGAAATCCGCGCCAGCCACCGCGGCGCGGGCGGCATCGCCCGCTGCGCAATCGAGCGACGGCTCGACGTTGACCAGCACATAGGATTTGAGCGACTCGCCCAGCATGACCGAGGCGTTCTTGCCGCCCTTGGCCGGCACCGCGCCAGCGAGGTAACCACCGACGCTGTTGGCCGCCTCGCCGATCACGCCGAAGCTGGCGCCGGTCAGCGCGGCAATTTCCTGGGCAACACGGCGCAGGCTGGCCGCCTGCGGGTGCTGTGCCGCGAAATTGCCCAGCCAGATGGCCAGCTTTTCGCCGCTGAGCAGCAGATCGGCAATGGCCTTGGCGTCGGCCGGCACATCGGCCGGCAGCACGCCGGCGAGCGATGCATCGACACTCTTGCCCTGGCCGTCGGCCACGGCCTTGAGCACCGCTGCCAACGCAGCGAGCATCTCGGAGGGCTTCGGTTGCATGCGTGCGGCCACTGGCAGCAACCAGTCATCGGCCGTCGGATGAATGCTTGCCACCTTGAGACCGCGCTTGGCGGCCTGGCGCACGCGCTGGGCAAGCAAGGGGTGATCCTTGCGGAAGAAGCTGCCGACCACCAGGAGACGGTTCAGTTCGGCGACGCCGGCGACCGGCATGCCCAGCCACGGAGCACCCTGGGCGACACCATCGGCCGAAAAATCGCGTTGGCGCAGGCGGAAGTCGATATTGTCGCTACCCAGTCCGCGCACCAGTTTCTGTGCCAGATAGAGTTCCTCGACAGTCGCGTTCGGGGCGACCAGCGCGCCGAAGTTGTCGGGGCCGGCGGCAGCAACGACCGCCTTGAGGCGGGTAGCGGCAAACTCGAGGGCGCTCTGCCAGTCGCACTCCTGCCAGCTGTCGCCCTGCCGGATCATGGGCTTGGTCAGGCGCTGGGCACTGTTGAGGCCTTCGTAAGAGAAGCGATCGCGGTCGGACAACCAGCATTCGTTAATCGCTTCGTTTTCAAGCGGCAGCACGCGTTTGACGACGTCATGCTTGACCTGGACGATCAGGTTGCTGCCCAGCGAATCGTGCGGACTGACCGACTTGCGGCGAGCCAGCTCCCAGGTGCGGGCGGCAAAACGGAAGGGCTTGGAGGTCAGCGCACCGACCGGGCACAGGTCGATGATGTTGCCCGACAGCTCGGAATCCACCGTCTTCTCGACGAAGGGCATGATCTCCGAATGCTCGCCACGGAAGGCCTGGCCGAGTTCCATCAGGCCGGCGATTTCCTGGGTAAAACGCACACAGCGCGTGCAGTGGATGCAGCGCGTCATGTCGGTCGCCACCAGCGGGCCGAGGTTCTTGTTGAACACGACGCGCTTTTCTTCCTGGTAGCGCGACTTGCTCTCGCCGTAGCCGACCGCCAGATCCTGCAACTGGCACTCGCCGCCCTGATCGCAGATCGGGCAATCGAGGGGGTGATTGATGAGGAGGAACTCCATCACCCCTTTTTGTGCCTTCACGGCGGCTTCGGACTTGGTCCACACCTTCATGCCGTTGGTCACCGGCGTGGCACAGGCCGGCAGCGGCTTGGGCGCCTTTTCGACCTGGACCAGGCACATGCGGCAGTTGGCGGCGATGGACAGCTTCTTGTGGTAGCAGAAGTGCGGGATATACGCCCCGATCTGGTTGGCGGCATCCATCACGGTGCTGCCATCAGCCACCTGAAGCTGCTTGCCGTCGATCTCGATTTCTAGCATGACGGACCTACATAGATTTTGCTGCCTTCGCGCTGGACGTCTTCCGGCACGAGACAGGTCTTGTGTTCGATGTGGTAGGCGAATTCATCGCCGAAATGCTTGACGAAGCTCTGTACCGGCATGGAAGCCGCGTCACCCAGCGCGCAGATGGTGCGCCCCATGATGTTGGTGGTGACGCTGTTGAGCAGGTCCAGGTCATCCGGCCGGCCGAGGCCATGCTCGATGCGATGCACCACGCGGTACAGCCAGCCGGTGCCCTCGCGGCACGGCGTACATTGCCCGCAGGACTCTTCGAAATAGAAATAGGACAGGCGCTCGAGCGCCTTGACCATGCAGGTGGTCTCGTCCATGACGATGACGGCGCCCGAACCGAGCATCGACCCCGCCTTGGAGATCGAGTCGTAGTCCATGGTGCAGTCCATCATGATGTCGGCCGGCACCACCGGCGCCGACGAGCCGCCCGGAATCACTGCCTTGAGCTTGCGACCGCCGCGCATGCCGCCGGCCAGTTCGAGCAGCTCGGAGAATGGCGTGCCGAGCTCGATCTCGTAGTTGCCGGGGCGATTGACATGGCCGGACACCGAAAACAGCTTGGTGCCGCCATTGTTGGGCTTGCCGTAGTTCAGGAAGGTCTCGCCGCCATCGCGCATGATGAACGGCACCGAGGCGAAGGTTTCGGTGTTGTTAATGGTCGTCGGCTTGCCGTACAGACCGTAGCTGGCCGGGAACGGCGGCTTGAAGCGCGGCTGCCCCTTCTTGCCCTCGATGGATTCGAGCAGCGCAGTCTCTTCGCCACAGATATAGGCGCCGTAGCCGTGATGCGCGAAGAGGTCGAAGCTGAAATCCGAGCCGAGAATCTTCTCGCCCAGGAAGCCGGCGGCACGCGCTTCGGCCAGCGCCTCTTCGAAGCGTTGGTAGATTTCGAAGATTTCGCCGTGAATATAGTTGTAGCCCCGCTCGCAGCCCATCGCGTAGGCGGCGATGGTCATGCCTTCGATGACCGAGTGGGGGTTGTAGCGGAGAATGTCGCGGTCCTTGAAGGTGCCCGGCTCGCCTTCGTCGGAGTTGCAGGCCAGGTACTTGGCGCCCGGGAAGGAACGGGGCATGAAGCTCCACTTCAGGCCGGTCGGGAAGCCCGCACCACCCCGGCCACGCAGCACCGATGCCTTCACTTCGGCGATGATGTCCGCCGGCGGCGTGCTCTCGGCAATGATCTTCTTCAGTGCGGCATAACCGCCACGCGCCACGTAGTCCTGGAGCCGCCAGGTGCGGTCGCCGTCAACACCGGCGAGGATGAGATCTTTGACGCTCATTTCGCCAGGTCCGCCAACATTTGATCGATTTTTTCGGTGGTCATCCAGCTGCACATCTTGTGGTTGTTGTGCAGCAGCACCGGCGCATCGCCACAGGCGCCCATGCACTCACCCTCTTTGAGCGTGAACTGGCCGTCGGGCGTGGTTTCGTTGAAGTCGATACCGAGCTTCTGCTTCAGATACTCAGCCGCGTGAACGCCGCCCGACAAGGCACAGGGCAGGTTCGTACACACCGTGATCTTGTGCTTGCCGACGGGCTCGAGGTCGTACATGTTGTAGAAGCTGGCCACCTCGAACGCGGCGATTGCCGGCATCTCGAGATAGCTGGCCACCGCATCGATGGTCTCCTTGGCCAGCCAGCCTTTTTCCTGCTGCGCGATGCGCAACGCGGCCATCACCGCGGACTGTTTCTGGTCCGGCGGATACTTGGCGACCTCTACGTCGATTAACTTCAGCGATTCCTGGCTCAGCATCTTCTGCCCATACCCGATAGTTTGTGTTCTTCGGTCCGTCTCAGCGATCGATCTCACCGAACACGACGTCCATCGTCCCGATAATGGCGACCACGTCGGCGATCAGGTGCCCCTTCGCCATGACGTCCATCGCCGACAAGTGCGCGAAGCCCGGCGCCCGCAGTTTCAGCCGGTACGGCTTGTTGGCGCCGTCCGACACCGCATACACGCCGAACTCGCCTTTCGGGTGCTCGACGGCCGCATACACCTCGCCTGCCGGCACATGCATCCCTTCCGTGAAGAGCTTGAAGTGGTGAATCAGCTCTTCCATGTTCGACTTCATCGCCTCGCGCGACGGCGGCGCCACCTTGTGGTTGGCGGTAATCACCGGGCCGGGGTTCTTCCGCAGCCAGTCGATGCATTGCTTGATGATGCGGTTGGACTGGCGCATTTCTTCCATGCGGACCAGATAGCGATCGTAGCAATCACCCTCTTTGCCCACCGGAATATCAAAATCCAGACGGTCGTAAACTTCGTACGGCTGCTTCTTGCGAAGGTCCCACGCCACCCCGGAGCCGCGCAACATGGCGCCGGTAAAGCCCCAGGCCTTGGCCTGCTCGGGCGTGACCACACCAATGCCCACCGTCCGCTGCTTCCAGATCCGGTTGTCGGTCAGCAGGGTTTCATAATCGTCGCAATATTTCGGGAAGCGATTGGTGAAGTCTTCCAGAAAATCGAGCAACGATCCTTGACGGTTCTCATTGAGTTGGCGAACAGCCTCGGCGTTTTTCCATTTGGAGGCTTCATATTGCGGCATCTGGTCGGGCAGATCACGATATACGCCACCCGGACGATAGTAGGCCGCGTGCATCCGCGCCCCGGACACCGCCTCGTAGGCATCCATGAGATCTTCGCGCTCACGGAAGGTATAGAGCACCATGGTCATGGCACCGATATCGAGTGCATGTGTCCCGATATTCAGGAGGTGATTCAGGATGCGGGTAATCTCGTCGAACATCACCCGGATATACTGCCCCCGCTCCGGCACCTCGACGCCCAGCAGGCGCTCGATCGCCATGCAGTACGCATGCTCGTTACACATCATCGACACGTAGTCGAGACGATCCATATAGGGGACGGACTGCACCCAGGTGCGGGTTTCAGCCAGTTTTTCGGTGCCACGATGCAACAACCCGATATGCGGATCGGCGCGCTCGACGACTTCGCCGGACAATTCCAGCACCAGACGCAACACACCGTGCGCCGCCGGGTGCTGCGGGCCAAAGTTGATCGTATAGTTGCGGATTTCAGCCATGGCCGACATCTCCGTAATTGGCTTCCCGCACGATACGCGGCGTATTTTCACGAGGCTCGATGGTTACCGGCTGATACACCACACGCCCCTGCTCCGGGTCGTAGCGCATTTCCACATAACCCGACACCGGGAAGTCCTTGCGGAATGGGTGACCAACAAAACCGTAGTCAGTCAAAATCCGGCGCAGATCCGGATGCCCGGAGAACATGATCCCGTACAGGTCGAACGCTTCGCGCTCGAACCAGTTGGCACTGGGCCACACATCACACAAGGAATCGAGCACCGGGAAGCTGTCGTCCGGCGCAAATGCACGCAGACGCAAGCGCCAGTTATTGACAATGGACAGCAGGTGGGTCGAAGCGGCGTAGCGCTCGCGTGACCAGGTCTGATTTGCCCAAGCCGAATAATCGACACCGGATACATCGATCAACTGGTCAAAACCGAATTCAGCGCGATCGCGAAGCTCGATGGCGACCGAAAGATAATCAGCGGCAGCGACTTCCAGCGTCACCTCGCCGCGATCGACCACGATCGCCTTGGCCCGCTCGCCGAAATGCTCGGCCAGCAAAGCCGAAAGACGTTCAATTTTCGTTGTCATCCCGTCACCCACCCTTTCAACGTGCAATGGTGTTGGTTGACCGGATCTTCCGCTGCAGCTGGATGATGCCGTAAATCAGCGCTTCGGCGGTCGGCGGACAGCCCGGCACATAGACATCGACCGGCACAACCCGGTCACAGCCGCGCACCACCGAATACGAGTAGTGGTAATAGCCACCACCGTTCGCACAGGAACCCATGGAGATCACCCAGCGCGGCTCGGCCATCTGGTCGTACACCTTGCGCAGGGCCGGCGCCATCTTGTTGCACAGCGTGCCGGCCACAATCATGACATCCGACTGACGCGGACTGGGGCGAAACACCACGCCAAAGCGGTCAAGGTCGTAGCGCGAACACCCCGCATGAATCATTTCCACGGCACAACAGGCCAGACCAAACGTCATTGGCCACAAGGAGCCCGTGCGGGTCCAGTTGATCACCGTGTCCAGTGACGTCGTGACGAAACCTTCTTTCAATACGCCTTCGATACTCATGTCACCTCTTGCCGCAAGGCAGATTCAAGGGTGAAGCGGCGGGAAAGTCACTCCCAGTTCAGTGCGCCTTTTTTCCACACCCAGATATAACCAATCACGAGAATACCCAAGAACACCAGCATCTCGAAGAAACCGAACAATCGTAGTGATTCCGTGCCGGCAATTTCCTGGAGAATCGTCGCCCAGGGCAGCAGGAATGCAATCTCAAGATCGAAAATAATGAACAGAATGGCGAGCAGGTAATAACGCACATCGAATTTCATGCGCGCATCTTCGAAGGGCTCGAAGCCACACTCGTAAGGGGAAAGCTTTTCGCTATCGGGACGGTGCGGCGCAATAAGCCGCCCCATGACGATCGGCGCCACACCAAAGGCGAGCCCGACCAGGATGAAAACAAGCACGGGGAAGTAGTTTTCTAGCATTATCGATCCCGGTCTTTGTTTGCGGTAAAACCGCATGGAAACGCCCGCTTACTGCGGGCGTCCAATGTTTTTGGTGCCGACGGTGAGACTCGAACTCACACGACTTTACGTCACCACCCCCTCAAGATGGCGTGTCTACCAATTTCACCACGTCGGCACTGCGTTACAGCGGGACGAATTATACGACTTCTACCGCGCTGCGCAAACCTTTTTGCACCTTATTTGGGAACTGTATTCAGCTTCGAATCCGGGCTGGCTCCCGATGCCGGCGCAGCGTCCCCGGCAGCCGGAACAGCCTGCTCCATCACGCTCGCCGGCACGGTGCGCGCCGAACTTGCCAGATAGCTCAGGCCCAGACTGGTGATGAAGAACACCGTGGCCAGCACACCCGTGGTGCGGCTCATGAAGTTGGCCGAGCCCGATGCACCAAAAAGACTCCCCGACGAGCCGCTGCCAAAGGCCGCTCCGGCATCGGCACCTTTGCCGTGCTGCAGCAAGACCAGGCCGATCACGCCGATACCGACCAGCACATGCACGGTCAACACAATCGAAAAGAGATAACTACCCATGATTCATTCGTTCCTGAACTAGTAATGCGTCTCAAACAGCGACTGCGGCATTGCAGATCGCCAGAAATGCCTCGGCATCCAGCGCGGCACCGCCGACCAGACCACCATCGATATCCTTTTGCGCAAACAGCGCTGCCGCCGTCTCCGGCTTCACGCTGCCGCCATACAGAACCTTCACCCCGTCGGCGGCCGCCGGCGACACGCCGGCCAGCGCCGCGCGTATTGCGGCGTGCACCTGCGCAGCCTCTTCGACCGTCGCGGACACACCCGTACCGATCGCCCACACCGGCTCATAGGCGATCACCAGCCTTTCGACCTGCGCCGCACCGAGCGCCAGCACGGGGGCCAGTTGTTCGGTCACGACCGCTTCGGTCCGGTCCGCCTGGCGCTCGGCCAGCGTTTCGCCGACGCAGACGATCGGCACCAGACCGGAGCGCAGCGCTGCTGCCGCCTTCTCGGCCACGCGTTGGCTGGATTCGCCATGGCGAAGCCGGCGCTCGGAGTGGCCAACGATGACATAGTGGCAGCCCAACTCGCGCAGCATGCCGGCACTGACTTCACCAGTATAGGCACCGTCGTCACATTCGCTGACATCCTGCGCACCCAGCAGCACGGCGCTCCCCGCCAGCACGCCCGCCGCCTGATCCAGATAGGGCGACGGCACGCACACTGCCACCTCGACCCCGCCGGGCAGGCGGGATGTCAGGGCCGAAAGCAGGCCGGCCACCATCTCGCGGCGGCCATGCATCTTCCAGTTACCTGCAACCAGTTTCGATCTCATACGCTTTGCTGCGGAGGCGGAAAAATCCGACGATTGTAACCGCCTCTCACCCGACTCAGCAAACAGCGACGTCAACTCAGACCGTCTCCCCGAAGGCGGTCCGTACCGTATCGGCCAGTTGCGTGGCGTGGCGCGTGACTTCGTCTGCATCCTGCCCCTCGACCATGACCCGCAGCAGCGGCTCCGTACCGGACGGGCGCAGCAGCACGCGGCCACGCTCGCCGAGCGCCTCCGCCGTTGCCTTTTCGGCACTGGCGATGCGGCCGTCGGCCCGCCAGTCGAAACCCTGCGGCATCCGCACGTTGATCAGTCGCTGGGGGTAGAACACCAGGTCCTGACAGGCGTGCTTGAGTGACGCGCCCTGCTGGCGCAAGGACGCGAGCACCTGCAGCGCCGACACGATACCGTCACCGGTGGTGTGGTGATCCAGACTGAGGATATGACCGGAATTCTCGCCCCCCAGGCGCCAGCCCTTCTCCTGCATCATCTCCAGCACATAGCGATCACCGACCTTCGCCCGCGCAAACGGCACATCCAGGCGGCCGATGGCGTGCTCGAAGCCGAGGTTGCTCATCAGCGTCCCGACGACACCATTGAGCTTGCCGGCGCGCTTCATCGCCACGGCGATCACGTAGATCAACTTGTCGCCGTCGTAGATTTCACCGGCCGCGTCGACCATCACCACCCGGTCGCCGTCGCCGTCGAGCGCAATACCCAGATCGGCACCATGGGTCAGGACGGCATCGCGCAGATACTCGGGCGATGTCGCGCCAACGCCGTCGTTGATGTTCAGGCCATCCGGCCGCACGCCGACAGCCACCACCTCGGCGCCAAGCTCGTGCAGCACCTTGGGTGCAATGTGATATGCCGCGCCGTGGGCGCAGTCGAGCGCGATCTTCATGCCGCGCAGGTTCAGCTCGTTCGGGAAGGTGCTCTTGCAGAATTCGATATAGCGCCCGGCGGCATCCTCGATGCGGCGTGCGCGGCCGAGCCGGTCGGAAGACACGCAACCCATCGGCTCGTCGAGGTGGGCCTCGATCTCCAGCTCCACCGCATCGGGCAACTTAGAACCGCCAGCGGAAAAGAACTTGATGCCATTATCGTAGAACGGATTATGCGACGCCGAGATGACCACACCGGCCTGCAAACGCAGCGCACGCGTCAGATACGCGACGGCGGGGGTCGGCATCGGCCCGGCGAGGATCACATCAACGCCGGCCGCCGAGAAACCCGCCTCCAGCGCCGCCTCGAGCATGTAGCCGGAGATCCGCGTGTCCTTGCCGATCAGCACGGTCGGGCGTTCGCCCTTGGGCAACAGCTCGCGCATGACCAATGTCACGCCAGCAGCGTAGCCCAGGCGCATCACGAAGTCCGGGGTAATCGGGGCGTCGCCGACCCGGCCACGCACGCCATCGGTACCGAAATACTTTCTGCTCATTGATCCATCGACCTCTAAATTCTGTTTGTCATGGGCGCTGGCCAGCCCCGCCCGCCAGTGTCAGGCGAAATTATGACAGGTGCCGGCACCTGGCGACATCGAAACGGTCACGGCGCCAGCGCGGCGAGTACCGCGAGCGCATCGCGCGTCGCCGCCACGTCGTGCACCCTGACACAACAGGCACCAGCCTGTACCGCCAGCGCGGCCGCAACCGCACTGGCCACCAGGCGCGCCTCGACCGGTTGACCGGTCAGCGCACCGAGCATGGATTTTCTCGACACCCCCGCCAGCACCGGCGCCAGCGTCGCCAGCGCCGGCATGGCGCGAAACAGCGCGATGTTGTGCGCCAGCGTCTTGCCAAAGCCAAACCCCGGGTCGATCAGGATGCGATCCGGTGCCACCCCGGCCGCACGCACCGCCGCCACACGCTCTGCCAGCGCCGTCTGCACCTCGGCCACCACATCGTCGTAGCTCGGCGCCGCCTGCATGGTTCGCGGCGCGCCCTGCATGTGCATGAGGCAGACCGCGGCGTCGCTGTTCGCCACCGCCGCCAGCGCACCGGAGGCACGCAGGGCGTTGATGTCGTTGACCATGGCGGCGCCGGCAGCCACCGCAGCCGCCATCACCGCCGGCTTGACGGTATCGACCGACACCGGCACCTCCCAGCCCGCCAGCGCCTCGACCACCGGAATGACACGATCGAGCTCCTCAGCCTCGCTCACCGGCTCCGCGCCGGGGCGGGAGGATTCGCCGCCCAGATCCAGCACATGCGCCCCCTCCCTGACCGCCGCCTCGGCGCGACGCAACACCGCGTCCCGCTGCTTGAGCAAGCCGTCACCGGAAAAGGAATCAGGCGTCACATTCAGAATTGCCATGATCCGCGGCGTCGACAGATCAAGCCGGAAGCGGCCGCATGAGAGCACCGTCATCAATCTTCCTCCGGCGCATGATCGGCCTCGGCGTCATCGGCGATTGCCGCCGCGGCGATCATCGCTGCGCGGCTATCGGGCGTCTCCAGGCTGATCTGGCCCAATGCGCCACTGCGGTAGTCGCCCAGCAGAATCAGCGACGCCTTGTCGACATCCATCCCGCCGCCCTTGATCAGGCAGCCGCGCCGCCGCGCCACCTCCTCGACCAGACGCACACCGTCAAAGCCGGACACATCAGTCTTGTAGCGCTCGGCCACGCGCGTCGGGTAGCGATCGAGCAGCATCTGCCCGAGCACCACCGCCACATCGAACTCCGACACCGCATTAACCCCGATGGCGTGGCTGGCCGCGAGCATGAAACCATCGGTGTCATAGGCAATCTTTGGCCACATCATGCCTGGCGTGTCGATCAGCGACATGGTCGGACTGAGATCCAGCCGCTGCTGCGACTTGGTCACCGCCGGCTCATCGCCCACCGCGGCCACACGCCGCTTGAGCAGGGCGTTCATCAGCGTCGACTTGCCGACGTTGGGAATCCCCATGATCATCATGCGCAAAGGCTTGGTGCCATCGTTACGGTGCGGCGCCAGTTGCTGGCACAGCTTGGGCACCCGCGCCACCTCGGCCGGCTTCTTGCACGAAATCGCCACCGCCTTGACGCCCGGCTGGCGGTTGAAATGGGCGAGCCACTCGGCCGTCACCGCCGGATCGGCCAGATCACTCTTGTTGAGCAACTTCAGGCACGGCCGCTGGCGATGCGCGCGTAAGGCGGCAATCATCGGATTGCTGCTCGCCGCCGGCAGACGCGCGTCAACCACCTCGATCACCACGTCGATCTTGGCCATCGCCTGGGCGGCCTTCTTGCGCGCCGAGTTCATGTGCCCCGGAAACCACTGTACTGTCATGCCAGCCCTTCATTAGCCGTCGTCGGCTGCGATTATCCCATTTCGCGGCCATCGCCGGCAGGCATTCGTCGGCCCGCGCCCTTCCCGTATCGGTCATCGGCGCCAGAAAGCACTAGACACCCCGAAAAAAACGTGTATCGTGTCGGAGCAGTCGCTTCAAGCAGTTGTCCTCGTAGGTGTTTCTTCGCGGTGTTAGGTCAAACCGCCCACGTTTGAATCCCCTCAGTACGTTTCTTGATAGTTCCTGCGGGTGGGCCTACGCGCCCAGATTTTGTTTTTTTATGGAACACGAATACACATGAGCACTCAAACCGGCACCGTGAAATGGTTCAACGACTCCAAGGGCTTCGGCTTCATTACGCCCGATGGCGGTGGTGACGACCTGTTCGCACACTTCAGCGAAATTCAGGGCAACGGCTTCCGCACCCTGGCTGAAAACCAGCGCGTCGAGTTCGAAGTCCGCACGGGCCCCAAGGGTCTGCAGGCTGCAGCGATCCGCGCTGTCTGACCGGATTCGCGTCTGACGCAAAAAGCGCGGCCAAGGCCGCGCTTTTTTGTTGCCCCAGCTTCGGCCAATGCATTGCTCCGGCCAGTCGCTTGCGATACCGTTGCGCCTCTCCAACACCCTCCCGCTCTCCGTGGCTCGAAACGTCACCTCCCTCGGACAGGTTTTCACCCCGCCGAACATCGTCGAGTTGATGCTGTCCCTGCGCACTCGCCAGGGCCGCGTCCTCGAACCATCAGCCGGCGCCGGCGCGTTCAGCTCGCGGTTGCCCGGCTGCGTCGCGGTCGAGTTCGACCCCGACGTGGCCGACGAGAGCATGGTCCGGGGAGATTTCTTTACCTACCCGGCAACCGAACGCTTCGACACGGTCATCGGCAATCCGCCATATGTCCGCTTCCAGGACATTCCTGAGACGACTCGCGCGCGTCTCGACATGGCGCGCTTCGACGGGCGCAGCAATCTGTTCCTGTTCTTTATCGACAAATGCCTTCAGCACCTCGCCGATCACGGCGAGCTGATCTTCATCGTGCCGCGCGAATTCATCAAGCTGACGGCGGCGCGCAAGCTCAACCGGCACCTCTTCGATACAGGGACGATCACCCACTGGATAGAAACGGGCGACACCCGCATCTTTGACGGCGCCGTTCCCAATTGCGCGATATTCCGTTTCGAAAAAGGCAACTTCAGCCGCCAGACTCGCTACCGCACCTTGCAAACACCCCGTTGGGAAACCCGGCACTTCATTGAGATGGATGGCCAACTGGCCTTCTCGCCAGCACACATGAGCGTACCGCTCTCGGCGCTATTCTCGGTCAGGGTTGGCGCAGTATCCGGCGCCGACGATGTTTTTGCGCATCCGGAAGGCAATGTCGAGTTCGTCTACTCCCGAACCATCGACACCGGCGCCACCCGGCGGATGCTCTACAACCACCTCCACCCCGATCTGCTCGCGCACAAGCCTCGCCTGCTTGACCGTCGAGTCCGTCCGTTCAACGAAGCTAACTGGTGGCACTGGGGGCGGGGTTATCCACACACTGACGCACCACGCATCTATCTCAATAGCCGTACGCGCCGCGCGGCGCCTTTTTTCCTGCATCCGGCCCAGGCCTATGACGGGGCGATCCTCGCACTTTTTCCGCATGATCAGCGCCTGCCGCTCGACGAAGCCACGCACCTGCTCAATACCGCCGTCCCCTGGGAAGCGCTGGGTTTTCGTGTCGACGGGCGCTTTCTGTTCACCCAGCGCAGCCTGCAGACCGTCGTGTTGCCGGACGCTTTCAAGGCACTGACCGCACCGATCAATCCGGCCCCGGCAACGTAGCGTCTCCTTCCGTCCGCGCTATGGGCCATCCGACGGTATCTGCGATCTGACCATTTCCGGCTATCATCGATTCACTCTCGGCTGGTCCGACGGACCACTGGCCATGGCACCTGCCTATGCCAAGGATCCCGGACATGGTAAATGCACATGCCCCGTTCGTCGTTCCTACGACTGCTGTTCTGTCTGCTGATCGCGCTCATCCACACGCTGCCAGGCGCGACTGCGCACGCCCAGCCGGCCGACCGGTTCGCGCTGTCGGACGACGAGCGAGAATTCCTAGCACAGGCAGGCCCGATCGTTTTCGTCAGCCAGACGCGCTACCCGCCGTTCGAGTTCGTGGACCCAGGCTCCGGCGCGCGCAAAGGCATGATGATCGAGCTGGCCACCTGGATCAGTACAGAATTCGGCTTTCATGCGGAATTTACCGACACGGTGTTCCTGGATGCCCAGCGTGCCGTACTCGACGGCCGCGCACAGGTGCTGACCAGTCTCTTCTACAGCGAGGCGCGCGACCAACGTTTTGACTTCACCGACACGGTGTTCGAGGTCCCGGCAACGATTTTCATTGCAGCGGACCGCCCCGACATCACCAACCTGGCCGATCTCCAGGGAAAGCGCATCGCGATCCAGCGTGGTGACTACGCCGAGGAATTTCTCCGCACCCAGGGGATTGATTTCAACACCGTCCCGGTGGACAGCTTCTCCGAGGCAGCAGCATCGGTGATCGCCGGCCGCGCCGACGCCCTCATCGGCGACGAGCAGATCGTGCTGCACTACCTGTACAGCGAAGGGCTCAACACGCGCATGAAGAAGGTCGCCGCACCGCTGTATGTCGGCCAGAACGCGATGGCGGTCAAAGAGGGCAACACCCTGCTGCGCGGCATTCTCAACAAAGGCATCGCTCGTGCGCGAACCACCGGGGCACTCCAGCGCATCAGCCTGAAATGGGCCGGCATCCCCCTCAAGACCCCCGGCATCCACCTCCTCGACTACTGGCCCCACGCGCTGGCCGTCGCGGCGCTTCTGGCCCTGGTGGTGCTATGGAACCTGCGTCTGCGCTACGCCGTCAGGCGCAAAACCGCCGAGCTTGTTCAGTACCAGATGCGGCTCGAGGGCATCATTCATGGCACCCGCGCCGGCACCTGGGAATGGCATGTCCCGACCGGCGAGATCATCATCAACCATCATGTGGCCGACATGCTCGGCTACACGCCCGACGCCCTGCAACCCTTCACGGTGCAACGCCGCACGGCACTGACTCACCCCGACGACCGCGAACGATCAGCCAGGCTGCTCGCCCGCCACCTGTCCGGTGACGAGGCACACTACGGCTGTGAAGTCCGCATGCGCCACAACGATGGTCATTGGGTATGGCTGCTTGAGCGTGGCCAGATCACCGAGCGCGCCGCCGACGGATCTCCGCTGACGATGTCGGGCATCCAGATCGACATTTCTGCCAGCAAGCTCGCCGAGGTCGAACTGCAACTGACCGCCAGCGCCTTTGCCAGCGCACGCGAAGGCATCGTGATCACCGACGGCAGCGGCACGATCCTTCAGGTCAACGACGCCTTTACGCGGATCACCGGCTACCCCCGACATGAAGCCATCGGCCAGAACCCGCGCATGCTGAGCTCTGGCCAGCACGACCGGGCCTTCTACGAAGCCATGTGGCAGAGCCTGTTGAGCAAGGGCTTCTGGGAGGGCGAGATCTGGAACCGCAAAAAATCAGGCGAGCGATTTCCCGAACTACTGACGATCTCTGCCGTTCACGATGCTACCGGCACCATCTCCCACTATGTGGCCGTATTCACCGACATCAGCCGCCAAAAGGAGAATGAGCGCCAACTCGAGCATCTGGCCTTCTATGACGACCTCACCGGCCTGCCCAATCGCGTCCTGCTGGTCGACCGCCTGAACCAGAGCATGGCACGGGCGCGGCGGAGTAAGACCCGGCTTGCCCTCGCCTACCTCGATCTGGATGGCTTCAAGGAGATCAACGACAGCCTCGGTCACGCCTTTGGCGACCGGGTACTAACCACCACCGCCGCCCGCCTATCCGAAACACTGCGCGAGGAAGATACCGTTGCCCGGTTTGGCGGCGACGAGTTCGTCATGGTGCTGCCGGACATCACCAGCGACGAGACGGTCGAAGTGATCATTCACCGAGTGCTGGCCAAGATTGCAGAGCCGATCCACCTCGACCAGCAACGCCTGCAGGTCTCCGGCAGCATCGGCCTGACGCACTATCACGGTGATGTCGACCTCGACTCCGACCAGCTGATCCGCCAGGCCGATCAGGCCATGTACCAGGCCAAGCAGACCGGCAAGAATCGCTTCCAAGTCTTCGACGCCGACCGAGAACGAGCCATTCGCGGGCGGCACGACAACATCGTCCGCATCCGCCAGGCACTCGCCGGCAACGAGTTCGTGCTCCACTACCAGCCCAAAGTGCACATGCGCACCGGCGCCATGGTCGGCGCCGAAGCCCTCATTCGTTGGGCGCACCCGGAGCGCGGCCTGCTCGCCCCCGCCATGTTCCTGCCGGATATCGAGGCGGATCCGACCAATATCGAATTGGGCGAGTGGGTCATCGCCACCGCCCTGGCCCAGATCACGTCTTGGCAACAAGCAGGCATCGCGTTGCCCGTCAGCGTCAACGTCTCGGCCAACCACCTGCAACAGCCGGATTTCGTACCACGCCTGAAAAGCCTGCTGGCGCGCTTCCCTGAAGTCCCGGCAGCCCACCTCGAACTTGAAGTACTCGAGAGCAGCGCGCTCGAAGACATCAACCATGTGTCGCAAGTCATTGCTGCCTGCGCCGAGTTTGGTGTTCGTTTCGCCCTGGACGACTTCGGTACGGGCTACTCGTCCCTCATCTATCTCAAGCGCCTGCCGGTCCACGTCCTCAAGATCGACCAAGGCTTCGTGCGCGACATGCTCCACGACCCCGGCGATCTGTCCATCCTCGAAGGCGTGCTCGGCCTGGCCCGCGCCTTCCATCGCGACGTGATTGCCGAGGGGGTGGAGACCGAGGCGCACGGCAAACTGCTGCTTCAGCTCGGTTGCGAACAAGCGCAGGGCTACGGCATCGCCCGCCCGATGTCAGCCGAAGCCCTGACCGCGTGGGCGCAGGGTTGGACGGCTCCGGTGGTGTGGGCACAGACCGGCCGGCTGGACCAGCAGGACATCGAACTGCTGTACGCCGCCTCCGAGCACCGTGCCTGGATCAAACAGCTCGATGCCTTTGTGCGCAAGGACACGGACGATGCGCCGGAGTCCAACCCGCACCGCTGCCGCTTTGGCCAGTGGCTCGACCGCAAGCTGGCCGAGATGCCGCGGTCCGATCTCCTCGGCACCATCAATACCCTGCACCAGTCGCTGCATGCCGACGGCGAGCAAGTCATCGCCCTGCGGCGTGCCGGCAATGAACAGGCGATCATCAAGGCGCAGGCACGCCTGACCGAAAGCAGCACCGATCTGCTCCAACGCCTGCAGTTCATCGTCGACGGCCGGTCGCGCCGCTAGGGTGGAATCAAACACAAAGGGCGCCACAACGGCGCCCTTTGCGGTCAACACGGCAAACGCAACACGCTCACGCGCCGGCCGACACCTTGTCGAACCGCATCTTCCCGCCGTCGGCATCGACCCGGATGACATCCTTCGCCGCGAACTGCCCCTCGAGAATCGCCTTGGCCAGCGGGTTTTCGATCCGCTCCTGAATGGCCCGTTTCAGCGGCCGGGCACCAAACACCGGGTCGAAGCCCGCATCGGCCACCAGGGCCAGCGCTGCCTCCGACACCTCCAGCCCCATTTCCAGCCGCGCCAGGCGCTTCTCGAGATACTGCAACTGGATACGCGCGATGTTGGCGATGTGCTTCTCGTCGAGGCTGTGGAAAACCACCACCTCGTCGATGCGGTTGATGAACTCGGGCCGGAAGTAGGTCTTCACCTCGGCCATCACCGCCAGCTTGATCACACCGTAGTCGTCCCCGGCCATCTGCTGGATCATCTGGCTGCCGAGGTTGGAGGTCATCACGATCACGGTGTTCTTGAAGTCCACCGTCCGCCCCTGGCCATCGGTCATGCGGCCGTCGTCGAGCACCTGCAGCAGCACGTTGAACACGTCCGGGTGCGCCTTCTCAACCTCATCGAGCAGAATCACCGAATAGGGCTTGCGGCGCACCAGCTCGGTCAGGTAACCGCCCTCCTCGTAACCCACGTAGCCCGGGGGCGCACCGATCAGGCGGGCGACCGAGTGCTTCTCCATGAACTCGCTCATGTCGATGCGGATCAGGTGCTCCTCGCTGTCGAACAGGAACTCGGCCAGCGTCTTGCACAGCTCGGTCTTGCCGACACCGGTGGGGCCGAGGAAGAGGAAGGAACCATACGGGCGGTTCTCGTCCGACAGGCCGGCACGCGAGCGGCGGATGGCATCCGACACGAGCCGCACCGCTTCGTCCTGGCCGATGACCCGCTCATGCATCTTGTCTTCCATCTTGAGCAGCTTGTCGCGCTCGCCCTGCATCATCTTCGACACCGGGATGCCGGTCGCGCGGGAGACCACCTCGGCAATCTCCTCGGTGCCTACCTGGGTGCGCAGCAGCTTGTTGGGCGCGGCGCTCTCGCCGCTTTGCTCGGCGGCCTTCAGCTGCGCTTCGAGCTGCGGCAGCTTGCCGTACTGCAGCTCGGCGAGCTTCTCGTACTGCCCCTTGCGCTGCAGATCAGCCATCTGGGCGCGCAGCGCGTCGATCTCTTCCTTGATGTGCGCCGAGCCATGCGCGCGCGCCTTCTCGGCCTTCCAGACTTCCTCCAGGTCGTTGTACTCACGCTGGAGTTTCTCGAGCTGCTCGTCGATCAGTTGCAGCCGCTTGATCGAGGCCTCGTCCTTCTCCTTCTTGACCGCTTCGCGCTCGATCTTCAGCTGGATCATGCGGCGGTCGAGCTTGTCCATCACCTCGGGTTTGGAGTCGATCTCCATCTTGATCCGCGAGGCGGCTTCATCGATGAGGTCGATGGCCTTGTCGGGCAGGAAGCGATCGGTAATGTAGCGATGGCTCAGCTCCGCCGCGGCGACGATGGCCGGGTCGGTGATGTCCACCCCGTGGTGAATCTCGTACTTCTCCTGCAGGCCGCGCAGGATGGCGATGGTGCTCTCCACGCTCGGCTCGTCCACCAGCACCTTCTGGAAGCGGCGCTCCAGCGCGGCATCCTTCTCGATGTACTTGCGGTATTCATCCAGCGTGGTGGCACCGATGCAGTGCAGTTCGCCGCGCGCCAGCGCGGGCTTGAGCATGTTGCCCGCATCCATGGCGCCCTCGGCCTTGCCGGCGCCGACCATGGTGTGAATCTCGTCGATGAACAGGATGATGCGCCCCTCGTCCTGAGCGATGTCCTTGAGCACGGCCTTGAGCCGCTCCTCGAACTCGCCACGGTACTTCGCGCCAGCGAGCAACGCGGCCATGTCGAGCGAGAGCACCTTCTTGTCCTTGAGCGTCTCGGGCACCTCGCCATTGACGATACGCTGGGCGAGGCCCTCGACGATCGCCGTCTTGCCCACGCCCGGCTCGCCGATCAGCACCGGGTTGTTCTTGGTGCGCCGCTGCAGGATCTGGATCGCGCGGCGGATCTCGTCATCCCGGCCGATCACCGGATCGAGCTTGCCTTGCCGGGCGCGGTCGGTCAGATCGAGGCAGTACTTCGACAGCGCCTCGCGCTGCCCCTCGGCTTCCTGCGAATCCACATTCTGGCCACCGCGCACCGCGGCAATCGCCGATTCGAGATGTTTTTTCACCAGCCCATGCTCACGCAGCAAGCGCCCGGTCTCGCCCTTGTCGTCGGCCAGCGCGAGCAGGAACATCTCGCTGGCGATGAAGGCATCGCCCTGCTTCTGCGCCGCCTTGTCGGTGAGGTTGAGCAGGTTGCCCAGATCGCGCCCGACCTGCACATCACCGCCATGGCCCTCAACCTTGGGCAAGCGCCCGATCGCCTCACCGAGCGCCTGCTTGAGCGGTGCCACATTGACCCCTGCGCGCTGCAGCAACGAGGCGGTGCTGCCATCATCCTGCGAGAGCAGCGCCAGCATCAGGTGCTGCGGTTCGATGAACTGCTGGTCGTTTCCGTTGGCGATACTCTGCGCATCGGACAGGGCCTGCTGGAATTTGGTGGTGAGCTTGTCGAAACGCATGGAATTTTCCTTGTCCGTAAGAACTGTTGGTCCTTAGTTGGGGCGTACGAGTACCAATTTCAAGCGGCTCGCCAATCATTCTTCCGGTATGTGTTGCTGCAATGCAACAAACACCCGTTTGAACAAAAAAGGATCTGATCCTGCACAGTATTCCTATCTGTGCCAATGTGTTACTTTGAGGGAATTGAGACGTCTGTCGCTATCAATGCAGTTCATCTGCTACAGCGCAACACCTGTCAGTCGCCTCAACCTTATCCATTCAAGCGAGGAGAGCACCATGGCGATCAAACCGGAACAACTCAACGAACTTCAGAAGAAGAACCTCGAAGCAGCCATGCGCCTGGCGCAGATGTCGATCGAGAACTCGCAGCGCATCATGGAGCTGCAGGTCCGCACGGCCAAGACGCTGTTCGAAGACGGTGTCAACAACGCCAAGGCGCTGACCACCACCAAGGACCCGCAGGACATGCTCCGTCTGCGCACCGAATACGCCCAGGCCTCGACCGAGCGCATGCTCGCCTGCGCCCGCGAGATCGCCGAAGTCGCCGCTCAGGCGCAGTCCGAAGTCGGCAAGATGGTCAGCGAGCAGCTGGCCTCCGGCGGCAACGACGTGTTCGAAGCCATCAACAAGATGTTCACCGGCATGCCCATCACCGACCAGAACGCCATGGGCGCAGTGCAAGGTGCCATGGACAACGCCCGTGCCGCCTTCGAGCAGATGACGCGCGCCTCCACCGAAGCCTTCCAGGCCTTTACGCAGGTTGGCGCCGCCAGCCAGCCGGCCAAGCGCGCCCCGGCCCGCCGCCGCTAAGCAACACCCGCCCGGCCCTGGCCGGACATGAAAACGGCGTCCTCGCGAGGACGCCGTTTTTTTATCTCGTCGCCGGTCGCCTCAGCGCCGTGATTCGACATCCAGCCAGCGGGCGGCAGCGGCATCGTCGGTGTCGCGCGCATCGACCCAGCGGCTGCCCTCGGGCGTCTGCTCCTTTTTCCAGAACGGCGCACGCGTCTTGAGATAGTCCATGATGAACTCGCAAGCGGCGATGGCTTCGCCGCGATGGGCGCTGGCCACGCCAACATATACGATCTGTTCGCCCGGTTGCAGCGGTCCGACCCGGTGAATCACCCGCACAGCCAGCAGCGCCCAGCGGGACTTGGCCTCGGCCACGATCTCTGACAGCGACTGTTCGGTCATGCCCGGATAGTGCTCCAGCGTCATGCACTGCACGCCATCCGCCGCGCCACGCACCAGCCCGACGAAGGTGCTGATGGCGCCCACGTCGGTCCGTCCGGCGGACAGGGCCCGCGTCTCGGCGCCGACATCGAAATCAGCTTCCTGAACCCGCACTTCCATCAAATCAGCCCCCTGTCACCGGCGGAAAGAACGCCACTTCATCTCCCGCTCGCAGCGTCTGTGCGTCCGTAGCCATCTGCTGATTGACGGCGGCTTTGACGTTGTGGCCGGGGCCCAGACGTTGCCAGGCATCGCCGCGGTCGCTCAGGTGCGCACGCAGCGCACCGACAGTAGCGATCTCGCTGGGTAGCGCCACCGCCTCCCGGGTCATGCCCAGCGCTTCGCGCAGGCTGGCAAAGTAGAGAATGGTCAGATGCATGGGCAGATCAATCCAGCAAGTCCGGGAAAGGATAGTACGTCACCGTCTGGCCGCGCCGGATGGGCTCGCCGGGCGGCACCTCGGCCAGGCCATCGGCCCACACCGTCGAGGTGAGCACGCCGGAGCCCTGGTTGTCGAACAGCGCCAGCCCGCCCTCGGCGTTGACCTGCACACGCAGGAACTCGCGCCGCTTGATCGGCTTGAGCCAGTCGAAGTCGGCACGCAGCTGCAGCGGCTTGGGCAAGACATCGCGCACGCCCTGGCATTTGAGCAGGAAGGGGCGCACCAGCAGCAGGAAGGTGACAAAAGTGGACACCGGGTTGCCCGGCAGGCCGATGAACGCCGCCTCGCCCACCCGACCATAGGCCAGCGGCTTGCCCGGCTTGATGGCGATGTTCCACAGGTCGAGCGCCCCCTCGGCCTCCACGGCCGGTTTGACGTGGTCTTCCTCGCCCACCGACACACCGCCGGAGGTGATGATCACGTCGTGGCCGTGCGCCGCGGTGCGCAGCGCCTGGCGGGTCGCGTCGAGGGTATCGGCGACAATGCCCAGGTCGGTCACTTCGCACCCCATGCCCTCGAGCAACGCGTTGAGCACGAAGCGGTTGGAGTTGTAGATGGCCCCTTCGCGCAGCGGCTCGCCGGGCATCACCAGCTCGTCACCGGTGAAGAAGATCGCCACCTTGAGCCGGCGATGCACCGACACCGCGGGAATGCCGACCGAGGCGGCCAGGCCCAGTTCCTGCGCCCGCAGGCGGGTGCCAGCGGTGAGCACCGCCTGGCCAATCGCGATGTCCTCGCCGCGCCGGCGGATCGAATCGCCCAGCTGCGGCACATGATTGATGACGACCTCGTCGCCCTCGCGCTCGCACAGCTCCTGCATCACGATCGCGTCGGCACCGGGCGGCACCGGCGCGCCGGTGAAGATCCGCGCCACCGAACCGGCGGCCAGCGGATGCCCCACCGCGCCGGCCGGGATGCGCTGCGACACCGGCAGGCGGGTGCCCGCGGCCGGGATATTGGCACAGCGCACGGCATAGCCGTCCATGGCGGAGTTGTCGAGCGGCGGCACGTCGAACCCGGAGACCAGGTCGTCCGCCAGCACGCGCCCGCGCGCCTTGAGCGTACTCACCAGCTCGGTGCCGGCCACCGTCCGGGCCTGGGCCAGCAATTGCGTGCGTGCGTCTTCAAAGGAAAGAAGGCTCATGCCTGAAAGTCTTCCATCTTGTAGTCGAGAATGAAATCGGTGACCGCCACCGGATCGTTCACGTCCAGCGTCGGCAACGGCGCTTCGATTGCCGCATCGGTGGCCACCGCCACCACATGCGGGTTGTCGGTCCACAGTGGCGGCTTGCCGTTGGCCGGGCGGTACACCTCGACCTTGGGCACCGGCGCGGCCTTGAAGCCTTCGATGAGCACCAGGTCGCAGGGCGAGAGGATGGCCAGTTGCTGTTCCAGCGTCGGCTCCGGCGCGCCGCGCAACTCGTGCATCAGCACCCAGCGCCCGCTCGAGAGCATCAACACCTCCTCGGCGCCGGCCTCGCGGTGGCGCCAGGAGTCCTTGCCCGGCCGGTCGAGGTCGAAGCCGTGGTGCGCATGCTTGATGACCGACACGGTCAGCCCGCGCGACTTGATCTGGGGAATCAGCTTTTCGATCAGGGTCGTCTTGCCCGACCCGGAGTACCCGGCAATGCCAAAAACCTTCAAGGTGCGCTCCGCCTCTGTGCAGTTACCTCCGAAGCAGCAAGGATACCCCGAAGACCCGCGCGGCGGCTTCGATCTCGATCAAGATACGCGCCCTGGGGCAACGACAAACGCCCCCGCGAAGGGGGCGTCCGGTGTGACGGGTGAATCGCGACGAGGCTCAGTTCGCCGGCCGCTTGCGTCCGTGCGTGTCGCCGGCCTCGAGGTCGGCGGTGCTGTCGCCGAGGATGCTCAGGTCGTCCTTCTCACGCGTGCCGATGTGGTGCGAGCGCTCGATGAGGAAGTACAGCACCAACCCGATCACCACCGCATACACCGTGGATTTCGGGTCCGGCATGGCCAGCGTCACGGCCACGATGCCGGCCACGCCACGCTCGGTCGAGGTTTTCAACTCTTCCATGCCGACCATGATGCAGATGTAAGCGGTCAGCACCAGCGTGAGCGAGAGCGCGATCGGCAGCACCGGCTTGAAGATGCTCACCAGCGGCAGCATGAACAGCGCGATGAAGCCGGTGATCCAGAAGGTGCCACCGCCCGAGTAGATCGAGTCCATCGCCTTGCGGCCCAGCGCATAGCGCTCGGCGACCGTGGCATGCGCCGCGGTCCACAAGGGGCCGGCCAGGCCGGGCCAGGGGGCGAAGAAGGCGTGGATGCCGTTGCGGATGGCGGTCACCAGGTGCACCCGGGTGATGCCCTCTTCGATCTTCTCGTCCTCGCGCAGGTGGTCGACCCGCTTGACCAGCGTGAAGCCGACCACGATGTCGCCGAAGGCGATCACGTAGGCGATGACGGCGGTCGGGATGGCGAGCATGAAGGTGCTGGCGTCGGGCATGCCGGTGCTGAACACCAGGTAGTCCCACATCAGCGCGAAGTCCGGCTGGGTGATGCCCCACTGGATGTCCGGCATCGGGTATTCGCCCACCGCCCAGCCCACCAACATGGCCAGGATCATGCCCGGCACCATGCCGAAGTTGGAGATGCGCTTGGCCCACACGTTTTTCTCGACGATGTGCTTGAACGACAGCGAGAACAGCACATAGGCCGACACGATCGAGCCGATGATCAGCGAGATCGGCGTGTTGTCGATACGCCCGCCGACCTTCAGCTCACCCATCATCGCCGCGATGCCGGCGCCGATGATGATGCCGGACTTGAGCGAGTTGGGAATCACCGTCACCAGTCGATTCCCCATGCCGGTGATGCCCAGCACCAGGAAGATGAGAAAGACCTCGATCTGCAGCGCGAAGAGCGCCTTGATCGCCTCCGGCCCGGGCTCGAAACCCTGCAGAAAGAGGATCACCACCGGAATCGCCGGCGTAATCCAGCCCGGCACCAGCGGTACGCCCAGCAGCGCTGGCAGCATGTAGCCGATGCCGGCGATCACGCAGAAGGCCAGCGCGGCCTCGTAGGGCATGCCGAGGTATTTCTGCAGCAGCGGGATCATCGCCAGCCCGACCACGAACATGATCAGGCCCTGAATCATCTCGGGGTATTCCCAGCGGTAGTGTACGAACGGAATCCGGATCTTGAATGGCCCGAGCGGCCAGTGAGGCTGCTCGGCCCCGTGCTTTCTCTGCATCAACATGCGTTTGTCTCCTGGGTCGTCAAATAAGGTTCTGGTACGCACCGCGTCAGAAGCGCAGCACGTCGGGGGCGTACAGCACGAGCGTCATGGCGCAGTAGGCCAGCACCGCCAGCACGGTACGCCCGAGCCTGCGCCCGCCCGGCGGCGGGCACCGGAGGGCATCAACCGATGGCATCGGTGGCACGCGCCTGCTGGCGCAGGACAAATTTCTGGATCTTGCCGGTTGAGGTCTTGGGCAGCACGCAGAACTCGATATGCTTGGGCACCTTGTAGCGGGCCAAGTGTTCGCGGCAGTGCTTGACGATGTCGTCGGTGCTGACGATGGCGTCTTCCTTGACCTCGATGTAGGCGGCCGGCACCTCGCCCCACTTGTCGTCGGGCATGGCGACCACGGCGGCGGTCATCACCGCCGGGTGGCGGTAAAGCACTTCCTCGACTTCCAGCGAAGAGATGTTCTCGCCGCCGGAGATGATCACGTCCTTGGAGCGGTCCTTGATCTTCACGTAGCCGTCGGCATGCACCACGGCCAGATCGCCGGTGCGGAACCAGCCGCCGGCAAAGGCTTCGTCGGAGGCCTTCTCGTTCTTCAGGTAGCCCTTCATCACCAGGTTGCCGCGGAACATGATCTCGCCCATGGTCTCGCCGTCGGCCGGCACCGCTTCCAGCGTCTGCGGGTCGCGCACGCTGATCGCCTGCTGCATGTGGTAGGGCACGCCCTGGCGGCCGTTGCGCTCGGCGCGCCGGTCGATGGGCAGGTCATCCCATTCCGGGTGCTTGGCGCAGACTGCGGCCGGGCCGTAGGTTTCGGTCAGGCCATACACATGGGTGATGTCGAAGCCGATGCGCTCCATGCCCTCGATGATGGCGGCCGGGGGCGCGGCGCCGGCGATCAGCGCCGACACCTTGTGCTCAATGCCGGCGCGCAGCGCCTCGTTGGCGTTGATCAGCATGCCGTGCACGATCGGCGCGCCGCAGAAATGGCTCACCTTGTACTTGCGGATCAGCTCATAGATGAGCGCCACGTCCACCTTGCGCAGGCACACGTTCACCCCGGCGTTGGCGGCCATGGTCCAGGGGAAGCACCAGCCGTTGCAGTGGAACATCGGCAGCGTCCACAGATACCGCGTGCTGCGGCATGCCCCAGCTGATGATGTTCGAGGCGCCGTTCAGATACGCGCCGCGGTGGTGATAGACCACGCCCTTGGGGTTGCCGGTGGTGCCCGAGGTGTAGTTGAGCGCAATCGGCGCCCACTCGTCGGCCGGCATCTGCCAGGCGAAATCGGCCTCGCCCGCGGCGATGAAGTCTTCGTACTCGATCTCGCCGAGACGGTCGGTGGCCGGGTATTCGGGTCCAGCGCGTCGATCACCAGCGGGCGCGGGCCATCGAGCAACGCGAGCGCCTCGCCGATCACGCCGGCGAATTCCGGATCGGTGATCAGCACCTTGGCCTCGCCGTGGCCCAGCATGAAGGCCAGCGCCTCGGCATCGAGCCGGGTGTTGAGCGTGTTGAGCACGGCGCCGATCATCGGCACGCCGAAGTGCACCTCGACCATCGCCGGCACGTTGGGCAGCATCACCGCCACCGTATCGCCTTCGCCGATGCCGCGCTGCTGCAGCGCGCTGGCCAGCCGGCGGCAGCGGGCGTAGGTTTCGGCCCAGGTGAAGCTGCGCGATCCGTGGATCACGCTGGTGCGGTTCGGATACACCGCCGCGGTGCGCTCGATGTAGCTCAGCGGCGAGAGGGGAACATAGTTGGCCGGATTCTTTTCCAGGCCTTGCGAATAGGCAGCGCGCGACACCTTCGTCTCCTTGTTGACCGTTGCGAGCCGGCGCCAGGGCCGGACTCTGGGGTGGCAACATCAGGCGCAGGCCGTGCTGCCGGTGCATCGAAGACGAAGGGTCACATCAAAACGTGTCGGAACTTGTCGGCAAATGTACTGAATCTTGTCGAGCCTTCATTTCGGCGAAGCAGGGACTAGAATCGACACGTTGCTCACCGCCCGCCCCCGACCCATGACACCGCTTCTCGACACGCCCGAGCAGATCAGCGACACCCGCTATCGCGAGATGGTCGCGGCCGGTCTGGACCACATCAACCAGGGCGTCACCATCTTCGACCAGGACTTGCGCCTGGTGACCTGCAACCGCAGCTTCCTGACCCTGCTCGACTTTCCCGACGCGCTGGGCGTGCCGGGTACGCCCTTCGAGGCCTTCATCCGCCACAACGCCGAACGCGGCGAGTATGGCCCGGGCGACGTCGAGGCCCAGGTGGCCGAGCGCGTGGCCGCGGCACAGCGTTTCACCTCGCACGACACCCGGCGCCAGCGGCCCGACGGTACCTTGCTGAAGATCCAGGGCTTCCCCCTGCCCCACCGGGGCTTCATCGCGCTGTACTCGGACATCACCGAAGCCGAGCGCCAGCGCGAGCAGATCGACCGCCACCAGGCCGAGCTCGAGGGCCATATCCGCGAGCGCACCGCCGCGCTCACCGAGGCCAACGCCGAACTGAAGGCCGCCATCGAGGCCAACCACCAGATCACCGCCGCGCTCCAGCACAGCGAAGCCAAGCTGCGCCTGATCACCGACACCATCCCCGCCCATGTGGCCTACTTCGACGCCAGCTGGACTTACCGCTACGCCAACAAGCGCTACGCCGAGTGGTTCGGCTGGACCAGCCAGAGCATGGTCGACCGGCCGATCGTCGAAGTCATCGGTGAGGATCTGTTCCGCCAGGTCGAACCCCATGTGCGCCGCTCGCTCGACGGCCACGAAGTCACCTACGAATACGCCATCACCTCCGCCGCCGGCGCGCGCATCTTTGCGCGCAGCACGCTGCTGCCCGACATCACGGCCGACGGTGAAGTCATCGGCTGCTTTGTGCACGCGGTCGACATGACCGATCAGCGGCGCACCCAGAACGCGCTGGCCCAGGCACAGAAGATGGAAGCCATCGGCGAGCTCACCGGCGGCCTGGCGCACGACTTCAACAACATGCTCACCGTGGTGATGGGCAACCTCACCGCGCTGCGCGATGCCCTGGGCGAGGCGCCCGAGGTGGACGAATTCGTCGCCCCCTGTCAGACCGCGGCCGAAGGCGGCGCCGCGCTGATCAAGCGCCTGCTGGCCTTCTCGCGCCAGCAGCCGATGGAGGCACGGCCGGTGGAGGTCAACGAGCTGGTCCTCGGCATGGCGCGCCTGGTGCGGCGCTCGCTGCCCAGCTCGATCGCCTTGTCGACCGCCTCACATGCCGCCGAGCTGGTGGCGATGGTCGACCCCAATCAGCTCGAAAGCGCGCTGCTCAACCTCGCCCTCAACGCCCGCGACGCGCCATGCCCAACGGCGGCGAACTGCGCATCGAATCCTCACTCGAAACGCTCGACGCCAGCGCCGCCGACGAATTGGAGGTGCCCCCCGGCGACTACGTCCAGATCACCATCGCCGACAACGGCACCGGCATGGACGGCACCGTGCTGGCGCGGGTCTTCGAGCCCTTCTTCACCACCAAGAAGTTCGGCATGGGCAGCGGGCTGGGGATGGCCATGGTGTATGGCTTCGTCAAGCAATCGGGCGGCGCCATCCGCATCCGCAGCCGGCAGGCAGTGGGCACACAGGTGGCGCTGCTGCTGCCGCAGGCCCCGGCCGGCAGCCAGAGCGACCCCGCCCCGCGCCCGGCCGAGCCCTTCGACATCGACCTGCGCGGGCGCGTGGTCCTGCTGGTGGAAGACGACCCGGAGGTGCGCAAGGTGGTGCGCACCCAGCTCGCCTCGCTCGAGTGCACCGTGCTCGAGGCCGAGAACGGCCACGAAGCGGCGGACCTGGTCGAGAACGTGCCGGCCATCGCCATGGTGCTGTCCGACGTGGTCATGCCCGGCGGCATGGACGGCTGGGCGCTGGCGCGCTTCGTGCGCCGCTTTCGGCCCGAGATCCCGATGATCCTGATGAGCGGCTACGCCGAGGCCGGCGAGCGCCACCAGGACGACAGCACCGCGCCGCTGCTCGAAAACCCTTCACCCGCGAAAAGCTCGCCGCCGCGCTCAACCGCCGCGGCCCGCGCTAGGAGACCGGCATGTCGCATGCGCCCCGTCCCCTGATCCATGTCGTGGAAGACGACCCGGCCATCGCCCGGCTGATCGAATCCACGCTGCAGCGCTTTGATTTCCGCTGCGCGCTGTTCGCCACCGGCGGCGACTTCCTGCGCCAGCTGCGCACCCACACCCCGCAGGTGGCGATTCTCGATCTCGGCCTGCCCGACATGGACGGCTGGAGGTGATGCAGCAACTGCGCGCCCGCCACCGCTTCGGCCTGCTCATCGTCACCGGTCGCGGCGACACCCACGACCGGGTGATGGGCCTGGAGCTGGGCGCCGACGACTACATGACCAAGCCCTTCGAGCCGCGCGAGCTGATCGCCCGGGTGCGCAGCATCCTGCGTCGCTACCAGAGCGAACCGGCCAGCAGCAACGGCAGCACGTCCCGTCGCGCCTGGTTCGCCGGCTGGCAGTTCGACACCGGCACCCACCGGCTGACCCGTCCCGACGGCAAGGAAGACACCTTGAGCGTGGCCGAGGCGCAGCTGCTCACCGTGCTACTCGAGCACGCCAACCAGATCCTCTCGCGCGACCAGCTGCTCGACGGTCGCGATGTGTGCGCGCTGGACCGCAGCATCGACCTGCGCATCTCGCGCCTGCGCCGCCGCCTGGACGAAAACCCCCAGCACGCCAAGCTGATCAAGACGGTCTATGGCGCGGGCTACTTGCTCGCCGCGACCGTCAGCTGGCAGTAACGCTCACGCCGCCTTGGCCACCAGCCGCCACAGCGCGGTCACCTCGGCCGCGCGCGCGGCATGCAGCGGGTCGTCGGTGTCCAGCGCCTTGCCATGGCGCGGGCGGATCTCGTGCCGCTCACGCACCGCCAGGCCGGCCGCGTCGATCCACCCAAGCAATTCCTCGCGCGTGCGCAGGCCGAGATGCTCGGCCAGATCAGAAAGAATCAGCCAACCCTCGCCGCCCGGCGTGAGATGATCGGCCAGCCCGGCCAGAAAGCCGCGCAGCATGCGGCTGTCCGGGTCGTATACCGCCGCTTCGATGGGCGCCGAGGGGCGCGCCGGCACCCACGGCGGGTTGCACACCACCAGCGGCGCACGCCCCTCGGGGAACAAATCGGCCTCGACCAGCGACACCCGCGACGCCAACCCGAGTTGCACCAGGTTGTCCGCTGCACAGGCCAGTGCGCGGGGGTCCATGTCGGTCGCCACCACCTGCTCGACGCCGCGCCGTGCCAGCACCGCGGCGAGGACGCCGGAGCCCGTGCCGATATCGAAAGCCAGCGTGGTCGCCGGCAGCGGCACCTGCGCCACCAGATCCACATACTCGCCGCGGATCGGCGAGAACACGCCGTAGTGCGGCACAATCCGCCCGCCCAGCGCCGGCACCTCCACCCCCTTGAGGCGCCATTGCCAGGCCCCGACCAGGCCCAGCAGTTCGCGCAGCGACATCACGTAATCGGCCTCCGCCGCCCCGAACACCGCGGTGCAGGCCGCCGCCACCTCCGGCGCTCGGCGCAAGGGGATGTGGTGCCCCGCCGACACCGGCACCAGCAGCATGCCCAGCGTACGCGCCTGCTGCGCCTGGGCCTGGCGGTGCAGATGAAACCGCTCGGCCAGGGACTTGTCGTCCGCCGGGCTGCGGCGGCCGCGCTGGACGCGTCGCGTCATGGCCTGCAGCAGCTGGCGGGCATTGTGATAATCGCCCTGCCACAGCATCGCCGTGCCCTCGCAGGCCAGGCGGTAGGCCGCGTCCGCCTTGAGCGTGTCGTCGGCCAGAACGACCCGGCGCGGTGGCGGCGCGCCGCGCTCGGAACGCCACTGCGCGCGTCGAGGCTGCCCGCCCGCCTGCCATTCGATGGTTGGCAGCGCCGGGGCGCTGGCTGGGTGGTTGCTCATCGGATCGGTCTCGCTTGATTTCAGGGCGGCGCGGCAATCGCCGAACGGGCGGATTGTACGCGCTCGGGCTTGCCCTCGGCCGACCGGCTCGGCTAGGCTGGCCGTCCTGCCCCGCGGCTGCCGTCATGCACGATCTGCTCAACCACCTGCCCATCCCTGTCGGGCTGATTGTCGCCCTGCTCGCCTTCCTGTTCCTCTGGCGCGGCATCATGCGCGTGCTGCGGCGCGTCTCGCGCATGACCGACGCGGTGCCCGCCGATGCCGGCCCGGTCGTGCGCAAGTCGGCCTTCGGCAACGCGGTGATCAACGGCGCACGCGCCACCAACTGTGTCCGGGTGGTCGAATACGCCGGCGGCCATGCCGTGCAGATGCACCCAATCTTCGGCGGCGGCCTGGTCTGGCTGCCGCGCAATGCAACCACCCAGCAACGCGACGGGGCCAGCGCGACGGTGCTCACCCATGGCCGGCATGTCGTCCAGCTCAGCGGCCGCCTGGCCGAATTCATGACCTGCGCCCCGGCCGGCGCCACGGCGGCCCATGCGCACCCCACCCATGCCCACCGCGCGGCGCCCGAGGCCGACCACACCCAGGCCACCGCCCTGGCCACCGGATTGCAGCACCTGCCGCGTGGCGGAGGCGGCAGCGGGCTGAGCCGGGCGGCCATCGGCCTCGCCATTGCACTGCTGCTGTATGTGCTGCTGCGCCGCACGTCGCCCGAGCTGATCGCACCGCTCGAACGCCTTGTCGCCGACCTGATACGAGGACTGTGATTCGCCATGGCATCCACAAAGGACACCACCACCGTCGCCCTCGGCCCGGACGAGATGATCGCCCGCATCCGCGCAACCCAGCCGTCTCCCATGCACTGCCCGGTGCCACCCGGCCCGGTGGTGCCACAGGCGGCGCCGGCCCGGCCGGTGCATCCGGCAGAGCAGAATCTGTATCAATCGGCCGGGGCGCTGATGCGCCGCCTGGCCGACACCATTGCCGAGTGGCGGGCGCAGGTGCCGGACGACGCGCAACCGGCGATCCTGGCCATCCTCCACGGCGGGGTGCAGATCAACGTCACCCTGCTGGCCGAAGAGAGCTTTCACGGCATCCGCATCGAGGGCACGCTCAACGGCGCGCCATGCATGCTGCTGGCGCATCAGTCGTCGGTGCAGTTGTTGTGCTATGTCGCCAAGGTGGAGGCCGAAGCGCCGCGGCGTACCATCGGTTTCATCATCGACGGCGAAACCCGGGAGATCTGATGCACATTGACCACCTCGACCATCTGGTGCTGACCGTCGCCGACATCGACACCAGCTGCGCCTTCTACACCCGCGTCATGGGCATGGAGAAGCTCGTCTTCGGCGAAGGGCGCGTGGCGCTGCGCTTTGGCCAGCAGAAGATCAACCTGCACCGGCACCACGCCGAACTGCGTCCGCATGCCACCACGCCCCTGCCGGGGAGCGCAGACCTGTGCTTCATTGCCCGCACCCCGCTGGCCGATGTCATCACCCATCTCGAGATGTGCGGCGTGCCGCTGCTCGAGGGGCCGGTGGCGCGCACCGGGGCTACCGGGCCGATCCGGTCGGTGTATTTCCGCGACCCGGACGGCAACCTGATCGAAGTGTCGAACCCGGCCTAAAGCCGCGCCAGCAGGCTGGCGAAACCCGGCCAGTCCTGCGCGCTCACCACGCTCTTGCGCGCGTATCGGCTCCAGCCCTCGCCGGCGTTCAAGGCCTCGACGAAACCGGCCGGATCGGTCACCCAGCTCCCACCGAGCGAACTCACGCCACGGGCGAACAACGCATCGGGCAGGCAACCGGCGCTGGGGCCGATCAAGGCGATCCGCCCCGCGCCGGCGCACCGCGCGAGCATGCGATCGAGCGTGTCGTTGAGCAAGATGGTGCTGGTCGACAACACCTTGTTGCACGCCCGGAGTACCTCGGCGTCGGTGGTGACCTCATAACCGGCCTGGGCGCCAACCAGCGCGGCATTGAGCTCGACCACCACCAGCTGCGCCCCCGTGGCCACGATGCGCTCGGCCAGCGGCCGGAAATAGCCGATCATGCCGATGCGGTCCCCCGCCATGGGCGCCAGCGCGCCCACCGAGTCGGCGCTGTCGGGCGGCGCATACCTCACCCGGTCGAGAAAATGGCGGGTGATCGCGTTGGCGGCAGCGAAACCCAGCGTGCGCTCGACGCCGCGGCCGGTGGCATAAGCGCGCGCCAGTTGCATGGCGGGCAGGCCCACCACCCCGGCACCGGCATTGCTGGCCAGCAGCCGGCGCAAGGTGTCATCGAGCAGCACGTAGGAAAGCCCGAGCGAGCCGTCCTCGAGCTCGATGGCACAGAACTCGCCGTTCTTGCTCTGCGCCGCCGCGAACGGCGGCAGATGCAGCGCACGCACCGCGGGCAGGCGATGTCGCGCCTCGACCTGCGCCAGTTGCGCCAGATAGGCTTCGGCAAACTGCATGTTCACTCCTCGGGCGGCGGCCGTTGCGCCCGCTGGCCGGCGCGCACGGCGTGCGAGGCGGCCTGGCCGGACACGGTGTGGCGCCGGTTGTCGTCGGTGCGCAAGGCACCGGGAAAATAGTCTGCCGTCAGGCTCTTGCTGTGCACCGGCGAGGCCGCCTCGGTGGCGCCGAAGCGACGCCAGTCACGCACCCAGAAGATGGCGTCGGACAGTTCGAGCAGGCCGATGGTCTCACGATCGGCAATCAGCACCCCCTGCACACGCACGCCGCTTGCGGCCTTGGCCTCGGCCAGCCGCGCGGCCAGCGCCGGGGTGGCGCCGAAGGCACCATCGGTGGCGAGCAGGATGTCGGCGTTTCGCCAGCGCGCGCTCGCCAGAGCATCCAGGCAACGCGCCAGCGGCGCGCCGATGTCGGTGCCACCGCCAAAGGCCTGGCCGAGAAAGCGCGTCAGTTGCAGCACACCATCCGCATCCATCGACAACACCATCTCCAGCACTTCGTCGGGCCCGCCGAAGGCGAACACCCGACAATCACGGCCCTGGGCATGGGCACGGCACGCTGCCTCCAGCACCACCGCCTTGGCGACCGCTTCGGCCGCCCCCTGCATGGAGCCGGAGGTGTCGACACACACCAGCATCGGGCCGCGCCGCGGCCGCACCGCCGGACGCGTTGCGGGCGCAGGCGCGGGAACCATCGCGGTGTGCCGGACGGTCTCCGACATCAGGTCGTCATCCTCATAGCTCAGCAGGGTGCGTTCGGCGCGGCGGGCATGCCATACCAGGCGCAGGCGCGGATGCCCCAGCAGCGCAGCCTCTGCGGGCAACATGCGGCTGATGCGGGCCGAGCGCTGGATGCCCCGGGTTTCGCCCGGCAGATCGGGCACGCGGATGCGACGTGTTTGCGTGCTGTGCGCCGGCACCGCCGCGGCGGACGCCTGCCGGCCCTGGGGCAAGGACGCGTCGGCTGGCGCGGCCTGAGCACGCCCCAGCGCCTCGATGACGGCGGCCAGCTCAGGCAGTTGCCCCATGGCTTGCCGCGCCTCGACAACGGCCTGCCAGTGCGTACTGCGCAACATGCCGGCGAGCGCGTCCCAGCGGTCGTTGCCTGCCAGCTCGGGCACCACGCCGAGCACCGCCGCCAGTTCATCCATCACGCCGCAACGGGCCTGCCAGTCGGCGCTAAAGGCGTCGAGCGCCATCTGCGCCGCCACCGCGGGCGTGGCGCCACGATCCTGATAGTCAGCGATCAGATCAAGATGAAAGAGCAGGCTCATCAAGACGGTATCGGCCAATGCCGGCTCGCGCTGGCAGTGGTCGGCCAGCCCCAGCTGCTCGACCCGTGACACCACGCCGGCGGCCAAGGGTGTGCCGGGCCAGCACCAGTCCGCCTCGGGCGGCAGCGCGCCACTGGCCAGTTGCGCGCGCAACCGATCGAGCGTGGTCAGGCGCAGGGCCAGTTCGCCGACCGAATGGGTCATGCCGCCCAGCCACAGGCCACGAGGGAGCCGGTCGAGCGCATCGAGTTGCGCTTCCAGCGACGCGAACAGGATCGGCGTCGCGGCCGGGAGAGCAGCCTCGGCCATACTCAGCCGTCCCAGGCCTCGTGGACGATCGGATCGGGCACAGTGCCCGCATCCTGCGCCAGCCGCGGCAGCGCGGCAAAGCCGCCGCGGGCAGCGACGGCGCGCTCATGCAATTGGTCGATGGCCTGCACGGTCTCGCCCAGTCGCCGGGTGGCCGCATCGGCAAAACCCGGGCCGAGCCAAAGGCTGTGTTCAACATAGCGCCCCAGGGCGGCGATGCGGCCCGCGATCTCGGAACGGTATTGCGCAATGCGCTCGATCAGCAGATCGGCCTGGTGAGTCCGCGCCTGGATATGGCAGGCACCGTAGCGCCGTTTGCGCAGGTAAGTCATGCGCAGCGCGCCCGCGCCGCCTTTGGCGTCGCCGATCTCGTGCGCCAGCTCGCCGGCGGAGAAGCGCAGCCGGCCGTCGGCGTCATAGTCCAGGTCATTGGCCTTGAGTTCGGCAGCCAGTTGCGCCTCGAACGCTTCGACAACACGCGTCAGGCGCGGTGGCGAGGTGGCCTGCCCCACTCCCAAATGCGCCAGCAGCCAGTCGGCCACGGCCGCCTGCCCCGGCGCGTCAACCGCCACACACGGGGGCAGCAGCGCCAGATCCCAGATCGACACCTCGCTGCGCGCCTCGCTGGCCGCGGCCGTTTTCAGCAGTGCCACGATCTTCACCCAGCGCCGGTCGGAGACGGGCAGCGACTGCGCTGCCAGCGCCTCGCGGACCGCGGCCAGGCTGGTCAGCACGGTGGGCGGCAAACGCACCGCACGGGCCTGGGCGGCCAGCGCCTGCAATTCATCGTCGGACAAGGCCTCGGCAAAGGGGCCGGCATGGTGCTCCGGTTGCGCGGCCAGCAGCGCGCCGAAGCCGTCCGCACTGACCGGCGTGACCACCAGTCGCATCAGGAACCGGTCGAAGAAAGCCTCTGCGGCGTCATCGTCCGGCACGGCGTTGCTCGCCCCCACGACCGACACCAGCGGACACGCCATCCGCCCCGCGCCATTGTCGAACTCGCGCTCGTTGAGCAAGGTCAGCAAGGCGTTGAGGATGGCGCTGTTGGCCTTGAATACCTCGTCGATGAAGGCGATGCGGGCGTCGGGGAGAAAGCCGGCGACGTGGCGTTCGTAACGGTCCTGCTCCAGCGCACTGATGGACAAGGGGCCGAACAGCTCTTCCGGGACCGAGAAACGGGTCAGCAAGCGCTCGAAATAGCGCCCGTCGGCAAAAGCCAGATGCAAGCGCCTGGCCAATGCACTCTTGGCCGTGCCGGGCGGACCGATCAACAGGCTGTGTTCGCCCGCCAGTGCCGTGAGGAAAATCTTTCGCGCCAGGTCGTCGCGCTCGACCAGCCCCTCGGCAAGACGCGCGATGATCCGCCCCAGGCGGGCCGTCAAATCGGGGGGCATCGATTCCGTACTCATGAGCGGATATTAGCCATGCTCCCCGTCCGATGTCTTGACGCACAGCAACCGAAAAATGCGCCTTGGAAACCGTAGACGTAAAAAAGCCCCCCGCATTTGCGGAGGGCTTTTTTGTTTTGGGGCGACATACCGGTCTCGAACCGGTGACCCTTGGAATCACAATCCAATGCTCTACCAACTGAGCTAATGCCGCCACTATCGTTGATTGCCGTTTTCACGCCAATCGAAAACCTGGTCTGCCCGGCAGGGATCGAACCTGCAACCCCCGGCTTAGAAGGCCGGTGCTCTATCCAATTGAGCTACGGGCAGATTCGCCGGGCACAATCGGGGTGAGCCTGGTCGGGGTGGAGGGATTCGAACCCCCGACATCTTGCTCCCAAAGCAAGCGCGCTACCGGACTGCGCTACACCCCGAGAAGGCGCGAATATTACACACAGTCTTCGAAAGCGTCAAACACATTTTTTCGCAGGAATATCGCGCCCGATTCATCTGACTTGCAGGCCCTGCCGCTTTCTGCTATTAAATCGCCTTCACACATCCACGAGTACCACGGCATGGCTGACGATACGCTGCACAAACAGTTCCCGCCTTATGTTGCCGCCAAAGGCGAAGAATATATGAGCGAGAAACAGCAGGCGCATTTTCGCGAAATTCTCAGCACGGTCAAAGCCGAGCTGATGGATGATATCGAGCGTACTGTGCACACCATGCAGGACGAAGCGACGGTGTTCGCCGACCCCAATGACCGTGCCAGCCAGGAGTCCGATATCGCCCTGGAGCTGCGCAACCGCGACCGTGAGCGAAAGCTCATCAAGAAGATCGATGAGGCACTTGGGCGCATCGAGTCCGGCGAATACGGCTACTGTGACAGCTGTGGCGTCGAGATCGGCCTGAAGCGCCTCGAAGCACGTCCGACGGCAACGATGTGCATCGACTGCAAGACCCTCGAAGAAATGCGCGAGCGCCAGGTCGCCAAGTAAGCCCCCGCCCCGCCCGGCAGACCAATCGGCACCGGGCTGGCAGCAAAAAAACAGGCACCCGAGGGTGCCTGTTTTCATGTCCGGCCCGGGATTACTCGGCCGTTTCGTTCTGCACCGCCTTCATGCTCAGACGGATGCGACCGCGGTCGTCGGTTTCGAGCACTTTAACTTTCACCACATCGCCTTCATTGACGTAGTCGGTGACTTTCTCGACCCGCTCATTGGCGATCTGCGAGACATGCAGCAGGCCGTCACGGCCCGGCAGGACATTGACGATGGCACCGAAGTCCAGAATACGGACCACCGAGCCTTCATAGACCTTGCCCACCTCGACTTCGACCGTGATGGCCTCGATCTTGGCCTGCGCGGCCTTCGCCCCTTCGACGCTGACCGACGAAATGGTGATGTTGCCGTCGTCCTGGATCTCGATGACCGTGCCGGTCTCTTCCTGCAGCGCGCGGATCACCGAGCCGCCCTTACCGATCACGTCGCGGATTTTCTCCGGGTTGATCTTCATGGTGATCATGCGCGGCGCGAATTCGGACACCTCGCCACGGTGCGAGTCGAGCGACTGCTTCATCAGGCCGAGGATGTGGATGCGGCCTTCCTTGGCCTGGGCCAGGGCGACCTGCATGATTTCCTTGGTGATGCCCTGGATCTTGATATCCATCTGCAGCGCGGTCACGCCGTTCTCGGTACCGGCCACCTTGAAATCCATATCGCCGAGGTGATCTTCGTCACCCAGGATGTCGGTCAGCACGGCGAAGCGGTTGCCGTCCTTGATCAGGCCCATGGCGATACCGGCAACGTGGTCGGTCAGCGGCACACCGGCGTCCATCATGGCCAGCGAACCACCGCACACCGAGGCCATCGAGCTCGAGCCGTTGGATTCGGTGATCTCCGACACCACACGAACGGTGTAGGCAAAGTCTTCTGCGCTCGGCAGCACGGCAGCCAGCGCACGCTTGGCCAGACGGCCGTGGCCGACTTCGCGGCGCTTCGGGGTGCCGACACGGCCGGTTTCACCAGTGGCGAACGGCGGGAAGTTGTAATGCAGCAGGAAGCGGTCGCGATATTCGCCGGCCAGCGCGTCGATGATCTGCTCGTCACGGCTGGTGCCCAGCGTGGCCACCACCAGCGCCTGGGTCTCACCCCGGGTGAACAGGGCCGAACCGTGGGTGCGCGGCAGCACGCCGGTGCGGATGTCGATCGGGCGGACGGTGCGGGTGTCACGACCGTCAATGCGCGGCTCGCCGCTCAGAATACGGCCGCGAACCACCGCCGCTTCCATGTTGTGCAGCAGATCCTTGACTTCGTTTTCGGTCGGCGCGCCTTCGCTGCCGTCGCACACCAGTTCGACAGCCTTCTTGCGCACTTCATTGATCTTGGCGGTCCGCGCTTGCTTGTCGGTGACGTTGAAGGCGGCTTCGACCTCGGACTGGAAAGCTTCGTTCAGGCGGGCGATCAGCGCCTCGTTGGCAGCCGGCGGCTGCCAGTCCCAGGCCGGCTTACCGGCCACTTCGACCAGTTCGTTGATGGCGTTGATGGCGGCGGCCATCTGTTCGTGACCGAACACCACGGCGCCGAGCATGACTTCTTCGGACAGCTGCTGGGCTTCGGATTCGACCATCAGTACGGCGGCCTGGGTGCCGGCCACGACGAGGTTCAGCGCGCTTTCGGCCAGCTGGGTGGCGGTCGGGTTGAGCACGTACTCACCACCGACATAACCCACGCGGCAGGCGCCGATCGGGCCGTTGAACGGCACGCCGGAGATCGCCAGCGCCGCCGACGCACCGATCATCGCCGGGATGTCCGGATCGATTTCGGGGTTCAGCGACAGCACGGTCAGGATGACCTGGACTTCGTTGTAGAAGCCTTCCGGGAACAGCGGACGGATCGGACGATCGATCAGGCGGCAGGTCAGCGTCTCTTTTTCCGACGGACGGCCTTCACGCTTGAAGAAGCCACCCGGGATCTTGCCGGCCGAGTAGGTTTTTTCCTGATAGTCGACAGTCAGCGGGAAGAAGTCCTGACCGGGACGGGCGTTCTTGGCGGCCACAACGGTCGCCAGCACCACGGTGTCATCCATGTTGACGATGACGGCACCGCCGGCCTGACGGGCGACTTCGCCCGTTTCGAGCGTGACGGTGTGCGCACCGTACGCGAAGGTTTTCTTGATTGCGTTAGGCAAGGGACTTTCCTTTCAAATAGGGCAGCAGGCAACAACTGCCAGGTTTTTCTACGCTGTGAGTGAAATCGGCGGAAACAATGACAAAAGCCGGCGCGGCCGCAAGGCTCACACCGGCTTTGATGCGGCTGGCAGACGCTGCTGACGCAGTCGCCATCAGGCCCACCCGCTTACTTGCGCAGACCGAGGCGCTCAATCAGAGCACGGTATGCGTCGGCATTCGTGCGCTTGAGGTAGTCGAGCAGCTTACGGCGCAAGCTCACCATCTTGAGCAGACCGCGGCGGGAGTGGTGATCCTTTGCGTTGGCCTTGAAGTGACCGGTCAGGCCATTGATGCGGGCGGTCAGCAGTGCCACCTGAACTTCAGGAGACCCCGTGTCGCCCTGCGCGCGCTGGAAATCACCAACAATCTGCGCTTTCTGTGCTGTGTCGAGAGCCATGTAACGTTACTCTTTGGTTGAATTCTGGTTTTCGGAAAAGCGGGGATTATAACTACGCCGCATCGTAAGTTCAAGTTTCTACGTACTATTTGATCGTCCATGCCGCACGATCAATTCGTCACGACCAGGCGCTGAGACGACAGTACGCTTGCATTGTCGACTCGCCCCAGGCCAAGAAAACGGTCCGCCAGATAGACCCGGTAGCTGCCGGCGGCCACGCCGTCGAGCGCCACCGTCTGCCCGTGACACAACTGGCGGGACCGCATTTCGTCCAAGTTCAGGACCGGCAAGGCGCCGATCAGACAATCCACTGGCGCCAGCAACGCGCGGGCATCGTCGAGCGTTGCGGCCTCGACTGCATCGAGCGCCACGGCGGATTCAATGGCAAATGGGCCGATCTCGGTCCGGCGCAAGGCGGTCAGATGAGCACCGCAGCCGAGCCGGTTGCCAATATCTTCCGCCAGGGTCCGAATATACGTCCCTTTGCTACAGCGCACACGCATCACGAAGCCGTCCGGCCCGATGGGCTCGCAGTCGAGTGAGTGAATCGTCACACGACGGCGCTTGCGTTCGATGTCGATCCCCTCCCGCGCGTAGGCATACAGGGGTTTGCCGGCATGCTTGAGGGCGGAGAACATCGGCGGCAATTGCTCGACTTCGCCAACGAACGCCAGCGCCGCGGCGCGGATCTCATCCGCCGAAAACGCCGCGGGCTTGCGATCGAGCACATCGCCTTCGGCGTCGCCGGTGGTCGTGGTCACGCCGAGTTGCACCGTCGCTTCATAGCCCTTGTCGGCATCGAGCAAGGTCTGCGAAAATTTGGTCGATTCACCAAACGCGAGGGGAAGCAGGCCCGTCGCCATCGGATCGAGCGTACCGGTATGCCCGGCCTTTGCCGCACCCAGTGCGTTCCTGGCCCGCTGCAAGGCGGCGTTCGAACTAATGCCTTGCGGCTTGTCCAGCAGCAACACCCCGTCGACCGGATCACGCCGACGAGGCGGCCGGTCAATCTTCTTCATCCGCCGGCTTGGCGCGCGCCTGGTCTTCGTGCACCGCCTTGTCGATCAGCGCCGAGAGCTGGGCACCGCGCTCGACCGAGGCGTCGTAGATGAAATGCAGCTCGGGCGTCGAGTGAATGCGAATCCGCCGCCCCAGCTCACGCCGCAGAAAACCCGACGCGCGACGCAAGCCGGCCAGGATCTCGTCCACCCCCTCAGCACCGGTCATCGAGGTGAAATACACCTTGGCGTGCGCAAAATCCGGCGTCACGTCCACCTCGGTCAATGAGATGAAGCCGATCCGCGGGTCTTTCACCTCAAGGCGCAGCAACTCGGCCAGCTCGCGACGCATCTGCTCGCCGACACGGGTTGCACGGGAATAATCCTTCGCCATAGCTGCCTTGCCTTACAGCGAGCGCGCCACTTCGCGCACCTCGAACACTTCCAGGTGATCGCCTTCCTGGATGTCGTTGAAATTCTTCAGCGACAGACCGCATTCGAAAGCCGCCTTGACTTCCTTGACATCGTCCTTGAAGCGCTTGAGCGACTCGAGTTCGCCGGTATGGATGACCACGTTGTTCCGCAGCACCCGCACTTTGGAGCCGCGCTTGACGATACCGTCGAGCACGTAGCAGCCGGCGATGGTGCCGATCTTCGACACCGTGAACACCTGACGCACTTCCACCGTACCGATGACTTCTTCGCGCTTCTCGGGCGACAGCATGCCAGACAGCGCCGCCTTCACCTCATCGACCGCGTCGTAGATGATGTTGTAGTAGCGCAGATCGACGCCGAAGTTCTCGGCCAGGCCACGCGCCTTGGCATCCGCACGGGTATTGAAGCCGATGATCACGCCGCCTGAGGCCTGCGCCAGGTTCACATCGGACTCGGTGATGGCACCGACCGCACCGTGAATGACCTTGACGCGCACTTCGTCGGTCGAGAGCTTCTGCAGCGCATGCACCAGTGCCTCCTGCGAACCCTGCACATCGGCCTTGATGATCAGCGGCAGCGTCTTGACTTCGCTCTCGCCCATCTGCTCGAGCATGTTCTCGAGCTTGGCCGCCTGTTGTTTGGCCAGTTTGACGTCGCGGAACTTGCCCTGACGGAACAGCGCGATCTCACGTGCCTTACGCTCGTCGGCCAGCACGATGGCTTCATCGCCAGCCGCCGGCACATCCGACAGGCCCAGGATCTCGACCGGAATCGACGGCCCGGCCTCTTCGATCGGCTTGCCGTTCTCGTCCAGCATGGCCCGGATACGGCCAAAGGTGGCACCGACCAGCATCACGTCGCCCTTGCGCAGCGTACCGGACTGCACCAGCAGCGAGGCCACAGCACCGCGGCCCTTGTCCAGACGCGCTTCGACGATCAGGCCCTTGGCCGGGGCGTCGTACTGCGCGTTCAGTTCGAGCACTTCGGCCTGCAGCAGGATGGCATCGAGCAGATCGTCGATGCCCTGCCCCGTCTTGGCCGACACCGAAACAAACATAGCCTCGCCGCCGTATTCTTCCGGCACGACACCTTCGGACACCAGCTCCTGCTTGACCCGCTCGGGGTTGGCTTCGGGCTTGTCGATCTTGTTGACCGCCACCACCAGCGGCACGCCGGCGGCCTGCGCATGGTGAATGGCTTCCTTGGTCTGCGGCATCACGCCGTCGTCGGCGGCCACCACCAACACCACGATATCGGTCGCCTTGGCGCCACGCGCACGCATGGCAGTAAAGGCTTCGTGACCCGGGGTGTCGAGGAAGGTCACCATACCCTTGTCGGTATCGACATGGTAGGCGCCGATGTGCTGTGTAATGCCACCGGCCTCGCCCGCCGCGACTTTGGCGGTACGGATGCGGTCGAGCAAGGAGGTCTTGCCGTGGTCGACGTGGCCCATCACGGTCACCACCGGTGCACGCGGCTCCAGCGGCACGTCCTTGTGCTCGTCGCTCTCCTCGAGGAAGGCGTCGGGATCGTCCAGCTTGGCGGCATGCGCCTTGTGGCCCATTTCCTCGACGATGATCATCGCCGTTTCCTGATCCAGCACCTGGTTGATGGTGACCATCGAGCCCATCTTCATCAGGGCCTTGATCACTTCGGTGGCCTTGATCGCCATCTTGTGGGCCAGTTCGGCCACGGTGATGGTTTCGGGCACATGCACGTCATGCACCACCGGATCCACCGGCGCCTTGAAGTTGGTGCTGGTCTGCTGATCGCGCTGATTGCGCGAGTTGCGGCCACCACCGGCACGCTTGCCGCCGCGCCAGTTGGTGGTCCCGGCTGGGCTGTCGGCGCCGCGCGTCTTCAGCGTACGGCGCTTGCCGCCGTCACCGGCATTGGCATCCTTGCGGTTCTGCTCGTCTTTCTGCGGCTTGTGGAGGGTGTGCCCACCCTCATCGGCCTTGCCTTTTGCCTTGGCTTTAGCGCCTTCGGCCGCCTCGAGCTTCGCGCGCTCGGCAGCGGCACGTGCCGCCGCTTCGCGCTCTTCGCGTGCCTGGCGGTCGGCCAGCTGGCGGGCAAGCAATTCGGAGTGGCGGCGGGACTCGGCCTCACGCGCCTGAATTTCGGCTGGATCGAGCAGCTCGGAGATCTGGACGCGGCGCACGCGGCGCTTGGTCGTCGGCGCCGCGGCGGCGGCGGTCGTGTCGTCGTCGTCGCCGCCTTCATCGGCGTCGCCACCGGCTTCCGCGACCACCGGCGCAGCGGGGGCCTTGGCATCGGGCTTGGCCGCGGCCTTCGCCACTTCAGGCTCAGGCTCGGGTTCCGGCGCCGGGGCCTCCTTAGCAACCGGCGCTTCTTCAGCAACCACCGGCGGCGCCACTGCAGCAGGGGCCGCCTCGGGTTCGACCGGCGCCACCGCCGGGGTCTCGGCAACCACCGGGGTCACCTCAACGACATCGGCCACCGGCGCTTCGGGCGCAACCGGCTCGGCCGCGGGGGCTGCCTCGGGGGCCACATCGGCATCCTTGCGGGCCTCTGCCACCAGTTCATCACGCTTGACGAAAACGCGCTTCTTGCGCACTTCGACCTGCACGGTGCGGGCGCGACCGGTCGAGTCGGTCGCCTTGATCTCGCTCGTTTCCTTGCGCGTCAGGGTGATCTTCGACTTGGCCTTGTCGTCGCCGTGCGAGCGGCGCAGGTAGTCCAGCAGCTTGGTCTTGTCCTGTTCGGTCAGGCGATCATCGACATTGCCGATACTCACGCCGGCCTTTTTCAACTGCTCGAGCAGCAAGGCCGCCGGCATTTTCAGCTCGCCGGCAAACTGTGTAACGGTTATTTGTTCCATCTTCCCCCCTTGCCTTACTCGAACCAGTGCGCGCGCGCGACGGTAATCAGCGCGACAGCACGGGACTCATCGATCCCGGTCATTTCCACCAGTTCGTCGGTCGCCAGATCCGCGAGTTCGTCGCGGGTCAGCACCCCATGGCCTGCCAGAGCCGCCGCCAGATCCTTGTCCATGCCTTCGAGGCCGATCAGGTCTTCGGAAACGGTTTCCAGCTTCTCTTCGGTCACAATTGCTTCGGTCAGCAGCACGTTACGCGCACGATTGCGCAGCTCATTGACCGTATCTTCGTCGAACGCTTCGATCTCGAGCATTTCGGACAGCGGCACGTAGGCGATCTCCTCGAGCGAGGTAAAGCCCTCGTCGATCAGGATGTCCGCCACTTCCTCGTCCACATCGAGGCGCTCCATGAACAAGGTGCGCAGACCGCCGCGCTCGACATCGGCACGCTGGGCCGACTCTTCCTCGCTCATCAGGTTGATCGACCAGCCGGTCAGCTCAGAGGCCAGCTTGACGTTCTGACCGCTGCGGCCGATGGCGATCGCCAGGTTGTTTTCGTCAACCACCACATCCATCGAATGGGTTTCTTCGTCGACAACGATCGAGCTCACTTCCGCCGGCTGCAGGGCAGCGATGACGAACTGGGCCGGATCGGCCGACCAGACGATGATGTCGATCTGCTCGCCGCCGATCTCGTTGCGCACGGCGGTGACGCGCGAACCGCGCAGGCCGACGCAGGTGCCGATCGGATCGATACGCGGATCATGCGCCTGCACGGCGATCTTGGCACGCAACCCCGGATCGCGGGCGCAGGCCTTGGTCTCGAGCAGGCCGTCTTCGATCTCCGGCACTTCGAGCTCGAACAGCTTCATCAGGAACTCGGGTGCGGTACGCGACAGGATCAGCTGCGGGCCGCGGGCATTGCGGTCGATACGCAGCAGGTAAGCCTTGACGCGGTCGCCCACGCGCAGGTTTTCCTTCTGGATCATCTGATCGCGCGGCAGCAGCGCTTCGAGGCGGCCCACTTCGATGATCGCGTTGCCGCGTTCCATGCGCTTGATCGTGCCGCTGACCAGGAATTCCTTGCGCTCGAGGAAGTCATTGAGCACCTGCTCGCGCTCGGCGTCACGGATCTTCTGCAGGATGACCTGCTTGGCCGCCTGCGCACCGATACGGCCGAAATCGATCGGCTCAAGCGCCTCTTCGATGAATTCACCGACCTGGATGTCCGACACCTCTTCGCGGGCGTCGATCAGCCCCATCTGGGCCTCATCGTTCTCGACCTCGGCGTCGGGCAGCACCTCCCAGCGACGGAATGACTCGTAGTCACCCGTCTCGCGATCGATCGTCACGCGCACGTCGGCATCATCGTGAATGCGCTTCTTCGTGGCAGAGGCCAGCGCCGACTCAAGCGCGGCGAACACGATATCCTTCAAAACGTTCTTTTCACGCGCCAGTGCATCGACAAGCAGCAGAATCTCGCGGCTCATGTAATCAGACCTCCAGACCGAAGCTCAAAATTGGGGCACCAGACGTGCTTTCTCGACTTCCTCGAGCGGGATTTCCAGCACGCCGGCATCTTGCGCCAGCAACACCTTCCCGTCGGCAAAGCCCTTGAGCACGCCCGAAAAATTGCGTTGATTTCCGTTGTTCAATGGCAGATGCGTGCGCAGCTGGATGGTCTCGCCGGCAAAGCGCTCGAAATCGGCCGCTTTCTTGAGCGGGCGATCGAGACCGGGCGACGACACCTCCAGGCGGTCGTAGTCGACATTCTCGACTTCGAACACACGGGTCAGCTGGTTGCTAACGGTGGCGCAATCGTCCACCGTGATGCCTCGCGGCACATCAATGAACACGCGCAGCAGCCGGGCACGCGGCGACATTTCCATGTCGACCAACTCGTAGCCCAAACCCGTTACCACCTGTTCAACCAAGCCAGCCAGATCCATTTTCGCGCCCAAAAATAAAAAAATGGGCTTACGCCCATCCCCATCGTTTCAACTGGAAATCGGTGTTTTGGCGGCGTCAGACCACCAAAACTCTCCGATTATAACCACTTACAATGCCTCAGGCAATTTCAGCGTCGCGAGCGGCGCCCTTTGGCAGGCACCGCCTTCGGCGCCTCGATACCGGCCAACTGGCATACCAAGGGCTCATCCAGAGATTCGACCTGGCCGCGCTTGAGGCGCGACGGCATCAGCACCGGGCCATAACGCACCCGCATCAGCCGGCTCACCGTCAGCTCCAGCGCCTCGAACATGCGGCGCACTTCGCGGTTGCGCCCCTCGGACAGCACCACGTGGTACCAGTGATTGGCCCCCTCGCCGCCCCGATCAACCACGCTGGTGAAACGCGCCACGCCATCGCTCAACTCGATGCCGTTCTTCAGCAGCGCGATCTGCTCGTCGGTCAGCGAACCGAGCAACCGCACCGCGTACTCGCGCTCCATCTCGAAGCGCGGATGCATCAGCCGGTTGGCCAGGCTGCCATCGTCGGTAAACAGCAACAGACCAGAGGTATTGAAGTCGAGCCGGCCGACCGCCACCCAGCGCCCATGGCGCAGCTTCGGCAGCTGCTCGAACACCGTCGCACGGCCTTCCGGGTCGTCGCGGGAGACGATCTCGCCCTCCGGCTTGTGATACATCAGCACCCGCGGTACGCGGGTTTCAAAGCGCAGCTGCACCAGCTTGCCATTGACCCGGATACGATCGGCCGGGGTCACCTTCTGGCCGATAGCCGCGGGCGCCTCGTTGACCGAGATCCGGCCGGCAATGATCATTTCCTCAATTTCACGACGCGAGGCCACGCCGATCGCCGCCAGCGCCTTGTTCAAACGCTCCGGCACCGCAAACTGCTCCGGCACACGGCGACCGCCCTGCCCCTTTGCCGAATGGTTGCCGCGACCGCCGCCGGCGCGGGGCGATGCCGACGCTGCGGCAGGCGCCACATTGCCATTGGCCTCGCCCTGCCCGCCAGAACCGCCCTGCCCACGGGGCTTGCGCGCGCCACCAGCATTCTTCTGGCGCTGACCGCCGCGCGGGGCAACATTGCCATTGGCTTCGCCGCCCTGCCCACCACCGGCGGCATGCGCACCGCCGCCACCGGATCGACGGCGACCGCGGCCGCCCTCGCCCGATCGCTGCCGGGTGTTGCCGGCCGACTCGACGTTGCCATTGGCCTCGGCCGCCTCGGCGCCGCCTTTGCCGCCCCGGCCACCGCGACCACCGCGGCGATTCGACTTGCCACGCGGTTTCGCATTGCCGGCGCCGTCGGCGCGCTCGCCGCCCGGGGCTGCCTGTGGCGCCTGCGACGCGTCGCCGCCTGCGGCGCGCGCCTCGCCACGCGGGCGTCGGCGACGGCCTTCCTTCGGCGGCTCGCCGGTCGCGTTCGGGTCTTTAGGCCGCGTCGGGCGTCGGGTCGGTTTCTGGGAGTTCGACAAGGTCCATCATCCTTTCAATTTCAGTCAACGGAGGTAACTCCGTCAGGCTTCGCAGCCCCAGCTCGTCGAGGAATCGACGTGTGGTGGCCAGCAGCGCCGGGCGCCCCGGGGTATCCCGATAGCCCACCGCATCGATCCAGCCGCGCGATTCGAGCGTCTTGATCACGTTGGTCGATACCGCGACGCCGCGGATATCCTCGATATCGCCGCGCGTCACCGGCTGCCGGTAGGCGATGATCGCCAGTGTTTCGAGCACGGCACGCGAGTACTTCGGCGGCTTTTCATCCTTGAGCCGATCCAGGAACACCTGCATCTCGGGCCGCGTCTGAAAGCGCCAGCCAGAGGCCGACTGCACCAACTCCACGCCCCGGCCCTGCCACCGCTCACGCAGGCTGTCGAGCAGGCGGCGGATCATGTCGCTGCCCGGGTCCTCGACAAACAGCTGGCGCAACGCCGACACCGACCTCGGTTCGCTGGCCGACAGCAAGGCCGCTTCGAGAATCCGGGTGTACTCCTCAGGCGTGCTCGGTTCCTGCATCGTTCAGCTTCACGTAGATCGGCGAAAATCCGGCAGTTTGCGTGATCTGCACCAGCCGTTCCTTGACCAGTTCGAGCATTGCCAGAAAACTCACCACCAGATGCGCAGCGCCTTGAGCCGGGTCGAACAGGGTGTCGAAGACCACAAACTCGCCCCCCTGCAGACAACGCAGGATGCGACTCATGTGCTCGCGCACCGACAGGCTTTCCTTGCGGATGTGGTGATGCTGGGTCAGTTTGGCCTGGCGCGCAATCCGCAGCCAGGCAAGTTGCAAGTCGTGCAGCCCGACCTCAGGCAAACGCTCGACGACTTTCTCCGCGACAAAAATGCCGACCCATTCGAGGTCACGACCGACACGCGGAATGGCGTCCAGTTTTGCGGCCGCCTGTTTCATTTGCTCGTAGTCTAGCAGCCGGCGCACCAGTTCTGCACGCGGATCCTCTTCTTCTTCGACCACGCGTGGTGATTTTGGCAACAACATCCGCGATTTGATCTCGAGCAGCATCGCGGCAATCAGCAAATAGTCGGCCGCCAGTTCCAGATTGTGCCGGCGCATCGCCTCGACGTATTCGAGGTATTGCGCGGTCAGCGCCGCCATCGGGATGTCGAGGACATCGATGTTGGCCTTGCGGATCAGGTAGAGCAGCAGATCCAGCGGCCCCTCGAAGGCGTCGAGAAACACCTCCAGCGCCTCGGGCGGAATATACAGGTCGGTCGGCAGCTTGAGCAGCGGCTCGCCGTACAGGCGCGCCACGGCAGCCACCTGCTCGGGCGTCTCGACCGGAGCGAGCGGCAGTTCGGCCGACGTGACGGAGTTCATCAAGTCTCCAACTCAGTCGCCACGCCCCCTTTGGGGAGCGGCGTACGTAGCGAGCGTCGGAGCCGTCCGCGGCGCCCGTCGGGCCGCCCCAAGGGCGCCGCAGCCCCCTCGGGGGGCAGCGAACGTAGTGAGCGTGGGGGCCATCACGAGTAGCCCAGGCCCATCGCGTCGCGCACATCGCGCATGGTTTCCTGCGCCAGTTTGCGCGCCCGCTCGTTGCCATCGGCCACGATGTTGCGCACCAGCGAGGGGTCATCCAGATAGGGCTGGGCACGCTCGCGCATGGCGTCCTGTTCTTTCTGGATCGCTTCGAGCAGCGGCTGCTTGCATTCGAGACAACCGATACCGGCGCTCTTGCAGCCCTGCTGCACCCAGGCGTGGGTGTCGCTGTCGGTGTAGATCTTGTGGAACTGCCACACCGGGCATTTTTCCGGATCGCCCGGATCATTGCGCCGCACCCGCGCCGGGTCGGTCTGCATGGTGCGCACCTTCTTGGCCACGGACTCGGCATCTTCACGCAGGAAAATGGTGTTGCCGTATGACTTGGACATCTTCTGCCCGTCCAGCCCCGGCATGCGTGCCGCTTCGGTGAGCATGGCGTCGGGCTCGGCGAGGATCATCTTGCCGCCGCCATCGAGGAAGCCGTAGAGGCGTTCGCGGTCGCCCAGGCTCAGGCTCTGCGAATCGTCGATCAGCGCCTCGGCCTGCTCCTGCGCCGCCTCGTCGCCTTCCTGCAGGAAGCGGGTGCGCAGCTCTTCGTAGAGCTTGGCGCGCTTGCGGCCGAGCTTCTTGATCGCCTCGCGCGCCTTGTCTTCAAAGCCCGGCTCACGGCCGTAGAGGTGGTTGAAGCGGCGGGCGATCTCGCGCGTCAGCTCCACATGCGGCACCTGGTCCTCGCCCACCGGCACCTTGTCGGCGCGGTAGATCAGGATGTCGGCCGATTGCAGCAGCGGGTAGCCGAGGAAGCCATAGGTGGACAGATCCTTGTCCGACAGCTTTTCCTGCTGGTCTTTATAGGTCGGCACGCGCTCGAGCCAGCCCAGCGGGCACATCATCGACAACAGCAGATGCAGCTCGGCATGCTCGGGCACGCGCGACTGGATGAAGATGGTGGCCTGGGTCGGGTCCACGCCGGCGGCCAGCCAGTCGATCACCATGTCCCACACGCTCTCTTCGATCACCAGCGGGCTGTCGTAGTTGGTGGTCAGGGCGTGCCAGTCGGCCACGAAGAACAGACAGGGATACTCGGACTGCAGCTTGACCCAGTTTTTCAGCACACCGTGGTAGTGGCCGAGATGGAGCCGGCCGGTGGGCCGCATACCTGAAAGAACACGCTCTGCGTACATGTGACGACTCAGAATCCAAAAATGACAGCGAGAAAGTAACTGAAAAGTCCGATCAGGGGGCCAAGAATTCGCCCCAGCACGCCGGAAATCAGCAAGACGATGAGAATCGGAAAACCGTAGGGCTCGAGCCGCGCGAACTTCCACGCCAGCCCCGCCGGCAGCAGGCTGACCGCGATCCGCCCGCCGTCGAGCGGCGGAATCGGCAGCAGGTTGAGCAGCATGAGGATCAGGTTGATCTGGATGCCGGCATCGGCCATCTGCGCCATCGGCAGGGTATAGGCCGACTCGGGCGCCACCAGCGCCACCTTGAGCAGTGCGCCCCAGCCCAGCGCCATGAGCAGGTTGGCGCCCGGCCCGGCGGCGGCCACCCACAGCATGTCGGCCTTGGGATTGCGCAGGCGGCCAAAACTTACCGGCACCGGTTTGGCCCAGCCGAAGAGCATGCCGCCGGCACCGGCCAGCGTACTCATGAGGAGGATCGCGCCGGGCACCAGGATGGTCCCGACCGGGTCGATGTGGCGCAGCGGATTGAGGCTGATGCGGCCGGCCAGGTCGGCCGTCGGGTCGCCAAAGTAGCGGGCGACGTAGCCGTGTGCCGCTTCGTGCAGGGTGATGGCCAGGATCACGGGCAGTGCCCAGATGGCCACGGTGGAGATCAGCGCTTCCATGCACTCACGGCGTCAGAAAACGGTCGATTGTAGCAGAGCGCGCGTCCTCAGCCGGCATCCAGGCCAAAGGGCGAGAGGTCACCACGGCCGGCACGCACCAGCTCGGGCGATCCGCCGGAGAGGTCGATGACCGAGGTCGGCTCGCCCGGACAGCCGCCACTGTCGATGATCAGATCCACCACCTTGCTCAGGCGGTCACGGATCTCTTCGGCGTCGGTCATCGGCAGGTCATCGTCCGGCAGGATCAGCGTCGAGGACAGAATCGGCTCCCCCAGCGCCTCGAGCAAGGCCGCCACCACGGGATGCTCCGGCACGCGCAGGCCGATGGTCTTGCGCTTGGGGTGCAGCAGGCGGCGCGGCAACTCCTTGGTGGCCTCGAGAATGAAGGTGTAGGGCCCCGGCGTGGTGGCCTTGAGCAGGCGGTACTGGGCGTTGTCCACCCGCGCGTAGGTGCCGATCTCGGACAGGTCGCGGCACAGCAGGGTGAAGTGATGCCGCGCGTCCACATTGCGGATGCGGCGAATGCGGTCGAGCAGCGCGGCATCGCCGGTATGCCCGCCCAGCGCATAAGCCGAATCGGTCGGGAAGGCCACCAGGCCACCGCGACGCATGATCTCGGCCGCCTGGTGCATCAGGCGTGGCTGCGGTTGTTCAGGATGAACGGTAAAGAACTGGGCCATGGCATTCCATCAGAAACGATCAATCAGGCGGGACCACACGGGCTCAACGCCATCGGGCAACGGCGCACAGCGTCCCAGGTCGACCCGGCTCTCCTGCGCGCCGTGAAAATCCGACGCGCGCGATGCCAGCAGACTGAAGCGCCGTGCATAGCGGGCGAATTTACTCACTTTCGTGTCCGAATGCGACCCCGACACCACCTCCAGGCCCTGCCCGCCCGCTTCGACGAAGGCTGCCAGCAGCCGCGCCATCTCGACATCCGACAAGCGGTAGCGCCCCGGGTGCGCCACCACCGGCACGCCCCCGGCGGCGCGAATCCACTGCACGGCATCCTCCAGATCGGCCCAACGGGTCTCGACGAAACCCGGCTTGCCGCGCACCAGATAGTGCTTGAACACCGCGTCCACATTGGGCATCAGGCCGATCGCCACCAGATGGCGGGCGAAATGCGCGCGGCTGACCAGCGCCGGGTTGCGGGCGAAGGTCAGCGCGCCGTCGAGCACGCCGCGAATGCCCAGCGCGGCCAGGCCATCGCTCATCTGCTGCGCGCGGACATGGCGACCGGCCCGCACCTGCTCCAATCCTGCGGCCAGCGTCGGGTTGTCGGCATCGACCCCCAGGCCGACGATGTGGATCGTCTCGCCGCCCCACGACACCGACACCTCCACGCCCGGCACAAAGCGGATGCCGGCCTCGAGCGCCGCGGCCTGCGCCTCGACCAGGCCGCCGGTCTCGTCGTGATCGGTCAGCGCCAGAAAGTCGACGCCATTGGCCGCCGCCCGGTGCACCACCTCGGTCGGCGTCAGCCAGCCGTCGGACACGGTCGAATGGCAATGCAGGTCTGGATTGTTCGGTATCGGATACATCAGTCGCGCCCGGTTTCCCGTGCCGCGAGCACAAAGTCTTCTATCAAGCGAGCGACCTGCTCGGGCACATCGTGATGCAGGTTATGACCGGCATCGGCGATCAAATGCTCCCGAAAATTCGAAAAACACGCCTTGGCGTTGGCAATCTGCACCGCATCCACGCCCAGTTCGCGGCGCAAGGATTCGTCCTCCGGCTCGATCCACATCACCGGCGCCCGGGCCCGCCGCCAGCAGGCCTCCGCCTCGGCACGCCGGTACAGCACCGGGTTGACGCGCTGGTGCGCCGGATCGGCCGACAGCGTGACACCGGCCTCGCACGGTTTGCCCAGCACGCCGGCGAGGAACATCGACCTGGCCACATCCAACCGCGGGTTGCGCCGGCGCAAGCGCTCGGCCAGCGCCTCGACGCTATCGTAGGTGCGCCACGGCGGCGTGGCCGACAGGCTGTTGAGCCATTTCTCGTAGCGCCCCGGCGCCTCGTCGGCCGGCCGGTCGGCGAGGCCGAAGGCATCGATCGCCACCACGCTCGCCACCCGCCGCGGCCGGATGCCGGCATACAGGCAGGCGATGTTGCCGCCCATGCTGTGCCCCACCAGATGCACCGGCGCCTCGGGCGAGAGCCCGGTCAACAGCGCGTCCAGATCGGCCAGGTAGTCCGGAAACCAGTAACCGCCGTCCGCCCAGTCGCTGCCGCCAAAGCCGCGCCAGTCCGGCGCCACCACATGCCAGTCGTGCCGCAGGGCGTCGACCACGAACTGGAAGCTCGCCCCCGCATCGCCCCAGCCATGGAGCATGATCAGCAGGGGCGCATCGTCGCGCCCCCAGTGGGTGCACTGCAGGCGCAGACCGCGTACGGTCGCGGACAGGGTTCGGCTCGGCTTCATGCGCCGCATCATAGCAAAGCCTTGCACCACCTCCGTGGCGGTGATACCGTTGCGCCGTCGCGCGGGAGAGTGCTCGGTCAGCCGAGCCGCCGAAGGCGTAACCCCCCGGAATCGCTCAGGCATCACGGACCGCCGACAATTCAAGAATCTGGAGAGCGATGTGGGCCCGCAAGGCCAGCACATCCACCGAAGGGGCACCCGCCAACCGGGCGGAATCTCTCAGGTAGAACGGACAGATGGGGACGCCACACCACGTGTGCCGTCCCTTTTTTGTCGCCTACACTGTGGTAAAGAGGAGATCCGTCATGGCCCGCATCACCCCGCTTCACGCTGTTCACGTCGCCGCCGGCGCCCGCATGGTCGATTTCGCCGGCTGGGACATGCCGGTCAACTACGGCTCCCAGATCGAAGAGCACCACGCCGTGCGCAGCGACGCCGGCATGTTCGATGTGTCGCACATGCTCGCGCTCGACCTCACTGGTGCCGACGCCACCACCTTCCTGCGCACCCTGCTGGCCAACGATGTGGCCAAGCTCACCGTGCCGGGCAAGGCGCTGTACAGCTGCATGCTCAATGACGAAGGCGGCGTCATCGACGACCTCATCGTCTATTACTTTGCCGCCGACACGTTCCGCATCGTGGTCAACGCCGGCACCGCCGACAAGGACGTGGCCTGGATGCGCAAGCAGATCGCCCGCACCGGTGCCAATGTCACCCTCGACGCCCATCGCGACCTGGCCATGATCGCCGTGCAAGGCCCCAACGCCCGCGCCAAGACCTGGCACGCCATTCCGGGCTCCGAATCGGCCAGCGCCGGGCTCAAGCCCTTTTTTGCCGCGCAAGTGGGCGACATGCTTATCGCCCGCACCGGCTACACCGGCGAAGACGGCTTTGAAATCACCCTGCCGGCCACGCAGGCCGCCGACCTGTGGCAGTCGCTGACCGCCGCCGGCGTCGCGCCCTGCGGCCTGGGCGCCCGCGACACCCTGCGTCTGGAGGCCGGCATGAACCTCTACGGCCAGGACATGGACGAAGCCACCTCGCCGCTCAACGCCGGCCTGAGCTGGACGGTCGACCTGAAAGACGCCGACCGCGCCTTCATCGGTCGCGCCGCCCTGGAAGCCGCCCCGGCCACGCAGCAGATGCTCGGCCTGGTGCTGCTCGAGCGCGGCGTGCTGCGCGCCCACCAGCAGGTGTTTACCGACGCCGGCGAGGGCGAGACCACCAGCGGCACCTTCTCTCCCACGCTGCAGCAAGCCATCGCCTTTGCCCGCGTGCCGCTGGGCGTGGCGGTCGGCAGCACGGTCGAGGTCGACATCCGCGGCAAGCGCCTCAAGGCACGTACCGTCAAGCTGCCGTTTGTTCGCAACGGCCAGTCCCTCATCTGATCTGATCCGCTTTTCCGGCCCCAGCGGGGGCCACGATCCCATCCAACTCTCCGGAGCGCATTCCCATGAACATCCCCGCCGAGCTGAAGTACACCAAGAGCCACGAATGGATTCGCCGCGAAGATGACGGCACCGTCACCATCGGCATCACCGACCACGCCCAGGAAGCGCTCGGTGACATCGTTTTCCTCGACCTGCCCGAAGCCGGCCGCGTGGTCGCCGCCGGCGAAGAGTGCGCCGTGGTCGAGTCGGTCAAGGCTGCCTCCGACATCTACGCGCCGGTCGCCGGCGAAATCGTCGCGGCCAACGACGAAGCGCTGGATGCGCCCGAGTCCGTGAACGCCGACGCCTACGCCAACTGGCTGTTCAAGCTCAAACCGGCCAACGCAGCCGATGTCGACGCCCTGCTCGACGCCGCCGCCTACGCCGACATCGCCGCCGACAACTGATCCCGGCCCTCGCGGGGTGACGCGCCATGGCGTGCTGCCCCGCCGTCCACACGGACCTCTGCGCCCACCCAAACAGCGAAGCCAGCCCCATGTCGATCACACCGTTCTCTGCCCCCCGTCCAGCTCGAGCAGCGCGACGCCTTCATTCACCGCCATATCGGTCCGAGCGAGGCTGAAACCCAGTCCATGCTCGACGCCATCGGCGCCGCCAGCGTTGACGCGCTCATCGACCAGACCGTGCCGCCGGCCATCCGCCTGAGCGCACCGCTGCCGCTGACCGGCGCCAAGCCCGAGCATGTTGCCCTGGCCGAGCTCAAGGCCATTGCCGGCAAGAACGTGGTCAAGAAATCGCTGATCGGCATGGGCTACTACGGCACGCTCACGCCCAACGTCATCCTGCGCAACGTGCTCGAGAACCCGGGCTGGTACACCGCCTACACGCCCTACCAGGCCGAGATCGCCCAGGGCCGCCTCGAAGCCCTGCTCAACTACCAGCAGATGGTCATCGACCTCACCGGCATGGAGCTGGCCAACGCCTCGCTGCTCGACGAAGCCACCGCCGCGGCCGAAGCCATGGCCATGGCCCGCCGTGTGTCGCGCAGCAAGAGCAACGCCTTCTTCGTCGACAACGCCACCTGGCCGCAGACGGTCGACGTGGTGCGCACCCGCGCCGCGCTGTTCGGCTTCGAGCTGGTGTTCGGCAACGCGGCCGATGCGGCCCAGGCCGACGTCTTCGGCGCGCTGCTGCAGAACCCCGGTCAGAACGGCGAAGTGGCCGACCTGACCGATCTCATCATCGCCCTCAAGGCCAAGGGCACCGTGGTGGCCGTGGCCTGCGACCTGATGGCCCAGGTGCTGGTCAAGTCACCCGGCGAGATGGGCGCCGACATTGCCCTCGGCTCGGCCCGGCGCCTGGTGTGCCGATGGGCTTCGGCGGCCCGCACGCCGCCTTGCCACCCGCGACGCGCACAAGCGCTCGGTGCCCGGCCGCATCATCGGCGTGTCGGTCGACGCCCGCAGCAAGACCGCGCTGCGCATGGCCCTGCAAACCCGCGAGCAGCACATCCGCCGCGAAAAGGCCAACTCCAACATCTGCACCTCGCAGGTGCTGCTGGCCAACATGGCCGGCTTCTATGCCGTGTATCACGGCCCGGACGGCCTGCGCACCATCGCCGGGCGCATCCACCGCCTCGCCGCCATCATGGCTGAGGGGCTGACCCGCGCCGGCCTGGCCCCGGCCAACCGCAGCTTCTTCGACACCCTGACCGTCACCACCGGCGAGGCCACCGCCAACGTGCTCTCGGCCGCCGTGGCCGCCGGCTACAACCTGCGCCGTGTCGACGCCAACACCGTCGGCCTCGCCTTTGACGAAACCCACACCGCCGACGACGTCGCCGCTCTGCTGCAGCTGATCACCGGTCAGGCCATGGATGTGGCCGCGCTCGACGCCGCCGTGGCCGAGCGCGCCGGCGCCCTGCCCGACGCCCTGCGCCGCACCGACGCCATCCTGTCGCACCCGGTGTTCAACAGCCACCACACCGAACACGAAATGCTGCGCTACCTCAAGCGCCTGCAAAACAGGATCTCGCGCTCGATCACTCCATGATCTCGCTCGGCTCCTGCACCATGAAGCTCAACGCCACCGCCGAGATGATCCCGGTCACCTGGCCCGAGTTCGCCAACATCCACCCCTTCGCGCCCATCGACCAGGCGCAGGGCTATCTGGAGATGATCGGCTCGCTCGACGCCTACCTGCGCGCCATCACCGGCTTTGCCGCCATCTCCATGCAGCCCAACTCCGGCGCGCAAGGCGAATACGCCGGCCTGCTGGCCATCAGCCGCTACCACGACAGCCGCGGCGACCATCACCGCGACATCTGCCTCATCCCCAAGTCGGCCCATGGCACCAACCCCGCCACGGCCCAGATGTGCAACATGAAGGTGGTGGCCGTCGACTGCGACGAGAACGGCAACGTCGATGTGGCCGACCTCAAGGCCAAGGCCGAGCAGCACAGCGCCAACCTCGCCTGCCTGATGATCACCTACCCCTCGACCCACGGCGTGTTCGAAGCGGCGATCCGCGAAATCTGCGACACCATCCACGCCCACGGCGGCCAGGTGTACATGGACGGCGCCAACATGAACGCCCAGGTCGGCCTGACCTCGCCCGCCACCATCGGCGCCGACGTCAGCCACATGAACCTGCACAAGACCTTCTGCATCCCGCACGGCGGCGGCGGCCCCGGCATGGGGCCCATCGGCCTGGCCGCGCACCTGGCGCCCTTCATGGCCAACCATGTGGTGCAGCCCATCGACGGCCCGCACGCCGGCCAGGGCGCCGTCAGTGCCGCGCCCTACGGCTCGGCCAGCATTTTGCCGATCAGCTGGATGTACATCGCCATGATGGGCGGCGACGGCCTCAAGCGCGCCACCGAGATCGCCATCCTCAACGCCAACTACATCGCCACCCGCCTCAAGGGCCACTACCCGGTGGTGTACAGCGGCGAAAACGGGCGCGTGGCGCACGAGTGCATCATCGACATCCGCCAGATCAAGGCCGCCTGCGGCGTGAGCGAGGTGGACATCGCCAAGCGGCTGATGGACTACGGCTTCCACGCCCCGACCATGAGCTTCCCGGTGGCCGGCACGATCATGATCGAGCCGACCGAATCCGAGAGCCAGGCCGAGCTGGACCGCTTTATCGACGCCATGATCAGCATCCGCACCGAAATCGCCAGGATCGAAACCGGCCAGTGGGATGCGGAAAACAACCCGCTCAAGCACGCCCCGCACAGTCAGGCCGACCTCATCGGCGATTGGGACCGCCCCTACACCCGCCAGGTGGCCGTCTTCCCGCTGCCCTGGGTCGGCGACAACAAGTTCTGGCCCAGCGTCAATCGCATCGACGATGTGTATGGCGACCGCAACCTGTTCTGCGCCTGCGTGCCGATGGACGCTTACGAGAGCTGATCGAGTCATTCGTTTCAACAAGCAAACGCCTCCGACCGGAGGCGTTTTGCTATCTGCCAGGCATGATCGGCACGCAAACATCGGAGTACGACGCTACTCTGTTGGATCGATCCGTTCGTTTGCGTCATGAGGAACTCGATGGCAGCCGGCAATTTCTCGTTGCTTGATGGCTTTTTGCTTGCACTTGCGACTGCCGTTGCGTTTGTCATGCTCAGACCTGCCATTCGCAACGCGTCGTTCTGGCGTGCCATGGTCACGCCGCTCGCGTCCATCATCGGCAGTGGGTTTCTGGTCGTCGTGCCTCTGCTGGCGAGCGTCGCCGGCCCACTGGCGGTCGTCGCCATCGTCGGTATCGTGTTGCTGTCCTTCTGGCTCGGGGCGGCGATCAGATTCAACATCGTCCACGATGGCCGCAACCCGCCCGACGAACCGGACGGGGCCATACAGGCCCTGGAGCACTTTTCGGATATCGCGCTGGCGTTCGCCTACGTGATTTCGATCACCTTCTACATTCGCCTGATGTGCAGCTTCGTGCTTGCCGGTGTCCACACGCATACCGATTTCAATGCCGACATCCTTGCCACGGGCGTACTGGCCTTCATTGGTCTCTACGGCTGGCGACGGGGCTTGCATGGCCTGGAACGGCTGGAGGAATACTCGGTCACGATCAAGCTGGCCATCATCGCGTCACTGCTGGCGGGCCTGATCTTCTTCGATGTCACCCATGGTTTCGACCTCTCCGGGTTGCCGCGACCAGACAAGGGAGTGTGGGAGGCCCTTCGCGAACTGGGCGGGATGGTGTTGATTGTCCAGGGATTCGAAACATCGAAGTACCTCGAATCGTCTTACGACGCGCCCCTCAGGGCCCGTTCCATGCGCGTCGCCCAAGTCATCGCGGGCGTCATCTATATTGCCTTTGTGGCGCTTTGCCTCCCCCTGATGGGCCCGCTTGCGCGAGCGGTGCCAAGTGAAACCGCCATCATCGACCTCTCCGCCACGATCACGCTGATATTGCCACTCATGCTGGTTGTTGCCGCCAGCATGAGCCAGTTCAGCGCGGCGGTCGCCGACACGATCGGTGCTGGCGGGGTCGTTGAAAAAGAAGCCCGCGGCCGCCTGGCCGGCCAGACCAGCTACCCCTTCATCACGGCGCTGGCGATCGGCGTTGTCTGGACATGCAACATCTTTGAGGTGGTCGCCCTCGCGTCGCGGGCCTTTGCCTTCTACTACATGCTGCAAGCGCTTCTGGCCGCCCGGCTGGCCTACCGGCTCGACGATGACCGCCGGCAGTGGCGAGTAGGTAGCTACGTCGTGCAGGCCACACTGCTCCTTGCCATTGCGTTGTTTGCCAAGCCCGTGGCCACCTAATCCGTGGCGCCCGCCAACGGGGCTTGTCCGTCTCGCCCTGCCCCCCCGCCATGAACGCTATCCCGCCTCGATTGATGAGCATCCCATCAGCTGGCGGCGACCGTCAAAATCCGGCGCGCATTTATTGCCAGTTCGTCACACGATAGGCATTCCTAATCGGCGATATTGCTATTTATCGCTGCCGCGGCAGCCTAAGCTGGGGGCATGCGTGGACAGTGATCGCTGCGACCGCCTTGCCATCGAAACACCACAACCACAAGACAGCACAGGAGATGAACATGGGCACCAACAACACCCAGACAACCGGCAAATGCCCGGTCATGCACGGCGGCCAAACAGCCGCCGGGGCGTCCAACACGGCCTGGTGGCCGAATGCGCTGAACCTGGACATTCTCCACCAGCACGACACCAAGACCAATCCGCTCGGCGCGGACTTCAACTACCGCGAAGCGGTCAAAACGCTCGATTTCGACGCGCTCAAGCGCGACGTGACCGCCCTGATGACCGACAGCCAGGACTGGTGGCCGGCCGACTGGGGCCACTACGGCGGCCTGATGATCCGCATGGCCTGGCACTCGGCCGGCTCTTACCGCA
>JAWKYX010000018.1:0-59530 GCA_041396265.1 Rhodocyclaceae bacterium
GAAGAAGCCATACACCACGGTCGGGATGCCGGCCAGCACTTCGAGCAAGGGCTTGGCGATAGCCCGCACATGGGCCGAGGCGTACTCGGACAGGTAGATTGCCGACATCAGGCCGATGGGCACGGCGACGGTCATGGCAATCAGGGTGATCAGCAAGGTGCCGGCAAACAGCGGCACCGCGCCGAAGGCACCGGACGAGCCGGCCTGGTCGGCACGCAGCGCAATCTGCGGGCTCCACTCCAGACCGAACAGGAATTCGGTAATCGGTACCGACTTGAAGAAGCGCATCGACTCGAACAACACCGACAGCACGATGCCGACGGTCGTCAGGATGGCCACGGTCGAGCACGCAACCAGCACCCAGCTGATGATCGACTCGACGCCATTGCGTGCGCGGTGATGCACGCGGATCTTCGAGTAGCCGAACCAGCCGCCCAGGCCAGCAATGCTCAACACCACGACAAACAAGGCATTGCGGCTCAAACTCAACAAGGAGCGATAGTGCTCCGCCGCCGCGAGCATCGTCGCATCCGGATCGCTTGAGACGATATTGCCGGACACCAGATTGCGGATGTCGTTGACGACCAGATTCAAGCGGTCGGGGCCCAGCTGCTGGATCGATTCGGGCAAGGAGGCGACCACCATCCGGGTGATCACGGAGCCCTGCATCACCAGCCACACACCGAGCACCAGCAGCGCCGGCAACACAGCCCAGAGCGCCACATACAGCCCGTAGTAGCCAGGCAGCGAATGCAGACGACGGATATGCCCATCCGCGACGCGGAAGGCGCGCTTGCACCCAAAGTAATAGGCAGCCGACGTTAACGCCAGCAGCAGGACAAGGAGAATGGGGGTCTGAGTCACAGGAACGGGTCAGCCAATCTAACGGGAAGAAGTCCGCGGGCGGCGACCGGATCGCCGGCCCGCGGATGCTACCTTACTTCATGACGTCCAGGGCAGTGACGCTCTTCGAGACGGCCATGTACTCGTCCTTGGGCAGCGGAATCAGGCCACGCTCGGCCAGATAGCCTTCTTCACCCATGGCTTTCTTGCTGATGAACTCGCCCAGGTACTCTTTCATGCCCGGAATCACCTCCACGTGCGCCTTCTTCACATAGAAGAACAGCGGACGCGACACCGGGTAGCTGCCGTTCGAGATGGTCTCGAACTCCGGCTGCACGCCTTCGATCGCCAGGCCGCGCACCTTGTCGCGGTTCTGGTCGAGGAAGCTGAACCCGAAGATGCCCAGCGCCGACGGGTTGGCTTCGAGCTTCTGGACGATCAGGTTGTCGTTTTCGCCGGCTTCGACATAGGCGCCGTCTTCACGAATGGTCTGGCAGGCTGCCTTGTGGGCCTTCTTGTCGGCCTTCTTCATCGCCTTGATGAAGTCGAAGGTGTCACAGCCGTGATCCATCACCAGCTCGACAAAGGCGTCGCGGGTGCCGGAGGTCGGCGGCGGGCCGAGCACTTCGATCTTGATCGCCGGCAGCGCGGCATTGACGTCTTTCCAGGTCTTGTAGGGGTTGTCGACCAGGGTCTGCGTGCCGTTGGGATTCGGCACCTGCTTGGCCAGGGCCAGGAACAGATCACGGCGGGTCAGCTGCATGTCCTTGCCAGCCTTGCTCTCGGCCACCGACAGGCCGTCGTAGCCGATCTTGACCTCGACCACTTCCTTCACGCCGTTAGCCGCGCACTGCTCGAGCTCGGATTTCTTGATGGCGCGCGAGGCATTGGTGATATCCGGGTGCTGCACACCGACACCGGCGCAGAACAGCTTGATACCACCGCCCGAACCGGTCGACTCGATCTTCGGGGTCTTGAACTTGGTCGCCTTGCCGAACTGCTCGGCAACGACCGTGGCAAACGGATACACCGTCGAAGAACCGACGATGCTGATGTAATCGCGCGAGGACTGAGCCAGCACCGGAGCGGTAGCAGCCGCAGAGAGAACTGCAAGGGCGAGAGCCGCCTTTTTCATCGAGAATCTCCTGTTGAAAACAATTGCGCACCCGGCCAATGCCGGTCTGTCGCGGTCGATCATCTGGATGAGGTCCGGACGGCTTCACTTTCGGCAACCGCCCGTTCCTCGTCGAGCGGCGCCATTATTTGTCAGCAACATTACAAAGATGTGAACGCACACATCACCGTCACACAGCCAGTCGTGCGCCAAAAGGCATAGGGGTGCGCCAGGGACCGCCGACAGGCCTCAGGCCGGACGCGCGTACCATCCCGCCCGCAACGGCGCATCAGTCGATCAACCCCAGCCGGATGGCATAAGCGACCAGCTCCGCGTTGCTGCCCAGTTCGAGCTTGGCCAGGATCCGGCTGCGATAGGTGCTGACCGTTTTCACACTCAGCAACAAATCCTGGCCGATCATCGTCAGCGAGCGCCCATTGACGATGCCCATCATGATCTGCAGCTCGCGCGGCGACAGCGCGAAATGCGGCGGCTGCTCGGCCTTGTCCCCCATCGAGACGATCAGCTGCGAGGCAATCTCCGGCGGCACATAGGCACCGCCGCCAATCACTGTGCGAACCGCTTCGAGCAACTCGTCGCAGCCCATGTCCTTCGACACATAGCCCTTGGCCCCGGCACGAAAGGCGGTGATCGCGTACTGCTCGGCGTGATACATGCTCAGCACCACCACGCGCAGGGCCGGCCGTTCGGCGAGCAGGCTCTTCAACCAGTCCAGCCCCGAGCGTCCGGGCAGGTTGATATCGAGAAACACCACCTGATAGTCGGTCTGGCGAATGCGTTCCAGTGCCTCGCCGCCGCTGCCGGCTTCGTCGATCAGGAAGTCATCACCTTCATCGAGCAACAGGCGGCGCACCCCCTGGCGAAAGATCAGATGATCGTCCACCAGCAGGATGCGTGCGCCCGACAGGCGACCGGTGCGCGCCTCGGCCATGGTTCAGGCGCTCGCCACCGGCACGCGCAAGGCCACCCGCGTGCCGCGCGGCGAGACCGGCTCGACCGTCAGCTCGCCCCCCATCTCTCGCGCCCGCTCGGACATGCCCAGCAGCCCCATCGCACCACGACGCGGCGTGGTCGCATCGATACCGACACCGTTGTCTTCGATCGACAGGCTCAGCATCCCGTCCTGGTAACTCAGCGACACCGACACGCCGGTCGCCCCGGCATGCTCGCCCACATTGGTGAGCGCGGCCTGGAAGATGCGGTAGATCGCCGTCGCCTGCTCCTGGGGCAGCTCGACCGGCAGTTCATCGGGCTCCAGCACACAGGCGATGTCGTGACGTTTCTGGAAGGTGAGCAACTTGCCGCGAATCGCTTCGAGCAAGCCGAGATGATCGAGCACCCCCGGCCGCAGATCGTCCGAGATGCGGCGCACGGTGGCGATCGCCTCGCGGGTGACCGCCGCCATGTCATCGATGATCGCGCGCGCCTCGGGCAACTCGGTACGACGGCGCAAGCGGGTGATGTCCATCTTCAGCGAGCCGAGCATGCCGCCGAGTTCATCGTGCAGTTCGCGCGAGAACTTCGCCCGCTGCACTTCACGCACGGTATTGATATAGGCGGTGAGCTCGACCAGCTCGGCGCGGGAGCGCTCCAGCTCACGCGAGCGGCGAACCTGCTCGGTCACGTCCAAACCGATGCCCACCACGGCGGGCCGGCCACGATAGGTCATCCGCGCCGCATCGACTTCCATGAACACGCCGCGTCCATCCTCGTGCGTCAGCGCCACCACGTATCGCAACTGGTCGATCTCGCCGTCGATGCGCCGCCGCACGTTGTCCAGAATCTTGCGCGCCTCGTCCGGCGCGGCGATCGCCTCGATACCATGGCCGACCACCGCCGCCTCCGTCTTGCCCAGCATGCGCAGGAAGGTCGGGTTCACATAGGCGAACACCTCGTCCTGGATCACATAGATCCCGGCGAGCGACTGCTCGACAATCCACTGAAACGGCACCTCGGCCGCCGACTGCTGCATGGCTTCGATCCTCCTCGGCCGGAGCATAACAAGTCCCGCCCACCACGACTGTCGCCGCCCGTCATTTCAGAATATTCCTACACGCCGCGCGGAGACTTCCGATTTCGTCCCCACCGCACGCCCACCACACTGCAAGTCAGACAAGACCCATCGCGCACCACAAAAACCAGACACGGGTGCGATGGGGACAAAATCCAAAGGAGACCGTCATGGAGCACGCCCCGCACGGCGTGGCCGCCGGGGACGCACCCGGCCCGGCCAACTACGTCCCGCTCAGCCCGGTCAGCCTGTTGCACCGCGCCGCCGACATCTACCCGACCAAGATCGCCGTCATCGACGGCGAACGCCGCTTCACCTACGCCGAGTTTCGCGCCCGCTGCTGCCGCCTCGCCTCGGCGCTGACGGCGCGCGGCATCGGCCAGGGCGACACCGTGGCCGTGCTGGCCCCCAATACCTCGGCCATGCTCGAAGCCCACTTCGGCGTGCTGATGGCCGGCGCGGTCCTCAACGCCATCAACATCCGGCTCGACGCGCCCACCGTCGCCTACTGCCTGCGCCACGGCAAGGCCCGGCTGCTGCTGGTCGACACCGAGTTTTCCGCGCTGGCACACACCGCGCTCGGCCAGCTCGACGCCCCGCCGCCCACCGTCCACATCGAAGCGGACGGTTTCCCCGCCCCCGCCGAGGCCACCGACTACGAAAGCTTCATCGGCACCGGCGACCCGGCGCAGCGCGGGCCGGGCGCGCAGGACGAATGGCAGACCGTCTCGCTGCTCTACACCTCCGGCACCACCGGCAACCCCAAGGGCGTGCTCTACCATTCGCGCGGCGCCTATCTCAACGCGCTGTCCAACGCACTGGTCTCCGGCCTCACGCCCGACTGTGTCTACTTGTGGACGCTGCCGATGTTCCACTGCAACGGCTGGACCTACCCCTGGGCGGTCACCGCCGTGGGCGGCACCCATGTGTGTCTGCGCAAGATCGATGCCGGCGCCATCTTCGACCTCATCGTGCGCGAACAGGTCACCCACCTGCATGGCGCGCCCGTGGTCCTGAGCCTGCTCATCCATGCACCCGCGGCGCAGAAGCAGGCCTTCGATCACCGCGTCGAGATCGGCGTCGGCGGCGCACCACCGCCCTCGCGCGTCATCGCCGACATGGAACGGCTGGGCTTTCGCGTCACGCATTTGTACGGCACCACCGAAACCTACGGCCCGTCCTCGATCTGCGCCTGGCAGACCGACTGGAACACGCTGGGCACCGACGCCCAGGCGCGGCTGCGCGCCCGCCAGGGCGTGCGCATGCTGGCGCAGGAAGACATCCGCGTCGTCGACACCATGAGCATGGCACCGGTGCCCAGCGATGGCGAAACCCTCGGTGAAGTCCTGCTGCGCGGCAACGCGGTGATGAAGGGCTATCTCGACAACCCCGAGGCCACCGAGGCCGCACTCGCGGGCGGCTATTACCACACCGGCGATCTGGCCGTTCGCCACCCCGACGGCTACATCGAGATCCGCGACCGCGCCAAGGACATCATCATCTCCGGCGGCGAGAACATCGCCTCCATCGAAATCGAGGAAGCGCTCTATCAACATCCCGACATCGTCGAGGCTGCGGTGGTTGCCGCGCCGGACGAACGCTGGGGGGAAGTGCCCTGTGCCTTCGTCACCGTGCGCGACGGCGCCCACCAGGACGCGGCGGCCATCGTGCAGTTTTGCCGCGAGCGCCTGGCGCATTTCAAGTGCCCGCGCCACATCATCTTCGGCCCGCTGACCAAGACCGCCACCGGCAAGGTTCAGAAATTCGCCCTGCGCGCCCAGGCGCGGGCCCACTGCGACGCCACTACCGGAGCCGCCTCATGAGCACCACGCTGCCCGCCACCCACGCGGCTCGCAACGCCTCGACGCAGCCCTTCTGGCGCCGCATGCTCGCCCATGCCAGTTTCCCGCGCAAGCCGGCGCGCAAGGCGCCCACCGAACGCGATTGGAAAGCCATCGAAGGTCTGCTCGCCGACGCGGCCCAGGGCGGCGATGGCGAAGCAGCCGCCCGCGACCGCATGGTGCGCCTGCTCGATTTCCATACCGCCGCCGACGACGCGGGCAAGCAACGCCTGTTCAAGCACCTGACCGATGTCCATGCACCCGACACCGGCCGCGTCGGCCAGGCCATCGACCGCTACCTTGCCGCCGCCGACGCCAACACCCGCAGCCTGGCCGAAACACAACTACGCGACGCGCTCGACACCCCGCGCATCCAGATCCTGTCGCAGTGCAATCTGCTGCCCGACGGCGTCCACGCCCTGGTGCGCATGCGCGCTGACCTGATCCGGCTCGACCCCAGGGGCGAGCAGTTCGCCCCGCTCGACCGCGACCTGGTGCGCCTGTTCCATGACTGGTTCGACGTCGGCTTTCTCGAACTCACCCGCATCGGCTGGGGTTCGCCCGCCGCCCTGCTCGAAAAGCTGATCCAGTACGAAGCGGTGCATGAGATCAAGTCCTGGACCGATCTGCGCAACCGGCTCGATTCCGACCGACGCTGCTACGCCTTCTTCCATCCACGCATGGAAAACGAACCGCTGATCTTCGTCGAGGTGGCGCTGCTGCAAGACGTCGCCAACAGCGTGCAGACCCTGCTCGACGAATCGCAGCCCACGCTCGATCCGGCCACCGCCACAGTCGCCGTTTTCTACTCCATTTCCAATGCGCAGGCCGGGCTCAAGGGTGTCAGCCTCGGCGAGTTCCTGATCAAACGCGTGGTCGAGCAACTGATGCGCGAATACCCGCGCCTGCGCACCTTCATCACACTCTCGCCGGTCCCCGGCTTCACCCGCGCGCTGGCCCGGACGCTCGATACCGAGGAAGGCGTCGCCCGCATTCCGGCCAGTGTCGCGCCACTGCTCAAGGGCGCCACCGACGGTCAGAGCCGGATCGACACCGCCGTTGCCGCCGCGCAAGCCGGCACCGACGCCCCACCGGCCAAGGACATCCGCCGCTGGCTGACCGGCGAATGCGCCCGCTACCTGCTCACCGACAAGCGCGGTCAGCATCCGCTCGACCCGGTCGCCCGCTTCCATTTCGCCAATGGCGCGAGCCTGGCGCAGATCCACTGGATGGCCGACACCTCCGCGCGCGGCCTGCGTCAGTCGGCCGGGCTGATGGTCAATTACCTCTACCGCCTCGACGAAATCGACACCAACCACGACGCCTACGCCCGCGACGGCTCGCTCGCCGCCTCGTCCGAGGTCAAGCGTCAGCTTGGGCGGACAAACGGCACCAGCCGGCGTCGCACCTGACACTTCCAACCACAACGAGAACGACATGAAAATCGAACGAGACAACGCCGCCTTGCTGGTGGTCGACATGCAGGACCGTGTCCTTAACCTGGTGCCCGGCCATGAAACCACGCTGAACCAGTGTCGCTGGCTCACCGAGCTGGCGCGTGACATGAACGTGCCAGTGCTCGCCTCCGAGCACTACGCGCGCGGCCTCGGGCCGGTCACCGACTCCCTGCTCGCCGTCATCGGCAAAACCAATGTGGTGTCCAAGGCGCATTTTTCCTGTGTCGAAGACGGCTGCATGGCCGAACGTCCGGAACTGAAGCGCCAGCAATGGATTCTCTGCGGCATCGAAGCCCATGCCTGCGTGATGCTCACCGCGCTCGACCTGCGCGCCGCCGGCAAGGATGTGTTCGTGGTCACCGACGCCATCGCCTCGCGCGGCGCCGAAGACAAGCAGCGCGCCATCGAGCGCATGGCCTCGGTCGGCATCGTGCCGGTCACCCGCGAGATGGTCTTGTTCGAGTTCCTGCGCAAGGCCGGCACCCCGGAGTTCAAGGAGATGAGCAAAAAATTCCTGCAGTAAAGCCCGCCGTGGCGACACTCGGGTAGGCTTTTGGCCACACGACTATCGGAAGGAAAGACGGATGTACATCAACGGACAGTGGGCAGAAGCGGCCAGCGGCACACGCTTCGACGTGTTCAATCCAGCCACCGGCGAGCGCATCGGCAGCATGCCAGATGGCGACCTGCGCGATGCCACGGCGGCCATCGACGCCGCGGCGGCGGCCCTGTCCGGTTGGGCGGCCACCACGGCCTACGCGCGCTCGGCCATCCTGCTCAAGGCCTGGCAATTGATGATGGCGCGCAAGGAGGCGCTGGCCGAGCTGATGACCGCCGAACAGGGCAAGCCGCTCAAGGCCGCGCGCAACGAAGTGCAATATGCGGCCGATTTCCTGCAGTGGTTCGCCGAAGAAGCGAAACGCATCTACGGCGAGACCATTCCCTCCGCACGCGCCGATCAGCGCTTCATCGTCGCCCACCAGCCGGTCGGCGTGGTCGCCGCCATCACGCCGTGGAATTACCCGGTGTCGATGATCACCCGCAAGCTGGCCCCCGCCCTGGCCGCTGGCTGCACTGTCGTTCTCAAGCCGGCCGAGGCCACGCCGCTGTGCGCCCGGGCGGTGTTCGATATCCTGCACGAGGCGGGCGTGCCGGCCGGCGTGGTCAACCTGGTCAGCGCGGCCGACCCGCGCCCCATCGGCGAGGCCTTCACCACCCACCCCGCGGTGCGCAAGCTCACCTTCACCGGCTCCACCGCCGTTGGCAAGCAGCTGGCGCGTGAGGCGGCCGGCGACATGAAGCGAGTGTCGATGGAGCTGGGCGGCCATGCGCCCTTCATCGTTTTCGACGATGTCGCCCCCAGCCACGCCGCCAAGGGCGCCGCACTGGTGAAGTTTCTCAACACCGGCCAGGCCTGCATCTCGCCCAACCGCTTCCTGGTCCACACCAATGGCGCCGACGCCTTCGTCGACACGCTGGCCGGGCGCATTCAGGCCATGAAGGCTGGCAACGGCATGGACCCGGCCACGGCCATCGGCCCGCTGATCAACGAAGCGGCCATCGCCAAGATCGAAGCGCAGGTGGACGACGCGCTGGCCAAGGGCGCCACGCTGGTGTGCGGCGGCGAGCGCCTGCGCGCCGGCGGCCTGGAGCGCGGCTGCTTCTACGCGCCCACCCTGCTCGACCATGTCACGCCCGAGATGCGCATCTGGCGCGAGGAGACCTTCGGCCCGGTGGCGCCAGTGATCCGCTTCTCCGAGGCCGACGACGTGCTCGCCATGGCCAACGACACCACCTACGGCCTGGCCGCCTATGTGTACACCCGCGATGTCGGCCGTGCCTTCCGCATGTTCGAGGGGCTGCACTTTGGCATCATCGGCATCAACGACATCAACCCCACCTCGGCCGCCGCACCCTTTGGCGGCATGAAAGCCAGCGGCCTCGGCCGCGAAGGCGCGCACGAGGGCATCATGGAGTACCTCGAAACCAAGCTCGGCGGCTGGGCCGTATAAGCGGCGGCGCCGGGCCCCTCAGGGCGCCCGGCAGCCGGTCTCGGTGCCGATCTCGAGATAGGGCAAGAGCACCGGCCCCATCGACTTGAGGATCTGCACCGGTAAGGCTGAGGTGAAGCGGTAGCCGGCGGCATTGGGGCCGAGTACGTAGGCGGTGAGCGTGCCGTAGTGGCGCGGGCCGAGGTAGAACACGAAGGTGGCGGTGCGGTTGAGGGCCGGCCCGCTGCGGTCGCCGGCCAGCACGATGCGGTTGTCGCCGGTGCCGGTCTTGCCGCCGAGCGTCAGCACCGTGCCGTCGGCCAGCGCAAACGCGCCGGCCAGGCGCCGCGCCGTGCCGCCCTCCACCACCTCGGACAGCGCATTGCGCAGCGCGGCCGCCACTTCGGGGGCCATCACCCGCTCGCCCTCGCTCACCCGCCGCGCAAAGCGCATTTCGTAGGGCGTGTCGGCGGCAAACTGGATGCGCTCGATGCGCGTGGTGGGCAGGCGCACGCCATCGTTCATGATGATGCCCATCAGCTCCGCCAGCGCCGCCGGCCGGTCGCCCGAGCTGCCCAGCGCGGTGGCCAGCGAGGGCACCAGGTGGCCAAACGGATAGCCCAGGCGCGCCCAGCGGCGGTGGATGTCGAGAAAGGCCTCGACCTCGAGAATGGTGTCGATGCGGATATCCTGCGCGCGCTTGAAGCGGGTGCGGAACAGCCAGCGATACACCGCCTGGCGCTCGTCCTCGCTCGCCACCAGGGCATCGGACAGCGTGGCATCGGGGTGCGCCGAGCGGTAGCCGACCAGCCACAGCTCCAGCGGGTGCAGGCGGGCCACATAGCCGCGGTCGGGCAGGTCGAAGGCCTCGGGGGCGTGCCGGGCGTAGAGCTGGGCAATACGCGCCTCGCTCATCTGCGAATCACCCAGCCGCTCGCCAAGGAAGCGGGCCAGCGCATCGGGCGGCGCGTCCGGATCGAGATAGCGGAACACCGTGGTCAGCCGGTCGGCGCTCGGCCGCAAACCGTCGAGCAGCATGGTGCGCATCTCGTCATGTGTCCGCCCCTGGTACTTGCGCCAGAAACGCCGCAGGAAGGTCTTTCCCTCGCGGTCGGCGAAGCGTGCCAGATATTCCGCCCGGCGCGGATCCTCGCTGTCTTCGAGCAGTTGCGCCGTGCTGCCGGGCACCTGGTACATGCTGTGGCGAACGATCTCGCGCATCAGGCGCACGAAGGGCAGGTTGATCGACGCCTGCAGCGCCTCGCGCACCGTGGGCGAGCGGTCGTCGTCCTTGCGGTTGAAGTTGCCAAAGGTGTGCAGGCCACCGCCGGTGAAAAAGCTCTCGTCCGGGCTCGCCGAGAAGCGTCGCTCAAGCGCAGCCTGGAGCGTCGCCGGCAGGCTGCGGTCGGCGTCACTGCCGAGGTAGTCGACCACCCAGCGGCTGAGACTGTCGCGCCGCGACAGCTCGACCGTGCGCAGCGCCTCGGGGTCGAGCGGCGCATAGCGGCCATGCAGCTCGGCAACGATCTCCAGATAGGTGGTGAGCACGCGCAGCTTGGCGGTCGACCCGAGTTCGAGCTTGCTGCCCTCGTTGATGTCGAGCGGCTGGTCGGTGGTGTCGGTCTGCACCCGTACCCGGTTACCGTCCGGCGAACGCTCCACCAGATTGAAGCTGTAGCGCACGGCACCGAGCGTGGCCGGGCCGAGCATGCGCTCGCCGATCAGCCCCTGGTCGGCCGCAAAGTCCGGGTCACTGAGGCGCTCGAGGTAGTCGGATACGGCTAGCTGAAGCTGCCGGTTCAGCGTCGCCGACACATCGGTATCGATGCGGTCGAGTCCGTACAGCGAGGTATCGAGCAGGCCGGCCACCCGCGCGCGCACGGCGCCGGCGCCCTTGCCGGTGCTGGTCGGGTGCAGGGCCGGATCGCGCGCATGGTCGCGAAAGACCAGCGGCTGCGCCCGCGCCGCTTCGCTCAGCGCCGGGCTGATGATGCCGGCCTCGGCGAGCAGGCGCAGGTAGCTGTCGGTCAGTTGCGCCAGCTCGTCCCGCCCGCGCGCCAGGTAATACGAGGGGCGACGATGGGCGATCATCAGCGCCAGCACCTGACGCATCGCCCGCCCCTGCGCCTTGAGCGTCTCGCCCGCCGCATCCGCCTGGCCCAGCAAGGTATTGATCTGCTGAAAATCCGCACCGAACCACACCCACAGCCCATCGCCCAGGCCATTGACCTCGCCGTAGTTGGCCGCGGCCGACAGCGGCACGGTGTTGAGATAGTCGAGCACCAGCCGCCGCCTGACCGGCAACGTCTGCTCGCCGTCGCGATAGGCACGGACGCTGGCCGACACCATCTGGCGCAGCTTCTCGCGCGCATTGGTGGTGATGCCATCGGGCGAGTGGCGGTACTTCTCGATCTGGGTGGCCAGCGTACTGCCGCCCGGCGCGTCGAGATCAGCATCGATCAGCCGCCCCAGCTGACCGAGCGCCGCCCGGCCGAATCGCACCCAGTCAACCGCCGGATTGAGCGTCGGCCGGCGCTCGTCGAGCAGGTCGCGGTTCTCGATGAACAGCAGCGACAGCGCAACCCGCTCGGGCACCGCGGCAAAATCTGGATAGGCGCTGAATGGATAGCGGAAGCGGTACAGCGTCTCGTCACGGCAATCGGCCAGCGAGAAACCGGCCTGGGTCTTCTCGCGGTACGGCACAAAGAAGCCGCGGTCGACATAGTCGATCAGCGGTTCGGAAAAACGGGTCTGCCCGGCCAGTTCGAACCCCCGGGTGCGCAAGCGCTCGGCAAAACGCGGCAGCTCGGTGTAGCCCATGCGCCGGTCGAAGGGGCCATGCGCCGGGTAACGCACCGCATCGCTCGGTTCACTGGTCAACGCATAGTCGAGCTTACCGGCATAGTTGGCGATTTCGCGTGCCTGCAGGCGCGAGTGCTGCAGTTCATGGAACAGCAGCAACCCGCCAGCCACCAGCGCCACCAGCAGCACAATGAATACGGCAATCCCGAGCAATCGGAAAAAACTCAGACGGGGCAAGGGTTTGGCGTAACGTGTCACAACCGGCTCTCGAACGAATGATGCATTGCGCCAATTATCCAGCATCAACCGGGAAAGACATCGTCACCCCACCACAATATGTCGTTTTTTTGTCGCAAACACCGGACGACGAGCGCGGCAGTACACGCATCACCAAGTACGGGCGTTTGCCCCGCCGTCGGCGAGCTCGCTGAAGAGCCAGTGCTGGAAGCTCCGGAGCTTTGGCAGATCGACCTTCGATTTAAGCACGTTGAAGGTATAGGCCTGCACCTGCAAGCCTTCGCGCCCGAAGGGCGCGACGAGCCGGCCGCTCTCCAGTTCGCGTTCGACGAGCAGCAGGCTGTCCAGACACACCCCGAGCCCGTCCACCGCCGCACTGATGGACATGAACGAGCGGTCGAACCGCAGTCCGCGCGAGATGTCGAGCTTCACCTTGCGATGCTGGCGCATCCAGTCCCGCCAGGTGACCAGGCACCGCACGCTGTGGATCAGCATGTGATGGGCCAGGTCTTCCATGGACGCGAGCGGCCGCTCCTCGGTGATGAGGCCCGGCGCACACAGCGGAACGATGGTCTCCGGCGGCAGCGGCAGCACCAGGGTACCCGCGGGCTGCAACTGGCGCATGCCGTAGCGGATGTCCACATCGAACTCTTCCTGCATCAGATCGACCGGTGACACCGAGGCGTTGAGCCGCACGTCCACGTCCGGCTGCAGCGCGCTGTAACGCGCCAGTCGCGGCATCAGCCATTGGGTGGCGAAGCTCGGCGTGCAGTGGATGGAGAGGATGTCGCTCTTCTCCGCACTCGCCACATTGCGGGTCGCCGCCTCGATGCGGGCGAAGGCCGCCGAGATCTCTTCGGCGTACTTGCGGCCGGCGTCGGTGAGCACCACCGCCCGGTGCACCCGATGGAACAGACGCACACCGACAAGCTCCTCCAGCAGCTTCACCTGATGGCTGATGGCGGACGGTGTGACGAACAGATCGTCTGCTGCAAGCGCGAAGGATTCGAAGCGCGCCGCGGCTTCAAAAGCCTGGATGGCCTTCAGGGAAATGCGATTGTGCATTGCAGCGCATTCATAAATTCAATTCACTCATCTGCCGTTTTTATTCGTTTGAGCGGTTTTTATCAAGCCCGTAAGCTGTTTTCCACTGACCGACGCCCTCGAAAAACCCCGTGTCCTGCTGGTGTCGGCAAGCGGAAAGCACCCCGTCAAAGACGCGCCATGCCGTGGCACCGGCTTCGGAACAAGGAGAACTGAATGAACACACCCAGCGACACCGGCCTCCAGGCCAAGCTCGCCGAGCACGCCTACCGCATCCGCCGCTTCGCGCTGCAGATGGGCGAGGTGCAGGGCCAGGGCTATGTGGGCCAGGCCCTCGGCTACGCCGATGTACTCGCGGTGGCCTACTGCCATGCCATGAACTTCCGCCCGGACGACCCGGAATGGGAAGGGCGCGACCGCTTCCTGCTCTCCCACGGCCACTACGCCATCGCTTTCTACGCCGCCCTGATCGAGGCCGGCATCATCCCCGAAGACGAGCTGGAGTCCTACGGCGCCGACGACAGCCGCCTGCCCATGTCCGGCATGGCGACCTATACACCGGGGATGGAAATCTCGGGCGGGTCGCTCGGCCAGGGCCTGCCAATTGCCGTGGGCATGGCGCTGGGCCTACGCCTCAAGGGCAACCCGGCCTTTGTCTACAACTCCATGTCCGACGGCGAGCTGGACGAAGGCTCGACATGGGAAGCGGCCATGGGCGCCGCCCACCACGGCTTGGGCAACCTGATCTGCCTGGTGGACATCAACAACCAGCAGGCCGACGGCCCCTCCAGCAAGGTGATGGGCTTCGAGCCGCTGGCCGACAAGTGGGCGTCCTTCGGCTGGCATGTACAGCGGGTGGACGGCAACGACCTGCCCGCCGTGATCGCCGCCTTCGATACCGCGCGCCAGCTGGCCGACGCCAAGCCCCGCGTCATCCTCTTCGACACCCTCATGGGCAAGGGCGTGCCCTTCCTCGAAGCGCGCGAGAAGAACCATTTCATCCGTGTCGATCCGCCCGAGTGGCAGCAGGCCCTCGACATTCTCGACCACGCGCAGGGAGCCGCCCGATGAGCACCGCCACCGCCAAGAAACCCCGCCTGACCACCTCGGCGATGCTCGCCTCGATCGCCTCCGAAGGGCAGCGCACGATCGCCGCCCCCTTCGGCAAGGCCCTGGTCACGCTGGCCGAGCAACATCCCGAGATCGTCGGGCTGACCGCCGACCTGGCCAAGTACACCGATCTGCATCTGTTCGGCCAGGCCTATCCCGAGCGCTTCTTCCAGATGGGCATGGCCGAGCAGCTGCTGATGGCCGCCGCTGGCGGCATGGCCAAGGAAGGCTTCATGCCCTTCGCCACCACCTACGCGGTGTTCGGCACCCGCCGCGCCTTCGACTTCGTGCATCAGGTGATCGCCGAGGAGAACCTCAACGTCAAGCTGTGCTGCGCGCTGCCGGGCCTGACCACCGGCTACGGCCCCAGCCACCAGGCCGCGGAAGACCTGGCGCTGGTGCGCGCCATTCCGGGCATGACGGTGATCGACCCGTGCGATGCGCTCGACATCGCGCAGGCCGTGCCGGCCATCGCGGCCCACAACGGCCCGGTCTACATGCGCCTGCTGCGCGGCAACGTGCCGCTGGTGCTCGATGAATATGACTACAAGTTCGAGCTGGGCAAGGCCAAGCTGCTGCGCGGCGGCAACGATGTGCTGCTGATCGCCTCCGGCATCATGACCATGCGCTCGCTCGAGGTGGCCAGCGCGCTCGCCGCCGACCAGGTGGACGTGGCCGTGCTGCATGTGCCCACCATCAAGCCGCTGGACACCGCCACCATCCTCGCCGAAGCGAGCCGCTCCGGCCGCCTGGTGGTGGTCGCCGAGAACCACACCACCGTGGGTGGCCTGGGCGAGGCGGTGGCCACCGCGCTGCTGACCGCCGGCGTGAGCCCGCAGTTCCGCCAGATCGCCCTGCCCGACGCCTTCCTCGACGCAGGTGCGCTGCCCACCCTGCACGACCGTTACGGCATCTCGACCGATGCCATGGCCAAGACCATCAAGACGTGGCTGGCCTGACACCCCCGACCCCAACCAAGGACCCCACCATGACTCAATCCCTGCTTCTCCAGGACAAGGTCGCCATCGTCACCGGTGGCGCCGGCCGCAACGGCCTGGGCTACGCCTCCGCGAAGATGATGGCCGCCCACGGCGCCCGCGTCGCGATTCTCGACCTCGAACAGGCCGACCCGGCCGCCGCCGCCGCCGAACTGGGCCCGCAGCACATCGGCCTGGTGGCCGACGTGACCGACAAGGCCTCGTGCGTGGCCGCCGCCGCCGAGGTGCTCAAGCGCCTGGGCCGCATCGACATCCTGCTCAACAACGCCGGCATCACCCAGCCGATCAAGACGCTCGACATCACCGGCGACAACTACGACGCGGTGCTCGATGTGAACCTGCGCGGCACGCTGTACATGTCGCAGGCGGCCATCCCGGCCATGCGCGAGCAGAAATCGGGCGCGATCGTGTGCATCTCCTCGGTCTCCGCCCAGCGCGGCGGCGGCATTCTCGGCGGCCCGCACTACTCGGCGGCCAAGGCCGGCGTGCTCGGCCTGGCCAAGGCCATGGCGCGCGAGTTCGGCGCCGACAACATCCGCGTCAACTGCATCACCCCGGGCCTGATCGCCACCGACATCAACAAGGGCAAGATCCCCGAGGACAAGCGCGCCGCCATCCTCGATTCCATCCCCCTGGGCTGCATCGGCGAGCCAGACGACGTGGCCGGCTGCGTGGTGTTCCTCGCCAGCGACCTGTCCAAGTACTGCACCGGCATCACCGTCGACGTCAATGGCGGCATGTTGATTCACGGCTGACGCTGTTCAGCCGGAGGCCCCGCCCCGCCTCCGCGGGGTCTCCACCCGATCGCTTCGGTTCAGCACAGGGCCCGCCTGAACAACGGGCCCGACACCCAAAGGAAAGAACGGAGACAGACCATGAAGAAATTGATGATTGCCGTCGCTGCGACGGTTGCAATGAGCACCTCCTCGGCCTGGGCGCAGACCGTCCTGCGCATGTCCCACAACGCGGCGCCGGGCAACCCCAAGGCCGAAGCCTCGCTCAAGTTTGCCGAGCTGGTGGCGCAAAAGACCGGCGGCCGCGTCAAGGTCGAAGTGGGTGGCAGCGCGCAGTTCGGCGACGATGCCGAGTCGATCACCAACCTGCGCCTGGGCACCTTGGCCTTCAGCGCCAACTCCCAGGGCACGACCTCCAGCGTCGTCCCGGAATTCGGCCTGCTCGGCCTGCCCTTCCTCTTCCGCGACCTCGAGCACGCCTACAAGGTGGTCGACGGCCCGGTGGGCGACAAGCTCGGCGAATATGCCGACAAGAAAGGCCTGGTGCTGCTGGCCCTGTGGGACAACGGCATCCGCCAGGTGAGCAACAACACGCGTCCGATCGCCAAGCCCGATGACCTGGCCGGCATCAAGCTGCGCACCCCGCCCGATCCCATGACCCTGGACATCTTCAAGTCCCTCGGCGCCAACCCGGCCCCGCTGGCCTTCTCCGAGCTGTACATCGCCCTCCAGCAAGGCGTGTTCGACGGCCAGGAGAACCCGCTGATGAACATCTACTCCTCCAAGCTCTTCGAGGTGCAGAAATACATCTCCCTGACCGGCCACAAGTACGAGTCCACGCCGCTGCTGGCCAGCAAGATGATCTTCAGCACCCTCTCGAAGGACGACCAGAAGGCGGTCCGCGAAGCGGCGGTCGAGGCGGGCAAGCTGAACCGGGACATGTCGCTGGCGGCCGACGCCGACCTGCGCAAGAAGCTCGCCGACGCCGGCGTCCAGTTCAACACGGTCGACCAGGCCCCGTTCGTCGCCAAGACCAAGCCGGTCTATGACCAGTGGGCGGCCAAGTATCCGGACATGGTCAAGCTGATCGTCACCGAGGCGGCCAAGTAATGGACACCACCCACACGCCGCTGGCGGCAGCGCCCGCAGGCCCTGCAGCTCTGGTGGTGCGGTGGGTGGACAACACGATCGTGGGCATCAGCACGGTGCTCGCGATCGGCTCTCTGGCCGTCATGTTCGTCTCGCTGATGGCCGAGGTGATTGTCCGCTACCTCACCAATCAGGGCATGGGCTGGCCAACCGAGATGCCCAACATCCTGTTTCCCTGGCTCGTCATGGGCGGGGTCGTCATGGCGGCGCAGCGCGGCCAGCACATTGCCGTGACCGCCCTGAACGGCATGCTTGGCAAGGGCGGCAACCGGATCCTGCTGGTCTCTCACCAGATCCTCATCGCTGCCACCTTCTTCTACCTCGCCTGGGTCGGTCTGGACGTGATCGAGATCACCGGCAGCGAGGCCTACCCGGTCACCGGCATCACGGCCCAGTGGGCCTATCTCGCCATGATCTTCGGCTTCGTCGGTCTTGGCCTCACCGCACTGACCACCCTGGTGCGCGTGCTGCAGGCCGCCGATCCGCTCTCGGTTCGCGTCCATCACATCGAGGAGGACCTATGACGCTGATGATGATCCTCGTATTCGGCGCCCTGCTGGCGCTGGCCCTGCCGGTCGGCTACGCGCTGATCGTCAGCTCCGGCCTCGCGGCCATCACCGTCGGCGGCATGCCGAGCGTAGCCGCGGTGGTCAAGATCTTCCAGCCCACGCAGAGCTTCCCGCTGCTGGCCATCCCCTTCTTCATGCTCTCGGGCAGCCTGATGATGGGCGGCGAACTGGGCCGCCGGCTGATCAACTTCGCCACCTTGCTGGTCGGCCGTTTCCACGGCGGACTGGGTCAGGTGACGGTGGTCGGCTCCACCGTGTTCGGGGGCGTGTCGGGCTCCGCCGTGGCCGAAGCCTCGGCGCTCGGCTCGATGCTCATCCCCTGGCAAAAGCGTGAGGGCTATCCGGGCGCCTTCGCCGCGGCGGCGACCGCCTCGTCCTCGGTCATCGCCGGCCTGATCCCGCCATCGATCCCCCTCATCCTGTTCGCCGCGGTGTCCAACGAATCCATCGCCTCGCTGTTCCTCGCGGGGGTCGTGCCCGGCCTGCTGCTGTGCGGCGGCTTCATGCTGACCTGCTACCTGTCGGGGCGCCTGCGCGGCTTCAAGCGTCTGGCCCAGACGGTCACGCTGCGCGACATCCTGCGCGCTACGCTCACCGCCCTGCCGGCCCTGGCCATGCCCGCGTTCATCGTGGTCCTGCTGCGCGCCGGCATCGCCACCCCCACCGAAGTGAGCGTGCTGGCGGTTTTCTACGGCCTGATGGTGGGCCTGTTCGTGTATCGCGACCTGACCTGGGCGCGCTTCTACGATGCACTGGTCCACACCTCGGTCACCACCGGTGTGGTCATGCTGGTGATTGCGGCATCCAATCTGGTCGGCTTCGTGCTCACGGTCGAGTCGGTGCCCACCGCGGTCGCCAACTGGGCGCTCACCGCACTCGAGTCGCCGATCCTGATCATCCTGATGATGAACATCATCATGATCGTGGTCGGCATGTTCCTCGACCTGCCCGCGGCCATTCTCCTGCTGGGCCCGACCTTCGTCGCCATCGGCAACGCCATCGGTCTCGACCTGATCCAGCTGGGCATCATGATGGCGGTGAATCTCAGCCTCGGGCTGTTCACCCCGCCGGTGGGCACCACGCTATTCATCGCCGCGGCAATCTCGCAGGAGCGCGTCGGCGCCATCGCCAAGGAACTATGGCCGTTCTACCTGGTAGCGCTCATCGTCCTTGGCCTGGTCTCCTACGTGCCCGCCACCATCCTCTACTGACAGAGCGCTCACATGAACGACATCGCTTTCGCCGGCCTCGGCGCCATGGGGCTCCCGATGGCCCACAACCTTCTGCGTGCCGGGTTCAAGGTGCGCGGCATCGACCTGAACGAGACGGCGCTGGCCGCGCTCGAAGCGGCCGGCGGCACGCACGCGGCCAGCGCTGCCGAGGGTGCCCGGGGCGCCGACGCGCTGGTCCTGATGGTGGTCAACGCCGCGCAGGCCGAAGCCGTCCTCTTCGGCGCCGGCGCCCTGGCGGCGATGGCGCCGGGCGCGATCGTGTGCCTGATGGCCACCTGCCCGCCGGGCGCGGTCGCGCGCATTGCCGAGCGCGTGACCGAGGCCGGCTGCCGCTTCATCGACGCGCCGGTCTCCGGCGGCACCGCCGGCGCCACCGCCGGCTCCCTCACCATCATGGCCGCGGGGGCCGCCGAGGACTACGCGCGCATCCGTCCGGTGTTCGAGGCCCTCGGCCAGCGCCTCTTCCATGTCGGCGAACGGGCTGGCCAAGGCGCCACGGTGAAGACGGTCAACCAGCTGCTGTGCGGCGTGCACATCGCCGTGGTCGCCGAGGCCTTCGCCCTCGCCGCCAAGGTAGGCGTCGATCTGGACATCCTGCTCGAGATCATGGGCGGCTCGTCCGCCGCCAGCTGGATGCTCAAGGACCGCGGTCCAAGGATGCTGCAGGTCGACCCCGAGGTCAGCAGCGCGGTGGACATCTTCGTCAAGGACCTGGGCATCGTGCTCGAGGCCGGCCGCGAAGCCCAGGCCGCCCTGCCGATCGCAGCCGTCGCTCACCAGCTATTCCTGGCCACCTCGGGCCGCGGCGAAGGCCGCGCCGACGACAGCCAGGTGATCCGCAGCTACCACGCCCTCAACGGCACACGATGATGGCCACCCGCGCAGGCACCGCCCGGTCTGCGCGCCGCGCCGACCCCGACCGCCATGTTCCTGGAAATCACCAGCATCGTCCTCCCGGTCTTCGCCGTGATCGTGGTGGGCTTCATCTACGGATGGCGCCATCGGCCGGACATGCTCGCCACCAACCAGGTGAACATGGACATCTTCGTGCCGGCGCTGATCTTTTCGGCGCTGGCCAGCCAGTCCTTCTCGCTCGCCGACGTGAAGATGGTGGCCATCGGCGGCACGATCATCGTGCTCGGCTCAGGGTTGCTAGGCCTGCCCGTCGCACGCGCGCTCGGCTATGCGCCGCGCACCCTGCTGCCGCCGCTGATGTTCAAGAACGCCGGCAACATGGGGCTGCCGCTGCTGCTGCTGGCCTTCGGCAACAAGGCGCTGCCGGCGGCGGTGATCCTGTTCCTGATCGAGAACGTGCTGCACTTCACTATCTCCAGCCTGTGGCTGGGCAACAGCCTCAAGGTATGGCGGGTGCTGCGCGAGCCGGTGTTCATCGCCGGCGCGGCGGGCATCTTCGTCAGCGCCACCAGCGCCACGCTGTGGCCCCCGCTGCTCGCCGCCTTCAAGGTGATGGGCGACGTCTCCGCCGGGCTGATGCTGTTCGCCCTGGGCGTGCGCCTGAACACCGCGCCCTTCGCCCAGTGGCGCATCGGCCTGGTGGGCGCGATTGCCACGCCGGCCACCGGCATGCTGCTGGCGGCGCTGTTCTGCTGGCTCTTCGACCTGTCGTCGGCGGAAACCGACGTGCTGCTGCTCTTCGGGGCGCTGCCGCCGGCGGTGCTCAACTACATGTTTGCCGAGCGCTACGGCCAGGAGCCCGAGAAGGTGGCCGCAATCGTGATCGCCGGCAACCTGATGGCGCTGCTGTCCATCTCGCTCGCCCTGGCGATCCGGCTCTCGTCATGATCCCGCCGCGCCCCGGCTGACGCCCCCGGCTGCCCCTCAACCTCGATTTCCACGACAACACGGCCCGCCAGCCATGGCGCCGGCCCCAGGAGACGTACGCCCATGCAAAATGCCACTTCCGATGCGATGGCCAACGCCATCCGATTCCTGTCACTGGACACCATCGTCCACGCCGGCGAAGGCCACCAAGGCGTGCCCCTGGGCATGGCCGAGATCGCCACCGCCCTGTTCACCCGCCACCTCAAGTTCGATGCGGCCACCCCCACCTGGCCCGACCGCGACCGCTTCGTGCTCTCCAACGGTCACGGCTCCATGCTGCTCTACTCGCTGCTCTACCTGACCGGCTACGAAAAGATCAGCCTCGACCAGGTCAAGACCTTCCGCGAGCTGGGCTCTCACTGCGCCGGCCACCCCGAGATCGATCCGGCCTGCGGCATCGAGGTCACCACCGGCCCGCTCGGCCAGGGCATCGCCAACGCCTTCGGTATGGCGGTGGCCGAGGCCTACCTGAGCGCCCGCTTCGGCGATGCGCTGGTGGACCACCACACCTACGCCTTCGTCGGCGACGGCTGCCTGCAGGAAGGCGTCGGCCAGGAGATGATCTCGCTCGCCGGCCACCTGCGCCTGGGCAAGCTGATGCTGTTCTGGGACGACAACAAGATCACCGACGACGGCGCCACCGCGCTGTCGATCAGCGAAGACGTGGCCGCCCGTTTCCGTGCCGCCGACTGGCAGGTGATCGAGCTCGATGGCCACGACGTCGATGCGGTGTCCGCCGCGATCACACTCGCCAAACAAGACCCGCGCCCGTCCCTGCTCGCCTGCCGCACCACCATCGGCCGTGGCATCCCGCGCGTGCAGGGCCAGCGTGGCGGGCACAGCGCCCGCCTTTACCCGGAAGACGCCGCCGCCGCGCGCGAACTGCTCGGCTGGGCCCATGCCCCCTTCGACATCCCCGCCGACCTGCTGACCGCCTGGCGTGCCGCCGGCCAGCGCAGCGAGGCCGAGCACACCGCGTGGCGCGCCCGCCTCGCCGCCCTGAGCCCCGCCGAGCGCGGCGAGTTCGAGCGCGTACAGGCCGGCGAACTGCCCGCCGGATGGCGCGAGGTGCTGCTGGCCTACAAGCAGCGTGCCGCCGCGGACGCCGAGCCCAAGCCCGGCATCTTCGCCTCGGCCGAGATCAACGACCTGCTGGTCGATGTCCTGCCCGAGCGCATCGTCGGTTGTGCCGATCTGGAAGCGCCCACCTCGCACAAGCGCAGCCTCGCCGCCTTCACCGCCGAGGACCGCGCCGGTGCCTATGTGCATTGCGGCGTGCGCGAGCATGTCATGGGCGCGATGGCCAACGGCATTGCCGCGCACGGCGGCGCCATCGCGCTGGCGGTGACCTACCTGGCCTTCTCCGACTACGAGCGCCCGGCCATGCGCATGGCGGCGCTGATGGGCCTGCCGGTCAAGTTCGTGTTCAGCCACGACTCCATCGGCGTGGGCAAGAACGGCCCCACGCACCAGCCGGTGGAAATCCTCGCCGCGCTGCGCGCCATGCCCAACATGCTGGTGATGCGCCCGGCCGATGCGGTGGAAGCCGCCGAATGCTGGGAGGTCGCGCTCGAACAGCGGCGCTCCCCGGCCAGCCTCATCTTCGCGCGTCAGGCGCTGCCCACGGTGCGCACCCGCCATAGCGACGACAACCTGTCGCGCCGTGGCGCCTATGTGCTGGCCGAGGCCGAGGGCGGCGCGCGCGCCGTCACGCTGCTGGCGACCGGCTCCGAGGTCGCCATCGCGCTGGCCGCCCGCGACCTGCTGCAGGCCGACGGCATCCCCACCGCCGTGGTGTCGATGCCCTGCTGGGCACTCTTCGATGCGCAGGACGCCGACTATCGCCACGCCGTGCTCGGCGAAGGCTGCGTACGCGTTGGTGTCGAGGCGGCCATGCGCTTTGGCTGGGACCAGTACCTGGGCGCGCGCGGCGGCTTCGTCGGCATGTGCGGCTTCGGCGCCTCCGGCCCGGCCGAGCAGCTGTACGTGCATTTCGGCATCACCCCGGCCGCCGTCGCCGCCGAAGCCAAGCGCCACCTCTGACCCCCATTTCCCGAAAGGTAGAACCATGCACAAGATCGTCTTTCTCGACCGCGCCACCATCGCCCCGCAGATCACCTTGCGCGCCCCCGCCTTTGCGCATGAACTGATCACCCATGAACACACCGCCCCCGACGAGGTCGTCGCCCGCCTCGCCGGCGCGTCGATCGCGATCACCAACAAGGTGGCGCTGACCGCCGAGATGCTCGAACAACTGCCGGACCTGCGCCTGGTTGCCGTCGCCGCGACCGGCACCGACTGCGTCGACAAAGCCGCTTGCCAGCGCCGCGGCATTGCGGTGGCCAACATCCGCGGCTACGCGGTGAACACCGTCCCCGAGCACACCTTTGCATTGATCCTGGCGCTGCGGCGCAATATCGTCGCCTACCGCGAGGACGTGATCCGGGGCGAATGGCAAAAGTCCGGCCAGTTCTGCTTCTTCAACCACGCCATCCACGACCTGGCCGGCGCACGCCTGGGCATCATCGGCGAAGGCGTGCTGGGCCAGAGCGTCGCCGCGCTGGCCCGCGCCTTCGGCATGGTGCCGCTGTTCGCCGCGCACAAGGGCAAGAGCGGCTTCGGCCAGCTCTACACGCCCTGGGACGAGGTGCTCGCCACCAGCGACATCATCACCCTGCACAGCCCGCTCACCGCAGACACGCGCCACATGATCGCGCTGCCCGAATTCCGCGCCATGGCGCGCCGGCCGCTGATCATCAACACCGCACGCGGCGGCCTGGTGGACGAGGCGGCGCTGGTGCAGGCGCTCGACGAGGGCCTGATCAGCGGTGCCGGCTTCGACGTCACCCTGGGCGAACCGCCGGCCGCCGACAGCCCGATGATGCGCATCGCCGCCCGCCCCAACGTCATCCTCACCCCGCATGTGGCCTGGGCCTCGGACGAAGCGCAGCAGACGCTGGCCGACCAGCTGATGGACAACATCGAGCACTTCGTCGCCGGCACGCCACGCAATCTCGTCGAGGGCGCCTACTGATGAGCGTCGATCCGCGCGACCTGCTGCGCCGCATGTTCGACGCGGCCATTGCCGCCGCCCAGCCGGCCCATTGCGTTCCGCCCCACCTCCCGCCGCCGCCCACGGGCCGGCTGGTGGTGGTGGGCGCCGGCAAGGCCTCGGCGGCCATGGCCCGCGCGGTGGAGGACCACTGGCCCGGACCGCTCGACGGCCTCGTCATCACCCGCTATGGCTACGCCGTGCCCTGCGAACGCATCGAGATCGTCGAGGCGGCCCACCCGGTGCCCGATGCCGCCGGGCTGGCCGCCACGGCGCGGCTGCTCGAGCGGGTGCGCGGGCTGGGCCCCGACGACCTGGTGCTGTGCCTGATCTCCGGTGGCGGATCGGCCCTGCTGACCGCCCCCCTCGCCCCGCTCACGCTCGACGACAAGCAGGCGGTCAATCGTGCGCTATTGGCTTCCGGCGCCACCATCTCCGAGATGAACTGCATCCGGCGCCACCTGTCCGCGGTCAAGGGCGGCCGCCTGGCCGCCGCCTGCCATCCGGCGCGCGTGCTCACCCTGCTGCTCTCCGACGTGCCCGGCGACGACCCGGTCAACATCGCCTCGGGGCCCACCGTCCCCGACCCAAGCACCTGCGCAGATGCGCTGGAGATCGTTCGCCGCTACGGCATCGCGCTGCCGGACGCGGCGCGCGAGGTGCTCAGCAGCGAGCGCGGAGAAAGCCTCAAGCCCGGCGACCCCTGTTTCGGCGGCCACGAAACCCGCCTCGTCACCACCCCCCAGCATGCCCTCGAAGCGGCCGCCGCCGTGGCACGCGAGGCGGGGTTTGCGGTGCACATCCTCGGCGACAGCCTGGAAGGCGAGGCGCGCGACATGGGCAAGGTCATGGCCGGCATCGCCCGCCAGATTGCGACCCGCCACCAGCCCTTTGCCGCGCCCTGCGTGCTGCTGTCCGGCGGCGAGAGCACGGTGACGGTCCGCGGACGCGGGCGTGGCGGGCGCAATGTCGAATTTCTCCTCGCGCTCGCCCTGGCGCTCGACGGCACCCCGGGGATTTACGGCCTGGCCGGCGACACCGACGGCGTCGACGGGCTGGAGGAGATCGCCGGCGCCATCATCACCCCCGACACCCTGGCCCGCGCCTGGGCGCAGGGGCTGCGCCCCGCCGACTGCCTGGACGACAACGACGCCCACAGCTTCTTCGAAGCGCTCGGCGACGCGGTGATCACCGGACCGACCCGCACCAACGTCAACGACTTTCGCGCGCTCATCATCCGCTGAACGCCCGCGGCGGGCGCACGCCGCCCGCATCGGCGTATGCTGACAGTCCCTGCCCCCGGACGGGATACCCGCCCGCCAAGGAGAGCGACATGAGCACGCTGGACCCGCGCCTGACGCAGGACTGCACGGCAACAGGCCACTGCGCCGCGATCGAACTCATCATCCGCCCACGCGACAAGGACCTGGGCGGCTTCACGGTACGCCGCACGCTGCCGACCGCGCAGCGCAAGATGGTCGGGCCGTGGATCTTCTTCGACCACATGGGGCCGGCCAACTTCCCGGCTGGCGAGGGGATCAACGTGCGCCCGCATCCGCATGTGAACCTGGCCACCGTCACCTATCTGTTCGAGGGCGAGATCCTGCACCGCGATTCGCTCGGCAGCGTGCAGGCGATCCGCCCCGGCGACATCAACCTGATGGTGGCCGGCCGCGGCATCGTGCATTCGGAGCGCGAACGACCGGACGTCACCGCCACCGCACACCGCCTGCACGGCCTGCAACTGTGGCTCGCCTTGCCCGACGCGGATGAGGAGACCGAACCGGCCTTCCACCATTACGCGGCCGCCGACATCCCCACCACGGAGGTCGACGGCGTGCCGGTGCGCGTCATGATGGGCACGGCCTTCGGCCTCACCTCGCCGGTGCGGACCTTTGCCCGCACGCTGTACGTGGAAGCTCACCTGCAGCCGGGCCAGACACTCGCCCTGCCCGAGGCCGAGGCGCGCGCCGTGTATGTGGCGCAGGGCAGCCTGACGGCCGGCGGGACAGCCATCCCCGAGCATGCCATGGCGGTGTTCACCGACGCCGCGGGCGTGGTGCTGGAAGCCACGGCCGAGTCACGCATCGCCATCATCGGCGGCGAGCAGCTCGGCCCGCGCTTCATCGACTGGAATTTCGTCTCCAGCCGCAAGGCGCGCATCGAAGCCGCCAAGGACGACTGGCGCGCCGGCCGCTTCCCCAAGGTGCCGGGCGACGAGGTAGAGTTCATCCCCCTGCCCGAGTAAGCCCATGGCACGGCGGGGGCCGGCGCCCGCCCCCGTCAGCTGAAAGGAATTCGAAAGCGCCTCTCCGTATCGTCGCCTCCACGTCATCGGCCCGCGCGGCCTTGACTGACACAACATCCATACGGAGGAGACCGACATGTTCGCCAAGCCCCTGATTGCCCTCGCCGCCACCCTGGCCCTGGGCATCGCCCACGCCGCTCCCGAAAAACCCGAGTGCATCGCCCCCGCCAAGCCGGGCGGCGGCTTCGACCTGACCTGCAAGCTGGCCCAGAGCGGCCTGCAGGATGCCAAGCTGCTCGAGGCGCCGATGCGCGTCACCTACATGCCCGGCGGCATCGGCGCGGTGGCCTACAACACGGTCATCGCCAACCGCCCGGACGAGGGCGGCACCATCGTTGCCTACTCGGGCGGCTCCTTCCTGAACCTGGCGATCGGCAAGTTCGGCAAGTACACCGAAGACGACGTGAAATGGCTAGCCGCCGTGGGGGCCGACTACGGCGCCATCATCGTGCGTGCCGACTCGCCCTACAAGAACCTGAAGGATCTGATCGAGGCGACCCGCACGTCGCCGGCCAAGGTGGTGTTCGGCGCTGGCGGCTCGGTGGGCAGCCAGGACTGGATGAAATCCGCGCTGATCGCGCGCGAGGCCGGTGTCGATCCGAAGTCGATGCGTTATGTCGCCTTCGAGGGCGGTGGCGAAGCCATCACCGCGCTGATGGGCGGCCATGTGCATGCCTATTCGGGCGACGCCTCCGAAGTGCAGGGGCACCTCAAGGGCGGCCGCATCCGCGTGCTCGCCATCCTCGCCCCCGAGCGTCTGCCGGGTGATCTGGCGGGCATCCCCACCGCCATCGAGCAGGGCTACAACGTCGACTGGACGATTACCCGCGGCTTCTACATGGGGCCGAAGGTGTCCGACGCTGACTACAAATGGTGGGTCGCCGCGTTCGAGAAGCTGCAGGCATCGCCCGAGTTCGACAAGCTGCGCGCCGAGCGCGGTCTGTTCCCGTACAACCTGACGGGCGAGCGCCTCACCGAGAGCGTCAAGAAGAAAGTGGCCAACTACAAGCAGCTCGCCACCGAATTCGGCCTGACCGCCAAGTAAGCCCTCGACTCGTTCCCTCCGCCCCGTGTCCGCTGCGACACGGGTGCGGGCATCCCTGGAGACCGACATGAGCGAAAGAATCCTCGGCGGCCTGCTGCTGTTCGTCAGCATTGCCGGCATCTGGATCGCGCGCAGCTTCGAAGCGCCGTTTTCCTACGAGCCGGTCGGACCGCGCGCCTTCCCGATCCTCATCCTCGCCCTGCTCGGCATCAGCGCCATCGCCCTGATGCTGGGCAGCAAATCCCACAACACGGTCTGGGCACCGCCAGCCGTGCTCAAGCGCATCGGCGCGCTGTTCCTGATCGTGCTGATCTATGCCTTCCTGTTCGACAAGCTCGGCTTCATTCTGGCCACCGCGCTGATGGTGATCCCGGTCGCACGCTTCTTCAGCGGCAGCTGGAAACAGGCCGTGGCCGGCGGTGTCGGCCTGGGCGTCGGGCTGTTCATCCTGTTCGACCGCCTGCTCGATGTCGCTTTGCCCACCGGGCTTTGGCTCAACAAACTCCTGGGGTAGATCATGGAAAGCACATTCGCACTACTGATGCAGGGCTTCGCCGTCGCCGGTGCGCCCGAAAATCTGATGATCGCCCTGATCGGCTGCTTTCTCGGGACCATCGTCGGCCTGCTGCCGGGGCTGGGCCCGATCAACGGCGTCGCCATCCTGCTGCCGATCGCCTTCGCCATGAAGCTGCCGCCCGAGTCGGCACTGATCCTGCTGTGCTCGGTGTACGCCGGCTGCGAGTATGGTGGCCGCATCTCGGCCATCCTGCTCAACGTGCCGGGTGACGCCGGCGCGGTAATGACCACGCTCGACGGTTATCCGATGGCCAAGAAAGGGCTTGCCGGGCCGGCACTGTCGATGTCGGCCATGGCCTCGTTCTGTGGCGCGCTGGTGGCCACCGTCGGCATCGTGCTGTTCGCGCCGCTGCTGGCCGAGTGGGCGATCGCCTTCGGACCGGCCGAGTACTTCGTGTTGATGGTGCTCGCGCTGTGCTGCCTCGGCGGCCTGGTCGGCGACTCCCTGCCCAAAGCGGCCATCGCCTGCCTGGTGGGGCTGCTGCTGTCCACCGTCGGCATCGACTCGAACAGCGGCGTGTATCGCTACACCTTCGACATGCTGCACCTGCAGGACGGCATCCCCTTCATCGTCATCGTCATCGGCCTGTTCGCGGTGAGCGAAGTCATGCTGATGCTGCAACAGGTGCACAGCGGGACCGAGCCGATGGCGATCACCGGCCGGCTGATGTTCAACATGAAGGAGTTCATGCTGGCCAAGTGGACCATGGTGCGCTGCTCGCTCGCCGGCTTCTTCATCGGCGTGCTGCCGGGCGCCGGCGCCACCATCGCCTCGGCGATGTGCTACGCCAGCGAGCGTCGCATGGCGGGCAAGGACCACCAGTTCGGCGAGGGCGACGTGCGCGGCGTGGCGGCGCCGGAAGCGGCCAACAACGCCTCGGCCAACGGCTCGCTGGTACCGATGCTGACGCTGGGTGTGCCGGGCTCGGGCACCACCGCGGTGATGATGGGCGCGCTGACGCTGTACAACATCACCCCGGGCCCGACGCTGTTCCAGGACCAGCCGGTGATCGTATGGGGTCTGATCGCCTCGCTGTTCATCGCCAACGTCATGTTGCTGGCGCTCAACATCCCGCTCATCCGCGTGTTCGTGAAGTTCCTGTCGATCCCCAACTGGCTGCTGGTGCCGGGCGTGGCGGCGATCTCGATGGTCGGCGTGTATGCGGTGCATGGCAACACCTTCGACCTGGTGCTCGGCACCCTGATCGGCGGCGCCGGCTACCTGCTGCGGGTGATGAACTTCCCGATCGCGCCCTTCATCCTGGGCTTCGTGCTGGGCGACATGATGGAGCAGAACCTGCGCCGCGCACTGTCGATCAGCAACGGTGAGATCGGCGTGCTGTTCAGCAGCCCGATCGCCATCGGCCTGTGGATCGCCGCCGCCGCCATGCTGATCGGCCCGCGCCTGCTGCGCTTCATCGAAACCCGTCGTCAGCGTCCGGCAGCGGCCTGACGTGTCTTGTCGCCCTGTGGCCCCCCGGCCGCAGGGCGCCGTTCAGCCACCCCGGCGATAGCATGGAAAGCTGACGCGCACGCACAGGCCGTGACCGTCCGCAACATCCTCCAGCACCACTGTCCCGCCATGGGCAAGGGCAATCTCCCGCACAATCGACAGGCCCAACCCACTGCCCGGCGCCTTGCAGGGAGCCAGGATGCGGTAGAAGCGCTGGAACACCTTGTCGCGCTCCTCGGCCGGAATGCCCGGCCCCTGATCGCAGACGCACAGGCTCACGACCTCGCCGTCGACCCGTGTTGCGAGATCCACCTGGGTGTCCGGCGGGCTGTAGCGAATGGCATTGTCGATCAGGTTGGCCACCAGTTCGCGCAGCATTTGCGGATCGCCCTGGATGCAGGCGACCCCACTCTCCTCAAAGGCCAGTTCGATCCGTTTGTCGAGCGCCACGGGTGCCAGCTCCAGCGCAACCTCCTGCACCAATCGACTCAGCGCGATGGTCTGGGTGCCGTGTACCCGACCTTCGGCCGATTCGGCATGGGACAGCGCCAGCATCTGATCAGCCATGCGACGGGTGCTGCGGATGGTGCCCATCAGGCCCTCGAACGTGCGCCGCATTTCCTCCGGCGCATGCTGGCGCTGACCGTATTCAGCCTGCGTAGAGAGCACGGCCAGCGGTGTGCGGATCTGATGTGCCGCGTCGGCAAAGAAGCGACGGCGCGCCGCGAGCATGGCTGACAGGCGCTCCATATGCCGGTTGATGGCCTCGATCAGCGGTTGTACCTCGGTCGGCAGCCCAGCCCGGTCCACTGGCGACAGATCGTCTTCCTGTCGCGCACGGACGGTATCGCGCAAGCGGATCAGCGGCTTGAACGCCGAACTCAACGCCAGCGTCAGCATCACCGCCCCCAACACCACCAGCAGCAGTTGTCGCCGCACACTGTCCATGAACAGCTCTTGTGCCAGCGCCTTCCGCGACTCGGTTGTCTCGGCAAACACAATGGTGATGAAATCGCTGCCCGGCAACGCCGGATCGTACAAGCGCTTGCGATAGACGCCGATGCGCACCGTATCGCCCCGGTACGTGGAATCCCCGAGCACCAAGGCACTCTTGTCGCGCAACGCCGGCGGCGGCGCGAGGTCGTCATAACCGGTGACGGTCTGCCCGTCCGGCCCGATCACGGCGTAGAACACCCGCTCCTGCACCCCGGCCTCGAACACCTCGAAGGCCGAATACGGCACATCGACCGTGATCACCCCTTCGAGCGAGTGGACCCGCTCGGCGATCGATTTGATCGACGCGCTCAGCGAGCGATCATAGGCCCGGTTCACCGCATCGAGGGCGCCCTGGTAGGTCATCGCCGCGTTGATCGCCAAGAGTACCAGCAGGGGTGGCAGCAACCAGCGTGCTACCCGCTGCTGCAGGCTGGTCTCGGGCTTCGGACGGCCCCGGCTCATGTGTCCGGCGCTTCGTCGATGAGGTAGCCCAGGCCACGCAAGGTGGTCACCACGGCACCGGTGCCCTCCAGCTTCTTGCGCAGGCGATGGACATAGATCTCGATGGCCTCCGGCCGTGCCTCCTCGTCGAAGCTGAACACCTTTTCAAACAAGGTCTCGCGTGCGACGGGCCGCCCCTGGCGCGAGATCAGCGCCTCCAGCACTGCCAGCTCGCGTGGCGTCAGCGCCAAGGGCTTGCCCTCCACACTGACCAGACGGGAATTGGTGTCGAAGGCCAGCGCGCCGATGCGCACCGTAGGCACCAGGTTGCCGGCCCGGCGCAGCAGGGCCTTGATGCGCGCTTCGAGTTCGGTCAGCTCAAAGGGTTTTGTCAGATAATCATCGGCGCCGAGGTTGAGGCCCGCCACCTTGTCCTCGGTACGGTCACGTGCCGTCAACACCAGCACCGGAATGTGTGCGCTGGCCTCGCGGGCGCGCATGCCGCGCAGCACTTCGAGGCCGTCCATGCCCGGCAGCGACAAGTCAAGAATCACCAGGTCGTAAGGCTGGGTCAGCAGGGCATGGGCAGCGTGGTCACCGCGCGTCATCACATCGACCGCATAGCCGCCCTGGGCCAGGGCCTTCGACACCCACTCGGCGAGTTCGGCATGGTCTTCTACGAGCAGCAGGCGCATGGTATTGAAAGTGGATCGAAAGGAAAGCGGTCAATTATCGTGCCGTAAAAGCCCTCGGCGCGAAAGCGCCATGACAAGGAACGCCGTGTTCAACCAGCCACGCCGGATCGCCCACCTGCTATTGGCCACGCTGATCGCCCTCCTCGCCAGCGTGCTGCCGGCGGGCGCACAATCGAGCGCCGACCTGCAGGCAGCGGCGGCACGCGAAGGCCTGGTGGTGATCTACGCGGCTACCGACCGCAGCGTCGCGGATGGCCTGCTGCAGGACTTCGTCCGTCGCTACCCGGGAATCCGGGTGGAGTATCACGACATGAGTTCGGCCGAGCTCTACCATCGCTTTGTAGAAGAAGCGAAGGATGGCGGCCGCGCCGACGTGGTGTGGAGTTCGGCCATGGACCTGCAGGTCAAGCTCGTCAACGACGGCTATGCCCAGGCACATCGCTCGGCCGAAACGGCTGCCCTGCCCCCCTGGGCGATCTGGAAGAACGAAGCCTTCGGCACCAGCTTCGAGCCGGTGGCCATGGTGTACAACCGAAAGCTGTTACCCGAGGAAGATGTGCCCGGCAGCCATGCCGAACTGCTGCGGCTGCTGGCGCGCTCGCCCGAGCAGTTCACCGGTCGCCTCACCACCTACGATCCGGGCCGCTCGGGCCTGGGCTATCTGCTCCACAGCCATGATGTACTGGCCAACCCGGTGGTGTTCTGGCGCCTGGCCGAGGCCTTCGGCCGGCTTGCCGTCCAGCCGGCAGCGACCACCAGCGAGATGCTCGACCGGATCTCGTCGGGACAGGCCCTGATCGGCTACAACCTGCTCGGCTCCTATGCCCAGCTCCGTGCCGACAAGGACCCGGCACTGGCCGTCGTCCTGCCGCGCGACTACACCCTGGTGATGAGCCGGGTGGCCTTCATTTCGCGCCAGGCCCGCCATCCGCATGCCGCGCGGCTGTGGCTCGACTACCTGCTGTCGCCGCGCGGCCAGCGCCTGCTGGCGAAGAACCCGGGTTTCTACTCGGTGCGCGCCGACGTGCCGGCCGACGAAGCGGCCGAGGAGCTGCGCCAGCGTCTCGGCGGCGCCTTCCGGCCGATCGCCATTGGCGCCGGCCTGCTCACCTATCTCGACCAAGCCAAACGGCGCGACTTTCTGCGCCAGTGGCGTGAGATCGCCGCACCGCCGCCCTGAGCAGCGCCTGGCCGCCCCCCCTGACCCCACCATGTCGTCTGGATCCCCCCTTGGCGCCCGTGTGCCGGCCATCGCCCGCATCGCGCTGACCCTGTGCCTCGCCACCCTGGCCGCCACCAGCGCCCAAGCCCTCGGTGTGCCGCTGCCATGGATGCTCGGCCCGCTCTTCACGGTCGCCCTGCTGCGCGTGTGCAACATCGCGCTGCACCCGATGCCGGGGGGGCGCCACGCCGGGCAATGGGCGATCGGCACCTCGCTGGGCTTGTACTTCACCCCTGCCACGCTGGCCCTGCTGGTAGACCACCTGCTGCTGGTCACGCTGATCGCCGGCGGTGCCTTGGTGGTGGGCGTGCTATGCGCGCTGATGACCTGGCGCCTGGCGCGGGTCGACCGCCCCACCGCTTTCTTCGCCGCACTGCCCGGTGGCGCCTCGGAAATGGCGGTGGTTGCCGAACGCTTCGGTGGTGCCGTCGACCGCATCGCTGCCGCCCATGCCCTGCGGGTGTTGATCGTGGTGGCCGTCGTGCCCCTGGCGCTGAGCGCGGCTGGGGCGCACGGCACGGACCTCTACCAGCCGCTGGCCAGCCGTGTCGACCTCGCCCGCCTGCCCTGGCTGGTCGCGGCCAGCCTGTGTGGCGTGGCCGTGCTCTCGGCGGCGCGGATGGGCAACGCCTGGGTGCTTGGCCCCCTGCTCGGTGTCGGCACCCTCACCGGGCTGGGTATGACGCTGTCGGCACTGCCGGCCTGGGCGGTCAACGGCGGCCAGTTGCTGATCGGCTGCGCGCTGGGCTGCCGCTTCTCGCCGGCCTTCTTCCATGCCGCGCCACGCTTTCTGGCCGCCGCCACGGCCTCGGCACTCCTGGCCATCGGCCTCGGCGCGGTGATCGCCGCTGGCGGCGCTGCGCTGTCTGAAGCACCGCTGGCATCGCTGGTGCTGGCCGCTGCCCCGGGTGGCGTCGCCGAAATGTGCATCACCGCCAAGGTGCTGCAACTGGGCGTGCCGCTGGTCACGCTGTGCCATGCATTGCGCGTGATCGTACTGACCGTCGGTGCCGCCTCGTTGTACCGGTTGTTCCTGCGCATCACCCCATGAAGCGCCCAGTCTGCAGAGCTTTCCTGCCTGGCAACACCTCGCAGCGTATCGTCACGTGACAGGCAAACCACCTCTGGTGACACACCCCGCAGAAGCGAAAGCGGACTGAAAGGGCCTTGTCGTGAAATGCCTCCACCGCACGGCGACTTGCACGGCGGAGACAAAAAGACATTCGACAAGGAGGAAACAATGCACAAGTCCGGAATCGTCGCCCTCGCGGCGGCCGCCACCCTGGGTCTGCCGACCGTCGCCAGTGCCGACACGTCCAACGTCACCATCTACGGCCTGATCGACATCAACCTCGGCTACGAAAAGGCCGGCGATCTCAAACACACCGGTGTCGACACCAGTGAGCTGAACGGCAGCCGCATCGGCTTCAAGGGCACCGAAGACCTGGGCAACGGCCTGAAAGCCTTGTTCGTGCTGGAAACCGGCTTCGACCCCGACACTGGCGCCACGGGTCAGGGCGGCCGCCAGTTCGGCCGGCAGTCCTTCGTCGGGCTCGAAGGCGGCTGGGGCAAGGTGATGCTCGGCCGCCAGTACTCCCCGGCCTTCGTCGCCCTCGACCCGTTCGAAGCCACCGGTGGCGCCGACCGCACCGCCGGCCTGCTGCACCGCAAATCCGGCTCGGTCAGCCGCGGCTACCAGGTGCGCTTCGACAACATGATCAAGTACCGCTCGCCGAGCTTCGGCGGCTTCTCGGCCGATGTGGGCTACTGGCTGGGGGCGGAGAACGCCGGACCGAACGACGACGCCCGCAAGGAAGGCCGCGGCTACGGTATCACCGGTATGTACAAGAACGGCCCCTTCGCCGCGGCGATCACCACCCAGAGCTATTTCACCGACGCCACCGGCGGCAAGGCCAGCACCCATGGCATCGCCGGCGCCTACGACTTCAAGGTGGCCAAGGCCTACCTGCTCTACACCCAGGATCGCGAAAGCGGCACGGCGGGCAAGGGCAAGGCGCGCAGCTATGCGCTGGGCGCCGAAATCCCGGTCAGCGCAGCCGGCACCGTGGCGCTGAGCTACGGCGCGCGCGACGAGAGCAACGAGGCCGCTGCCGAGGATGCGCATGGCTGGTCGGTGTACTACATGCACAACCTGTCGAAGCGCACCACGCTCTACACCGCCTACTCGCACATCAGCAACAAGGACGACGCCAACTACGGCTGGAACCTGACGCCAGCCGCCGGCGACGACCCGAGCGTGCTGATGGCGGGCATCCGTCACCGCTTCTGATCCACCCCCGCGCCGCCGTCCGCGATCGCGGGCGGTGCGCCGGCGGGGAGGAGACCGTCGGCGCGACGTTCCGATGCCCGCACCGGACAGACGCACTTGGGCCCCGGCGACCGGGGAGGGCTTCACGCCGGGGCCGTTCTTTTTTCCCTGATCACCAAGCGCCGGCCATGCGACCGCCCGGCGCCGACATCACACAACACCGTCGCAGCCAGGAGGCAGCCATGCAGATCACAGGAATGCTTTACGGAAGCCAGTTGCTCGATTTCGTCGATTTCCCGCGCGCTGAGGTGCTGGGCCCGGACGCCGACGAAGAGGCCATCAAGGCCATGATCGAGCGTCACGGTTCGGTCTTCGTCAAACCCGTCTTCAAGGGCGGCGTCGGCAAGAAAGGCAAGGCCGGCCTGCTCGGCCGGGCCCGCGACCTGAAGAGCGCGCTGGCCGAGAAGGAGCGGCTCTACTTCGTCGAGCACCGCCACGGCAACCAGGTGGCCAAGGCCAACGGCGTGACCTTCGAAGGGGCCGTGCCGGCCGAGCAGGAGGTGTATTTCTCGCTGTCGGTATCCACCGAATTCCGCGCCCCGACGCTGACCATCACCCATTGCGGCGGCATGGACATCGAGGAAGTCGATGAAAAGCACATCGCCCGCGTGCCCTTCGACGCCCTCACCGGCATGAAGGCCTTCGTGGTGGCCAACGCGTTGATCGACATCGGCGCGCCGAGCGAGATCATCTCGCCGCTGGTCCAGCAGCTGCCCAAGCTGTGGGAGCTGTACCACAACTTCGGCATGACGGTGCTCGAGCTCAACCCGATCCGCATGCGCCCCGACCGCCGCGGCCGGCTCACGCCGGTGGCCTGCGACTTCAAGTGCGGCTTCGACCGCGACGACAGCCGCTGGCACCGGCTCAACCTGCCGCCTCACCTGTTCGCCGCCGACTACTCCGACTTCGAGCAGGAGATCAACCAGCTGCGCACCCACCAGGGCCAGAGCGACGTCTATGTGATCAACGACAAGGGCACCATCCTGGCGCCGACGTTCGGCGGCGGCGCCAACTCGCTGGTCACCGAGATGCTCGGCGACGACGCCATCATCTCCTCCGACTTCGGCGGCAACCCGCCCTACGAAAAGATGAAATCGGTCGCCGCCATCTGCTTCGACCACTGGCTGGCGCAATCCAACGTGCTGTTCGTCATCGGCGGCAAGTCCAACAACACCGACATCTTCGAAACCTTCCGCGCCATGGCCGACGCGCTGCGCGAGCACTTCAGCCGCCATGGGCCGACCCCGTTGTTCGTGGTCATCGGCCGCGGCGGGCCAAACCTGGTGCGCGGCATGGCGGTGTTTCGCGACACCTGCGAGGCGCTCGGCCTGCCCTATCGCTTCTTCGGCTTCGACTCGGCGATGAGCGAGGTGGTCGACTACGCCCGCGAAGTCAATGAATGGATGAAGGCCGGCGGGCGCGAACAGATCGCCACCCGGCTCGGCCTCGAGACCTCGGCCAAAGCGGCCTGAGTCACCCCACGAATTCAAGGAGACGGACATGCATCATCAAGGCATCGGCGACTTCCACTACTACGTCGGGATCAACTCCCTGGCGCAGATCGCCACCCGCAACGACCGGGTGTGCGTGCTCAACATCCTCGGTGGCGAGTCCTCCGAGGTCACCCCGGTCGGCCATGCCTGGTCGGGCGGCAACGTGGTCTTCGGCACCTCGCCGGGGCGGCGCGGCCAGCGCCTGGAGACGCCCGACGGCGCCATCCCAGTCTACAACAGCGTGCGCGAAGGGCTGGACGCCGGCCACCGCTTCAACTGCGGCGTGGTGTACCTGCCGCCCAGCGCCGCGCGCGACGGTGTGGCCGAGCTGATCCGGGTCAATCCCGAGCTGGAGAAGATTTTCATCATCACCGAGAAGATCTCGGTGCACGACGCCCGCGAGATCCGCGCCATGGCGCAGCAGGCCGGCATCGACGTGTTCGGCGCTAACTGCCTGGGCGTGGCCGACGCCTGGAACCAGGTGCGCATCGGCGGTGCGCTCGGCGGCGACAGCCCGGGCGACACGCTCAAGCGCGGCTCCATCGCCATCCTCTCCAACTCCGGCGGCTTCACCACCACCATCGCCCAATACCTGCGCATGGCCGGCTGGGGCACCACCACCCTGGTCTCCAGCGGCAAGGATGTGTACATCCACTACGCCGCGCCCGAATTCGCCTTCGCCCTGGCCAACGACGCGCGCAGCAAGGCCGCGGTGCTGTACTGCGAGCCGGGTGGCTACTACGAGCGCGAGGCCGACTTCAACAAACCCGTGGTGGCCTGCGTGGTCGGGCGCTGGAAGGCCAAGCTGACGCGCGCCGTCGGCCATGCCGGCGCGATGGCCGGCGGCAACGACGATGCCCTGGCCAAGGAACGCTGGTTCATGGAGAAGTTCGGCGTCGACGGCCTGTTCACCCCCGACAACCCGGTGTTCTCGGCCAAGGGCGCGGTGGTCACCAACATCGCCCACATCCCCGCCGCGCTCACCGCGGTGATGCGCGCCAACGCCACCCTGCCCGACTTCGAGCCCGAAGGCTCGATGGATCTCAAACCGTGGTTCGGCAGCAACATGGGCGTGACGCTGCCGGCCGCGCTGGATCTGCCGGTGGTCGAGGCGATCGCCCCCTATCACACGCAGATCGCCGCACTGGCGCGTCAGGTCGGCACGGTATTCCCGCGCCAGAACCTGAAAGACGCCTCGGGCGCCTCGCAGATGGACCCCAAGAGCCATGTCTCCAGCCTGCATGGCGTGTCGATGCTGCAGGCTGCCCAGCAACCGCTCGAAGCCAACCTGGCACTGGCCCTGGTGCACGAAGCCGGTGGCGACAACGACCGCGCCCTGCTCAATGTCGCCGTCGCCGCCTTCGTGAACCTGCACGGCAGCCCGGTGCTGGCCGCCGCCCAGGCTGCGCGCGAGGCCGGCAACGCGCCCAACGCGGTGCTCGCCGCGGCCGCCAGCCTGCTCGGCCCGCGCCTGTCCGACGGCGCGCGCGAGGCCGCCGCCTTGATGATCGATGTGTTCTCGGCCGCCGGCCTGGTGGCGGCGCATGACGAAGACTTCGCGCTGTCGCGCGCGCCCATCGACGACGCCGCCCGCGAGCGCCTGCTGCAGGCCGAGCCCGACCCGCGGGCCGAGGCCCTGCTGGCCGCGGTGGCGCTGCGCGGCGCCCGCTCGGTGCCGCTGCGCTGGCTGCTCGCGCTGGGCGGCCATCCGCGCGCCGACGCGGTGCTCGCCGCGCTTACCACCACGGTCGCCTGGGGGCCACTGCAGCGCAAGCGCATTTCCCGCACCACGGTCGAAAGCCTGCCGGCCTGGATGCGCCTGATCGGCACGCTGCTGGGCGCCTCGGTCGACGCCGCACGGCACCGGCCAGACAGCTTCTGCGGCCTGCCCAACGACGAGGTGCTCGGCGTGCGCTCGCTCACCGAACTGGCCGCCCTCGCCCTGCTCGGCCGCGCCCCGGCCGCCGACGATCTGTTCGCCTTCCAGACCCTCACCGGCCTGCTGCTCACCAACGGCCCCGGCGCGATTTCGGCCCAGGGCGCCAAGGGCGCGGTCTCGGCCGACGGGCCGGAAACCCCGGCGCGGGTGCAGCTCAACAAGGCCATGGTCGGCTTCCTCTCGCACACCGGCTACGCCCACGGCGGCAACGGCTTCGAGGGTGTCGCCTTCCTGCTCGAGCGCTTCGCCGGCCAGGCGCTGACCGACCCGGGCGATGCCGGCCATGGCCTCGACCTCGACACCATGGCGCGCGACTTCGCTCGCGAATACGGCGCGCAGAAGGCGGCCAGCAAGGAAAGCGGCGGGCCGGGCTACAACATCCCATGCATCAACCACCCCGTGTTCAAGGACAAGCCCGAGAACATCGACCCGCGCGAAGCCTTCGTGCGCCAGCGCTTCGAGGCGCGCGGCGAGTACAACATCTTCCACGACTACTACCGCCGCCTGGTGCAGGCCCTGTTCGACGAGGGCGTGACCCGCAATGTGTTCTGTGTGAATGTGGATGCACTGATCGCCACGCTGCTGCTCAAGCTGATGTGGCAGCCGCTGGCCGCCGGCCGGATCAGCCGCGCCGAGCTGGAAACCGCCGCCTTCACCGCCTTTCTGTACGGCCGCATGATCGGCTGCGCGGCGGAGATCGACGACCACCTCAACCGCGGGCGCAACATGGACACCCGCACCCCGCAGTCGCAGGTGCGTTTCGTGGCCTGAGCTGATGCGCGGCGTCATCCGGCCCCGCGCCGGGCGACGCCGCGGTCCCCTGCGCATGACGCCGGGGCCTCCGTCCCCCACGCCGAGGTGACGAACCATTACATGGCGGCGATCACTATCTATAACACTTAAGGAGCGGATGTATTTTGCATCTGCCGCGCCGGCATGCTGCCTCGGCGCAGCACGGCCGGCGCCGGACTGCACACTGGAGGGGAAGCCATGCGTCGACGATCCACGGGGCGTGTCACGGCGTCGGCAGCCGCCGTCGCCATCACCCTGCTCGCGGGCGGCTGCGAATCGGCGAACAAGCGGGATATTGGCACCGCCCTTGGCGGCATCCTGGGCGGGATCCTGGGCCACGAGGTCGACGACGGCGGCGCGGCCGGAACGGTCATCGGCGCCTTGGTGGGCGCGGCGGTAGGCCGCATGATCGGCCAGTACATGGACGACGCGGATCGCGCCCGCCTGGCCGAAACCATCGAGACCGCGCCCCGCGGGCAAACGGTGAGCTGGCGCAACGACCAGACCGAGCGTGAATTTGCCGTAACGCCGACGTCCGACTTCTACGCCCAGGGCGACAAGCAATGCCGCCGCTTCGACCAGGTGGTCTATGTCGACGGCCGCCGCGAGGTCATGGAAGGCGTTGCCTGCAAGTCGCCCGGCGCCGACGAGCTCGACTTTTCAGGCGAGGCGGTCTGACCGTCATCAGGAGGCCGTCATGAACACCCGACGCTGGCACCGATGGGGCGGCATCATCCTTGCCGTGGCGCTGTGCATGCCGACAACCGTGGCAGCACAGACGCCCTACCCGCCCCGACACCCACCCACCTCGACACCACCCAGCCCAACACCACCCAGCCCGACACCCCCGCCGAGCTATACACCCAAGGACGAGAACGATGGCGACGGGAACACCTGGCTGATGCCAGCCGTCATCGTCGGCGCCATGGCGCTGTTTGCGATCAACCGCCATCTGGATGCCGAGAAGACGCAGGCGCGTGACGACGGCGAAGGCGTGCAGCAATTGCTGCGCGACGGGCCGCAACTGCCGACGCAGTTCAACGGCAGCGCCTTCGGGATTCGCGCATTGGTGCGCGGCGGCTGGCCAATCGTGGTCGACTACGCACTCCATCGGCCGGGGCGCGTGCAACTGCGCATCAGCCTGCCGGGGGCCGAGATCGTCACCTACCGGCTCGACCAGTTCGGCCTCGGGCGCCACCTGCTGCGCTTCGACCTGCCGCCCTTCCTGGGCGATAGCCTCAAGCCGGCCGTCGTCGCGCTGACCGCGGCCGACCCCAAAACCGGCGCCGACACCCTCGGCGATTTCACCGTCCACGGCATCGGCATCGGTCCGCGCGCGGTCGGCTCGATCGCCGTCGACCGGCTCGAATTCAACCCCGGCACGCTGCGGCCACGGCAGGGTGATACGGCGCGTTTTGCCTTTCACTCGCGTTCCGACTTCGACAATGCCTCGGTCGAGTACATGCGCGTCACCCAGAGCCCCGACGGTGCCCGAAAACACTATGTGAACGGGCAGCGCATCGGCGCCGTGCGCGGCAACAGCCGCATCGTCAGCACCGACGCGCAGCGCTGGAACGGGCAGGACGAAACCGCGCGCATCTCGACCGGCCGCCACCAGCTGCAGGTGCGGGTGTGGGACGACGGTGGCGACTGGGTCGGGGCGTGGTCCGAGTCACTGGTTCAGGTGCGCTGAGCCGGCCGCGGGAGCATCGGCGCACCCCGCCGGCGCCGCCGCCCACGCCAAGGCACACCAGCGCTCACGCGCCATCACCGTGATGGCACCCTGCGCATCCATCTGCGTTGCGCTGGTTCGCGCCAGCCATTGCTCGGCCGTGGTGCCCGCCGTCTCCGGCACCGGCCAGTGCCACCGGCGCGCGCGCGTGTCTGCCCAGGCCAACACATCTGAATCGATACGGACGCCGTCGGGGTAGATCATGTCGGAGCGCAGCAGCGCGGTGAGCGGCTGGCCGTGCAGGCCATCCCAGAGCTGCACGCTGGTATTGCCCCACAGCACGACCCGCCCGCCCGGCAAAAGTGCCCCGCCCGCGATGCCTTCGGCGAGCACCAGCGGCGCCGAAAGCGCATCGCCCGGCCCAAGGCGGCGCGCCAGCGGGCCGGCGCCAACGAGCGTGACCTCGTCTTGCTGATCGAACACCTGGTCGCCATGCAGGCCGAGCGCGTCGAGGCGGGCCTTGAGAGCGGGCGTCGGCGCGCGTGCGCCCGGCGCTCCGGCCATCACCGCCGGCGGTGGCGCCGGGCGGGTGAGTTCCTTGTCCGGGTGGCGACGCCACACGCGCACGCTGGCGTCGTCAGCCCAGGTGACGATGCCGTGTCCGGCATCGAAGAAGGCCGCCCCGGCCACGCCGGCGTGGTGGCGCAGCGGCAGGCTCAGCGGCGTCATCGTGGCAGCGTCCCACAGCCGCGCGCCGGCCGCCGCGCTCCAGGCCAGCACACGCTCGCCCGAGGCGTCGAGCGCCACCTTCACGACGGCCTCACCCCGGCCGTGGATCGCGCGCGCGGCCGGCGCGGCTTCGCCCACCGCCCACACCTCCACCTCGCCGCTGGCGCCACTGGCGAACACGTGCATGCCGTCCGGCGCAACGAGCACCCGCGACACGCTGCCGGCGCGAACCAGCGGCGCGCCGAGACCGGGCGTGCCGTCATCGGCATGCCACAGCCGCAGGCGTCCGCGCGCGGTATTCCACGACACGACGAGCTCGCTGCCCGGCACCCGGAGGACGCCATCGACCGTCTCCGGCGATGTCCAGCGTGCGGTGATTCGACCCTGGCTCACCGCATGCCGGTGCACCTCGCTATCGCACCAGCTCAGCAGATCGCCGCCTTCGCCCGGCACCACGCCACGCACCGCGCAGCCCGCCGCCCAGCTCGCCTGCGCCTCGGGCTCGCCCACCTGCCAACGCCAGAAGCGACCGTCGGCCGTCCACGCCACCACCGTGTGCGCGTCGATGAAGCGGGCACCCTCCGGCGTGCCGGGAAGCACCAGCCGGCCCAGCACCTCGCCACCGGGCAGCGCCCACACCTGCACCGCGCCGGCAGACCAGGCCACCACCTGGCGGCCATCGTCGGCCGCGGCCATGCCGGCCACCTCTGCCGCTGCCAGCGCCCGTGCGGGCGCCTCACCACCCCACAGCCACAGCCCGCCCGCCGTATCTCGCGTGAGCACCTGCGACGGTGCCACCACCAGCGCCTGGGCCACCGGCGCGGCATGCATCCGGTCGGCCAGCACCCGGGTGCTGCGCAGCTCGTGCAGCCGTGCCGCCGGCCCCGCCCAGGACAGCAACACCGACCCGTCCGGGCTCACCACCATGCCGTCGGCCGGCTGCGGCAGCGAAAACATGGCCTCCAGCGCCAGCCCGCCGCCCAGCGCACCGGCGGCGATAAGCGCACTCGCGCGCCCCTCGGACGACGTGCTCAGATCGGCCACACGAGCAAAGTAGTGGGCCGCCTTGAGTGTGTCGCCTCCGGCGTCCCGCGCCGACACCGCGCCACTCCAGTAACTGTTGATGAGCTGCTCGCGGGTCTCCTGCTGCTGTTGCCATAGCGCCACGCCGAGCGCGCCCATGGCGACCACGCTGAGCGTGATCGCGCCTTCGACCAGCCGGCGGCGCTGGCGCGTCCGTTGCGCCGCCTTGCGGCTGGCGGCAATGAAGTCCTGCAGGTCATCACCGAGCTCATCGCCCCGTTCGCGCTGCCAGCGTCGCGCTTCGGCCAGCGGCCCGCCGCGCAGCAACAGGCCGGGGTCGCCGGGCGCGGCCTGCCACGCCTCGGCCTCGGGCCGCACATGCTGGCGCCACAGCAGGAAGGCGCGGTCCTCGTCGAGCCAGCGCCTGAGGCGTTCCCAGGCGCGGAACAGCGCTTCATGCGCCGGCTCGAGGATGCGCGCCTCGGGGCGGTCGGCGGTTGCCTGCGCATGCCCGGCCACCAGCAGACGTGCCTTGACGAAGGCTTCAAGGAGCGGATGCACCGCCTCAGGCAGCGCCTGCCAGGGCACACTGCGGCGGGTGTAGCGCCCCTCCGGGTCGATACGCACCATCTGCCGGAAGGCGCGTCGCAGGTCGTCAAGCTGCGCGGCGGTGGGTTTGAGCGCCGCAAGCACGGCGTCGGCCTCCTGGCCGATGGCGCCTTCGAGGCCACCGATGCGGTCGGTGTATTCGTCCAGTGTGATCGTCCCGTCGCGGCCAAAGTCGCGCCACAGGCGATTGAGCGTGAAGGCGAGCAAGGGCAGCGCGTCGGGAGTGGCCGTGTCCTGCACCAGGGTGTCGACCACCCCGGGCGCCAGCTCAATGCCGGCCACCTCGGCCGGCCGACGGATGATCTGAGCAAAGTGCGTCAGGCTCATGGGGGCCAGCGAGATCTCGCGGGACGGTATCGCGCCCCACACGGGGTGGGTCTGCATTGCGGCCAGGTAGTCGGCCCGCAAGGTGGCCAGGCAATACAGGTCCCCAGCCTCGTCGGCGAGCGCAGTGCGCAGCAGGCCGGCAAAGCGCGCCGCGGCCGCCGGCGTGCTGGTGGTGACGAGTTCCTCGAGCTGGTCCACCACCAGCAGCACGGCCGGCGGTTCGGTGGCGTCGCCGTCCGGCGCCATGGCGGCAGCCAGCGCCGCGTCATCGTCGCCCGCCACGAGGCGCGCGTGGACGGCATCCGGCAGCAGCGCGGCCAGGGCCTCGACCGGTTGCTGCTGCGGGCGCATCGGGCCGAGCACCCGCCAGCCGGGCATCCGCCGCAAGCGGGGAATCACCCCGGCGCGCACCAGCGACGACTTGCCACTGCCCGAGGCGCCCACCAGCACCAGCAGCCGGTCGCCGCCGTAGCGACGCATCTGGGCCAGCGTGTCGAGGCAGAGGCGCTGATCGTCCTCGCGGCCGAAGAAGACGGCCGCATCGTCGGCCTGGAAGGGCGTCAGGCCCGGATACGGCGGGCGGTGGATGTCCCAGTCGAAGCTGTCGCTCGGGTCCAGACCGGCATGGCGCATGCCGGCCCAGAGTCGGGCATATCCGGCCTCGGGGTCCGGCCGCAGATCGACGGTCTGGGTATCGAGCAACACGGTGCGCAGGGTGCATGCGTCGATGATCACCGGGAAGAGCTGCTTGCCCAGCGCGCGCGCATGCGTCATCTCGGCAAAACACCAATCGGAGGCCATGGAACGCGCACTGCACAATACGACAACGCCACTGCAGGCGCGTAGTTGCGCGTAGATCTCGCGCTCCCAGTTGCGCCCTGCCGGAATGCCGTCGGCGGGGTCGAAATCGAGGAACAAGGACTGGTAGCCCTGCGCACGCAAGCGCTCGGCGAGCGCCTCGGCCGCGGCGTGGTCCTGGCTGCTGTGGCTGATGAAGATCCCCGACACCGGCACCCCCTGCGTGTCCCGTCCCGGGGCCCAGCATGCACCGGCTGGCCGGCGATGAAAACCCCACGGCCGATCTCGAACAGATCGCGCCCGATTGGACCCGCTCGGTGGCGAGTCACCCGGTATCGGTCGGCAGTCGCTGGATTTTTTCTCATTGGCCCCGAATGCCGTTCACAACGGCCGTTCTGGACTCAAAGGCGATCCGTCGGGCGGCTTCGATCGCAGCCGCTATGAACGGACGGCCTGTACCGATGCGGCGATTCGACACCCGACACCGGATGGCATCAACGACAGACGTCGATATCCTTGCGGCTACCCCGCATCTGACGGCGGGATCGGGGCGGCCAGCGTGCCTGACCACCCCGATCTCACACCAACCGGCATGCGACTCCGCAGCGGGCGATTCAGTCGCATGCTTCTGTTCCACCACCCGCGCCGCCTGTTTGTCGCCCTCGGTGCCATCCAGGCGCCAGAAAGCAAAAGGCCCAGTCCGAAGACTGGGCCAAGTGCTTGAATCGATTGGTCGGGGCGGCGGGATTCGAACTCGCGACCCCTTGCACCCCATGCAAGTGCGCTACCAGGCTGCGCTACGCCCCGACACAGGAGCGGGATTATAGCATCGGAATTGAAAACTACAATTCCAGATCCCGTTTTTTTGTTATCGCTTCAGTTCGTCAAGCAGATCCGTAAGTATCCCGCGAGCCTGGGCAATCCCTGCACGCAGCTCGACCGCCTGTTCGGCATCCTCGTGCGCATGAATGGCGGAGGTGTTGAGCTGGTTTCGTGCGCCGGAGATGGTGAAGCCATCCCGGTACAGCAGTTCGCGAATCTTGCGGATCAGGCGAACTTCATGGTGCTGGTAGTAACGCCGATTGCCGCGTCGCTTGACCGGCTTGAGCTGGGTGAACTCCTGCTCCCAGTAGCGCAGCACATGGGGTTTGACGGCACACAGGTCGCTGACTTCGCCGATGGTGAAATACCGTTTGGCGGGAATCGGCGGGAGTTCGACGTCAGCTTCCGGATTAGGACTTTCCTGCATGGCTCAGCTTTTCCACGGCGGATTTCAGCTTCTGGCTGGCGTGAAAGGTCACCACACGGCGGGCAGTAATGGGGATTTCTTCCCCCGTCTTCGGGTTGCGGCCCGGACGTTGGGGTTTGTCGCGCAACTGAAAGTTGCCAAAACCCGACAACTTCACGCAATCCCCGCGCTCCAGTGCGGTGCGAATCTCTTCGAAGAACCCTTCCACCATGTCTTTCGATTCGCGCTTGTTCAAACCGACCTGTTCAAACAACAGGTCGGCCAGTTCTGCCTTCGTTAACGTCATGCTCGCTTCCCTTATGCGCGCAGGGCGGCGTTGAATCGGGTTGTGGCGCAACCGATGAGCGTTGCCACCGCAGCTTCCACCTCGGCGTCTTCAAGGGTTCGTTGAGTATCTTGCATCAACACCCTGAAAGCAAGGCTCTTTTTGTCGGGGTCGACCCCCTTGCCCTGATACACGTCGAATAGCTGGATGTCCCGCACGATAGCCGGCGCGGCGGCCTTCAGCGCACTGATCATGGCTGCCGCGGCCACGCTGTGCTCGACCACCAGCGCCATGTCGCGCACCACCGCCGGCAGGCGGGAAATGGGCGAATAGACCGGGAGGTCGGTAGTCAGCAAGGCCTGAATGTCGACTTCGCAGACCACCGGCGCGGTGCCAAGATCGTATTTCTGGACCCATTTCGGATGGATCTCGCCGAGATAGCCGATTGGCTGACCGTCGCACAGCACGCGGGCGCTGCGCCCGGGATGCAGGGCGGGGTGTTCGGCGGCCTCGAACGCCAGCACCTTGGGCAGGAACAGCGCTTCGAGATCGCCCTTGATGTCGTAGAAGTCGACATTGCGATGCGCCGTACCCCACTGCTCGGCGGCCACGCCGGCCGCGGCCAGCATCCCGACGCGCACCGGCTGGTCGTAGCCGGCCACGGGGGTGCCGGTGGCCGCCTTGAGGAAGCAGCGACCGGTCTCGAAGATGCGCACACGCGGGTTCTGGCGCTTGCGGTTGGTTTGCAGGACGCCGATCAGGCCGGGGATCAGGCTGCTGCGCATGACGTTCATCTGGCTGGCGATCGGATTGGCCAGGCGGATGGGGTCGGCATTGCCGCAGAAGTCCTTCTCCCACGCTTCTTCGATGAACGAATAGGTGACAACTTCCTGGTAGTCACGGTCGGCGATCAGGCGCTTGACCTGCCACGGGTCGCGACGCGCTTCGGGGCGGTCGAGCATCGCCAGGTGGCCCTGGGGAGCCGGCGCCGGGATGTTGTCATAGCCATACAGGCGGGTCAGCTCTTCGACCAGGTCTTCTTCGATTTCGATATCGAAACGGTAGGACGGCGGCGTGACGCGCAGCACGTCGCCGTCGCGCACGACATCCAGATGGACACGGCCGAGCAGGCCGGCCATCTGGTCGTCGGACAGGTCGATCCCCATCACACGACGCGCGCGGGCCGGGCGCAGGGTCACGGCCGGGCGCGAGGGCAGATGGTCGGCCACCTCGGCCTGCACCACCGGGCCAGCCTGGCCGCCACAGATCTCGAGGATCAAGGCGCTTGCGCGCTCGATGGCGACGGGCGAGAGGGCAAAGTCGACCCCGCGCTCGAAGCGGTGCGAGGCGTCGGAGCCGAAGCCGTATTCACGCGCACGGCCGGCGACGGCATCGGGCGCAAAGTAGGCCGCCTCGAGGAACACATCGCGGGTGTCCAGCGAGATGCCGCTTTCTTCGCCGCCCATGATGCCGGCCATGCCGAGCACGCGCGTTTCGTCGGCGATCACCAGGGTGCCGTCGGCAAGGTCGATTTCCTGCTCGTTGAGCAGCAACAGCGTTTCGCCGGGCCGGGCCATGCGTGCATAGACTGCACCGTCGAGACGGTTGTTGTCGTAGGCGTGCAGCGGTTGGCCAAGCTCGAGCATCACGTAGTTGGTGATGTCGACCAGCGCGCTGATGGCGCGGATGCCGCTGCGCTCGAGGCGGCGCACCATCCATTCCGGCGTGGTGGCGCGTGCATCGACGCCGCGGATGATCCGGCCGCAGAAACGCGGGCAAGCGGCGGGCGCATCGAGCACGATCGGGCGACGATCGTCGATCGACGGCGCTACCGGGCTGAGGTCGGGCATCGTCAGCGCCATGTCGGTCAGCGCCGCCACTTCACGGGCGACCCCGGCCAGGCTCAGGCAGTCGGCCCGGTTCGGCGTGAGCTTGATGACATAGACGGTATCGTCCAGGCCCAGCAGCTGGCGCACATCGGTGCCCACGGGGGCGTCGTCGGGCAGCGGATAGAGGCCGCCATGCTCGTCGGAGATCCCAAGCTCACGGGCCGAACACAGCATGCCATGCGAGGCCACGCCGCGCAGTTTGGCTTTCTTGATCTCGAAGCCGGGCAGGCTGGCACCGACAAGGGCGCACGGCACTTTCATGCCGGCTTCGGCATTGGGGGCGCCGCACACGATCTGCAGCGGGGCATCCTGGCCGGCATCGACCTGGCAGACCTTCAAGCGGTCGGCGTCCGGGTGCTTTTCAGTGGACAGGATCTGGCCGACCACGACGGAGTGAAACACCCCGCCAACCGGATTCATTTCTTCGACTTCCAGGCCCGCCATGGTCATCAACTGACCGAGCGCCTCGCTGTCGATCTTGGGATCGACGAAATGGCGCAACCATTGTTCTGAGAATTGCATGTTCGCTTACCTGAATTGGCCGAGGAAACGCAGATCGCCCTCGAAGAAGAGGCGCAGATCGTTGATGCCATAACGGAGCATGGTGAGCCGGTCCGGCCCCATGCCGAAGGCAAAGCCGGTGTAGCGCTCGGGGTCGATGCCGCCATGGCGCAGCACATTCGGATGCACCATGCCGCAGCCGGCAATTTCCAGCCACCGCCCTTTCATCTCGCCGTGCATGAAGGCGACGTCGATTTCCGCGCTCGGCTCGGTGAAGGGGAAGAACGACGGGCGGAAGCGGACCTGGAGCTCATCGGTTTCGAAGAATTTGCGCAGGAAGTCGGCGATCACGCCCTTGAGGTCGGCAAAGCTGATGTTCTCGCCCACCCACAGGCCTTCGACCTGATGGAACATCGGCGAATGCGTGGCGTCGGAGTCGACCCGATACACCCGGCCCGGCATGATCACCCGGATTTCCGGCATGTGCTCGCGCTCGCCAAAGCGGGCCACATGGTCGAGCATGGTACGCACCTGCACCGGGCTGGTGTGGGTGCGCAACAACACGTCATCGGCGCCTTCCAGGTAGAAGGTGTCGTGCATCGAGCGGGCGGGATGGTTCTCCGGCGTGTTCAGCGCGGTAAAGTTCAGGAAATCGGTTTCGATCTCCGGGCCGTCGGCCACTTCGAAGCCGATCGACCGGAACAGCGCCTCGATGCGCTCCAGCGTCCGGCTTACCGGATGCAGCCCCCCCTTGCCCATGCCGCGACCGGGCAGCGTAACGTCCAGCGCCTCTGCCGACAGTTGTACGGCCAGCGCGGCGTCCCGGATCGCTTCGCGACGCGCTTCGAGCGCGGTCTCGATCTGGTCCTTCGCCGCATTGATGCGTGCACCGGCCGTCCGGCGGGCGTCCGGATCCAGCTGGCCCAGCGTTTTCATCTGCTGGGTAATGGCGCCGCCCTTGCCGAGATATCGCGACTTGGCGACATCCAGCTGGGTGGCATCCGCCGCGCTATCGAAATCGGTGCGCGCCTGCGCTACGAGTGTGTCGAGCTCATTCATGAACGATGGCCGTAATTCAGTTCAGAAAAAAAAAGGAGGCCAGGCCTCCTTTCTTTGAGCTGCATCCGCTTATGCAGCAAGCTTGGCCTTGGCCTGATCAACAAGGGCGGAAAACGCCGGCTTGTCGAACACTGCCAGGTCGGCCAGGACCTTGCGGTCGACTTCAATCGCGGCTTTCTTCAGGCCGTTCATGAAGACGCTGTAGGTCAGACCCAGCTCACGGGCAGCCGCGTTGATACGGGCAATCCACAGGGCGCGGAACTGACGCTTGCGCTGACGACGGTCACGATACTGGTACTGACCGGCTTTCATCACCGCCTGTTTGGCGACGCGATATACGTTCTTGCGGCGACCGCGATAGCCCTTGGCCTGGGCCAGGACTTTCTTGTGACGGGCGCGTGCGGTTACACCACGTTTAACTCGGGGCATCTTCTTCTCCTATCAGGCGTAAGGCAACATGGCGCGAACCATCTTGACGTCAGACTCATGAACCTCCAGCACACCGCGCAGGTGACGCTTCACCTTGGTGGTCTTCTTGGTCAGAATGTGACGCTTGAACGCCTGGGCACGCTTGATGCCACCGCCGGCGCGCAGCTTGAAACGCTTTGCGGCGCCGCTCTTCGTTTTCATCTTGGGCATGACTGCTCCTGTTATGTCATGGGACCAGGTAACGCCTGTGGCGTATTTTTTTACCCGGCTCCACTTGTCATGGGAGTGACAAGCACTCCCCCTGCTTTTTTGCGCACTGCGCAAAAACCTTTAAGCCGATTTTTTGCTCGGCGCGATGATCATCACCATCTGGCGCCCTTCCATCTTCGGCATCTGCTCCACGTTCGCCAGCTCGATCAGGTCAGCCTTGATCCGCTCCAGCTGACGCATGCCGTATTCCTGGTGCGCCATCTCGCGGCCGCGAAAACGCAGCGTGACTTTTACCTTGTCGCCATTTTCCAGGAAACGCTTCAAGTTCCGCAGCTTGATCTGGTAGTCGTTCTCGTCCGTACGCGGGCGAAGCTTGACTTCCTTGACCTGGACCTGCTTTTGCTTGAGCTTGGCCTCATGGGCCTTCTTGGCGCTCTGATACTTGAACTTGCCGACGTCCATGATGCGACACACCGGCGGCTCTGCCAGCGGCGCAATCTCAACCAGATCCAGGCCGACTTCGTCTGCCATCGCCAGTGCTGCGCGAATGGATACGACCCCTGCCTGCTCCCCGTCAGCGTCGATCAGACGCACTTCCGGCGCGGTAATTTCAGAATTAACGCGCTGCTTCTTTTCCTGAGCGATGGTTCAACTCTCCAAATTCGAACAATATCAGTCCATGCCGGCGCGCGAGGACACTTCCCGCTGCCAACGCTCGATCAACGAATCGAGGGACATTTGACCGAGGTCTTGACCGCCTCGGGCACGCACGGCAACCAGGCCCGCCGCTTTTTCCTTGTCACCGATGACAAGCTGATACGGCAGTCGGCGTACGCTATGTTCGCGGATTTTATATGTAATTTTCTCGTTCCGCAAATCAGAAACCACCCGGAAGCCTGCCTTCTGGAGCTGGCTCGTCACGGATTTCACATAGTCGGCCTGCGGATCGGAAATGTTCATTACCACCGCCTGCACCGGCGCCAGCCAGAACGGGAAGTGGCCGGCATGGTTTTCGATCAGAATGCCGATGAAACGCTCGAGCGAACCGAGGATGGCGCGGTGCAGCATGACCGGGCGCGCACGGCTGTTGCCCTCGGTCACATACTCGGCATCGAGGCGCTCGGGCAGCACGAAATCGAGCTGCATGGTGCCGCACTGCCAGGAGCGGCCGAGCGCATCCTTGATGTGGTATTCGATCTTCGGGCCGTAGAAAGCGCCCTCGCCTTCGAGTTCTTCCCAGGTGACGCCGGACGAAGCCAGCGCTTCACGCAGGCCCGCCTCGGCCTTGTCCCAGACCGCATCCGAGCCCGCCCGTTTTTCAGGGCGCAGCGATAGCTTGACGTCCACTTCGGTAAAGCCGAAATCGCGATAGACACGCATCAGCAGTTCATTGAACTCCCGCACCTCGGAGACCACCTGGTCTTCGGTACAGAAGATATGCGCATCGTCCTGCACGAAGCCGCGCACCCGCATCAGGCCATGCAGCGCCCCCGACGGCTCATTGCGGTGGCAGGAGCCGAATTCCGCCAGACGCAGCGGCAGGTCACGATAGGAGTGCAGGCCGTGGTTGAAGATCTCGACATGGCCCGGGCAGTTCATCGGCTTGACCGCGTAGTCGCGCTTTTCCGACTCCGTGGTGAACATGTTCTCGCGGTAGTTCTCCCAGTGCCCCGAGCGCTCCCACAGCGAGCGGTCCATCATCAAGGGCGTCTTGACTTCCTTGTAGCCCGCCTCGTTCAGCGTGCTGCGCATGTACTGCTCAACCTGCTGCCACAGCGTCCACCCGGCCGGGTGCCAGAAGACCATGCCCGGCGCCTCGTCCTGCAGGTGGAAAAGGTCGAGCTGCTTGCCGATCTTGCGGTGATCACGCTTCTCGGCCTCTTCGAGCATGTGCAGGTAGTTGGCCTGGTCGTCCTTGCTGGCCCACGCGGTGCCGTAGATCCGCTGCAGCATCTCGTTCTTCGAGTCGCCGCGCCAGTAGGCGCCGGCCACCTTCATGAGCTTGAAGACTTTCAGCTTGCCGGTCGATGGCACATGCGGGCCACGGCACAGATCGACGAAATCGCCCTCGCGGTACAGCGACACATCCTGGTCCTGCGGAATCGAGGCGATGATCTCAGCCTTGTAATGCTCGCCGATCGACTTGAAGAAGGCCACCGCCTCGTCGCGCTGCCAGACTTCGCGCACCACGGGGAAGTCCTTCTTGGCCAGCTCACGCATGCGCGCCTCGATCTTGGTCAGATCTTCGGGCGTAAAGGGGCGGGCGTAGGAGAAGTCGTAGTAGAAGCCGTTCTCGATCACCGGCCCGATGGTCACCTGCGCTTCCGGATACAGCTCCTTGACGGCGTAGGCCAGCAAGTGCGCGGTCGAGTGGCGGATGACTTCCAGGCCATCCGGGTCCTTGGCGGTGATGATGCTCAGCGCGCTGTCCGCTTCCATGCGATGGGAGACATCGACCACCTCGCCATTGACCTTGCCCGCCAGCGCGGCACGGGCCAGACCTTCGCCAATCGACGCTGCGACATCCAGAACCGTCACCGGCTGTTCGTAACTACGAACGGAACCGTCGGGAAGCGTGATGTTCGGCATGACTCAATCCTTTAGGGCAAAAAAAAAGTGCGGTCTGAGCCGCACTTTTTTCGTTCGCAACGCAAACGTCGTGGAACCCGACCTGGTCAGTTACTGCAACCGGTGCAAGTTCGGAAAATCACGACACTGCGCTCCTTAGTGTTTGGTAGGCGCGATTGGACTCGAACCAACGACCCCCACCATGTCAAGGTGGTGCTCTAACCAGCTGAGCTACGCGCCTAAGGAGGCCGAATTATAGCCGAACACAAACACCTGTCAAATACTTTTATCGCTTGATTCGGGTGTAAACAAACAAAATCAGAACGGCACCGATCAAAGCCCCCAGAAATCCGGCCCCCTGCCCCGCGCGGTAGATGCCAAGCAGCTGTCCGCCGAAGCTCGCCACCATGGAACCGGCAATGCCGAGCAGCGCCGTCATCACCAGGCCGAGGTTCTCCTTGCCCGGGTGGATGAATTTCGCCACTACCCCGACCAGCAGGCCAATCAGAATCGTCCAGAGGATACCCATCGTGTTTTCAACTCCTGTTTGACGCTCACGACTCGGGCCACTGCGCCAGGAAGGCCTCCCAGTGCGCCGCGCCGATCGACTTGAGCGTATTGCGTACCACGGCCAGTTCGGCCTCGTATTCCTCTGCCAGCATCACGCCGCGCATGCGCTGGAAGCGCAGGTAGACGAGATAGGTGTTGACCACATCGGTTTCGCAGTAGTCCCGGATCTCGGCGATCCGCCCGGCCTGGTAAGCCCCCCACACCGCCGAGCCATCCATACCGAGCTTGCCGGGAAAACCCATCAGCTTGGCCAGCACATCCAGCGGTGCGTTGGCGCGCGGCTGATACAGCGCGAGCAAGTCCATCAGGTCCAGATGCCGGCTGTGGTAGCGACTGATGTAGTTATTCCACTTGAAGTCGCGCGCATCTCGCGCATCGCCCTCGCCCATCTCCCAGTAGCGCGGCGCCGTGACGCCATGCAGCAGACCTCGGTAGTGAAGCACTGGCAGATCAAATCCGCCACCGTTCCATGAAACAATTTGTGGCGTGAAGCGCTCGACGCCATCGAAAAAGCGCTGGATGATGCCGGCTTCGTCCGAGTCGGGCTCGGACAGCGAGAACACCTTGAACTGGGCCGGATCCCGGAACACACACGAAATGGTGACGACACGCTGCAGGTAGTGCGGCAGAAAGTCGTTGCCGGTCGCCGCGCGGCGTTGCTGCATGGCCAGCTCGGCCACCTCGTCGTCGGCCAGATCGTCGGGCAGGTCGTGCAGACGACGCAGCCCCGCCACATCGGGGATCGTCTCGATGTCGAAGATGAGGACCGCGCTCACTTGCGGACCCAGCCGCCCGGGCTTTCCACCCACCAACCGGCGGGTGCCTTGTCGATCCAGCGCTGAGCAAAGGTGCGACGGATGTCATCGGCCCACTCGGGGTGTCCGTTGGCGGCGGCAATTTCACGATACAGCGTACTGCGATCGCCGTTCTCGGCCGCCACCAGGGCATTGAGCTTGCCGCGCTGGGCCAGCGGCACGGCGTTGGCATCGTGTACCGCGAGCGAGCCATCGGCTTTCAGCCCCACCGCACCCGAGGCGTAGAGCGGCGCCAGCTGGGCATGGCGCTGTGCCATGGACGACTTGACGGCGGAGATCGCCGGCGTATTGACTTCGAGGTTGCCTTGGGCCTGGGCCAGCGTCACGCTGAGCGCAACGGCGGCCAGCGCTGCTTTCCATTGAATGCTCATCGGCTGCGCTCCCCTTCCTTGGTCGCGGCGTCGGGCTTGAGTTGCCAGACTTCGTCAATGATCCGGTCGGCGGCCTTCTCTGCCGCGGCGGCCGGAAAGTAGATGTTGATCGTCACGCAGCCGCTGATCGCGAGGCTGAGCGCGACCAGGGCGGCACGCGTCGATACCCGTTTCATTCCTGTCCTCACTTGATGACCGGCGCCGCATCACTGGCCACAGCTGCCTTGACGCGCGCGATCAGTTCTTCCCAATCCACGCGCCGATTGTAGCCGATGACGTTGAGCGCCGGGATGCCGCCCCCACGCACGATGGTAAAGGGCGCGGACTCGGCGCCGGCACCTTCGAGGCCTTGCATCTGACATACCCCGTTGGCCAGACGGCAGACCAGGCCGATTTCGCGGTATCCGAAATCGTTGAAGAACTGAAGAAAACTGCGCTGGATGGCGGCCGTCGCGCCTGCGCCACCGAGCGCCGTGATGTGCTCGACCGCCCGCTGGCTGATCCGGCGGGAGTAGTCGCCCGGCGTGCTGCGCACCGTAGCGTCAAAGCGCTGTGGCTTCCAGGCCGCCATCTGCAGATCAGCGAGGCTCAGATCGATAAAGCCGCTGACCGCGCCAAAGGAAAAGGTCTCGGTCAGCTGCGCCAGATCGAGGTGTTCGGCGGCCACGTTGGCGCGCAAGCGCGGCAGCAATCCAAAGGGCGCCACCACCTCCAGCCCGGTGGCCTGGACATAGCCGTCGAACACCGCCAGGATCAGCGCACCATCGAGCCCGATCCGCTGCGGCGTGACCACCAGACCAGGCATGGACGCCGAGAGGGTGCCGGCCATCTCCGGCAGGTCCAGCGCGGCGGTCAGCGCGCGCATCGACACCGGCTCCATGAAAAAGCTGCCCTCGCCACGCCAGTCCGTGTCAGTCTGCGCCAGCGTCAGCGTGTCGATGATGATGGCGCCGTCGAGTACCGGCAGCCGCGCCGGTCCGATTGACACCACGCCCCGATCGACCGCCACGTCCAGCGCGAAGGGCTGAAAATCGAGCTTCTGCCAATGCAGCCCGTCGACCGTCAGCCGTCCGGCCCGCGCATCGGCGCGGTGCCAGGGCAGGCGCCCGGACAGCGGCCCCACGCGAAAGCGCTGACCGAGGTAGGCAAAACCCGCCTGGTCAAGCGTCAGCTCGGCTGCCTGCAGCCGACCGTCGCGCCACGCGATGGCGGCATCGGCCCAACCCGCCACTTGCCATCGCTCTGCCTGCGCCGGCGCCAGGACCGGCAGCGCAAACTGCGGCACCACCACCGCCAGGTCGGCGCGACGCACCAACACGTCGGCCTCGACCAGCCGGCGCGCCACCCGGTCGATCTGTGCCCGCCCGGTCACCGCCTCGACGCCGGGCGCCTGGATGTGCAAGTCATCGATGCCAAGCCGATGCGCATCGAGCTGACCGCTGGCACGCAGGGACACGCCTGGCGGGACAAATACCGGATCCCAGAACATGCCGCCGGCAGTCCATGCCAGATCGGTCTGCCAGTGCCAGCGACCATCGCGTCGTGCTGCCTGGAGCTGAATCTGCCCGGCCAGCGCTTCGGCGGCATGGGTGCCGGCCGCATCGGCAAATCCACCGTCCACAAGACGCAGTTCGGCTTCCAGGCGTCCGCCGGCCAGTCGCGCGTGCCCACTCACCGTACCGAGCGGCTGCCAGCGGGAAAGATCCGGCACGACCCGCGCCGCCAGCGCCAGGGGTAGCTGTGTGAGACTGGCGCCGATCGTCTCGCCGGGGCCGAGCGAGGCGACCAGGCGCCCACCGCCGGCAAACCGGGCGCTCACCTGGCCGGTGCGTGTCGCGGTGGAAAATACAAGGTCCAGACGGGCGTCGGCCAACTCGGGTACGCCACCGATGCGGGCGTCGCGGCAATCGACACGCCCCGCGTCCAGGCGCAGCCGCGGGCAGTCGAGGCGAACGCTGCGCCACTGTCGGCCCGCCACCGCGAGCGCAGCGATACGAATCGAGCCGGTCGGGCCGTCGAGCGAAAGTGTGACCCCGTGGGCGGACACCCCCGGCAACTGGAGGCGGCCCACGTCGAGCTGCAGGCTCGCCCACAGCACGGGCGGCCAGAACAGGATGAGCGCCAGCGCCCACGCTATCCGCGGACGCCGGCGGGGGGTGCGATCAGGCGGGGAACACACCCGTCGACAAATAGCGGTCACCGCGGTCGCAGACGATGGAGACGATGACGGCATCGCTGACCTGCGCGGCAACGCGCAGCGCCACATGCATGGCACCGCCGGACGAGATGCCGGCGAAGATGCCTTCCTCGCGGGCGAGGCGGCGGGTCATTTCTTCGGCGTCGGCCTGGGTAACGGGCTCGATCCGGTCGACGCGCGACGGATCGTAGATGGTCGGCAGATAGGCCTCGGGCCACTTGCGGATGCCAGGAATCTGCGCCCCTTCGGCCGGTTCGCAGCCGATGATCTCGATCGCGGTGTTTTGCTGCTTGAGGTAGCGGGAGGTGCCCATGATGGTGCCGGTGGTGCCCATCGAGCTGACGAAATGGGTGATCCGCCCCTCGGTCTGGCGCCACAGCTCGGGGCCGGTGCCCTCGAAGTGCGCCACCGGATTGTCCGGGTTGCCGAACTGGTCGAGGATCACGCCCTGGCCCTCGTCGCGCATGCGCGTGGCCATGTCGCGCGCCACTTCCATGCCGCCGGCCTTGGGCGTGAGGATGAGCTCGGCACCGAAAGCGCGCATGGTCTGGCGGCGCTCGACGCTCTGGTTCTCCGGCATGACGAGAATCATGCGGTAGCCGCGGATCGCCGCCGCCATCGCCAGCGCGATGCCGGTGTTGCCGCTGGTCGCTTCGATCAGGGTGTCGCCTGGCCGGATGCGGCCAGCCGCCTCGGCGCGCAGGATCATCGACAGCGCAGGCCGGTCCTTGACCGACCCGGCCGGGTTGTTGCCCTCGAGTTTGGCGAGGATCACGTTGCCGTTGCCGGCGTTGATTCGCTTGAGTCGCACCAGCGGCGTCTCGCCAACGTAGTCTTCAAGGGTTTTGAAAGGCATCCGGTTGTCCAGTATTGGGCGTTGATCAGGTCGCGCTTGCGCGCAGTTCGTCGAGCGAGACCACCGCGGTACCGAGCTTGCCGACCACGATGCCAGCGGCCAGGTTGGCCCAGTGCATGGCGTCTGCCGGCGTCAGGCCGCAGGCGAGCATGACGGCAAAGGTGGCAATCACGGTATCGCCGGCGCCCGATACATCAAAGACCTCGCGGGCGCGCGTCGGTTCATGGGCCACGCCGGTCTTGTCGAACAGCGTCATCCCTTCTTCGGAGCGGGTCAGCAGGACGGCGTCGATCGACAGGGTGTCGCGCAAGCGCTCGACGCGCTCGGCCAGGTCGGCCTCCGAACGCCAGCGCCCGACAATCCCTTGCAGCTCGCCGCGATTGGGCGTGAGCACGGTGGCGCCGGTGTAGCGGGTGAAGTCGTCGCCCTTGGGGTCGACCAGCACCGGTTTGCCGGCAGCCCGGGCCAGGGCGATCATGGCCTCGACATGGTCGAGAGCGCCCTTGTCGTAGTCGGAAATCAGCACCAGATCGTGCGTGGACAGCAGCTGCTTGTAGGTATCGAGCTTGGCGGCGAGCACGTCGGCGTTCGGGCGCTGCTCGAAGTCGATGCGCAGCAGCTGCTGGCTGCGGCCGATCACGCGCAGCTTGAGCGTGGTCTGCACGCTGTCATCGCGAAACAGGTGGGCACTGACGGCCGACTCGGCGAGCAGGCGGTCGAGGCTGTCTGCCGCTTCATCGCGCCCGACCACCGACAGCAGCGACACCTGCGTGCCCAGCGCCGAGGCGTTGCGCGCCACGTTGGCCGCCCCGCCGGGCCGGTCTTCCGAGCGCATCATGCGCACCACCGGCACCGGCGCTTCGGGAGAGATCCGGCTCACATCGCCGAACCAGTAGCGGTCCAGCATGACGTCGCCGACCACCAGAATGCGCGCGGCGGCGGTGTCCGGCAAGCGGTCGCGACCGCTCATCTTAGCTGCGCCCGATCCCGAAGTATTCGATGCCTTCGGCGCGGATCAGCGCAGGATCGTACATGTTGCGGCCATCGAAGATCACCGGCTGCTTGAGACGCGACTTGATGGCGTCGAAATCGGGGCTGCGGAATTCCTTCCACTCGGTGACGATGACCAGCGCATCGGCGTTGTCCAGCGTGCTCTTGGGTCGGCCGGCATAGCTCAGGCGCGGCTCGTCGCCGAAGATACGCTCGGCTTCCTGCATTGCCACCGGGTCGTAGGCCGCCACGGTGGCGCCGCGCTTGAACAGTTCATGAATGATCACGCGACTGGGGGCATCGCGCATGTCATCGGTATTCGGCTTGAAGGCCAGGCCCCACAGCGCGAAATGCCGTCCCGTAAGGTCTTCGCCGAAGCGGCGGACGATCTTGTCGACCAGCACATGCTTCTGCACCTCGTTGGCCGCCTCGACGGCCGTGAGCAATTTCAGCTCGTGTCCATGCTCGCTGCCGGTGCGGATCAGGGCCTTCACATCCTTGGGGAAGCACGAGCCGCCGTAACCGCAGCCGGCGTACAGGAAGTGCCAGCCGATGCGCGGATCGGAGCCGATGCCCTGGCGCACCAGCTCGATGTCGGCGCCCAGCGTCTCGGCCAGGTTGGCCAGCTCGTTCATGAAGCTGATACGGGTCGCCAGCATGGCATTGGCCGCGTACTTGGTCATCTCGGCGCTGCGCACATCCATGAACACCAGGCGGTCATGGTTGCGCTGGAACGGCGCGTAGAGCTGGCGCATCAGGTCGATCGCCTGCGCGTCCTCGGCACCGACCACGATGCGGTCCGGGCGCATGAAGTCTTCGATCGCCGCGCCTTCCTTGAGGAACTCGGGGTTCGACACCACGCTGAATTCAATGCTGCTGCCGCGACTGGCCAGTTCCTCGGCCACCGCCACACGCACCTTGTCGGCCGTGCCGACCGGCACCGTGGACTTATCGACGATCACCCGGTAACCGTCCATGTGCTTGCCGATGTTGCGCGCGGCGGCCAGCACGTACTTGAGATCGGCCGAGCCATCCTCGTCCGGCGGCGTGCCGACGGCGATGAACTG
>JAWKYX010000019.1:0-58230 GCA_041396265.1 Rhodocyclaceae bacterium
GCGGCCCGCGAGCTGATCGAGGCGCGGCGCTGCAATGCCGAGTGGGCGCTGGTGCAGCAGATGGAGCTGCTGATCGCCCAGTTCGACCAGATCGAGGACGCCTACCTGCGCGAGCGCAAGGCGGATGTCATCCAGGTGGTCGAGCGGGTGGTCAAGGAGCTGCTCGGCCACCCCGGTCGGCTGCCCAAGAAGCGCAAGAGCGACCTGGGCACCATCGTGGTGGCGCACGACCTGTCGCCGGCCGACACCATCGGTTTTCGCGACCACCACATTGCCGGCTTCGTCACCGATGTCGGTGGGCCGACCAGCCACACCGCCATCGTCGCGCGCAGCCAGGGCATTCCGGCCGTGGTGGCGCTGCACAATGTGCGCCAGCTGGTGCAGGACAACGAGCTGATCATCATCGACGGTACGCGTGGGGTGGTGATCATCGAGCCCGACGAGCGCATCGTCGAGGAATACACCCTGCGCCAGAGCGAGCTGGCGCTGGCGCAGTCCAAGCTGCAACGCCTCAAGGACACCCGCGCCACCACGCTCGATGGCGAAGCGGTCAAGCTGCTGGCCAACATCGAGCTGCCCAAGGACGCGCTGGCGGCCAGGGCGGTAGGCGCCGACGGGGTCGGCCTGTTCCGCACCGAGTTCCTGTTCCTCAGCCGCGATGGGCTGCCGGACGAGGATGAACAGTTCGAAGCCTATCGCCGGGTGCTCAAGAAGATGGGTGACGCCCCGGTGACCATCCGCACGCTGGATGTCGGGGCCGACAAGGCGCTCGACAGCATCGGCAAGCGCTCCACCGAGGCCAATCCGGCGCTGGGCATGCGGGCGATCCGCTATTCGCTGTCCGAACCCAAGGTCTTCCTCACCCAGCTGCGCGCCTTGTTGCGGGCCTCGCACTACGGCAAGCTCAAGATCCTGTTGCCGATGCTGGCCCACGCCCATGAGATGGACCAGTCGCTGGCGCTGATCGCCCAGGCCAAGGCGCAGCTGATCGAGCGCAAGCAGAAGTTCGATCCGCGGGTCGAGGTCGGCGGCATGGTCGAGGTGCCGGCCGCGGCGCTGGCGCTGGGGATGTTCGTGCGTCGGCTGCAGTTCCTGTCGATCGGCACCAACGACCTGATCCAGTACACCCTGGCAATCGACCGCACCGACGAGGCGGTGGCGCATCTGTACGACCCGCTGCACCCGGCCGTGCTCAAGCTCATCGGCGGCACCATCCAGACCGGCGTGCGCTACGGCCTGCCGGTATCGGTGTGCGGTGAGATGGCCGGCGACGTGGCCTACACCCGCCTGTTGCTGGGCATGGGGCTGCGCCAGTTCTCGATGCAGCCGACCCAGATGCTCAGCGTCAAGCAGGAGATCCTGCGCGCCGACCTGGTCGACCTGGCGCCCAAGGTGCAGCGCATTCTCAAGATGGATGAGCAGGAGCGGGTGCATGAGGCGGTCGAGCGCCTGCGCAGCTGAGGGGCCGGGGGTTTGACATTTTCCGGGCCGGGCGCTAAGTTTCAGGCTCATAGCGCCGATTTGACAATCAGCTTGCGGGCGCTCAATAAGTTCGGCTAAAGCGAGGGCAACCTGGTTTGCGCCTCACGGCCGACCGGGTTTTTTGTTTTCAGGATCACCATGACGCAGCCTCAATCCGTCGGTGTCGTTACCCCGCGCACCCTGCGCTTCAACGACCCCCTGCCGCTCAAGAGCGGCGGGTGCCTCGAAGAATACGAACTGGTCTATGAAACCTACGGCGAACTGAACGCCGAGCGCTCCAACGCGGTGCTGGTGTGCCATGCGCTGTCCGGTTCGCACCATGTGGCCGGCTACTACGCCGACGCGCCGGAGCAGACCGGCTGGTGGGACAACCTCGTCGGCCCCGGCAAGCCGCTCGACACCCGCAAGTTCTTCGTCATCGGCGTCAACAACCTCGGCGGGTGCTACGGCAGCACCGGCCCGACCTCGATCAACCCGGCCACCGGCAAGGCCTACGGCGCGAGCTTTCCGTTCGTCACGGTGGAAGACTGGGTCACCTCGCAGGCGCGGCTGGCCGATGCGCTGGGCATCGCCCGCTTCGCGGCGGTGGTCGGTGGCTCGCTCGGCGGCATGCAGGCGTTGTCGTGGACCTTGCAGTATCCGCACCGCGTGGCTCATGCGGCGGTGATTGCCGCGGCGCCCAAGCTGTCGGCCGAGAACATCGCCTTCAACGAAGTGGCGCGCCAGGCGATTCTCACCGATCCGGACTTCCACGCGGGCGACTATGCCGCCCACGGCGTGGTGCCCGAGCGCGGCCTGCGCCTGGCGCGCATGGTGGGGCACATCACCTATCTGTCGGACGACGCCATGGCCGAGAAGTTCGGCCGCAGCCTGCGCCACGGCAAGCAGGTGTTCAGCTACGAAGCGGAGTTCGAGATCGAGTCCTACCTGCGCTACCAGGGCAAGAAGTTCGCCGGCTATTTCGACGCCAACACCTACCTGCTGACCACCAAGGCGCTCGATTATTTCGACCCCGCCTTCGAGCATGGCGGCAACCTGCCGGCGGCGCTGGCGCGGGCGCAGGCGGATTTCCTGGTGGTGTCCTTCTCCACCGACTGGCGCTTTCCGCCCGAGCGCAGCCATGAGATCGTCCAGGCCCTCTTGCACAACCGGCGCAACGTCAGCTACGCCGAGGTCGACTCGGCCGCCGGCCACGACTCCTTCCTGCTCAACGACGCCATCTACCACGGTGTGTTGTCGGCCTACTTCGACCGCATCCAGGTGACCGGCCATGACTGAACTGCGCTACGACTTCCAGGCCATCGCCGAGTGGATCGGCGAGGGCGAAACCGTACTCGATCTGGGCTGCGGCGACGGCAGCCTGCTGCGCCACCTGGCCGACACCCGCGGCGTACTCGGCTACGGTGTCGAGGCCGACCCGGAGAATGTCCGCGCCAGCATCCGCAACGGTGTCAACGTGCTGCAGATCGACCTCGAGCGCGGCCTGGCCGGCTTCGAGGACGGCTTCTTCGACCATGTGGTGATGAGCTTCTCGCTGCAGGCCATCCACAACACCGTGGGCATTCTCACCGAGATGCTGCGGGTCGGTCGCGAGGCGGTGGTGAGCTTCCCCAACTTTGCCTACTGGCGCCATCGCCAGGCGATTCTCAATGGCCACATGCCGGTCTCCGAGAACCTGCCGCACCAGTGGTACAACACCCCCAACGTGCGCTTCTTCACCATTGCCGATTTCGAGAACCTGTGCGAGATGAACGGCATCGTGATCCGCGATGCGATCGGCTTCGACGAGGGGGTGCGGGTGCGCGAAGAGCCGAACTTCCTAGCCAGCGTGGGCCTGTTCCGGCTCGGGCGCGATCACTGAGCGCACCTGCGCGGCGGTTGGACGATGTCATTCAGAGCCCTGCGCACGCTGATCGCCATCGAGCAGTGCGGCAGCTTTGCCGCGGCGGGCGATCGCCTTGGCCTCACCCAGGCGGCAGTGAGCACCCAGATGCGCCAGCTCGAGGCGCACCTGCAGACCCGGCTGTTCGACCGTGTCGGGCGCAACCAGCTGCTCAACCACGACGGGCGCATCGTACTCGAGCGGGCGCGGCGCATCGTCGAGCTCTACGGCCGGCTCGGTGACGGACTTGGCGAGGCAGGGCAGTTCCACGGCGAACTGCTGGTCGGCGCCATCTACAGCATCCAGACCGGCGCGCTCGGCCCGGTGCTGGCGCAGGTGCGTGCTCGCCATGCGCAGCTCAAGATCAAGGTCTGCCATGGCATGTCCATCGATCTGGCCGAGCGTGTCGAGCGCGGCATGCTCGACGCGGCCATCATCACCGAGCCGATCCGCGCGGTGCCGGCCGATGGCGAATGGACCACCTTCGAGCGCGAACCCTTCTATGTCGTGGCGCACCGCGACACGCCGCCAGCCACCGACGCTGCGCTGCTGACCGCGCATGCCTTCATCCGGCTTGATCCGCGGGCCTGGGCGGGCAGCATGATCGACAACGAACTGCGACGGCGCGGCATCGTGCCCAACGAGATGATGGAACTCGATTCGCTGCAGGCGGCGTTGATGATGGTCGAGCAGGGGCTGGGCGTGACCGTAATGGCGCTGGGGCGGCGGCGCGCGGCTGAGTTGGGCGAGCGTTTCCGCCTGGTGCCCTTCGGTGAGCCGCTCGTCTACCGCAATGTCGGGCTCTATCAGCGCGCCGCGCACAGCCGCAAGACGCTGGTCGCGGTGCTGATCGAGGCCTTCATGCGTGAAAATACATAAATATAATTAAATAAAAACGACAAAAAGTATAAATTTTCATCAGGTCAAAGAGGGCGTACTCTCCCCGCCATTGGTTCCCGGAGATAGACATGCCCCCCGCCGTCGAAGCCCTCATCCCGATCACCCTCACCGTCGCTATCGGCTATCTGGCCCGCCATCGCTTCGGCGTCGGCGAGGCGGCGTGGAGCGGGCTGGAAAAGCTCACCTACTATCTGTTCGCGCCGGCGCTGCTGGTCGGCTCGCTCGCCAACCGCCCGCTCGGGGGTCTGGCCTGGGGCGAAATCTTCGGTACCCTGGTGCTCGTGCTGTTGCTGTGCAGCCTGCTTATGGTGGTCTGGCAACGCTTTGTCCGGCCGGTGGACCTGCCGTCCTTCACCTCGGTGTTCCAAGGTGGGGTGCGCTTCAACAGCTTCGTGGCGCTAGCGCTGGTGGACACGCTGTTCGGCGACGAGGGCCTGGTGATCGGCGCGCTGGCCACCGCGGTGATCGTCATCGCGGTCAACATCCTGTGCGTCTCGGTATTTTCGCTGGCCAATCCGGCCAACGGCGGCTGGCGCAAGCTGCCGGGGCAATTGCTGCGCAATCCGCTGATCCTCGGCTGCGTGGTCGGTCTCGGTCTCAACCTGAGCGGACTTGGAGTGGCGCGTGTGGCCGAGGGCTGGCTGCTGATGTTGGGGAAGACGGCTTTGCCGATGGCGCTGCTCGCTGTTGGGGCCGCGCTACGCCTCGATGCCGTCGGCAGCAGCATGAACCTGATCGCCTTCACCTCGGCCATACAGTTCGCGATCAAGCCGGTGGCCGCCCTGCTGATCGGGCATTGGCTGGGTCTCGAGGGGCTGACCGCCGTGGTGGTGGTCATCTTCATGGCCGTGCCGACCGCGCCTTCGGCCTATGTGCTGGCCCGGCAACTGGGCGGCAACGCGCAGGCCATGGCGTCGATCATCACCGCGCAGACTCTGCTCGCCTTTGTCACCCTGCCAGTGACCCTGGCCTTGCTCCTGCCCACCCTGAAATAGGCGCGGCCAACGAAAAACCCCGGCCGTGGCCGGGGGGTCTGGCGTGGCGGCCGATCAGCCGACGGCGAAGGCCTTGACGTCCACCTTCATCACCGGGCGGCCCAGCGACACGGCAACGGCGGCGCCGAATTTCTTTGCCCACTCGCCGTTTTCCTTGAAGCGCGCTTCGCCGCCGTACTTGGCCACGTTGAGGATCATGTCGAGCACCAGCACCTTGCCCATCGGGTTGCTCGGCGTGCATTCGAGGTCTTCGAATTCCTGCGCGAACCAGGCGCGGGCCGCGCTCTTGTCCATGCCTTCGAGATCGGCGGGGTGGACGATGATTTCGTATTCCTGTGCAGGGCCGAACGAAACGAGCACTTGCTGTGACATGGCGGTTCTCCTCTGAGTGTTTTGTTATCGGTTGCCTGCATTGTGGCCGCTCCCTCCTGCAGGATCAAGCAACCGTACGACACCGTATGCCACCACCGCGTTGACACGGCGCAAAAACACCACACTTGTGACAGGGTCGGGCTGCTAAAATGCGCCGATTGCCCACTACTGACAAGGCTTGTACCGTGCAGATCGTCTGTCTAGACCTCGAAGGTGTGCTGATTCCCGAAATCTGGGTCGAGTTCGCCGCCCGTACCGGTATCGATGCGCTGCGTCGTACCACGCGTGATGAGCCCGATTACGACGTGCTGATGCGCTACCGCCTCGACATCCTGCGCGAGCACAAGCTCGGCCTGCCGGACATCCAGGCCGTGATCGCCGACATGGGGCCGCTGCCCGGCGCCAAGGACTTTCTCGACGCGCTGCGCGACCGTTTCCAGGTGGTGATCCTGTCCGATACCTTCTACGAGTTCGCCAAGCCGATGATGGACCAGCTCGGCCGGCCGACCCTGTTCTGCCACCGGCTCGAGGCCGATGCCAGCGGCTTCCTGGTGAATTACCACCTGCGCATGCCCAACCAGAAGCAGGAGGCGGTGCGCCGCTTCAAGGAGCTGAATTTCAAGACCATCGCCGCCGGTGATTCGTACAACGACACCACCATGCTCGGCGAGGCCGATGCCGGCATCCTGTTCTGCCCGCCGGACAACGTGATCCGCGAGTTCCCGCAGTATCCGGTGGTGCGCGATTACGATGCGCTGATGCAGCAGATCGTCGCCGCCAGCGCACGTATCGGGATCTGACCCGGCCGCGCTGCCATGAACACCGATACTTGGGATGCCGAACTGCTGGCGGGCCTCAAGGCCCTGGCGGTTTCGGCGTTTCCCAAGCGCTGTGCCAACTGTGGGCGGGTCTATCCCGACGAGGCGTCGTATCTGAACGAAACGCTGCCGATTTCGGCAGCCAACAGTGGCCTGAAGTGCAGTGAAGACGACGACGGCTCGACCATTGTCGAACTGTTCCGTAATTGCGCCTGCGGTTCGACGCTGCTGGACTTCTTCAGTGATCGCCGCGACGACAGCGTAGCCGGCGAACGCCGCCGGGCGCGTTTCGACGAGCTGCTCACCTACCTGACCGAGCGCGGCATGCGCGCCAACGAGGCTCGTCGCGAATTGCGCAAGGTCATGCGCGGCGAACCCAGCGCTGCGCTGTGCCGCTTCCGGCCACCCATTTGATCCCCCGAGCCCCATGCACCGACAACGTTTCTACACCCTCTCTGCCTCCTGCCCCGACCGCGTCGGCATCGTCGCCCGGGTGTCGACCTTCATTGCCCAGCACCAGGGCTGGATCCTCGAAACCGCGCTGCATGCCGAACCCCCGCGCGAGGGCGAGTCGGTCGGGCGTTACTTCATGCGCATCGAGATCCGCGCCGATTCCTTGCCCTTCATGCTCAGCGAGTTCCGCGAACGCTTCGCCCCGCTGGCCGACGAACTGGAGCTGACCTGGAAGATCACCGATTCGGCGGTCAAGAAGCGGCTGGTGCTGCTGGTGTCCAGACAGGAGCACTGCCTCTATGACTTGCTGGCGCGCTGGAAGAGCCGCGAGCTGGATGTCGAGATCCCCTGCGTCATCTCCAACCACAACGATCTGCGTGGCTTTGTCGAGTGGCATGGCATCAGCTTCCACCATGTGCCGGTCACGCCGGACAACAAGGCCGCGGCCTACGCCGAGGTGCAGCGCCTGTTCGAGGAAGTGCACGGCGACACCATGGTGCTGGCGCGCTACATGCAGATCCTCTCGCCCGAGCTGTGCGCGGCCTATCCGGGGCGCATCATCAACATCCACCACAGCTTCCTGCCCAGCTTCGTCGGTGCCAAGCCCTATCACCAGGCCTACGCCAAGGGTGTCAAGCTGATCGGCGCCACCTGCCATTATGTGACCGCCGATCTCGACCAGGGCCCGATCATCGAGCAGGACGTGATCCGCATCGATCACTCCGACGCGGTCGAAGACATGGTCCGCTACGGTCGTGACATCGAAAAGACCGTGCTGGCGCGCGGCCTGCGCTACCACCTGGAGGACCGGGTGCTGGTGCATGGCAACAAGACGGTGGTGTTCCGCTAAACGCTGCGGCGACCACCAAGAAGAAAAACCGGCAAACCCGAGAGGTTTGCCGGTTTTTTTTGACCCGGCGCCGTGGCAGGCGCCGGTTGTTCAAGCGATCAGAACTTGTAGGCCGATTCGCCGTGAGCCGCGATGTCGAGACCTTCGCGCTCTTCGTCTTCCGGCACACGCAGGCCAACCAGCACATCGACGATCTTGAAGGCGACCAGCGAGACCACGCCCGACCAGCCGATGGTCACCAGCACCGAGTAGGTCTGGATCCAGGTCTGGCTGGCGATCGAGAAGTCTTCGCCACCCGTGCCGCCGAGCGACGGGGCGGTAAAGACACCGGTCAGGATGGCACCGAGGATGCCGCCCACGCCATGCACGCCGAACACGTCGAGCGAGTCATCGGCACCGAGCATGCGCTTGAGGCCATTGACGCCCCACAGGCAGACCACGCCGGAGAGCAGACCGATCACGATGGCGCCCATCGGGCCGACCGAACCGCAGGCCGGAGTGATGGCAACCAGGCCGGCGACAGCACCGGAGGCGGCACCGAGCATCGAGGGCTTGCCCTTGAAGATGGCCTCGCCGGCGATCCAGGACAGCGTGGCAGCAGCAGTGGCGGCCAGGGTGTTGATGAAGGCCAGGGCCGCACCCGAGGTGGCTTCCAGGTTGGAGCCGGCGTTGAAGCCGAACCAGCCCACCCACAGCATCGAGGCGCCGATCATGGTCATGGTCAGCGAGTGCGGGGCCATGGCTTCACGACCGTAGCCGATCCGCTTGCCCACCAGGTAGGCGCCGACCAGGCCGGCCACACCGGCGTTGATGTGCACCACGGTGCCGCCCGCGAAGTCCAGTGCGCCGTCACCGAGCAGGTAGCCGCCCGGGCCCCACACCATGTGGCAGATCGGCAGGTAGCTGAAGCTGAACCAGATGATGGTGAACAGCAGCACGGCGGAGAACTTGATGCGCTCGGCGAAGGAGCCGACGACCAGCGCGCAGGTGATGCCGGCAAAGGTGGCCTGGAAGGCGACGAAGACCAGCTCCGGCAGCTTCACGTTGTCGGTGAAGGTGTCGGCCAGCGAGTCGATGGTCACGCCCGACAGGAAGACTTTGCTGAAGCCGCCGACAAAGGGGCTGGCTTCGGTAAAGGCCACGCTGTAGCCGTAGAGGGCCCACAGCACGATGCCGAGGCTGAACACCACCATGACCTGCATCAGCACCGAGAGCATGTTCTTGGCGCGCACCATGCCGCCGTAGAACAACGCCAGGCCGGGAACGGCCATGAAGACGACCAGCAAGGTGGCGGTCATCAGCCAGGCCACGTCGCCCTTTTCTACAACCACGGCCGCGTCCTGGGCGTGGGCGGGGGCCGCCAGGCCGACCAGCGCGGCCAGCATGAGAGAGAGAATGGCTTTCATATGCAGGTCTCCTTACAGGGCGTCGGTACCGGTTTCACCGGTGCGGATGCGGATGGCCTGGGCCAGGTCGAAGACGAAGATCTTGCCGTCGCCGATCTTGCCGGTGTTGCCGGCCTTTTCGATGGCTTCGATGGCCTGGTCGAGCAAGGTGGCCGGGATGGCGGCCTCGATCTTCACTTTGGGCAGGAAGTCGACCACATACTCGGCGCCGCGATACAGCTCCGTGTGGCCCTTCTGGCGACCGAAGCCCTTGACCTCGGTCACGGTGATGCCCTGCACGCCGATGGCGGAGAGCGCTTCGCGCACTTCGTCCAGCTTGAAGGGCTTGATGATGGCGATCAGATATTTCATGGCTGTTTTCCCTGTGGTGTGACCGGCGCGCCAGGCCGCAGCCCGGCGCGCCGTGGGCTTAGAAGGACTTGGAGACCGACAGGATCACGCGGGCGTCGGCGTTGTCGTCGTTATCCACATCGGTGTCGACATAGTTCAGGCCGAAGGTGAAGCCGGCGTAATCCTTGCTGACACCGACTTTCCAGTCGTTGTAGCTGGTGCCGTTTTCGATCTGCTGGCGACCGACATGGGCGCCGAGGGTGAAGCCGCCGCCGACCTCCTGGCTGGCCGACAGGTCGAAATACTGGCTGCCGTCCGAATCGGTAGCGCCGAACAGGTCGGTGAAGGCGTAGGAGTACTTGAAGCTCAGGAACTTCCAGCTCACCCCGACATAGGCTTCGGTGGTGTCGGCGCTTTCACCGCCGATCTTGCCGCCCGGATAGACGTACTGCAGCACGCCGACGTCGTAGCCGAAATCGCCGATGCTGTTCTTGAAGCCACCATAGACGTCGACTTCCAGGCTGCCGGTGTCGAGCCAATCGACGTTCGAGCCCCACACGCCGACATAGAAGCCGCTGGCGTGGGCATAGTCGAAGCCGCCCTGAATGGCCATGTTCTCCTTGGTCTGGGAGTAGCCGCGGTACTGGTAGTCGGACACGAAGCCGACGTTGGCGCTGATCGGGCTGTCCTGGGCAATGGCAACGCCGGACAGACCGGCAAGAACGGCTGCGGCACAGAGGGAACGTTTGAACATGATGCGAACTCCAGGTCAGTTGGGTGATGACCTATTGGCAGGAAGTGTGCCAGTTTGTTTGTCGCGAAAAAACAATGAGTTATCGATGAGTGCGACGAGATGTTGCAGTGCAGCGCACCGATAAAAACCGGCGCACCAAATTGATGCACCATCATGGTGCGCACCTGTGTGGTGCCTGATCGAGACCGTTTGTCGTCGGGGACGGAGTGCATCCGTGGCGGATTCGGGCGACAATAGGCGCTGTTTTTGTTCTTGCTTTCAGGAAGCCGTCATGAACCCACCCCAGCTGCTCGACCAACTCGCCGGCAAATTTGCCGAGGCCGCGGCCAACTCGCCGGTCAAGGACATTGAAAAGAACGTGCGCGCCCTGGCGGCGAGCGCCTTCTCCCGTCTCGATCTGGTGACCCGTGAGGAGTTCGATGTGCAGGCGGCCTTGCTCGAGCGCACCTGCGTCCAGCTCGCGGCGCTCGAAGCCCGGGTGGCGGCACTGGAGGACGAGTTGGCGAAAAAGAACGTCGGCTGAGCGTCCGCCGGCGGCATGAAAAAAGCGGCTCCCAGCGGAGCCGCTTTTTTTTGCCTTGGCGGCGTGTGGCTTACATCTGCACGGCCTCGAGTGCGATGTCCAGCGTCACTTCATCGCTCACATTGGGCGCGTACTTGCCGGCATTGAACTCGCTGCGCTTGATCACCGTGGTGGCGTTGGCGCCAATGGCCGGCTTCTTGAGCATCGGGTGGGCCATGGCCTTGAACGAGGTCACGGTGAGGGTCACCGGGCGGGTCACGCCCTTGAGCGTCAGCTCGCCCTCGATGGTGGCGGGCACATCGCCGTTGAAGATGACCTTGGTCGACTTGAAGGTGGCCGTCGGGTGGTTGGCGGTGTCGAGGAAGTCGGCGCCCTGGATGTGGCCGTCGAAGGTGTCATAGCCGGTATCGACCGAGGTGGTGTCGATGGTCATCTCAACCGAGGCCGTGCGGGCGGCGGCGTCGAGCGTCACCGTGCCGGTGGTCTTGTTGAAGCGCGAGATCTGCTTCGACAGGCCGAAGTGGCTGTACGAGAAGCGCGGGTAGGTGTGGGTGCCTTCGACCGTATAGACCACCGGTTCGGCCAGGGCCGGCGCGGCGATGAGGGTGGCGAGGACGGCGGTGAGCAGGGTTTTTTTCATGTCGGACTCCGTGGGTTGGGTGTTGGGGTTGGGGTTTATTGCGCCAGGGGTCTGGCGACGAGGTGGAAGATGACGTCAACCTTGTTGGCGACGATGTCGAAACCCGACCACTCGCCCTCGCCGATGGCGAAGTCGCCCCGCTGCAGCGGGAGCGTGCCCTCGAAGGTGGCGGTCGGCGTGCCCGGCGTGAAGGTCGCCGGAAAGCTCACCGGGCGGGTCTTGCCCTTGATGCTGAGCTGGCCGGCAATCTCGAAGCGGTTGTCGCCCAGCGGCTTGACGCTGCTGGAGACGAAGCGCGCCACCGGGTGGTTGGCGGTGTCGAACCAGGTCTTGGCCTTGACCTCGTCGTCGCCCTCCGGCGAGCCGGTGTCGATGCCGGCCAGTGGCACCTCGACGGTGGCAGCGGCCGCCTCGGGGCGGGCCGGGTCGAAGCGCAGCTGCGCCGAGAACTGCTTGAACTGGCCGTCGAGCGTCACGCCCATCTGAGTGTAGCGAAAGCCGACGCGGCTGGCGGCGGTGTCCAGCGTGCCGTACTCGACGGCCTGGGCGGTGCCGGCCAGGCCGAGCGCGAGGGCGGCGGCGAGGGTTGAGCGGGTCAAAGCGTTGGGGGTCATCAACATCTCCTTCGGTCGTGCCGAATCAGGATTTGCGGAACCGCGGCAGCATGCGGGTGAGCACGCTGTCGCGGTCAATGAAGTGGTGCTTGAGCGCGGCGGCCGAGTGCAGGACGACCATGCCGAGCAGGCTGTAGTTCAACCATTCATGCACGGCCTTGAGGCTGTCACCCAGCGCGGCGTCCTTGGCCAGCAGATCGGGCAGCGGCAGCACGCCGAACCACACGGTCTGAAAGCCCTTGGCCGAACTCATCAACCAGCCCGACAGCGGGATGGCGAGCATCAGGCCGTACAACACCCAGTGCGCGGCCCCGGCGGCCAGGCGCAGCGCCGGTGGCATGGTGTCGGGTAGCGCCGGGGCGGGGTGGGTGAGCCGCCAGCCGAGGCGGAAGACGATGAGCGCAAACAGCGTCACGCCGGCCCATTTGTGCCACGAGTAGAGCTTGAGCTTGGTCGGCGACAGCGACAGGTCGGTCATGTAGAGCCCGAGGCTGAAGCTGGCGAGGATCCCCAGCGCGATGAGCCAGTGCAAGGCGATGGCGGTGGATGTGTAGCGTGTGTTCATGATCGGTTGGGGGCTCAGGCCGCGTAGGCGGGGGTCAGGGTGGGGTCGGCAAACACGAAGCTGTCCATGCTCATCTCGCCAGCGAGGACGCCGCCGTCGAGCCGGCGGGCCTGCGACCAGTCGCAGCCGCCAGCGCCGATGGCAAAGAACAGGGGCAGGAAGTGTTCGTCGGTGGGGTGGGCGCGCAGGGCGTGCGGGGCTTGGCTGCGATAGTTCAGCAGGGCGTCGAGATCGCCCGCCTGCAGGCGTGACCACACCCAATGGGCAAACGTGGCGGCATAAGGTTCCGTCGGCGTGTCGCTGAATGCATCGCGTAGGTTGTGCGTCAGGCTGCCGGAGCCGATCGGCAGCACGCCGGCCTTGCGCAAGGGGGCCAGGGCCTGGCCCAGTTCGAGCAAGGCCAGCGGCGAGGGCGCCGACGGCTGAGAGACCTGAATGACCGGCACGTCGGCGGCCGGATACAGGTGCATCAGCGGCACCCAGACGCCGTGGTCGCGGCCGCGCGTATCGTTGCGGCGGGCGTGCAGCCCGTGGTGCGCCAGCTCGGCGATCACCGCGTCGGCCACCGCCGGCGCACCTGCTGCCGGGTAGTCCAGCGCATACAGCGCGCGAGGAAAGCCGCCAAAGTCGTGCACCGTCTCGCCACTGACACCGCTGGCGACCTCCAGCGTCGGGCGCATCCAGTGCGGCGATACCACCACCACCGCGCGCGGCCGCGGCAAGGCCTGCCCGAGCGCGCCGAGCGCCGGGCCGAGGCGGCCGGGTTCGACGGCAAACATCGGCGAACCGTGCGAGATGAAGAGGGCGGGGAGAGACATGTCTGGCTCCAGCGCAGTGCATCGTTGCGGGCAAGCCCGTGTTGAGGTGAATCATATTTGGCCACTGATGCCGGATAAACAGCGCTGCGCTTGATTGATTGTCTGCTGTGGCGTGACAATGTGCGCATGGACCGATTTCGTGAAATGCAGTGTTTCGTGGCCGTGGTCGAAGTCGGCAGCTTCGTTGGCGCGGCCGACCAACTGCGTCTGTCGAAGGCGGCGGTGTCGCGCAGCGTGATCGACCTGGAAACCCGCCTCGGCGCGCGCCTGCTCCAGCGCACCACGCGCCGGCTGTCGATCACCGAGGCCGGGCGCGCCTACTATGGCCGCTGCAAGCAGATCCTCGATGAGCTCGAGGAGGCCGAGAGCGCCGTCGGCGAGGTCACCGGTCATCCGGTGGGCAGCCTGCGCATCAATGCGCCGCTGTCCTTCGGCGTGCTGCACCTGGCGCCGCTGTGGGGGCCGTTCATGGCGCGCTATCCCGATGTGTCGCTCGATGTCGACCTGGCCGACCGCCTGATTGACGTGGTCGAGGAGGGCTACGACGCGGTGATCCGCATCAGCCGCATGCAGGACTCCACGCTGGTGTACCGGCGCCTGGCCTCGACCCGCATCATCGCCACCGCCACGCCCGAGTACCTCGCCACGCACGGCACCCCGGCGCAGGTCGCCGAGCTGGCCCGCCACGCGGTGATCGCCTACAGCTACTCGCCGGCTGGCGACACCTGGCGTTTCGAGACGCCCGACGGCCCGCAGGAGGTGCAGACCACGCCGCGCATGCGCACCAACAACGGTGACACCTGCCGCGCGGTGGCGCTGGCGCACCAGGGCATTGTGCTGCAGCCCGATTTCCTGGTCGGCGACGACCTCGCCGAGGGGCGGCTGGTCGAGGTGCTGCCCGAGTGCCGCTTGCCCGAGATCGGCGTCTATGTGGTCTACCCCTCGCGACGGCACCTGTCGGTCAAGGTGCGGGTGCTGGTCGATTTCCTGGTCGAGGCCTTCGCCGAGCCGCCCTGGCACCGACCGACCGGAGGCGGCATGCCGGCGCAGGGCAGGTGATAGAATTGGCGCCCCGCACCGCCATCCCGCCCCGATCCGTGCCGTCTTCCTCCGCCGCCCTGCCGCCGCGCCGCCTGGCCATCGCGCCCATGCTCGACTGGACCGACCGCTTCTACCGCTACTTCGCGCGGCAGATCTCGCGCCACACCTGGCTGTACACCGAGATGGTGACCACCGGCGCGCTGATCCATGGCGACGCGGCGCGCTTCCTGCGCTTCGACGACTGCGAGCACCCGCTGGCACTGCAACTGGGCGGCAGCGACCCGACCGACCTGGCGCGCTGCGCGCGGATGGCCACCGCGTGGGGTTACGACGAGATCAACCTGAATGTCGGCTGCCCCTCCGAGCGGGTGCAGTCCGGCGCCTTCGGTGCCTGCCTGATGGCCGAGCCGGCGCTGGTGGCCGACTGCCTCAAGGCCATGCAGGACGTCACCGACCGCGCCGTTACCGTCAAGCACCGTATCGGCATCGACCATATCGAGGACTACGCCTACCTGCGCGACTTTGTCGGCCAGGTGCATGCGGACAGCGGCTGCACGGTGTTCATCGTGCATGCGCGCAACGCCATCCTCAAGGGCCTGTCGCCCAAGGAAAACCGCGAGATCCCGCCGCTCAAGTACGACTATGTGCACCAGCTCAAGCGCGACTTCCCGGCGCTGGAGATCCTGATCAACGGCGGCTTCACCGGCTGGGACGCGATTGCCGCGCAGTGGCCGGCGGTGGACGGCGTGATGGTCGGCCGCGAGGCCTATCACAACCCCTGGCTGCTGGCCGAGGCCGACGCGCGTGGCTGGGGCGACGATCACGCGCTGCCGAGCCGGCGTGAGGTGGTCGAGGCGATGGTCGGCTTCATGGCGGCGCAGATCGCCGAGGGCGTGCCGCTCAAGACCATGACCCGGCACATCCTCGGCCTGTATCACGGCATGCCCGGCGCCCGCCAGTGGCGGCGCATGCTCTCCGATCCGGCGCTGCTGCGCGCCAACGACCCGCGTGTCCTCATCGACGCCGCCGACGCCGTCGAGCAACGCCGCGCTGCCTGATCGGCAACGCAAAAGCATATTCCAATCGCATCGCCGGCCCGCTACACTCGGGGCCCATGTCACTCGCCCTCGTTCATACCCGTGCCCTCGATGGCATGGACGCGCCGCCGGTGGTGGTCGAAGTCCACCTCGCCAATGGCCTGCCCGCCTTCAACCTGGTCGGCCTGCCCGACACCGAAGTGCGCGAGGCGCGCGAGCGGGTGCGCGCCGCGCTGCAGACCGGCAACTTCGAATTCCCCCAGCGGCGCATCACCGTTAACCTGGCACCGGCCGACCTGCCCAAGGAAGGCGGGCGCTTCGACCTGCCGATCGCGGTCGGCATCCTCGCCGCCTCGGGCCAGCTCAACGCCGAGACCCTGGCCCACCATGAGTTCGCCGGCGAGCTGTCGCTGTCCGGCGAACTGCGCCCGATCCGCGGCGCGCTGGCCATGGCCCTGCAGACGCGGGCCACCGGCCGCACGCTGATCCTGCCCGCCGCCAGTGCGCAGGAAGCAGCGCGGGTGCGCGATGTGCGCATCCGCCCGGCCGACAGCCTGCTCGCCGTGTGCGCCCATCTCAACGGCCACACCGCCTTGCCCGAGGCGCCGCCAGCGCCCGACGAGGCCGCCGTGCCGGCGCTGCCCGACCTGGCCGACGTCAAGGGCCAGCTCGAAGCGCGCCGCGCGCTGGAAGTGGCGGCGGCCGGCGGCCATTCGCTGCTGATGTACGGCCCGCCCGGCACCGGCAAGTCGATGCTGGCCCAACGCCTGGCCGGCATCCTGCCGCCGCTGGACGAGGCGGCGGCGCTGGAGGCGGCCGCGGTGCAGTCGCTGGCCGGCTGTTTCGACCCCGCCGCCTGGGGGCGCCGGGCATTTCGATCGCCGCATCACTCCGCCTCGGCGCCGGCCATCGTCGGTGGCGGGGCGATTCCCGGGCCGGGCGAGATCAGCCTGGCCCACCACGGCGTGCTGTTTCTCGACGAGCTGCCCGAGTTCGACCGTCGCGTGCTCGAAGCCCTGCGCGAGCCGCTCGAGACCGGCCATGTCGAGGTCGCGCGGGCGCGACGCCGGGCGCGCTTTCCGGCGCGCTTCCAGCTTGTCGCGGCGATGAACCCCTGCCCCTGCGGCTACCTGGGCGACGCCCGCGGCCGCTGCCGCTGCACGCCCGACCAGGTGGCGCGCTACCGCGGCAAGCTCTCCGGCCCGCTGCTCGACCGCATCGACCTGACGCTCGAGGTCGGCAGCCTCAGCGCCGCCGAACTCGACGCCGCTGCGCCGGGCGAGAACAGCGCCATAGTGCGCCAACGGGTGCTCGCCGCGCGCCAGCGCCAGCAGACACGCCAGGGCGGCGACAACGCCGCGCTCGACGCCGCCGGCGTGGTGCGCCACTGCCGGCCGGACGAGCGGGGCCGGCAGATGCTGGCGCGGGCGGTCGAATCGCTCGGCCTGTCGGCGCGCAGCCACGACCGCATCCTGCGCGTGGCGCGCAGCATTGCCGACCTGGCCGGCGCCGACGGCGTCGCCGCCGCCCATGTGGCCGAGGCCATCCAGTACCGTCGCGGAATCGGCGCCGCCACACGATAAGCATTACACTGGGGCATTCGCGACCGGTCCACAAGGCCGGTCGCCGTTTTCATTTTGCGACCCCGGCATGCACCGCTCCTACACCCAACTGGCTGTCATCCTCGCCGCGCTGGCCGCCATCGGCCCGTTTTCGATCGACACCTACCTGCCGGCCTTCCACGCCATGGAAGCCTCGCTCGGCACCTCGCGCTATGCCGTACAGCAGACGCTGACCATCTACATGGTGATGTTTGCGGTGATGGTGCTGTGGCATGGCGCGCTGTCCGACGGCTTTGGCCGGCGCCGGGTGCTGGTGGTGGCGATGGCGGTGTTCACCCTGGCCTCGGTGCTGTGCATGCTGGCGCCGAGCATCGAGTGGATGTGGGCCGGGCGGGCGCTGCAGGGCATGAGCGCCGGCGCCGGTATGGTGATCGGCCGCGCCATCGTGCGCGATGTGCTCGACGGGCCCGACGCCCAGCGCCTGATGTCGCAGGTGGTGATGATGTTCGCGCTCGCGCCCGCGGTGGCGCCGATCATTGGTGGCTGGATTCTGGTGTTTGCCGACTGGCGTGCGATCTTCGCCTTCCTCGCCCTCTACGGCCTGGTGATGACCGTGGTCTGCCGCCAGGTGCTGCCCGAGACCCTGCCGCCCGAAAAGCGCCAGCCGTTGCACCCGGTGCACCTGGCGCGGGCCTACGGCCAGGTGCTGCGCAAGCCGGCCTTCCTGCTGCTGGTCGGGGCGCTGGCACTGAACTTCAACGGCTTCTTCATCTATGTGCTGTCGGCGCCGACCTTCCTGGTCGACCACCTCGGCCAGTCGCCGCAGGCCTTCGCCTGGCTGTTCGTGCCGGCCATGGGCGGCCTGCTGGCCGGTTCGTGGTTGTCCGGCCGGGTGGCCGGCCACTGGACCCCCCGGCGCAGCGTGACGGTCGGCTACAGCGTGATGGCGTTGGCCGCCGCCGGGAACCTGGCCGTATCGCATCTGATGTCACCCGGCTTGCCGCAGTCGGTGGTGCCGCTGGCCATCTACACCCTGGGCATGTCGCTGACCATGCCGGCGCTCACCCTGATGGCGCTCGACCTGTTCCCGTTGCGGCGCGGGCTGGCGGCCAGTTGCCAGAGCTTCATGCAGATGGCGCTCAACGCGCTCACCGCCGCCGTCACCGCGCCGCTGCTGTGGGGCAGCGTCCAGACGCTGAGCCTGGGCATGGTGATCTACCTGGTGCTCGGCGCGCTGGCCGCCAGCGCCGCGCTGTACCGCTCGGCGGTGGCGCGCGCCTAGACGCGCCCGGCCGGCCCGGTTCGCCGGCTGCGGCGGTTCAGTCGGCGGACTGGCGCCCCAGAAACTGCAGGTAGGCCACCAGCTCCCAGATGCTCTCTTCGGAGAAGGCGGCGCCCCAGGGCGGCATCACATCGGCTCCGGTGCGGCCATGGTAGATGGTGTCGAAGGCCTGCTGCGGGCCGAGGTCGGTGCGGCCCTTGAAGTCGGGCGCCCGACCGCCGACGCCTTCATGCCCGTGGCAGTAGCCGGCACAGGTCTTGGCGAAGCGCTTGCGGCCTTTTTCGATGCGCGCCGGGTCGGCGAGGTCGAAGGGGGACAACGGCGCGGCGGTTTGTGTGGCCGCTGGCTGGCGCAGGACCTCGACATAGGCCACCAGCGCGTCGATGGCCGGGCGGTCGAGCACCGTGCCCCAGGGCGGCATGGCATGGTCGCCGTGCTTGCCCTTGACGATGCGTTCGCGGATCAAGGCCGGGCTGAGCTCGGGGCGGTTCTGCAGGGACGGGCCGTAGGTGTCCTTGCCGGCGCCGTCGGCACCGTGGCAGCTGACGCACAGCTTGTCGAAGCGACTCTTGCCGTCAGCGAGCTGGGCACGTGCCGGATCGGCCGGCGGGGCGGCGGCGAAGCTGCTGGTGCCCGCCCACAGGCACAGGCCGAGGGACAGGATCAGACGCCGGAAAGGGAGATGGACGTTGTGGGTCATCGGAAACTCCATGAATAGCGATACGGGAGGCAGGCGGCGCGGCCTGCGCGCCCACGGAAAGCCGGCGAGGCTGCCCGTGGGCGCCAGGCTTAGTCGAGCGTGAAGCCGATCAGCGCAGCACCGCCGGGCAGGTCCTTGATCTGCGGGAAGGCGCCGGCGAGGAAGCCCGGCGCATGCGAGCCGAGGCCGGTCGGAATGGCGATGTACTGCTTGCCATTGACGGCGTAGCTCACCGGACCGCCGCGTGCGCCGGAGCCGGCGTTGAACTGCCACAGTTGCTTGCCGTTGTCGGCGTCGTAGGCAAACAGGTGGCCTTCCATGTCGCCGGTGAACACCAGGCCGCCGGCGGTGGTCAGCACGCTGGAGAGCGGCGGCAGGTCGTAGCGGATGCTCCACTTGAGTTCGCCGGTGAGCGGGTCGCGGGCGTCCAGCCGGCCGTAAGGATCCTTGCTGTTGGGCGGCGGCACCAGCTTGATCTCGTCGATGCCCAGCGACAGCGCCGAGATGGCCTTCAGGCTCTCGGGATCATCCGGGCCGGAGACCACTTCGTTGCACACCTCCATGGCGTGCGAGTACCACAGGCCGGTGCCGGGGTTGTAGGCGCCGTGGTTCCAGCTGCGCGCGCCGAGCAGGTTGGGGCACAGCAGCTCGCGCTTGCCGGGCTCCGGCCGGCGCGGTTCGATCAGCGCGCCGGTTTTTGGGTCGATGCCCTTGGCCCAGTTCATGTTCTCGGCGAACTGCCACACGTTTTCCAGCTTGCCATCGGCCTTGTCCATCACGAACACGAAGCCGCTCTTGTTCAGATGGACGATCACATCCTTGCCGTCCTTCTTCACCACCAGCGCTTCGTACGCCGAGTCGAAGTCCCAGACATCGTGCGGGATCTCCTGCCGGTGCCACTTGAGCTTGCCGGTCTTCGGATCGATCGCCAGCAGGGTGGCGGTGTACTTGTTGTCGCCCTTGCGGTCGACGCCGTAGAAGTCGGGCGCGGCGTTGGAGGTGCCGATGTAGATGGTGTCCGACTGCGCGTCGTAGGTACCCGGCATCCACGCCGAACCGCCGCCGCGCTTGCCCGAGTCGCCCGGCCAGCTTTCCTCGTCGTCCTTGATGACTTCAAAGGTCCACACCGGCTTGCCGGTGTCGGCATTGACCGCGTAGATCTTGCCGGCGATTGGCTGGTCGCCGCCGGTGGTGCCGCCGAACAGCACGTCGCCGGCCAGCTGGGGCGGGGCCGAGAACAGCGCGCCGTACTGGGTCTTGAGGTCGCTCAGCTGGGTGGACCAGACTTCCTTGCCGGTCTTCTGGTCGAGGGCGATGAAGCGTCCGTCGAGCGTGCCGACAAACACCTTGCCGCGACCCACCGTCACGCCGCGGCTGGCGGCTGCGTAAAACGACTGCTTGGAGATCGGGTCGAGCTTGGGCTCGTAGTGCCACAGCGTCTTGCCGGTGGCCGCGTCGACGGCCCACACGTTGTTGTTGGCCGAGATGTAGTACAGCACGCCGTCGAGCACGATCGGTGTGGCCTGCAGGCCGTGGGTGATGTTGCCCGGCTGGTGGACCCACGCCACCTTCAGTCGCTTGACGGTGTCCTTGTTGATCTGGGTCAGCGGGCTGAAGCGCCAGGCGTTCGCGCTGCGGTGGTATTGCGGCCAGTTGTTCGGGTCGTCGAAGCCGGGTTTGGCGTCGCCGGCGGCGATGGCGCCGGTGCCGGCGCAGGACAGGGCCAGCGCGAGCGGGGCCAGGCGGAGGGATGTGATCAGGTTCATGGTGTCTCCAATCGTTCTTGTTTGGGGGTGCTGCGGCGTGCGGGGCGGTTGCGTCAGAACGCGAAGTTCAGGCCGACGTTGAGCAGCGTGGCGGACTCGCCGACGGCGGGAATGCCGGCGGCGACGATGCTGGTCTTGATCGTGGCTGCCGAGCCCGCGTCGATGTGCGCCATCTGCACGTAGAGCGTGGTGTCGGGGCGAATGGCGTAGTCGTTGCTGATGACGAGGTTGGTGGTCTTGTCGTTGCGGTTGCGATCATCCTTGTTGTTGTAATAGGCGAGCGTGGCGGTGTTCTTCGGGTGCCACTGCCAGTCCACCCCAAGGCCGAAGGCGTCGACATCGGAGACGTCGGCGCCGGTGCGGGTCTCGTTCTTGGCGTTGAGGTAGTTGGCCTTGAAGGTGAAGGGGCCGTAGGGCACCGCGATGCCGAGGCCGCCGTGCTTGACGTTGTTGTTGCCGGTGTCTTCGTCCTTGATCACCTGGTAGGAGGCGGACAGCGTGACCGGCCCGGTGTAGGTCGCGCCGAGCGCCCAGGCACTGTTGTTGGTGGTGCTGCCCGACTTGCCGCCGAGCGCCCATAGCACGCCGAAATTCACCGGCCCGAGGGTGTGGCGGTACTGCACGGCGTTGTTGAAGAAGATGCCGACGTCGTTGTTGGTGTTGCGCTCGCTACCGACTGCGCCGGCCGTGGCGGCGTACTGGTTGTAGGCCAGGCGTAGAGGGTTGGAGAACTGCTCCTTGAAGGCGCTGCAGCTCGGTGCCGATATGCGCCAGCGGGGCCATATTGCCGGCCCAGCGTGACGCTGCCCCAGTCGCCGCTCAGGCCGATGTTGGCCTGTGGCGGCGGAATAACGATGAGCCGGTGCCGTCGGCATCGCCGGAGCCGTGGAACATGCCGTTGTTGGTGTCGAAGTGGGCTTCCAGATTGAAGAAGGCGCCCAGGGCCGTCGTCAGATCGCGCTCCCCTTTGAAGCCGATTACCGTCTGGCGCGAGCCGCTGGTCTCCGTGGGGTCTTGGCCTTGCCGTTGGTGCCGGATTTGCTCGATACAGGAAGCCGGCGTCGAATCGAAAATCGAGATCCGGGTGCCGGCGCTTCGCCGATGAGCGCGTCGGCCTGGGCGATGCCCGAGGCGGCTGATAACGCCAGTGCCGTGAAGCGTGGCGGCCAGTGCCTGGACGGCGCGCGATCGAGCGCGATTGATTTTTTCTTCATATGACTCCCCTGCTTTTTGATGGATAAGCGTCCGCGCCGATGACGGCGATGTGACGGCATGCCTGCGTGTCCGTCCGCTGTCGCCCGCTGCGGCGTGCACATGGCGGCGGATTGGCCGGCAGGACGAGTCAGGGCAACTTCTGTGCCACGGAGAAAAAGTCATAAATATCAATGGCTAGCATGCAAGAAGGTAGGACTGGCGGAGCGACACTTGGCGCGGCCGCGCTGCGACGCGAGCGACATCGACACCTACACCGTCGGAAGGCCCGGTGCCGGCGTGTGAAGAAAGGGCCGCGTCACCCCATCTCGACCCCCTCCAGGGATACGCCAGCGACCCCCCGGCGTCGCGGTGGCCATACACCCGTTTAATCCGCTGCGACATCTGTCGCCACCGGCTGCGACCGCTCGCGCGCCGCCGGCGCGTTCAACCCGGAAGCGCGGCCAAATCGCTGCAAGAACAAGGCGTTGGGGTGTTTGTTGGGGCCGGTGACCGCTTCTGCGGCACCGCTCTTGCGATCAGGGTTGGCGAGCCGGTGCCGGCCGGCGACAGGACTCGGTCCTGCCGACACCTAGCGAGAACAAGGGAGGCGAACTGTCATGGACCACGTCCGAACAGCCTTGCTGTGGATGTACGAAAAGAATGGTCGAGATCCGGGAGTACGAGGAGACCATGGCCAGAGTCTATCTCGAGGAGCAAGCTGCGCCAAAAGTGCAGAAAGCTGGCGCTGATATCGGCGCCGGCCCGGTGCCGGGTGAGATGCACCTGGCCGCCGGCCAGGGAGCCGGTGGCGGTGGGGTGTGCCCACCTGCGCCGTGAGGACACGGTGGTCGGCGCGCGCCGCCCGCACCACTTCGCCGTGCCAAGGATGTCGACCTGCTCGGCGCGACCTCTCGAGATGTTCGGCAAGGCCAACGGCCTGAGCAAGGGAGCAAGGGCGGGCACATGCACCTGTTCGACCCGGCGGTGAAGTTCTCCTGCAGCGGCATCGTCGGTGCCGGCGCGCCGCAGGCTTGCGGCGCCGCGCTGGCGGCCAAGAAGCTGGGCAAGGACTGGGTGGCGGTGGCCTTCTTCGGTGAAGGGGCGGCCAGCCGAGCGCCTTCCACAGGCGCTCAACCTGGCCTCGCTGTGGAAGCGCCCGGTGATCTTCGTCTGCAGACAACAAGTACGGCATCTCGGTAGAGAAGTCGGCCTCGACCGCGATCGAATCCAACGCCGACCGCGCCGCTGGCTACGGCATGCCGGGCGTGCTGGTCGACGCCAACGACGCGGTGGCGGTGTTCCACACGGTGAGGCGACGGCCCGGGCGCGACGCGGCGAAGGCCCGACGCTGATCGAGGTCAAGACCGACCGCTACCTCGGCCACTTCCAGGGTGACCCGGAAACCTACCGGCCCAAGAACGAGGCCGGCAGCTGCGCCAACCTCGACCGGCGGCAGCGGCGGCGCTGTGACCCGTGATTGTGGGCGGCGCGGCGCCGCGCGATCGTGATCAGCGCCGCTACACCGGGGTGAGCTCGACGACGCCCGTGATGCCGCCTTGCGCAAGACGGTCAGCGAGCGCGTGCAGGCGGCCTACGCGCACGGCCGCAACAGCCCCTACCCGGCGCCCGAAGACGCGCTGCTGCATGTCTTCGCAGACTGAGCGAACCCCCAGGATTCCAGGAGAAAACAAGATGAGCACTGCAAGCAAAGTGCGCAAGCTGAGCATGGCCGAGGCCATCTCGGAAGGCATCGGCCAGGAGATGGCGCGTGACGATCGGGTCTTCGTGATGGGCGAGGACATCGGCAAGTACGGCGGCATCTTCAGCGCCACCACCGGCCTGCTCGACCAGTTCGGCCCCGAGCGCATCATGGACACGCCGATCTCCGAGACCGGCTTCATGGGCGCCGCCATCGGCGCCGCCGCCGAGGGGCTGCGGCCGATCTCCGAGCTGATGTTCGTGGATTTCTTCGGCGTGTGCTTCGACCAGATCTACAACCATCTGGCCAAGAACACCTATATGTCGGGCGGCGCCTGCAAGTTCCCGGTGGTCATCACCACCGGCATCGGCGGCGGCTACAACGACGCGGCGCAGCACTCGCAGTGCCTGTACGCCATGTTCGCCCATGTGCCGGGGCTCAAGGTGGTGGTGCCGTCCAACGCCTACGACGCCAAGGGCCTGATGATCCAGGCCATCCGCGACGACAACCCGGTGGTCTTCATGTACCACAAGGGCATCATGGGCCTGTCGTGGATGTCCTACTTCGAGGGCAGCACCAACGAAGTGCCGGCCGAGCCCTACACCATCCCCTTCGGCCAGGCCAAGGTGGTGCGCGAGGGCAAGGACCTGACCATCGTGACCCTGTCGCAGATGGTGCAGAAGTCGGTGCTGGCCGCCGACAAACTTGCCGCCGAAGGCATCGACGCCGAGATCATCGACCTGCGCACCCTGGTGCCGCTCGACAAGGAGACGGTGCTGCGCTCGGTGGCCAAGACCGGCCGCCTGCTGGTCGCCGACGAGGACTACCTGTCCTTCGGCGTCTCCGGCGAGATCGCCGCCATCGTTGCCGAGCAGCTCAACCACCTCCAGCTCAAGGCCCCGGTACGCCGCCTGGCCGTGCCCGATGTGCCCATTCCGTTCAGCCGTCCGCTCGAGCAGTTCGCCATCCCGCAGGTGGATGCGATTGCCGCCGAGGCGCGCGCGCTGATGCAACTGACCCTTGATTGAAAGCGAGAAACAGCATGACCGATATTGTTCTGGATGACGCCGTGTGGGCGGACGTGGAAGAGGGCACCGAAGCCCTGCTGCAGGAATGGCAGGTGGCCGAGGGCGAGCAGGTGGAGGCCGGCCAGGTGCTGGGCGTGGCCGAGCTGGTCAAGACCACCCACGAGATCCTGGCCCCCGCGGCCGGCACCATCACCCGCCTGGCGGTGGCGGCCGACGACACCTTCGGCCGCGGGGCGGTGCTCGCGGTGCTCGAGGCCTGAGCCATGAGCACTCCGGTAATCACCACCGCCGGCGCCGAGGCGGCGGCCGAGCGGCTGGTCCCGCTCACCGGGCTGCGCGGCGCCATCGCGCGCAGCATGGGGCAGGGCTGGCAGATCCCGCGGGTGGCCCACTCGGTCGAGGTGGACGTCAGCCGCTTCCGGGCGCTGCGCGAGGCGCTGGCCGGCGAAGGCCACAAGCCCAGCCTCACCGTGCTGCTGCTGCGGGCGGTGGCGCTGACCCTGCGCGAGCACCCCGGCCTCAACGCGCTGATGCGTGACAAGGCGGTGGAGCGCATGCCTGACATCAACCTCGGCGTGGCGGTGAGCCTCGACGACGGGCTGATGGTGCCGGTGATCCGCGAGGCCGACACCCTGTCGCTGCCGGCGCTGGGGCCGAGCTGCGCCGCCTGCCGAAGGCGCCCCGCGCCGGCGCTCCCGGTGCCGGCAGCTACCAGCGCGCCACCTTCGCGGTGAGCAACCTGGGCATGACCCCCATCGACCGCTTCTCGCCGATCATCAGCCCGCCGCAGGTGGCGATCCTCGGCGTCACCCGGGTCGTCGACCGGGCCGTGGTGCGCAATGGCCAGATCGCCGTCGGCCGGTAGTGGGCCTGCACCTGGTGTTCGACCATCGCGCCATCGACGGCTACCCGGCGGCGGTGTTTCTCGGCGATCTGCGCCGGATCGAGACGGCGGCCCTGCAGTGATGCGCGGTAGATCCCGTCTGGCGGTTGTCGGTTGCGCCGAGGGGGCGGCGCTGGCACGACCGCCTTGCTCGAGCAGCCGGTGCTGGCCGCAATTGCGCTTGTGGACCTATGGTTCGCCCGGCGTGGTGTTCGGCTGCTCGCAGGCGGCGCTGCTGGCGCGGGCGCAACAGACCCCGACGCCGCTGGAGCTGACCCAGCGCCGCTCCGGCGGCGGGGCGGTGCTGACCGGGCCGTGGATGCTCAGCACCTCGATCCTGCTGCCGCCGGACCACCGCCTGCTGGCCGGTGGCACGGTGGCCAGCTACCGCTGGCTCGGCGCCTTGATCGCCGGTTTGTTGCGTGACATGAACGTGCCCGCCCATGCGCTGGCGCCCGACGAGGTGCGTCGCGCACCGGACGACCCGGCCCTCGGCTGGGCCTGCTTTGGTGGCCTGTCGCCGTGGGAGGTGGTGGTCGGCCGGCGCAAGATCGTCGGCCTGGCCCAGCTGCGCCGCCGGCACGGGGTGTTGCTCACCTCGGGCACCTTGCTCGCGCGGCCCGACTGGGAGGCGCTGTGCGCGGTGGTCGATCGCCCGGCCGACGATGCCGACGCACTCGATCGCGCCACCACCTCTTGCGAAGAACAGCTCGGCGCGGCCCCGCTGGTCGAGAGCTTCGCCTCCGAATTGCACCAAATGCTCACCGATGTGCTCGGTGAGCTTCCCAACTGCGCCGCGATGGCTTTGCCGTCGCGCCGCTCGACCCACGCATGACCCGTAGTGACACAACAAGAGGAGACATCATGAAAGACGATCAGCAGCAAGCCGCCGCGGTGCCGGGCATGCGCGTGATGGAAAAGCGCGTCACCGTCAGCCGCCGCGCATTTCTCAAGGGCTCCGGCCTGGCCGCGGCCGGGGTGACGGCCTTGTCGGCGGGCAGCCTGATGCTGCCGGCGCGCGATGCGCTGGCGGCGGAGTTCACCCACCTGGGTGCCGACATCGGCAAGACCCTGCTGGTGATGGCGCGCGACATCTTCCCCCACGACAAGATCTCGGACCGCTTCTACATGCTCGCCATCGAGCCCTATGACGCGGCGGCGGCCAAGGACCCGGCGCTCGCCACGCTGATCAGCGACGGCGTGGCGCAGCTCAACGCGCTGGCGCAGGCGAACTTCAAGGCGCCGTATGCCGAGGTGCCCACCGAGACCGAGCGGCTGACGCTGCTCTACACCATCGAGCACGGCGCCTTCTTCCAGAAGATCAAGGGCGACATGGTCACCGGTTTCTACAACAACAAGGCGGTCTGGCCCCTGTTCGGCGAGGAAGGCTCGTCATGGGAGAAGGGCGGCTACATCGCCCGCGGCTTCGACGACATCGACTGGCTGCCCAAGGCCTGAGCTCGACAACAACAAGATCAGATGGAGACAACTCTCATGAGCAAGACCTTTTCCAAGGACGACAACAGCGTTGTCGTGATCATCGGCTCGGGCGCCGGCGGCGGTACGCTGGCCGACGAGCTGACCCGCCAGGGCGTGGATGTGGTGATCCTCGAAGCCGGCAAGCACCACACTCAGGAAGACTTCGAGAACGACGAGTGGGCGATGTTCGCCAAGATCTCGTGGCTCGACAAGCGCATCTCGGCCGGCGGCTGGCATCACACCGAGACCTATCCCAACCTGCCGGCGTGGATCGTCAAGGGCGTGGGCGGCTCGACCATGCACTGGTCGGGCCTGGCGCTGCGCTTCATGGCGCACGAGTTCAAGACGCGCACTACCTACGGCCATGTGCCGGGCGCCAACGTGCTCGACTGGCCGATCAGCTACGAGGAGCTGGCGCCGTACTACGAGATCGCCGAGCGTAAGATGGGCGTGGCCGGCACCAAGGCCAGCGGCCTGCCGCCGATGCCGCCGAACAACCACTACAAGGTGATCGAGGCCGGCGCACGCAAGATCGGCTACAAGGACATCGTCCGTCCGGTGGCCTCCAACACCCGGCCCAACGACGGCCGCCCGGCCTGTCAGCAGATCGGCTACTGCATGCAGGGCTGCAAGATCGGCGCCAAGTGGTCGACGCTGTACTCCGAGATCCCGCGCGCGATGAAGACCGGCCATGCCGAGCTGCGCCCGCAGAGCATGGTGCTGCGCATCGAGCATGACAGAAGCGGCAAGGCCACCGGCGTGCTCTACGCCGACAAGGACGGCAATCAGCACCTGCAGAAGGCGCGCGTGGTGTGCGTGGCCGGCAACTCGATCGAGTCGCCGCGCCTGCTGCTCAACTCCGCCTCCAGCATGTTCCCCAACGGCCTGGCCAACTCCTCCGGCCAGGTCGGGCGCAACTACATGAACCACACCACCGCCGCCGCGCTGACCATCAACCCGGGGCCGGTGTACATGTACCGCGGCTTCGACATCGCCGCGGTGGTCTCCGACGAGGTGCCCAACAACCCCGACCGCGGCTTCCTCGGCGGCTACCACCTCGAAGGCCTGGCGCTGCATCTGCCCTTTGCCGCGGCCTTCATGAAGCCCGGCGGCTGGGGTCGCGAGGTCAGCTCGGCGCTGGAGAAGTTCGACCACATGAGCTGCGTGTGGGTGTGCGGCGAAGATCTGGCGCAGGAAGAGAACAGCATCACCCTGCACCCGACCGAGAAGGACCAGCACGGCCTGCCGATCCCCATCGTCACCAAGACCGACCACACCAACGACGTCGCCATGCGCCGCCACGGCCTGGCCCAGTGGCGCAAGTTGTCCGAAGCCGTCGGCGCCACGCGGGTGATCGACATGCCGCCCTATCCGGCCAGCCACAACATGGGCACCAACCGCATGAGCGAAAAGGCGCGCGACGGTGTGGTGAACAAGTGGGGGCAGACCCACGACATCAAGAATCTGTTCGTCTCCGACGGCAGCCAGTTCACCTCCAGCGGTGCCGCCAACCCGACGCTGACCATCGTCGCGCTGGCGATTCGCCAGGCTGAGTACATCGCCGGGGCCATGCGCCGGCGCGAACTCTGAGCCTCAGCAAACCGGTCCGGATCCGGCATCCGGACCGAAACCCAACCAGAACAAACGGAGACCTCCATGAAAGCCCGCAACCGAATCCGCAACATCCTGTCGACCGCCACGGTCACCGCCACCCTCGCCGCCAGCCTCGTCGCAGCCAGCCTGCCCGCACAGGCGGCGCCGATCCCCGGCATGCGCGGCATGCAGCACATCGGCATCACCGTGCCGGACATGAAGGAGGCGGTCGCCTTCTTCAGTGACATCCTCGCGTGCGAGCCCTCCTTCACCTTCGGCGCGTTCAAGTTCGAGGACGACTGGATGGCGCGCCACCTCAACGTGCATCCGCGCGCGGCGATCAGCGACTTCCAGATGGTCCGCTGCGGCAACGGCACCAACCTCGAGGTGTTCGAATACACCGCACCCGACCAGAACCGGCGCGGCCCGCGCAACAGCGACATCGGCGGCCATCATCTCGCCTTCTACGTCGACGACATGGACGCCGCGGTGGCCTACCTGAAGGGTAAGGGCGTGCGCGTGCTCGACGCTCCGAGCACCTTCACCGACGGCCCGGCGGCCGGCCTGACCTGGGTCTACTTCCTTGCCCCGTGGGGGCTGCAGCTCGAGCTGGTCAGCGCGCCCAAGGGCATGGCCCACGAGAAGACGCTGCAGCGCAAGCTGTGGGATCCGCGCTTCCCCGACAAGTGAGCCTGGCGATCAGCGCGTGGCGACCCTGCGGGGTCGCCACGCGCGCCGCATCCGGACCCGTCCGTTTCTCATGCCTGACTACCTCCTCCAGGCGTTTCGGGGGCGCGCACTTCGGGCCGCCCCCGCCTTTTTTGTTGAGCCACGGGGTAGGGAGGAGTAATTTGTACCGCTACACGCAGAGACCGATCCACGGTCCGCAACCGGGCACCAGGGTGAAGCTGCCCGCAGGAGGAGACAAGATGCTGGCACCATCCCAACGGGAACACATCGATCATGTGCTCGCCGTATCCCAGACCGGCGCTCCGGTGTCCGATCGCATCCAGAGCTCGTGGGTACGCTGTATCCGCGACTACGATCTCGATCCGACGCGCCCGACACCGGCCCACATCATCGAGGGATCGCGATTGCGCGAGCATCGCGATCAGGTCGAGGACTTCCTGCAGGTGGCCCGCACCGGCATGGAGCAACTCTACAAGCGGGTCTGCGACCTCGGCTACGTGCTGCTGCTGACCGATGCCGGCGGCGTCACCGTGGACTTCATCGGTAATGACCGCTGGCAGGGTGAGCTGCGCCGCTCCGGCCTGTATCTGGGCGCCGACTGGAGCGAAGCGCGCGCCGGCACCTGCGCGGTGGGCACCTGCATTGCCGATCGCAGCCCCATCACCTGTCATCAGACCGACCATTTCGATGCCACGCACATTGGTCTGACCTGTAACAGCGCACCACTGCTCGACCCCACCGGCGAGTTCATGGGGGTGCTCGACGTCTCTGCGCTGACCTCGCCCTCGCCGCGTGAGAGCCAGCACCTGGCGCTGCAGTTGACCATGATGTACGCCAAGATGATCGAGGACGCCAACTTCCTGCGCTTCTTCCGCAGCGCCTCGGTGCTTCGACTGAGTGCGGTATGGCCGATGGTCGACCCGAGCGGCGAGCTGATGCTGGCCTTCGATGCCGATGGCGTGGTGGTGGGGGCCAACAGCGGCGCGCGCCGCATGCTCAATGGCGGCGCAGAGAGCGGCCTGGTGACCGAGCTGGTCGGCGCGCCACTCGACAGCATCTTTCGCGAAGGCATGCAGGCGGTCTGGGGTATCACCCGCGGCGGTGCGTCGGGCCAGCGCTCGGCGCTGACCACGTACCAGCATGGCGTGTTCTATGCCGAAGTGATTTTGCCGCGCAGCCAGCCCGAACGCCGCCCGGCCGCGCCGGATGCCGAGGCCTCCGTCAGCGCGCCGGCGCTCGACCGCCTCGCCGGTGACGATCCGCAGATGCAGCGCCTGATCCGCCAGGCCAAGCGGCTGGTGAACAAATCGGTCGACATCCTGCTCCATGGTGAAACCGGCACCGGCAAGGAGGTCGTCGCCAGGGCGCTGCATGAATCGAGCGAGCGCCGCGACAAGGCCTTCGTCGCCATCAACTGTGCGGCGATCCCCGAGTCGCTGATCGAGAGCGAGCTGTTCGGCTATGCGCCAGGCGCCTTCACCGGCGGACGCAGCAAGGGCATGCGCGGCCTGATCGCCCAGGCCGATGGCGGTACGCTGTTCCTCGACGAGATCGGCGACATGCCGCCGCACCTGCAGACGCGGTTGCTGCGCGTGCTGGCCGAGAAGGAGATCACGCCGCTCGGTGGCGACAAGCCCCAGAGCATCCGGCTCACCGTCGTGGCCGCCTCGCACCGCGACCTGCGCAAGCTGATCGCCGACGGGCTGTTCCGCGAGGATCTGTACTACCGCCTGTGCGGCGCCATCCTGTATCTGCCGCCGCTTCGCCAGCGGCACGACATCGCCTACCTGATCGAGCGCCTCGCCGCCGAGGAAGCCGCCGAAATGGGCTGCTCGGCCAGCATCGATCCGCAGGCGCTGGCGGCGCTGTGCGCCCACGCCTGGCCAGGCAACGTCCGCCAGTTGCGCAATGTGCTGCGCTTTGCGCTGGCAGTCAGTGACGGGGGCACGGTGCGGATCGATGATTTGCCCGGCGAGTTGATGGCGCCGGCGAGTGCGTCATACCCCGCCCCGGCGATCGCGGCGCCCGAGGTGCCGGCCGCGGCCGACACAGACCGCCCGCGCTGGCGCGACCAGGAAGGGCAGTGGCTGCTCGACGCGCTGCAACGGCACAAGTGGTGCATTACCGCGGCAGCCGAAGAACTCGGGCTGTGCCGGGCTACGGTGTATCGGCGCATGAAGCGTCACGGCATCGTGCAGCCCAATCAGCAGTAGGGCATGGTTGCGCTGGCCGGGGGCTGCGCACGCGCATTCCCTTGCGGGGCGACTTCGCCTAGAATCGGGGAAAAATTTTCTCCCTTGTGGTTTGGAGAGAAAAAAAATTCCACATCCTAGCGACGCCCGGTCGTGACGCCACCATGAAGATTGATCGTATCCAGCGCCAGATCCTGGCCGAACTGCAGAAGAACTCCCGCATCAGCAACCAGGAACTGGCCGACCGGGTCGGGCTGTCGGTGTCGCCGTGCTGGCGGCGGGTGCGCGAGCTGGAGGAGGGCGGGCTGATCCGGTCCTATGTGGCCTTGCTCGACCGCAAGAAGCTCGGCCTCGACGCCTGCCTGTGGTGCCAGATCCGGCTCAAGAAACACAGCGCGGCCATTGCCGAGCAGTTCGAGTCGATGGTGGCCGGGCGACCGGAGGTGGTCGAGTGCTACGAGCTGACCGGTGAGAGCGACTACCTGATGAAGGTCTACCTGCCGGACATGGACGCCTACACCGCCTTCATGCACAGCTTCCTGCTCAAGATGCAGGATGTGGACGTGGTGCGCACCAGCGTCACGCTACGCGAGATCAAGAACGAAACCGCGCTGCCGATCTGAGCCGGGCGCGCCGGCAAGAAAAAGCCCCGCGACGCAGGCGGGGCTTTTTCATGCGCGGGTCGGGCTCAGTTGCCTTCGACCGGCGGCTCGGTGAAGCTGGCACCGGCCTGGTTGGCCAGGTAGGCCACGGCGCGGATCAGCTCCTTGTCGGTCAGGTCGGCCGCGCCGCCCTTCGGGGGCATGGCGCCCTTGCCGTTGGTGGCGGTGGTCACGAGGGCGTCGAGACCCATGGCGATACGCGGTGCCCAGGCGGCGTTGTCGCCGGTCTTGGGCGCTTCGAGCACGCCGGAGCTGTGACAGGCAGCGCACACATTGGTGTAGATCTGCTCGCCCGTACGGCTGCCCGGGGCCACCTTGGCGACTTCGAGTTCGACGCGGGCAACGGGTTGGGTCAGCTTGGCGGACAGTTCGCCGTCGATGCTTTTCTGATCACCACAACCTGCCAGCGGCAGGGCGACGACGGCAAGAAGGCTCAGGAGGCGCGTTTGGGTCATGCTCTTTTCCTCTGTGCGGGTGCAACAATCATAAAGCCGCGATTATAGCGGGGCCGCGCCCGGTTTGGAAAACGTCGCCGTGGACGCGTTGCGCAAAAGGCGCTATTCTCACGCCCTCTGCGCGCCTGTAGCTCAGTGGATAGAGTACTGGCCTCCGAAGCCAGGGGCCGCTGGTTCGATTCCAGCCAGGCGCGCCACGCCCCCTCGAACGGTTTCCGCGGTCACGCGCTCGTTATTGCGCCCTACCTGACCATGCTCGAATACCGCATCATCCCCGTCACCCCGTTTGCCCAGAATTGCTCGCTGCTGTGGTGTTCCGACACCCGCCAGGCGGCCGTGGTCGACCCCGGCGGCGACATCCCGCGCATCCGGCAAGCCATTGCCGAGGCCGGGGTGACGGTCGACAAGATCCTGCTCACCCACGGCCATATCGACCATGCCGGTGCCACCGCCGAGCTGGCGCGGACGCTGGGGGTACCGATCATCGGCCCGCAGCAGGAGGAGCGCTTCTGGCTCGATGCGCTCGCCCAGCAGAGCAAGATGTTCGGCTTCCCGCCGGTCGAGTCCTTCGAACCCGACCGCTGGCTCGAAGAGGGGGACACGGTCGAGGTTGGCAACTGCCGCCTGCAGGTCATCCACACGCCGGGGCATACGCCGGGCCATGTGGTGTTCTTCGACGCCGATGCACGCCTGGCGGTGGTGGGCGATGTGCTGTTTGCCGGCTCGATCGGGCGCACCGACTTCCCGCGTGGCGACCATGCCACGCTGGTATCGGCCATCCGCAACAAACTGTGGCCGCTCGGCGACGATGTCAGTTTCATTCCCGGCCATGGCCCGCAATCGACCTTCGGTGCCGAGCGCGCCACCAATCCCTATGTGGCCGACGGGCGCTGAATACGCCACCGGACGGGCCGCCGATTTGCGGTAGGATGTGCGCCAAGATCGATTGACCGTTTGATTGAGCGAGGACGTCGCCGTGCGATTGGCCATTCTTGAAGACGATACGATGCAGAGCGAGACGCTGGCGGACTGGTTGCGCCAGGCCGGGCATGACGTGCATGCCTTTTCGCAATCCCGCGACTTCATCCGCGTGGCTGGCCGCGAGAGCTTTGACCTGTGCCTGATCGACTGGATGCTGCCCGAGATGAGCGGCACCGAGGTGCTGCACTGGCTGCGTGAAGACCGCGCCAACGACACGCCGGTGATCTTCATCACCGCCCGCGACGCCGAAGAAGACATCGTGACCGCACTGGGCGCCGGCGCCGACGACTACCTGATCAAGCCGCTGCGCCGCTTCGAGCTGCTCTCGCGCATCGACGCGGTGATGCGCCGCGCCCGCCCGCAGGCCTCCGACAACGTCATCGACGTGCCGCCCTTCAGCTTCGACGTGCAGTCCAAGCGCGCCACCATCGATGGCGAGCCGGTCGAGCTGACCGACAAGGAATTCGACCTGGCCGCCTTTCTGTTCAAGAACCTCGGCCGCCTGCTCTCGCGCGGGCACATGCTCGAAGCCGTGTGGGGGCGCAACCCCAACCTCGCCACGCGCACGGTCGACACCCACATCAGCCGGGTGCGCAGCAAGCTGGGCCTGCGGCCTGAAAACGGCTTCCGCCTGACGCCGACCTACAACTACGGCTACCGCCTCGAGCAGATCGACGCCGAAGATGTCGCGGCCGACTGAGCGCCGGCCACCCCCGGGGGATCTCAGTCCCGCTTGAGCGAATCGCGAATCTCGCGCAGCAGCACGATGTCTTCCGGATCTGCCTTGGGCGCCTCGGGCTCGGGCGGAGCCTCGCGCTTGAGCTTGTTGATCGCCTTGATCGCCATGAAGATGGCGAAGGCGACAATCAGGAAATCCAGCGCCGTGTTGATGAACACCCCGTACTTGATCAGCGGTGCGCCGGCCTTCTCGGCCTCGGCCAGCGAGGCGAAGGTGCCTTCGCCCAGGTTCACATAGAGGTTGGAGAAGTCGACCCCGCCCACCAGCTTGCCGATCACCGGCATGACCAGATCGTTGACCGCCGAATTGACGATCTTGCCAAAGGCCGCGCCGATGATCACGCCCACGGCCATGTCCATCACGTTGCCCTTGACGGCAAATTCCTTGAACTCCGAAATGAAACTCATCTGTTGATCTCCTGGGACAGGGCCGGCGGGTGCGGCGATTTGCATGAGGGTATCTGGGTGTGCCCCTTGCCATGCGTTCGGTGTATGACGACCATAGACGAATTCATCGGCCGTGCGAATAATTATCACTGTTTTTCGCAGATCGCAGGCCCCTGACACGTATGATGAAACGCTTGCTGACAAAGGAAATGCCGATGCCACGCAATGTCACATTCTGGCGCCTGCTCGCCGCGAGCCTGACCGCGAGTTTGCTCGTCGGCGCAGCGGCGGCGCGCGCCCAGGCCGACGCCGTCAATTATGTGGTGCAGCCGGGCGACACCCTCATCGGGTTGGGCGAGACCTTGCTTGCCGACCCGGCCCGCTGGCCCACCGTCCAGCGTATCAATGCCGTGGCCGACCCCTACCGCATCCCCATCGGCCGCCAGCTGCGCATCCCGGTCAGCCTGTTGCGCAAGGTCCCGCGCCAGGCGCGGGTGGTGCACGCCAGCGGCGGCGCCAGCGCCAACGGCGAGCCGGTCAGCGTTGACCAGACCGTCGCCGAGGGTGCCCGGCTGACCACGCCGGCCAAGAGCTTCATGACCCTCGAGCTGCCCGACGGCTCGCGCCTGACCCTGCAGCCGCAGACCGATGTGCGCATCGACGCGCTGCACGGCTTCATGGGCTCGGACGACATCCAGCGCGCCACCTTCGATGTGCGCCAGGGGCGGATCGAAACCGAGGTTCAGCCGCAGGGCGGCCCGGCGGCGCGCTACCGCATCCACACCCCCACGGCCATCATCGGGGTTCGCGGCACCAGCTTCCGCGTCGCCAGCGACACGGCGCAGACGCGCGCCGAAATGCGCAGCGGCACGGTCGCCGTGCGGGGTGTCGACGCGCGTCGCGACATCGCCCTCAAGGAGGGTTTTGGCCTGGTCGCCCGGGCCGGCCAGCCGGTCGATGCGCCGGTGCCGCTGCTGCCCCCGCCCGACATGGCCGGCATGCACACCCTTTACGAGCGCCCGGTGATGCGCCTGCAACTGGCCCCGGTGGCCGGTGCCGTCGGGTATCGCGGCCAGATTGCCGAGGATGCTGCCTTTACCCGCATCGTTGCCGACACCGCCGCCACCGTGCCCGACCTCAAGGTGGCTGGCCTCGCCGACGGCGACTACCACCTGCGGGTGCGTGCCGTGGATTCGCGCGGCCTCGAGGGGCGCGATGCCGAACTCGCCGTGCGCCTCAAGGCGCGGCCCGAGCCGCCCTTCATCAACGCACCGCGGCCCGACGGCAAGGCCGCCGCCGGCACCGTCAAGTTCGCCTGGGCGCAGGCCGACGAGGCTGCCAGCTACCGTTTCGAGGTGGCCCACGACCTCGCCTTCTCCGACATCGTGGTGCGCAACGAGGCACTGAGCGATAACGCTACCGAGGTGGCACTCGAGGCCGGGCAGTATCACTGGCGCCTGGCCAGTACCCGCGCCGATGGCGACCGTGGCCCTTGGGGTGATCCGGTGGGTCTGACGGTGCGTCCGCCCATGGCCGCGGTACCCCCGCCGGCCTTCGACGACGACAACATGCTCGTCGCCTGGGGCGGCGAACCGGGCCAGCGCTTCGACTACCAGCTGGCCGGCGACGCCCGGTTCGAACACATCGTCGCCAGCGGCACCGTCGACGCGCCCGAGCTGGTGCTGCCCAAGCCTGCGGCCGGGGCGTACTTCCTGCGCATCCGCGCCATCGACCCGGACGGCTTCGTGAGCGGCTTCTCGGCACCGCAGCAGGTCATCGTGCCGGCCCAGCTGCCGGTGTGGATGCTGTTCGCGCCGCTGCTGATCCTGTTGTGACACGCATCGGAACGGCGCCGTGAGCGAACGCGGGTTTTTCGAGTGGCTGGTCGTCACCGTGCTGTGTGCCGCCCTGGCCATGGCCGCCACCTGGGCCGGCTGGCTGTGGCGCATGGACCAGGTGGCCTACGATGCGGCCATGTCGGTGGCGCGGCCGGCGGCCGACCCGCAGGTGGTCATCGTCGCCATCGACGATCCGAGCCTGGCCGAGATCGGCCGCTGGCCGTGGCGGCGCTCGGTGCACGCGGCACTGATCGAGCGCCTGAGCGAAGCCGGCGTACGCAGCATCGTGATGGACATCATCCTCAGCGAGCCCAACTCCGCCGATCCTGACGCCGATGCGCAACTGGCCGAGGCCATTCGCGCCAGCGGCCGGGTCATCCTGCCGCTCGTCCAGGCCACTCGCGGCAACGCCATCGTCGGCGAGGCGCCGCCAGCGCCCATTTTCGCCAGCGGTGCGGCGGGCATCGGCCACATTCATGTCGAATTCGACCCCGATGGCATCGCCCGCAGCATCTACCTGTGGGAGGGCGACGGCGATGCCCGCCACCCGCAGCTCGGGCTGGCCGCACTTCAGCATGCCGAGCCCGAGCGCGCCGCCGGCTATGCGGCCCCGGCGGCCAGCTTCGGGGCTGGCTGGCATCGCGCCGACTGGCTGCGCATCCCCTTCGCCGGCCCACCGGGCAGCTTCCGCTACATCTCCTACGCCGACGTGCTGCGCGGCGATGTCGACCCGGCGGCGCTGCGCGACAAGGTGGTGTTTGTCGGCGCAACCGCGGTGGGCATGGCCGACAGCGTGCCCACGCCCACCTCGGGGTTCAACCGGCCGATGCCGGGCGTCGAGGTCAATGCCAACGTGTACGCCGCGCTCAAGCGTGGCGAGGCGGTGCGACTGATGCCACCGCCGGTCGCGGCTGCCCTGGCTGGCGGCATCGTGGTGCTGCTCATGGGCCTGATGCTGCGCGCTGCGCCGCGTAGTGCGCTGGTGGTCGCCTTTGCCGTATCGGCCGCCTGCCTGGCACTGAGCTGGGCTGCGCTGCATTCGGTGATGTGGTGGTTTCCGCCGGCCGGCGCGGTGCTCGGCTGCCTGCTGTGCTACCCGCTGTGGAGCTGGCGCCGGCTGGAGGCCGCCCAGCGCCATCTCGACAGCCAGCTGGAGGTGCTCGACCGCGACGCCGCCAAGCTCTTCCCCGCGATGCAGGTCGAGCTGCCACCCATGCATGCGGTCGACCCGCTGCAGGCGCGTATCCGGCGGGTCAATCAGGCAGTCAGGCGCCAGCGCGACCTGCACCGCTTCGTGGTCGACACCCTCGATCACCTGCCGGTCGGCGCCGTGGTCACCAACCCGGCGCATCAGGTCATGCTGTGCAACCTCGAAGCCTCGCGCCTGCTCGAAGCGGCCGAGCCGCTGACCGTGGCGCGCGCGCTCAAGTCGCTCGAATGGCCGCCGGGCCTGCCCACCGAGGGCGGTATGCCGGTGCATGACGGCGGTGGCGTGGTCCGCACCGTCGAGCTCGACGCGCCCAACGGCGCCCGCCTGCTGGTGTCGGTCGCCGGTCTGGTCGACTCCGGTGGACGGCCCCTCGGCTCGGTGTTCGGCCTGGCCGACATTACTCGTATCCATGATGCCCAGCGCAGCCGCGAAGAGACCATGCATTACCTCTCGCACGACATGCGCTCGCCGATCGCCTCCATCCTGACCCTGATCGAGGCCGAGCAGCTCGCTGGCGACACCACCGCCAGCGGCCACGCCTTGCTCAACCAGCTCACCCGTTACGCCCGCTCCGCGCTCAAGCTGGCCGACGACCTGTTCCGCCTGGTGCGGGCTGATGCCATCGATGCCAGCCAGTTCACGGAAATCAGCCTCGCCGCGGTCATGCAGGACGCCGCCGACGAGATCTGGGCGCTGGCCAAGGGCCGCGGCGTGGCCATTGAGCTGCAGATCGACAACCATGGCCACGACGAAGGTTATGTGCGCGGCGACCGCGACCTGTTGCGCCGGGCGCTGGTCAACCTGCTTGGCAACGCCGTCAAGTACGGCCGCCCCGACAGCGTTGTCGAGATGACGCTCGCCCGCGAGCCCAACGGTTGGGCGGTGTCGGTGCGCGACCACGGCGAAGGCATCCGCCAAGACCTGCTGCCGCGCCTGTTCCAGCGCTTCGGTCGCCTGCCCACGGCCGCCAGCCGGCGCGAAGCCGGCATCGGCCTCGGACTGATGATCGTCAAGACCGTGGCCGAGCGCCACGGCGGCCGTGCATCGGTCGCCAGCACCCCCGGGCAGGGCACCATCTTCACGCTGCACCTGCCCGCGCTGCGGTGATGGCGGGCGGGGCCGACCGGCAGCGCCAAGGCGGCATGCGCCCACCTGGCCGCCGTCGCCGTCTCGGCCGGCTCGTCCTGTGGCTCAGCGCAGCGGCCTTCATCGTCACCGCCGTACTCGCCTGGCAGTTCAGCGACCGCTGGCTGGCCGAGACCCTGGCCGATGAAATCAATGCGCGCATCGGTGGCGGGGTGCATATCGACGGCCCGGTATCGCTGCAGGTCTTTCCGCCCCGCCTGGCGCTTGCCGGCCTCACCTGGCAGGCCGCCGGCGCCACGCCCGGCACCGTGCGCGTCGATCGCCTCGCCGTGCGCAGCGAGTGGTCGGCCAAGGGCGCCGCGCATCCGCTGCATATCGACATCCAGGGGGTCCGCGCCACACTGCGCCAGGACGGCGAGGGCCGCTGGCCACTGCCCATGGCTGGGCTGGATGCCGCCCCGACCGAGCCAGCGGTGGCGGTTCAGCTGGCGACCCTGAGCGTGTCGGACGCCGTCGTCACGCTGATGGCCGGCGAGGCGCCGCCGACCACCGTGCGCCTCGTGCGTGTCGACGTCGCCGCCGCGCCCGGCGGCTGGCAGGTGCAGGCCAGCGGCGGCGCCACCCGCGCCGACACCACGCTCGACGGTGCCCTGAGCGCCAGGGTCGGCCCCCGCGCCCAACTGAGCGATTTCAGCACCGAGCTGGCCGGCGCCATCGGCCCGGTGCATATCGATGCACTGAGTCTTACCGCGGCCGCCATTGGCCAGACGCGGGAGGGCGCATGGCAGGCCGAGGGCATCGGCGCCACCGTGCGCGCCCGGCAGGACGGCCGACAGTTCACGCTCAGCGCCGAGGGCGATGCACTACGCCATGACGGCGTCGACACCCGGCTGCTCGGCCTGCATGGCACCGCCACGCTCAGCCCGGCCATGGCCGACGCACCCGCCACCGCCCGCTTCGATACGCTGACGCTCCATCTGGCCGGCCCGCAGCTGGCGCTACGCGGCAACATGCAGCTGGCGGCCGACGTGCCCGCCGGACCGATCGCGCTGCACACCACCGGCGCCGCGCTGGCCCTCGATCTGGCCGCCGGCCACCTCGATGTCCGGTTGCCCACGCTCGACGCCACGCTGCCCGACCCCGCCCGGCCAGGCGCCACCGTCGCACTCGCAGCCGAACTGGCCGGCCAATGGCAGCTCGCCGCGCGGCAGGGCGCGGGGACGGTCGCACTCAGTGTGGAAGACAGCCGGCTCGACGGCCAATGGCACATTGCGCTCGCGGCGCCGCACTGGCTCGCGCTGAGCGCCCGCGTCGACCGGCTCGACCTCGACCGCTGGCAAGCCCCCGGCCCGGCAAGTGGCGAGCCGCTACCCCTCGACGCCTGGCGCGACTGGCCAGTGCAACTCGACCTGCAGGTCGGCCGACTGCGGATGCAAGGCATCGAGGCGCGCGACACCCGCCTGCGCCTCAACACCTCACCGTAGGACCGGCGTCAACCGGCCAAAAACCGCTATCGCCGTGCCGAATAGATCGGCAGATGCCACTTGAAGCGGATCGACAGCAGCCGGATCGCACAAATCACCACGCCCGCCGACAGCGCCGACACATCATGGCCGACGCCCAGCTTGGGCAGCGCGATCAGCACCAGTGCCCCCAGCCATGCCGCGCTGCCATACAAGGTGCCGCCAAACACCACCGGCGCCTCGTTGCACAACACATCGCGCAGGATGCCGCCAAACACCCCGGTCACCACCCCCATCAGGCTCGCCACCAGCCACGGCGCCCCATGCGCCAGCGCCACCGAGGTGCCCACCACGGTAAACAGCGCCAGCCCGATCGCATCCGGCAGCAAAAACAGCTGTGCCGGCAAGCGCACCCGCCGCGCCAGCAAAAAGGTCGCCACCCCCGCCACCAGCGCCGTGATCAGATAGGCCTGGTCGGCAATCCAGAACACCGTGCGGTCGAGCAGCATGTCGCGCAACGACCCGCCGCCCAGCGCCGCCGCCAGCGCGACGACCACCATGCCGAACAGGTCAAAGGGCTTGCGTCCCGCCTCGAGCACGCCCGAGGCCGCATTGACCGCCGCCCCGGCGAGACCGAGGCCATAGATGAGAGGTTCGATGCCTTGCATGGGGTGGAGGATAGCAGGGGGTGGCGGGGTGCGGTTTGCGTGTTTGCGCTGAATCATGGCCGATGCGCGATGCGTTCGTCGTAGGATGGGCAACTCGTTCCCGATCATCGTGTCGCGCGACCGTTGATCGAGACTGGGACGGCGATCGTCCGGGAGCTGATGGCCTCCTATGTAGGGCGGATCAGCGAAGCGTCATCCGCCGAATTCCACCACTTCAATCACTGCATGTAGCGGAAGGCGCTCAACTTTTTCGGCCTATGCGGGCTGGTCCCGGGCTGGGCTTTGCGCCTGCTGGGCGACAAAACTTGAGCGTTGTACGGATTGGGTTGCATTGATGCTTGCGTCGTGCCCGGATGCGTTGTGTAATGCCATTTACATACAAGGCGACGCCGGTGTCAAAGCCGCGCGTCGCGTCAATCGCACTCGGGATCACGAAGGGTTGAAGACAATGGAAGCCGTTCAAGAAAACGCCAACGCGGTATTTGAATCGTCGATCCGCGCGCTGGAGGCTGAACTGGCGAATGCGGGCGTTCATTTGACCGTCGATGCTGAAGCCCGCCAGCTTTACGGGAAGCATGTTCGAGCGATGGCGAGCAATCTGCTCAGGCCGCCGCAGGACGGATCACTTGGGCCAATGCGGCGCATCAAGCCCAGGAGGCACGAAACCTGATCATGGAACTCGTTCGCTCTCGGAGTACGCCAGTGGGCCTTGCCCTGGCGCAGCATATGAAGAGCGAAGGTAGGACGCTGAATGCGTTGATCGCGCGAAAAGCGGAGCAACTCTATGGACGAAGTGTCGATTTCAATAAGCTGACGTCACTACAGAAGGATGCCGTCTATGCGGAAATCGTTAGATCCGCGGGTAGGTCGAATCCGAAGGTGACGGCGGTGATGCGCCAACTGTCCTATGCCGGCAGAAGTTTGATCGTCGTCTCTATCGCGATGTCGGCATATACCATCGCCAGCGCAGAGAACAAGCTTCAGGCGACCGGGCGGGAGGCTGCTATCACCGGCGCAGGAATTGGTGGCGGGATTGCCGGGGGTGCGTTGGCGGGCTTGGCCTGCGGGCCGGGCGCGCCGGTTTGTGTGACGGTCGGCGCCTTCGTCGGCGGGGCGTTGGCGGCGTTTGGTGTCAGCTTCGTTTGGTAGTCAGAGCCATGCATGTCATTCCGGAAGCCAGGCTTTCCATCCAGCCGATCGGTACGCAGGACGATGCGACACCGCCTCACAGCCGCATCTGTGCCGATGGCCAGCCTACGGATACGATCGTGGCCGGTGCGGTGCGGGAAGCCTGCGTGGGCTGCGACAGGTACTACCTGCTCTTCATGACCGACGACATTCCCTACGAGGACGCCTTGCATATCCATTTGCTGGACCCGGACATGCGGCTAGTCGAATCGGCGCAGATCGGGGCGCCTTACGCGACGGGTTCCTTCCGTTCGCTGCAATTGGATGCGTTGGGCGCGGTGAGCTTCGAATTCATGGGCGGCACGACCTGGACGGTGCGGGTCTGGGATCGGCCGCGGCGCCATATCCCGTTTCTCTCCGACCCGAGGGGCGTGTCGCGCAGGCTGCGATTCAGCAGTCGCCTGCAGATCGACGGGGCACCCGTGCCGGCGCCGGCGCGGTAGTGCGCATCGCCCGGACAAGGCCCGAAGGGCCGCCTCCGGGATCGGAAGGCGGATCGGGCACCGACCCCGGATTGCGCCTCGCTTCATCCGGCCGACGACTCGTCGGCGCCCATCAGGTTTCCGGCACACTGAAAACGGCCGACAATCCCCTCGTCACCGTTCGCTGCCGAAGGAGCCCGCCATGTCCCTCCCCGCCGCCTTCAAATCCACGCTCCGCCTGCCCGCCATTGCCGCGCCGATGTTCCTGGTCTCCGGCCCCGAGCTGGTGATCGCGACCTGCCGGGCCGGGGTGGCCGGGTCCTTCCCGGCGCTGAATGCGCGCACCAGCGCGTTGCTGGACGCGTGGCTGGGCGAGATCAACACCGCGCTGGCCGTGACGCCGTGTGCGCCCTATGGCGTGAATCTGATCCTGCACGCGAGCAACCCGCGGGTGCGGCCGGATCTGGATTTGCTGGTCAAGCACAAGGTGCCCTTCGTGATCACCAGCCTGGGGCATCCGGGCGAGGTGGTGGAGGCGGTGAAAAGTTATGGCGGGGTGGTGTTTTCGGATGTGATCCATGCCTATCACGCGCGCAAGGCGATGGCGGCGGGGGTGGATGGCATCATCGCGGTCGCCGCGGGGGCGGGCGGGCATGCCGGCACGCAGAGTCCGTTCAGCCTGGTGCGCGAGATCCGCGAGTTCTGGGACGGCACATTGATTCTCGGCGGTGCGATGTCGGACGGCGCCGGGGTGCGGGCGGCGGAGGTAATGGGGGCGGACCTGGCCTACCTCGGCACGCGCTTCATCGCCACGCAGGAGGCGATGGCGCAGGCGGCGTACAAGCAGATGCTGGTCGACTGCGGCGCGGACGACATCGTGTATACCGATGCGGTGTCGGGCACCAACGCCAACTTCCTGTGGCCGAGCCTGGCGGCGGCGGGCTTTTCGCGCGAGCAGCTCACGCTGAGCCTGGGCAAGGGCAAGATCAAGGACATGAGCGACGAGGCCAAGGCCTGGCGCGATGTGTGGAGCGCCGGCCACGGTGTGGCGACGATTCACGACATCCCGACGGTGGCCGAGCTGGTGGCGCGCCTCGGTGCGGAGTACGACGCGGCGTGTGCCTTGCCTCGGAGCGCAGCCTGTCGTTGAGTGCCCGGCGTCTATCGGGAGAACAGCATCGGCAAGAATGGCGAGGGCATTTCATGGTGTTATCGTTGGCGCTTGCCTGACCTCAAGAGTCCCGTCGCCATGCCCGGTATTCCGTCAAGTATCAACGGCGTTGCCGTCGGCTTTGCGTCGGCCGTGGACCCCAGTGTCGATCAGCGCCCCACCGTCGCGAGAATTTTGGTCCGGCGATGAAGAAGAAGCTCGGTGCGGATTATTCGGTGCCGGGCCATACCGATCACATGCACTTCTCGGTCAATTGAGGTGGCGATGTTAAGACTGGCGTGTTGCCTGCCGCTGCTGCTTGTCGGGTGCGCACACCTCAAGCCCCCGGCGGCGCCGGGCGCGGATGAGCTGACGGCGGCCATGGCCTACGGGCAGCGCATCGAGCTCGATGCACTCGACCCGGCGGTGGAGAAGAATCTGTTGCTTCGGCTGTATGCCGTGCCGCGCGCAGGCGAGCAATGCTTCGTCGAGACGCAGGGGGTGTGCGCCAATACCTATTACCTGAGTGTGTCGACCTTCGATGAGGCGCCGGTGGCTGTAGTGTATCGGCTCAAGCACACGGGCGAAGTCAGTGTGGTGCGATGGCTGGAGGATACGACGGTTGACCAGGCGACGATCACGCTGACCATGGATCGCTATACCGCGCTCGCCCGCCAGAACAACCCGGCGCTTGAAAACACCACGACTGAACTGCGGCTGGTGGTGACGCCGGCCGCCGTTGTAGAAGCCGCGAAGTAGCCATTCATTCGGGCGCGCAAGCCGCTCGCAGCGCTGCACACCCTGATCGGCATCGGTGTGCCGAGCAGGTATTCTCTGCGTCATGATGCTCCAGATTCTCCTCAGCGGCGTGGCCACCGGCTGTATCTACGGCTTGGTGGCGCTGTCGTTCGTGCTGGTCTACAAGGCCACCGAGGCGGTCAGTTTCATGCAGGGCGAGCTGCTGATGGTGGGCGCCTTTGCCGCCGTGGCCTTGACGGCCGCGGCCGCTTGGCCGGTGTGGCTGGCGGTGTTGGTCGCCGTGCTGGGCATGGCGCTGGCCGGGGCGCTGGTGGAGCGGCTGGCGCTGCGCCGGGCGATGGGCCAGCCGCACCTGACCGCCGTGCTGCTCACCTTCGGCCTGGGCCTGATGCTGCGCGGCGGGGTGACCACGGTGCCGGCGGCCACCCACAGCGCGCATCAGTTGCCGCTGCCGGGGCTGGCGGGGCATTTCGCGCTTGGCGGGGTCACGGTCAGCCTGGCGCATGTCGGGGTGATTGTGGCCACGGTGCTGTCCTGCGCGGCGCTGGCCGCGTTCTTTCACTTCACCCGGGCCGGGCTGGCCTTGCGCGCCTGTTCGGAGAACCCCCGCATCGCGTCGATGATGGGCGTGTCCACCACCGGCATGCACACCCTGGCCTGGGCGCTGGGGGCGGCGCTGGCGGCGTTGGCCGGGGTGCTGATGGCGCCGGTCACCTTTGTGCATCCGGGCATGGGCGTGGTGGCGCTCAAGGCTTTTCCGGCGGCGGTGATCGGCGGCATGCACAGTCTGCCCGGCGCGCTGGCCGGCGGTGTGTTCATTGGCGTGGCCGAGGCGCTGGCCGGGCGCTACCTGCCCGAAGGCGCCAATCATGTGACGGCCTATGTGCTGATGCTGGTGGCGCTGCTGTGCTTCCCGCGCGGGCTATTGGCGGGGCGCTCGGCATGAGGCAGGGGCTCGCCTTGCTGGCGCTGGCCGCCGTCACGCTGTTGACGCTTGGGCTCGACTATGGCCTGGGCCAGCTCGCCTTTGTGGCGACCTGGGCCATCGCCGGGCTGGGGCTGGTGGTCATTCTCGGGCAGAGCGGGCAGATCTCGCTCGGTCATGGTGCGTTTCTGGCCGTCGGGGCGTATCTGCAAGCCGGTTGGGTGGCCTCGGGCGGGCCGCCGCTGCTGGGGCTGGTGGTGGCCGTTGCCGGGGGCGCGCTGCTGGGTGCGCTGGCGAGCCTGCCGGGGCGGCGGCTCGGTGGCCTGGCCTTCGGCATGAGTACGCTGGCGGTGGCCTTGATTGTGGAGGAGGCGCTGGTGCGCTTCGATGGTGTCACCGGCGGGGCCTCGGGGCTGAGCGTGCCGCCGCTGTCGCTGGCGGGCTGGGCGGTGGTCGAGCCCTTGCACCAGGTTGGAGTGAGCGTGGCGGTGCTGGCGCTGGCGCTGCTGGCCTGCCGGCGGCTGCTGAACTCGCGTGTTGGCCGGGCGTGGCGGGCGGTGCGCGACGATGAAGGCGCGGCCGCGGCCAGCGGTGTCGATACGGCCCACGCCAAGTGGCTGGCCTTTGCCGTTGGCGGTGGGCTCGGTGCGCTGGCCGGCGCGCTGTATGCGCACTGGCTGGGTTATCTCAGTCCGGAGCAGTTCGGCCTGCAGCTGTCGTTCGAGTTGCTGATGCTGGTGTTCGTCGGCGGCGCGAGCCGGCTGATGGGGGCGGTGTGGGGCGCGGTGGTGATCGTGGCGCTGCCACAGGCGATCGCGCTGCTGCGCGATGTGTTGCCGGCGGGTGTGGCCAACCTGGCCGGGCTGGAGCTGCTGGCCTTTGGGCTGGTGCTGGTGGCGGTGGTGCTGTGGCGGCCGGCGGGGCTGGTGCGATAGCGGCGCGGAATGCGACCGTGGCCGAAGCGCGGCGCTTGCTCGGTCGGCAGCGGCGGCTCGCTTGCTGACCGGCGACTTCCTGGAGAAACGGTGGTTGGTGGGCGGCGAGCCGCCCACCCGACGGGCGTGGCGGCGGGCTTATTGCATCGCCATGGGGTTGAAGGGCTTGCCGTTGACGGTGAGCTGGCCGGCCTTGAAGGCGAGGGTGGATTTGATCACGCCGCCGTCGCGGGTGATGAAGCCCTGGCCGCTCAGTTCCTGCAGCTTGCCCTCGAACTGGGCGGCGACCATTTGCAGGTCGTCGTCCGAGACGGTGCCGGTCTCGCTCATGGCGGCCAGCTGGGCGCTGGCGCGGTCCTTGGCCAGGCTGAGCAGCAAGGCTTCGGGCAGGGCGATGTTGGCGCCGGCGTCGAGCACGGCCATGAGCAGGCCGGGGTTGGCCATGGCGTCGGGGGTGATGCCGGGCGCGGCGGCGCGCAGGTCGAGGTGGGCATCACCGTGCGGGGTGGTGAAGCTGAGGCGGTCGAGGGCGACGACGGGGTTGTGGCCGAGCAGCGCCATGGCCGGCCCGGCGAGCGGCGCCAGCGCCAGCTGCGGGTTGGCGTTGGGGCCGATCATGGCGGGGCTGGAATAGGCCGCGAGCAACTCGCGGTAGAGCTTGGCCACGGTGCGCGCATGCAGGTGCTTGAGCGAGACGTCGTAGTGGGCGGGGCCGTAGTTGGTGCCGCCGATGTCGACGGTCTGGGCGCCCATTTTGGCGATCATGTCGATGAAGTCGCCCTCGGCCGGCATGTCGACGTCGTAGGTGATCTGCTTGATGCTGACCTGGCCGGCGTCTTCCTCGGGGAGGTTCATCTGCACGGTGTCGATGGTGATGCGCTGCGTGCCGGAGAAGAGCAGGGGTTCGTCGTCGAACAGGCGCTGCTGTTCGCCGGTGAAGCGCAGGCCGCTCATCACCATGTGGGTGCCGGCCGGGTCCTTGACCTCCAGCCGGGGTGCGTCGCCGGTCATGGTGTAGCGGGTCATGCCGGGGGCGAAGTCGACATTGGCGCGGATGCCTTCCCAGGCAATGTTCACCGCTTCGCCGGTGTCGGGGTTGGGGACCTGCGTGGCGAAGGCGGGGCTGAGCACGGTGGCGGTGCCGCTGCCGTCGAGCTTGAACACGGTGTGGCTGGTGAGCGGAGTGTTGTTGCCGAACAGCTTGGCCACTTCCGCCTGGGTGCTGGCGTCGAGCACCAACTGGCTGTCGACCACCGCCGCGGCCAGCGCGCCGCCAGCGAAGGGGCCGTGCTGGATCTGCGAGCGGAAGCGGATGCGCAGCGGCTCGGCCGGCGGCGCGTCGGGGTTGGCCTGCTGCATCATCTGCAGCATGGCGCCGAACAGCTCGATGGTGACTGACTCGGTGGCGCTGAACACGCCGCGCTCATAGGTGCGCTCGACGACTTTCAGGTAGGGCAGGGTTTCGGCCTGCTGGTATTGCGCGCTGAGCGTCGATTCAACTTGCGAGCCGAGATACCAGGCGGCGGCGGGGTAGGCGACGACGGGGACGGCGAGCAGGGCGAGCCAGGACTTCTTCATGCGGGGGAATCCTATGGTGAATGTGTCGGGCGCACCGGTTGCGCCGCAGCCGGCGAGTATAACGGCATCATAAGCCGGCGGTGTGACGCGCCGATGGCTTGAATGCGGGCGGCGGTTTGGCGTGATAATGGCCCCTCGGAAAACAAACACGGCGAGGGCGGGATGCTGCGACGATTCTTGATGACCATGATGGCGGGTGTGTTGGCCAGCGCCGCGGCGCTGGCCGAGCCGGGGGTGACGGCGAGCACCCTTCGCGTGGGCACGATCCAGGATCTGTCCGGCCCGATCGCCATGCTCGGCGCGCCGATCCGCGACGGCATGCTGCTGCGCTTCGAAGAGGCCAACGCCCGCGGCGGCGTGCATGGGCGCAAGCTTGAGCTGCGCTTCGAGGACAGCGGCTACGACCCGAAGCGGGCGGTGCTGGCCACGCGCAAGCTGCTCTCGCGCGACAAGGTGTTTGCCTTCGTCGGCAACCTCGGCACGCCGGTGGTGATGGCCTCGATGCCGCTGGCGATCGAGGCCGGGCGGCCGCATCTGTTCCCCTTCTCACCGCACCAGGCCACCTATGCGCCGCTGCATCCGCTCAAGTTCCAGCTCTTTGCGCCCTATCAGGACTACATGAACGCCGCGGTGCGCGAGATGTTGGCGCGTGGTGGTTACACCCGGGTGGGCTTGCTGTTCCAGGATGACGACTACGGTCATGAGGTGAAGAAGGGCGTCGAAGCTGGCCTGGCGCAGCGTGGCATGGCGCTGGTTGAGGCGGTGGGCTACAAGCGCGGCGCGACCGACTTTGCCAGCCAGGTGGCCCGCCTGCGCGCGGCGGGCTGCGACCTGGTGGTGCTGGCCACCGTGGTGCGCGAGACCGTGGCGGCGGTGAGCGAGGCACGCAAGACCGGTTGGCCGGTCGACATGCTGGTGACGGCGTCGGGCTATTCGGCGCAGACCCATGAGCTGGGCGGCGCGGCCGTCGAGGGCTTGTATGGCGTGAGCGTGATGCCGCTACCCTATGCCGAGGGCGCCAACAGCGCGCTGGCCGACTGGATCGATCGCTACCGCCAGCGCTTTGGCGCGGCGCCGAACATCTGGAGCGCGATGGGCTACAACGTGGCCGATGTGTTCATCCAGGGGCTGGAAGCGGCGGGGCGGGAGCTGACCGCCGAGCGCTTTGTCTCGGCCATGGAAAGCGTGCACACCACGCGCGACTTCTTCGGCAGCCCCGAGTACCGCTTCTCCGCCACCGATCACCTCGGCAACCGGGTCGGCCGCCTCGCGCGCATCACGCAGGGCCGATGGGTGTTGATCAGCGACTATCTGCAATAAAGGACGCCCGCCATGACCTCGCCGCTCACCATCACCGTGGCCTTCACCGGCGCCTCCGGCATGGCCTATGGCGTGCGCCTGGTCGAATGCCTGCTCGGCGCTGGGCACCGCGTCTGGCTGCTCTACAGCCAGGTGGCGCAGGTGGTGGCACAGCAGGAGATGGACTGGCACCTGCCCTCGCGCGCGGCGGAGGTCGAAGCCGAGCTGTCGGCTCGCTTCAAGGCGGCGCCGGGGCAGCTGCGGGTGTTTGGCCGCGAAACCTGGTTTGCCCCGCCGGCCTCGGGCTCCAACCCGCCCGACGCCATGGTGGTGTGCCCCTGCACCATGGGACGGCTGGCGTCGATTGCCGCCGGCATGAGCCAGGACCTGATCGAGCGCGCCGCCGACGTGGTCATCAAGGAGGGCCGAAAGCTGGTGCTGGTGCCCCGCGAAACGCCGTTTTCGGCCATCCACCTCGAGAACATGCTCAAGCTGGCGCGGCTCGGGGTATGCATCCTTCCGGCGAATCCGGGCTTTTATACGCGCCCCACGTCGGTGCAGGATGTGATCGATTTCGTTGTTGCACGCATCCTTGACCAGCTCGGAATCGACCACGCGCTGATGCCGCGCTGGGGCGAAACCGATTGAATATTCGGCGGTTTTTGTGTGCTGCGGCATGCAAGAAACGGCCGCTCGCCTTGATTGGCATCAATTCTGCTTAGCTAAATCTGTTGCGGTGCACTACGGCGTTTTCGGCAATGCTAATGGCATTGCTGCGGCCCCGCATTTTGCCCCGCGACGAGGCTGAACCTCAGTGTTTATAAGGGTTTTCCGCATCGGTGGCGCGTTGTATTGCTGCCAAACAGTTGTTTAAATAGGGGTATGCCCGGCTACGAGCCAGCATGCCAGTGGACCGACCAGGCCTATCCGAAAGCCTGGCTCCCACGCTTACCAGATCAAGAACTGGAGGAATGATTGATGAACTTCAAGCGGATTTCCGTATTGACTGCGGCCGCCGCCGTCGGCCTGACGATTGCCGGCTCGGCTTCTGCGGGCGCGACCTTTGATGCGGTCAAGAAAAAGGGTTTCGTGCAGTGTGGTGTCAGTACCGGCCTGCCTGGCTTCTCGGCCACCGACGACAAGGGCAACTGGAAGGGCATCGACGTGGATGCCTGCCGTGCCGTTGCCGCTGCCCTGTTCGGCGATGCCTCCAAGGTCAAGTACACCCCTCTCAACGCCAAGGAGCGTTTCACCGCGCTGCAGTCGGGCGAGGTGGACATGCTGCCGCGGAACACCACCTGGACCTACACCCGCGACACCAGCCTGGGCCTGAACTTTGCCGGCGTGAATTACTACGACGGCCAGGGCTTCATGGTCACCAAGAAGCTCGGCGTCAAGAGCGCCAAGGAACTGTCGGGCGCCGCGGTGTGCATCCAGGCCGGGACCACCACCGAGCTGAACCTGGCCGATTACTTCCGGGCCAACAAGATGGAATACAAGGCCATCACCTACGATAGCTCGGACGAAACCGTCAAAGCCTTCGAGGCCGGCCGTTGCGACATGCTGACCTCCGACCAGTCGCAGCTGTATGCGCTGCGGATCAAGCTGTCCGACCCGAACAGCGCCATCGTGTTGCCCGAGATCATCTCCAAGGAGCCGCTGGGGCCGGTTGTGCGTCAGGGTGACGACGAGTGGTTCAACCTGGTGCGCTGGTCGCTGTTCGCCCAGATCAACGCCGAAGAAGCCGGCGTGACCATGAAGAACGTCGACGAGATGATGAAGAGCGCCGACCCCAACATCCGACGCATCCTCGGTATCGAGGGCGTGAAGGGTGAGTTCCTCGGTGTCGATGACAAGTGGGCCTACAACATCATCAAGCAGGTCGGTAACTACGGCGAAATGTTCGAGCGCAACGTCGGTGAAGGCAGCGCGCTGAAGATCTCGCGTGGCCTGAACGCATTGTGGAACAAGGGCGGTATCCAGTACGCACCGCCGATTCGTTAAGGCGGCCAGCGGCCCGGCGCACCAGCAAGGCGCGCCGGGCCGCCCTCTTTCTCATACCGTCTGAGGCATACCATGGCTGATGCAAGCTCCGAGCGGGACACCCCCGCCAAGCCACGGCTTCTGTCCGATCCCAAGTTCAGAGCGCTGGTTTTCCAGATTCTCGCCAGCATGACCGTCGCGGCGTTTATCTTCTTCATCGTGCGCAACACCCTCCACAACATGGAGTTGCGCGGAATCTCGACGGGTTTCGGCTTTCTCGACCGGGCCTCCGGTTTCGGCATCCTGCAATCGCTGATCGAATACGACGAAACCTCGACCTACGGACGCACCTTCCTGGTCGGCTTGCTCAACACCATTCTGGTGTCTGTGCTGGGCGTCTTCTTCGCCACGATCATCGGTTTCATCATGGGCGTGTTGCGCCTGTCGTCCAACTGGCTGATCAGCAAGCTGGCTGCGGTCTATATCGAAATTTTCCGCAACATCCCGCTGCTGCTGCAGATTTTCTTCTGGTACTACGCCATCGGCTTCAACCTGCCGGGGCCACGCCAGGCCATATCGGTCGGCGAATCCTTGTTCCTCAGCAATCGCGGCCTGTATCTGCCGGCACCGGTGTTCGAGGACGGTTTCATGGCCACCGGGCTGGCCATCATCGGTTCGATCGTGGCGGTGATCTTCCTGGCGCGCTGGGCGCGCAAGCGTTTCGAGGCCACCGGCCAGCTGTTCCACACGGTATATGCCTCGCTGGCCATCCTGATCGGTGTGCCGGCGCTGGTGTTCTTCGCCACCGGCTCGCCCATGCACCTCGACTACCCGTCGCTGCAAGGCTTCAACTTTCAGGGCGGCGTGGCGGTCATCCCCGAGCTGTTCGCTCTGACGCTGGCCCTGTCGATCTACACCGCGGCGTTCATCGCCGAAACGGTGCGAAGCGGTATCCAGGCGGTGTCGCACGGGCAGACCGAAGCGGCCAGCGCGCTGGGCCTGCGCCCGAGCTGGACGCTGCGCCTGGTGGTGATCCCGCAGGCCATGCGGGTGATCATTCCGCCGCTGACCAGCCAGTACCTGAACCTCACCAAGAACTCGTCTCTGGCGGCGGCCATCGGCTACCCCGACCTGGTCGCGGTGTTTGCCGGTACCACACTGAACCAGACCGGCCAGGCCGTTGAAATCATCGCCATCACCATGAGCGTGTATCTGCTGCTCAGCCTGATCATCTCCATCTTCATGAACTGGTACAACGCCAAGATGGCGTTGCGGGAGCGTTGATCATGAGCCATGACTTTGCTCCATTGCCCGATCTGCCGCCGCCCGCCTCCTCCGTGGGGGCGATCGGCTGGCTACGACGCAACCTCTTCTCCAACGCAATCAATTCAGCGCTGACGCTGTTCGCGATCTATTTGCTGGCAACCCTGCTGCCGCCGTTGATCAACTGGCTGTTCATCAAGGCAGACTGGATCGGCGACAGCCGCGACGCGTGCACCTCCGGTGGCGCGTGCTGGGTGTTTGTCAGCGCCCGTTTCTCCACCTTCATGTACGGCTTCTTCCCGGAGAGCGAAACCTGGCGGATCAACCTGATCTACATCGCGCTGATCGCCTGCATGGTGCCGTTGTTCATCGAGGGCTTCCGGCACAAGGTGAAGCTGGGCCTGTTCGTCATCTTCATCTTCCCGATCTTCGGCTTCATCCTGCTGTTTGGTGGCGTGTTTGGCCTTGAGCAGACCGAGACATCGCAATGGGGCGGCCTCACGCTGACCCTGCTGCTGGCCTCGGTGGGCTGTGTGGCTGCCTTGCCGCTGGGCATCATGCTGGCGCTGGGCCGTCAGGCCACCAACATGCCGGCCGTGAAATCGATGTGCGTGCTGTTCATCGAGTTCTGGCGCGGTGTGCCGCTCATTACCGTGCTGTTCATGTCCTCGGTGATGCTGCCGCTGTTCCTGCCCGAAGGGGTCAGCTTCGACAAGCTCTTGCGGGCGCTGATCGGCATCACCCTGTTCCAGTCGGCCTACATCGCCGAAGTGGTGCGCGGTGGCCTGCAGGCGATTCCGAAGGGGCAGTACGAGGCGGCCGATGCGCTGGGCCTGAGCTACTGGAAGAAGATGGGCCTGATCATCCTGCCGCAGGCACTGAAGATCGTGATCCCGGGCATCGTGAACACCTTCATCGCCCTGTTCAAGGACACGACGCTGGTCATCATCGTTGGCTTGCTCGATGTGCTGGGCATGGTTCAGAACGCCCTGAACGATCCGAACTGGCTGGGCTACTCCACCGAGGGCTATGTGTTTACCGCCTTCGTGTTCTGGATCTTCTGCTTCACCATGTCGCGTTACAGCCAGTCGCTCGAACGCAAGCTGCACACCGGACACAAGCGCTGACCCACAAGGTCGCGCCCGTTATTGAATCAACATTGGAGATGGCCATGACAGCTGCCGTTCCGAAGAGCACCGCCGACAGCGAAGTGATGATCGAGCTTCGCGGTGTGAACAAGTGGTATGACAAATTCCATGTCCTGAAGGACATCAACCTGCAAGTGGCCAAGGGCGAGCGCATCGTGGTGTGCGGCCCCTCGGGCTCCGGCAAGTCGACCATGATCCGCTGCATCAACCGCCTCGAAGAACACCAGAAGGGGCAGATCATCGTCGACGGCACCGAGCTGACCTCCGACCTGCGCCAGATCGAACAGATCCGCAAGGAAGTCGGCATGGTGTTCCAGCACTTCAACCTGTTCCCCCACCTCACGGTGCTCGAGAACCTCGCGCTGGCGCCGATGTGGGTGCGCAAGATGCCGCGCAAGGAGGCCGAAGCCATCGGCATGCAATACCTCGAGCGGGTGAAGATTCCCGACCAGGCCAAGAAGTATCCCGGCCAGCTCTCCGGCGGTCAGCAGCAGCGCGTGGCGATTGCCCGCAGCCTGTGCATGAACCCGCGCATCATGTTGTTCGATGAGCCGACCTCCGCGCTCGACCCCGAGATGATCAAGGAAGTGCTGGACGTCATGATCGAGCTGGCCGAATCCGGCATGACCATGATGTGCGTGACGCACGAAATGGGCTTCGCCAAGACGGTGGCCGACAAGGTCATCTTCATGGACCGCGGCCAGATCGTCGAAAGCAACCCGCCCGAGGAGTTCTTCAACAACCCGCAGAACGAGCGTACGCAGCTCTTCCTCAGCCAGATCATCGGCCACTGAGCCGGCACGGCGCAGGCTGCGCCGTGCGTTGCTAGAATGTGCGCATCCCTTGGCGGGCGCCCCGGGTCATTCCGTGGCGCCCGCTGTCATTTTCGGCCCGGCACCCGGCGTTGTCGGCCCTGACACGATTGGCTGCCCGCATGAGTCAAACCACCGCCTTGCCCCTCTTTCCGCTGCAAGCCGTGCTCTTCCCCGGCGGGTATCTGCCCTTGCGCATTTTCGAGCCGCGCTACATGGACATGATTGCCGAATGCCTGCGCCTGCACACCACCTTCGGCGTCTGCCTGATCGCCGCCGGCGGTGAAACCGGCGACGCCGCCGTGCCGCATCTGGTGGGGACCGAGGCCCGGGTGGTGGCCGCCGATGCCGATTCGGTCAATGAAGTGAACATCGTGGTCGTTGGCGAGCGGCGCTTCCGTGTGCTCGACCACAGCGTCGACGGCATGCAGCTGCTGATGGGCGAGGTCGAGTGGCTGCCGCCGCTGCCGGCAACGCCGCTACCCGAGGCGCAGACCAACCTGATCCCGCTGCTCGAGCGCATCGTGCGCGACCTGGGCGAGCGGGTACCGCAGCCACACTTGTTTGAGGACGCCGAGTGGGTCGGCGCCCGCTATGCCGAAGTGCTGCCGATTCCGCTGCTGGCGCGGCAGAAACTGCTGGAGCTCGACGACGTGGTGAGCCGGCTGGAGATCATCCAGCAGTTCCTCGACCAGCGTAACCTGCTCGCCTGATCAGCGCGCCAGCAGGCTGCGCACCGGCGCCGGCAGGGCCGCATCGGCCAGTGCCGTCATCGGCACCCATTGCTGGGCATCGGTCAGTGTCGGCATCGCATCGCCCGGCAGCGCGATGCACGCCGGCGTGATGTCGAGGACGAAATGCGTGAAGGTGTGGCGCAGCACCTCGCCGCGCTTGATCGACTGCGCCGCCACCCCGAAGCGGTCCGCCAGCCACGCTGCCACATCCTCGCCCTCGATCTCCGGCAGCACCAGCAGCCCGCCCCAGATGCCCTTCGGCGGGCGCCGCTCCAGCAGCACCGCACCGGCGTGGCGGATGATCGCCAGATGTGCCTGGCGTAGCGGCGGACGCTTGCGGGGCCGCGGCGTGGGCAACTCGGCGATGCGGCCGCTGCGCCGTGCCACGCAATCTTCCGCCAGCGGACACACGTCGCAGCGCGGTGTACCGCGGGTGCACACCGTGGCGCCCAGATCCATCTGCGCCTGGATGTAGTCACCGATCTGCGCGGCCGGCAGCAATGACTCGGCCAGCGCCCACAACTGCTTCTCCACCGCCGTGCTGCCCGGAAAACCCGCGATGCCGAAAGCCCGGCACAGCACCCGCTTGACGTTGCCGTCAAGGATCGCCACCCGCTCGCCCTGCGAGAACGCCGCGATCGCCGCCGCGGTCGAGCGCCCGATGCCCGGCAGCGTGGCGATCTGCTCGGCGGTGGCCGGAAACACCCCGCCGTGCTCGCGCACCACCTGCTGCGCACAGGCGTGCAGGTTGCGCGCCCGGGCGTAGTAGCCCAGCCCGCTCCACAGCCCCATCACCGCCTCGACCGGCGCGGCCGCCAGCGCGGCGATGTCCGGAAACGCCGCCAGAAAGCGCGCGTAGTAGGGGATGACCGTCTCCACCTGGGTCTGCTGCAGCATGATCTCCGACAGCCAGATGCGGTAGGCGTCGCGTGTGTTCTGCCAGGGCAGATCGTGGCGGCCGGACAGGCGATGCCAGGCCAGCAGGCGGGGGGCAAAGGAGGAAACGGGATCGGTCATGAACGGAGTGAAGGTCGACGGCGGCGAACTGGCGGGCGATAATCAAGGGCTTACATAAAACAACAGCCGGCATCCGCCGGAATTCCCCGACCTCTGGTGACCTGAATGAGTCAATCGAACAACGCGCCGGACGCCCGCGCCCTGCGTGATTCCCTGGGCATGTTTGCCACCGGCATCACGGTGGTGACGGCGCGCGCCCCCGATGGTACGCCGATCGGCCTGACCGTCAATTCCTTCAACTCGGTGTCGCTCGACCCCGCGCTGATCGTCTGGTCGCTGGCCCGACACCTGCCCAGCGCCGATCTCTTCGTCAACTGCGAGTACTACGCCATCAACGTGCTGGCTCACGACCAGCAGCACCTGTCGCAGCGCTTCGCCACCCGCGACATCGACAAGTTCGCCGGCCTCAACTGCCGCGACGGCCTCGGCGGCGCACCGCTGCTCGACGGCTGCAGCGCCTGGTTCGAGTGCCGCAACACCACCCGCCACGAAGGCGGCGACCATGTGCTCTTCCTCAGCGAAGTGGTCCGCCACGACCGCAACCCGCACGATCCGCTGATCTACTTCGGCGGCCAGTACCGGCGCCTCGCGCCATAAGGCGGAGCGCCGCCGGTCCGTCTGTCCCGTCGCGCCCGTCCTGCGCGGCGGTTGGTCGGCCCGGGTTTTTCTTGGTTCATCGTGATCCGTCGTCCAAGATGGGATAAGGCATCCACGCCCCATCACAGGAGCGCCAGACGATGACACCCGCCCCCTTGATCATGAAGCCCGGTGAGCAGCCCGCGCCCCTGAGCGTTGTCGGCACCCGGGTCACTGTCCTCTCCCGCGATCAGGCCGACTTCAAGATCACGCTGCAAAGCGGCGACGAGGGCGCCGGCCCGCCGCCGCATCACCACGACTGGGACGAAGCCTTCTACGTGACCCACGGTCAGGTGAGCTTTGTTTTCGACGGCGAGATCATCATGTGCCCCGCCGGGACGCTGGTGCATGTGCCCGCCGGGGTGGTGCACGGCTTCAATTATGGCGTTGGCGGTGGCGAAATGCTGGAGGTGACCGGCCCGCGCAGCCAGGCCGTGGCCATGTTCGCCGCGCTCGACAAACTCGCCGCCGCCGGCGAACCCGAACCCGCGCAACTGATCGCGACAACCGCCGCGCATGGCGTCACGCTGTGTGTTTGACGTAAGCGGATCGCGTCGTCGGGTCGCGCGCGATCCATAGTCCATGATGCGTGGGGCGGCGCTGGCAAGAGCCGCCGCCCACCGATCAGCGTCGTGCGTGCCGCATTCGCCATTCGCCAAGCATGGCGACCGGATAGGATTGACGCGCCTGTCTTTCGCCTCCAGCGAATCCAGTCCGCTCTGCCAAGCTCGCTATAATGCCGTCGGAATGATTTCGCGGCGATGCAATAGGGGGCGTGATGGTGTGGCTCGCGGGTGTGTGCGTCTTTCTCCTGTTCGGCGCGCTCGGATTTGCACTCAATGCGCCGTCTGCCCTTGCTGCAGCGGCGAGTGTTGTGGTGATGCTGGTGTCGGCGGTTGGGCTGGTCAAAGCCTATCGGACCAGTGCGCGCCGACGGCGCAAACAGGAAGCGGACGCGGCGCAGGCGAATGCCCGGCGACTCGACGCCTTGCTCCAACGGGTCGATGATCCGGCGTTCGAGCACGGCTCAGGGCGGTTTCCGGCCGTATGGTCGCTGGGGGCGCTCAGCGTCTTTGGCGCAGGCGGGCTGGTCATTGTGAACACCCCCGGCGAGGCGCTCCACGGTTGGCTGTGCATCGGGATTGCCATGCTTGGCGCCCTGCTGCTCGGGCCGGCCATCGGTCGATGCGCACTTGTCATGAACGCAGATGGATTCAAGACGCCGTACACCCGACTGGTCCCGTGGCGCATGGTTGTCGATGCGAGCATTTGCGAGCTCAATTCGAAAGGCCTTCGTATTGGATTCAGCCTGACGATTTCGTTGGGCGAAATCCCCCGGGCGTGT
>JAWKYX010000020.1:0-56654 GCA_041396265.1 Rhodocyclaceae bacterium
CCGATCTACCTGACCCTCGGTTTCGTGCCCACCGTGCTCGGCTTCGGCCTTGGTCTGCTGATGCAAGGCCTGCTGTTTGAACCCACCGACCTGCTGCACCTTGGCGTCAACACGCTCTCGCTGGCCGTGCCGCTAATGGTGCTTCACCACACCGTCGGCAAACGCCTGCGCACGCTGAGCGTGGCCAACATCCTCAAGCTCGACGCCCTCTACTACACCGGCGTCACCGTCATGGTCGGCCTGTGGCTGTCGGTGGGCGAAGTGGCCACGCCGCTGGCCGCCTGGGCCACCTTCGCCGCGTCCTACCTCGTCATCGTCGCCATCGAACCGGTATTCACCTACGCCGCGGTCCGCCTGCTGCAACGCCACGCCGACCGTCCGGCGATGCGCCTGTGCTTCGACCTGGCGGGTCGGGCATGAGCACGCCCGCACGGCCGCCCGAAGGGCGTGTGAACTTCCTTGGTAGCAGCGACGGGAGGACCGCCCTGTGAGCGGAACCGTGTGGTTCGTCGGCGCGGGTCCGGGCGATCCGGACCTGATCACCGTCAAGGGGCGCGGCCTGCTCGAACGGGCCGGCGCGGTGCTGTTCGCCGGTTCGCTGGTCGACCGCGCAGCCACCCGCTTCACGCCCGCCGGTTGCGAGATCCACGATTCCAAGGGCATGACGCTGGAGGCGATCTGCGCCTGGCTGATCGACGCCGCCGCACGCCATGCCGTGGTGGTGCGCCTGCAGACCGGTGACCCCGGCCTGTACGGCGCGCTCACCGAGATGACCCGCCCGCTCGATGCCGCCGCCGTGCCCTGGGCGGTGGTGCCGGGCGTGTCCTCGGCCATGGCCTCGGCGGCGGCCGCCGGCGAGACGCTGACCCTGCCGGAAGTGACGCAGACGGTGATCCTCACCCGCGTCGCCGGGCGCACACCGATGCCCGCGGGTGAAGACCTCGCCGCGCTGGCCGCGCACCGCAGCACGCTGTGCATCTTCCTGTCGATCACCCTGCTCGACACCGTGCAAGCCGAACTGCGCGCCGCCGGCTGGCCAGAGGACGCGCCCATCGTGGTGGTGCAGAAGGCCAGCTGGCCGGGCGCGGAGCGGATCGTGCGCGGCACGTTGGCCGACATCGCCGTGTGCGCTGCGCCGAGGCCGGCATCGCCAGCCAGGCCATGATCATCGCCAGCCCCGCGCTGGGCGCCGCCTGGCCGGACATCGCCCGCAGCAAGCTCTACGACCCCAGCTTCAGCCACCGTTTCCGCCGCGCCAGCGCGGCCGAGGACACCCCATGAACGACACCACCGTCCTGCTCGTCGGCCACGGCTCGCGCAACCCGGCCGGCAATGCCGAAATCGAACGCTTCGCCCAGCAATGGCGCGCCCGCCGGCCGGCTGGCGCATCAGTGTGCTTCATCCAGTACGCCGAGATGCTGCTCGATGCCGGCCTCGACCGCGCCGCGCACAATGCCCGCCGCGTCATCACCCTGCCCTTCATCCTCAACGCCGCCGGCCATGTGAAGATGGAATTGCCCGCGGCCATCGAACGCGCCCGCCAGCGCCACCGGGGCGTGCACTTCGCCTGCGCCCGCCACCTCGGCATGGGCCGCGAGATCCTCGGCGTGCTTGCCAGCCAGCTCGACCGCCTGATGGCCGAGCTGCACCACCCCGACCCGCGCACCACCGGCGTCATCCTGCTCGGGCGCGGTTCGTCCGACGCCGGCGCCAATGGCGAGCTGGCCAAGCTGGCGCGCTGGCTGTTCGAAGACAGCGACCACGACCTGGTTGACCTCGCTTTCACCAGCATCACCTGGCCGCGCCTCGAATCGGTGGTGCAGCGCCAGGTGCGCCTGGGCATATCGCAGATCGCCATCGTGCCGGTGTATCTGTTCAGCGGCGTGCTGATGGACCGCATCAACGCGCAGCTCGCCCGCCTGCGCCAGCAATACCCCGAAACCGCCTTTGCGCTGGGCAGCGCCTTCGGCTTCGACGCCGGCGTGTTCGAGCTGGTCGACGCCCGCGCGCTCAGCGCCGCGGAAGGGGGCCTGCTCGAATGCGACGGCTGCAAGTACCGCCTCGCCGCCGAGGCCGAGCATCTGCACGACCACAGCCATACCCACACCGGCCACGGTCACGACCATCACCACCACGCACACGCCTGAACCCATGACCGCCAACACCGTTACCGAACAGCTCACCGCCGCCGGCCGCGCCATCGAGCACGATTCGTTCTCGATCATCGACGCCGAAGTCGAATCCCACGCCTACAGCGCCGACCAGTGGCCGGTGGTGCGGCGCATGATCCACGCCAATGCCGATTTCGACTTCAACGGCCTGACCGACTTCCACCCCCAGGCCACCGACGCCGCGCTGGCCGCCATCCTCGGCGGCGCCAGCCGCATCGTCGCCGACGTGGAGATGATCTGCGTCGGCCTGTCGGCCAGCCGGCTGGCGCACTTCGGCCTCGCCACCCACCAGTTCATCTCCGATGAAGACGTCATCGCCCGCGCCCGCGCCGAGGACACCACCCGCGCCGTGCAGGCCATGCGCAAGGCGCACCGGCTCGGCCTGCTCGACGGCGCCATCGTCGGCATCGGCAACGCGCCCACGGCGCTGATCGAGGTGGTTCGCCTGATCCGCGAAGTAGGCGCCCGGCCGGCGCTGGTGGTCGGCATGCCGGTCGGCTTCGTCTCGGCCGCCGAGTCCAAGGACTTGATGGCCGAACTGACCGAGGTGCCGTGGATCGTCATCCGCGGCCGCAAGGGCGGCTCGACGCTGGTCGTGGCGGCGATTCACGCCCTGCTCGGCCTGGCCGAAGCGCGCCAGCACGCCGCCGCCTGATCCACCGATGAGCGGCCACACGCTCCCCGACAAGGTCCGCAAGGGCGACGCCAAGCGCGATCGCGGCAACCGCACGGGCTTTTCCACCGGCGCCAATTCGGCCGCCGCCGCGGTGGCGGCCACGCTCGGCCTGGTGCGCGGCGCGGTGCCGGCGGAAGTCGAGACCGTGCTGCCCAACACCAAACACGTGGTGTTCAAGATCACCGACGGGCGCACCGATGGACGCACCGCCCACGCCGTCAGCATCAAGGACGCCGGCGACGACCCCGACGCCACCCACGGCGCGCACCTGACCGCCGACGTGCGGCGCATCCCCGGCGGGGGCGGCGAGATCATCCTCAAGGGCGGCCCCGGCGTCGGCGTGGTGACCATGCCCGGCCTCGGGCTGGAGGTCGGCGGTCCGGCCATCAACCCGGTGCCCCGGCGCAATATCGTCGAAAACGTGATGGCCGCCGGCGCCTCCATCCTCGCCGCCGGCGACGCGCTGGAGGTCACCATCTCGGTGCCCGGCGGCGAAGAGATGGCCAAGAAGACGCTCAACGCCCGGCTCGGCATCCTCGGCGGCATCTCGATTCTCGGCACCACCGGCATCGTGCGCCCCTACTCCACCGCCGCCTTCCGCGCCAGCGTGATCCAGGCAGTGGACGTGGCCGCCAACCAGGGCCAGACCAGCGTGGTGTTCACCACCGGCGGGCGCACCGAGAAGTGCGCCATGCGCGAATTCCCCGAGCTGGCCGAAGCCTGTTTCGTGCAGATGGGCGACTTCGTCAAGGCCGCCTTCAGCACCGCGGTCAAGCAGGGCATGCGGCACATCATCGTCGGCGCCATGGTCGGCAAGCTCACCAAGATCGGCCAGGGCCTGTCGGTGACCCACGCCTGGCGCGAGGAGATCGACCGCGACCTGATCGCCAGCGCCGCCGTCGAAGTCGGCGCGCCGGCCGATCTGGTCGAGGAGATCCGCGCCGCCGAAACCGCCCGCTTCGCCGCCGAGCGCCTCGCCGAGCTGGGCCTGGCGGTGGCCTTCCACCGCGCGCTGGCGGCCCGCGCCATCCGCAGCCTGCGCGAACGCTACCCCGGCCCGCACCGGCTCACCGTGCTGGCCTGCAACTTCGAGGGCAAACCCATCGTGACCCTGGAGGAAGACGACATTGTCTGAACACTGCACCCTGATCGGCATCCTTGACGACGGCTGGGCCGGCCTGTCCGACGCCGCCCGCCAACGCCTCGCCGCGGCCGGCCTGGTCATCGGCGCCGCGCGCACCCTGGCCCTGCTCGACGGCCACCTGCCCGACAGCGCCAGCGTTCGCCCCATGGACGGCGCGCTGGGCCAGGTGCCCGCGTGGATCGCACAGGCCCACGCCGACGGCCTGAGCACCGTCGTGCTCGCCACCGGCGACCCGCTGTGTCACGGCATGGCGAGTTTTCTGGTGCGCAAGCTCGGCGCGGCGGCGGTGGCCGTGCTGCCTGCGCCCTCGACGCTGCAGCTGCTCTTCGCGCGGCTGAAAAAACCCTGGCAGGATGTGGTGATCGGCTCGGTACACAGCAAGGACGCGGGCGAATGGATCGAAGGCGCCACGCCCGACCACGGCCTCTACCGCCTGGTGCGGCAAGTCGCCGAGCACCCGCGCGTGGCCGCCTTCACCGGTCCCGAAAACAGCCCCGATCGCATCGCCCGCGCCCTGCTCGCCGCCGGTTTTGACGACGCGCGTATCAGCGTGGCCAGCCGGCTGTGCCTGCCGGACGAAGCCGTCTTCGCCGACCTGCCGTTGGCCGAGGCGGCGGCCATGCGCTTCGACGATCCCAACGTGGTGCTGATCGAGCGCGGCGGCGCCGACACACGCGCCCTCTTCGGCTTCGACGACCTCGACTACGTCCAGCGCAGCCCCGAGAAAGGGCTCATCACCAAACTCGAGGCGCGCGCCGTGTCGCTGGCCAAGCTGGCGCTGCGCGCCGACAGCGTGGTCTGGGACATCGGCGCCGGTTCCGGCTCGGTCGGGCTGGAAGCGAGCCGCATCGCCCGCCACGGTCATGTGTGGGCCATCGAGAAAAACGACGCCGACACCGCCAATGCGCGCGAAAACGCCCGCCGCTTCGGCGCCAGCAACTACACCCTGGTGCACGCCAGGGCACCGGAACGACTCGACACCTGGCCCGACCCCGACGCCGTCTTCATCGGCGGCTCGGGCGGCGAACTGGCCGGGCTGATCGCGCAGATCCTCGACCGCCTCAAACCCGGCGGCCGCCTGGTGATGAACTTCGTGACGATCGAAAACCTCGCCACCGCCACCGCCGCACTGGCCAGCGCCGGCGTGCGCTGGGAGGTCACCCAGCTGTCGGCCGCACGCAGCCAGCCGATCCTCGACATGCACCGGCTGGCCGCCCAGAACCCGGTGTGGATCGTCACCGCCCACAAGGAATCCGCATGAACGCATCACACTATGGCCGCCTGATCGGCGTCTCCCTCGGCCCCGGCGACCCGGAGCTGATCACCCGCCGCGGCTGGGCCGCGCTGCAGTCGGGTGCGCGCTGGGCCTATCCGGTCAAGCGCGCCGAGGAGCGCTCCTACGCGCTCGACATCGCCGTGCGCGGCGGCCTCGCCGTGCCGGCCGACGCCGTTGAACTGGTGTTCCCGATGACCCGCGACGCCGTCGCGCTGGCCAAGGCCTGGGCGCGTGCCGCCACGCGCACCGTGGAGCTGCTGGCCGAAGGGCGCGACGTGGCCTTCCTGGTCGAGGGCGATGCCTCCACCTACGCCACCTTCCGCCATCTGGCCCGCGCCGTGCGCGAGCTGGCGCCCCAAGTGGCGGTGGACACCATCGCCGGGGTCAGCTCCTTTGCCGCGGCCGCCGCCTGCGCCGACGTGGCGCTGGCCGAAGAAGACGAAACCGTCGCCATCATCCCCGCCGCCTACGGCGTGGACCTCATCGACCACCTGCTCGACGAGTTCGACACCCTGGTGCTGATGAAGGTGAAGCCGCTGGTGGACGAGATTCTCGACCTGCTCGAACGGCGCGGCCTGCTCGCCACCAGCTGCTTCATCGAAAAGGTCGGCTCGCCCGAAGAACGGGTGGTGCACGACATCGCGCGCCTGCGCGGCGAGACGGTGAACTACCTGTCGCTGATGCTGGTGCAGAACCCCAAGCGCGCCCGCGGCGAACTGCGCCGCGGCTGCCGCAAGCGCGCCGCATCCGTCGGGCCGGTTTCAACCGGCCTGCCCACTCACCCCATCACCGAGGCGGGTTGAAACCCGCCCTACAAGAAAATGACCCCTCTCCCCTTCGCGAATGACCGCATCGCGGTCGTCTCCATCACCCGCCACGGCATCGCCCTGGCTGGCCGCATCACGCGCGCCCTGCCCGGCGCGCAACTCTTCGCCCCGGCCAAGTTCCGCGACATCGCCGAAGCCGCCGCGCCCGGCATGGCGGCCTGCTACGAGGGCAAGACGGCCGACCAGATTCCCGGCCTGTTCAAGGCCTTCGACGCCATCGTGGCCGTGGTCTCGCTCGGCGCCATGGTGCGCCTGATCGCACCGCACCTGGGCGACAAGGAGAGCGACCCCGGCGTGGTCGCGCTCGACGAAGCCGGCCGCTTCGCCATCCCCATGCTCTCGGGCCATCTGGGCGGCGCCAACGCGCTGGCCGGCGCGGTGGCCGAGGCCATCGGCGCCCAGGCCGTGCTCACCACCGCGTCCGACGCGCGCCAGACACTGGCGGTCGACCTGCTCGGCCGTGAGCTGGGCTGGAGCTTCGAGGCCAGCAAAGCGGTGATCGTCAAGACCAGCGCCGCGGTGGTCAACGACGACCCCGTCGCCGTGGTACAGGAGGCCGGCAGCGCCGACTGGTGGCAAGGCCACGCCAACGGCCGCAGCGGCGCGCTGCCCGGCAACATCCAGGTGTTCGAGCACATCGACGCCATCGATCCACGCCGCCACGGCGCCGTGCTGTGGATCACCCTCCGCCACACCGACGAATTGCCCGCGGCGCTGTACACCGCCATCGCCGACCGGCTGGTGGTCTACCGCCCCGCGCCGGGAGCGGCCGAATGAAGGTGGCGCTCGGCCTCGGCTGCGACCGCGGCACCCCTGGCAGACCATCGACGGCGCCATTGCCGAGGCGCTCGCGCACGCGGCCTGAGCCATGCCGCCGTGCACGGGTGGCCAGCATCGACCTCAAGGCTCGACGAAGACGGCCTGCTCACCGTGATCGCCTGGAACGCCCTGGCCGGTGCACTTCTACCGCGCCACCGAACTGGCTTGCGTGCCGGTACCCAACCCGTCGGACACGGTGCGCAAATACACCGGCACACCCTCGGTATCCGAAGCGGCCGCCCTGCTCGCCGCCGGCACCACCCTGCACAACCTCATCCTCGAAAAACACAAGCTGCGCGGCCCCGACGGTCGCAACGCCACCGTCTCCATTGCAAGGATTCCCCAATGACCACACCCGGAAAGATCATGCTCGTGGGCATCGGCCCCGGCCATGTCGAACACATGACCCAGCGCGCCCGCGAGGCCATCGCCGAAGCCGACACCATCATCGGCTACGTCACCTACATCCGCCTGGTGGCCGACCTCATCGAGGGCAAGGAAATCGTCAAGAAGTCGATGACCGAAGAGCTCGACCGCGCCATCGAAGCGCTGGCCCGCGCCCGCCAGGGCAAGAAAGTGGCACTCATCTCCTCGGGCGATGCCGGCGTGTACGGCATGGCCGGCCCCACCTACGAGGTGCTGTTCGAGGCCGGCTGGACGCCGGGCTTCGACATCGAGGTCGAGATCGTACCCGGCGCCTCGGCACTCAACACCTGCGCCGCGCTGGTTGGCGCGCCGCTCACACACGACTTCTGCGCCATCTCGCTGTCCGACCTGCTCACGCCCTGGCCGGTCATCGCCCGCCGCCTCGACGCGGTGGCCGCTTCGGACTTCGTCGTCGCGCTCTACAACCCCAAGAGCGGCCGCCGCACGCAGCAGATCGTCGAAGCCCGGCGCCTGTTCCTGCGCCACCGCCGGCCCGACACCCCGGTGGCCATCGTCAAGTCTGCCTACCGGCCCAAGCAGCGTATCGAGATGACCACCCTCGAAGCCATGTGCGAAGCTGAGATCGGCATGCTGTCGACGGTGCTGATCGGCAACTCGGCCACTTTCATCCGCGACGGGCTGATGGTCACCCCGCGCGGCTATGCCAACAAGTATGACGTCACCAATGGCGACACCCGCGACGGCGAACAGGCCGGGCGCTCGCTGTCCACCGGCCTGGCCGGCTGGCGCGACACCATTCGCGCCAGCGGACACAGCGCCGCCCGGATCGCCGCCGACGACCACCTGCCGCTCGACTACATCGAGGCCGTGCTCGCCGAGCCCGCCGACACCGCGGCAGCCGACGCATGAGCGCCGTCGAGAAACCGAAGATCGGCCCCTATCGCCGCCATCTGCTGGTGTGCACGGGGCCGCGCTGCACACCCGGTGGTGAATCTCAGGCCCTGTTCGACAGCCTCGGCGAGGCACTCAAGGCGGCGGGCCTGACCGACGGCGAGGCGCGGGTGAAACGCACCCGCGTCGGCTGCTTTGCCGCCTGCAAGGGCGGCCCGGTGATGTGCGTGCAACCGGATGGGGTGTGGTACTACAACGTCACGCCCGCCAACCTGCAGCGCATCGTGGATGAGCACCTGGTGGGCGGACAACCGGTCGAGGCGCTGGTGTTTCACCGCGGACCGGGCACCTGAGCGCTGCGGCTATTTCTGCTTTCGATCCAGATAGACGAAGTAGCCGACCAGTGCGATCACCGGCACGGACAGCAGCGAGAGCAGCAGCAGCTTGCCGCCGGTGTCGCCCGCGATCCAGTTCAGAAAATCAGCCATTGTTGAAACACTCCCTGCGTGTGGCACCGCGCCTCGTCGCCCGAGCGCCGCTCACGCCAGCCAACGCGCCACCAGGCGGGCGAGAGCCTGCGGCGCCTCCAGCGGCAACATGTGCCCTGCGCCCGGCACCGTGTACACCGCATGCGCGGGCGCCGCATCCTGTAACTGCCTGATCCAGCCGCGATTGACCAGGCTGTCTGCCTCGCCAAAGCATAGCCAGACCGGGCAGCACAAGGCGCTCACCCCGGCGAGCAAGTCAGCCCGATCGCTGCTCGCTTGCAGTTGCTGCGCCAGAACGTCGAGACCGAGCGCGGTGTCCATGTCCTTCATGCACTGGCCGATGGCCGGGTCGGCCAGGCTGCGCGCAGCCACCATCTGGGCGATCTTCTGGTCACTCAACCCCTGGTAGCCCCCGCGCGTGAGCCAGGCCAGCAACTGCCGGCGCTGGCGCGTTTCGCTCTCCGGCAAGGCACACGGGCTGTTCGAGCAGATGAACAGGCGCGCGACCCGCTCCGGGTACCGACAGGCCAGCGCAGCGGCGAGGTAACCGCCGAGCGAAAAACCGAACAGGTTCACCGACCCCGCCGGCAGCGCCGCGTGCAGCGCGGCGACGAGGTGGTTTATATCCGGCTCATCGGGGATTGGCACATGGCGCCAGTCGACACCGGGCAGATGCGGCGGCAGTCGATGCCACAGCCGCGCGTCGCACATCGTGCCGGGAATGGCGATGACTGCGCGCGCAGCCGTCACGCCTGCACCGGCCGCTGGCAACCCTGCATGCGGAACTAACCGAGAATGCGCTGCACCGAGGCCAGATGCTCGGCCGCCTCGAGCCCCAGCTTGGTCAGGTAGCCCCCGTCATGCTGGCTCACCAGCCCCTTGTCAAACAGCCGCTGCGCCGCCGCGACGGTTTCGGCCGCCGCATCGTGGTGCACCTTGAGGCCGGTTTGCGAATCGCTCACATCGTACTGGGCGAGCAGGCTGAGTTCGTGAACAAGGTCGGCGGGAAGGGTCATGGAAATCTCGCAGTGGCGCCACCGGCGCGGTGGTCATGGCGAACTTTACTGCCCGACAGGCGGATCGGGCAATGCCCGCCAGTGGCGGCAGCCAGCGTTACGCTGGTTAGGGCCGGCTTGTTGCAGCTCACCGGCGGCCCGCTCTGAGCGGATGCGGCGGCCGGCCTCGCAACACGCCTCCTAGAAAGGCACCCGCCGACGCGGCACCGGCGCTTTCCTGTCCGGCGCCGGCTGGGCCTTGACCGGTTTGCGCGGCGCGTTCATCGCCTCGCGCGCAAAGCGCACCTTGCCTTCCAGCTCGCAGCCGCGCATGCCGGGTTCGCAGACGGCGCCCTTGACGCGTTGGCAGATGCCGTTCAGATCGTGCGGACAGCTCCAGGCGGATGACATGGCGGGACTCCGGTGCCTCAGGGTTTCGACGCCGTCAGTTTAACCGTGCAGCGCCCGCCGCGCGCCATGCTATCCGGCATGCGGCGACATGCCCCAGCGCTTGGGGTAATGGATCAGGTTGTGGAAGACCACCGACACCTCGCCCAGGTTGCGATAGCCGTGCGGCTGGTCGGCGGCGAAGCGCACCGCTTCCGATTCGCCCAGCCCCACCCATTTTCCAGCCACCAGCACCTCCATGGCGCCACGCACCACCAGCACATGCTCGGTGACGCCCGCCTCGTGGGGATCGGAACGACGCTCGTAACCCGGCAGCAGGGTCAGCTCGAACACCTCGAAACCGAAGCGCGGCTCGTAGGGAAACAGCGGCGCCACCAGCATGCCCTCGTTCGCCGGCTGCATCCGCAGCGTGTCGGCATGGCGGAACACCGGCGCGCAATCGGCCTCCACGGGCGCCGGTTCGAGAAAGGTGGACAGCGATTCATGAAAGCCGCTGGCGATCTTCCACAGGGTGGCCACCGTGGGGCTGGATTCGCCGCGTTCGATCTGCCCCAGCATGGCCTTGCTGACGCCGGTCTCGACGGCGGCCTGATCCAGGCTCCAGTGGCGCTGCTTGCGCAGGGTCCGCAGGGTGTCGGCGAGGTAGTGGCTGGTGTGTTCCATGGCGGCCCGGAAGTCTTGAGATGATGACAGATCGCGCTTGTGCGTTTTAACGCACACCTGCTAAGCTGCGTTGTGCGCTAAAACGCACACGATGCTACACCATCCCGATCAGGAACGCCCATGTTCAAGCACCTCAGCCCCTCGCACCTCGTCGCCGGTTTCGTCGCCGTGCTGGTGGGCTACACCAGCTCCGCCGCCATCATCTTCCAGGCCGCCTCGGCCGCCGGCGCCACCGCGGCGCAACTCGGCTCGTGGATGTGGGCACTCGGGCTCGGCATGGGCATCACCTGCATCGGCCTGTCGCTGGCCTACCGCACCCCGGTGCTCACCGCCTGGTCGACCCCGGGCGCAGCCCTGCTGGTGACCGCGCTGGCCGGCCTGAGCATGGGCGAAGCGGTGGGCGCCTTCCTCTTCTCCTCGCTGCTGATCACGCTGTGCGGCGTCTTCGGCCTGTTCGACCGCATCATGCGCCATGTGCCGCGCGCGCTGGCCGGGGCCATGCTGGCCGGCATCCTGCTGCGCTTCGGCCTGCAGGTGTTCACCGCAATGGGTAGCGAACTGGCGCTGGTGGCGCTGATGCTGCTCACCTACCTGCTCGCCCGCCGCCTGTTGCCGCGCTTCGCCGTGCCGCTGACCCTGCTCGCCGGGCTGGCGCTGGCCGCCGCCCAGGGCGGGATCCGGTTCGATGCGGTCGACATCGCCCTGGCCCGGCCGGTGTTCACGATGCCGGAGTTTTCCTTCCCGGCCCTGATCGGCGTCGGCCTGCCGCTGTTCATCGTCACCATGGCCTCGCAAAATCTGCCCGGCCTCGCCGTGCTGCGCGCCAACGGCTACGACACCCCCGCCTCGCCGCTGATCGGCTGGACCGGCGCCACCGGCCTGGTGCTGGCGCCCTTCGGCGGCTTCGCCTTCAACCTCGCGGCCATCACCGCGGCCATCTGCATGAGTCGCGACGCCGACCCCGACCCGGCACGCCGCTACCTCGCCTCGATGTGGGCCGGCGGCTTCTACCTGCTCACCGGCGTGTTCGGCGCCACGGTTGCCGGGCTGTTCGACGCGCTGCCCGCCGCGCTGGTGGTGGCCATCGCCGGCATCGCCCTGCTGGGCACCATCGGCAACAGCCTGGCCGGCGCCCTGGCCAGCGAGCGCGAACGCGAGGCGGCACTGATCTGCTTCCTGGTCACCGCCTCGGGGCTCACCCTGTTCGACCTGGGCAGCGCCTTTTGGGGGCTGGTGCTGGGGCTGGCGGCGCTGCATCTGGGCACTGCCCGCGACACCGCGCAGCACGCACCATCGGCCGAAGCGGCGCGCGCCCGGTGACTTCCGCCCGCGCTACCCGCCCTCGACCGAGCGCTTCGCCAACCAGTCCAGCACGGCGTAGCCGGTGCCGCGCTCCCAGCCCTTGAGCTTGTCCTTGGGGATCAGCTTCACCTCGGCCAACTCTTCGTTGAGCGCGATCTCGCCCGTGGCCTGCACGTGATACACCAGCAGCACCTGGTTGGCGTCGGCAAAATTGTAGTTGCCGATCCAATACACCGCCTGGGTGTCGAGGCCGGTCTCTTCCTTGACCTCACGAGCGACGGCCACATCCGGCGCCTCGTCGCGCTCCAGGAAGCCGGTGACCAGCGCGAACTTGCCGTCCGGCCAGGCCGCGTTGCGCGCCAGCAGCATCTGGCCGTCGCGGTCGACACACTCAATGAGCGCGCACACCACCGGTACCGGATTGCCCCAGGCGATGAAGCCGCAGGCGGCGTCGGGGCAGACGCGGCGCGGCAGCTCGCCGATGTGGGCGTCGGCCAGGCCCGTGCCGCAGCGCGGGCAGAAGCGCCAGTCGTCAGGATCGAATCGCATCGCCCGCTCCGGTGAGGTGGCGGATGTCGGCGAGGATAGCGTCGACGGTAGCCGGCAGCGTGTCCCAGCCACACATGAAGCGCGCACCGCCCGCGCCGATGAAGGTGTAGAAACGCCAGCCCTTGGCGCGCAGGCCGGCCTCGACAGCCGCCGGCAGGCGTGCGAAGACGCCGTTGGCTTCGGTCGGGAACAGCAGTTCGATGCCCGCCGCCACCAGCCCCGCGCTCAGGCGCTGCGCCATGGCGTTGGCGTGGCGCGCGTGCTTGAGCCATACGTCGTCCGTCAGCATGCCCAGCCACGGCGCGGACAGGAAGCGCATCTTCGAGGCCAGCTGGCCGGCCTGCTTGCAGCGCCAGGCGAAATCCTCGGACAGCTGGCGGTCGAAGAACACCACCGCCTCACCCACCGGCAGGCCCATCTTGGTGCCGCCAAAACACAGCACATCCACCCCGGCGCGCCAGGTGATGTCGGCCGGTGCCACGCCGAGCGCGGCCACGGCGTTGGCGAAGCGCGCGCCATCCATGTGCACCCGCAGGCCGAGGCGGCGGGCGGTGTCGGCAATGGCAGCCACCTGGTCGGGCTGGTAGATCGTGCCGACCTCGGTGGTCTGGGTCAGCGTGAGGCCGCGCGGCTTGGGAAAGTGCAGGTCGCTGCGCCGCGTCGCCACCTCGGTGATCGCCTCGGGCGTCAGCCGCCCCTGCTCGCCGGCAGCGGTCAGCAGCTTGGCGCCGTTGGAAAAGAACTCCGGCGCGCCGCATTCATCGGTTTCCACATGCGCCAGTTGATGACAGATCACGCTGTGGTAGGACTGGCACAGCGTGGCCAGCGCCAGCGAGTTGGCGGCCGTGCCGTTGAACACGAAATACACATCGCAGTCGGTCTCGAACACCTCGCGCAGGCGGTCGGAGACCTGGCGGGTGTAGTCGTCGTCACCATAGGCCGGGGCGTGGCCGGTGTTGGCCTCCAGCAGGGCGGCGGTGGCTTCGGGGCAGATGCCGGCGTAATTGTCGCTGGCGAAATGTTGTTGCATGGCACGTCTCCGTTGTTGTGCTGCGATCGTATCGCGAACCAAAAAAAACGGGCCGGTTGTGCCGGCCCGTGGGTGTTGCGGGATGTGCGCTTTTTACAGACGCTCACCCACCCACTCGGACACACGCATGAGTGCACCGGGGAGGTTTTCGGGTTGGGTGCCGCCGGCCTGGGCCATGTCCGGCCGGCCGCCGCCCTTGCCGCCGACTTGCTGGGCGACAAAGTTGACCAGTTCGCCGGCCTTGACCTTGGCGGTGAGGTCGGCAGTGACGCCGGCGATGAGCGTGACCTTGCCCTCGGCGGCCGAGGCCAGCACGATGGCGGCCGAGCCGAGCTTGTCCTTGAGCTTGTCCATGGTCTCGCGCAGGGCTTTCACGTCGGCCCCGTCGAGGCTCACGGCCAGCACCTTGGCACCCTTGACGTCCGCCGCCTGGCTGGCCAGATCGGCGCCGGCGCTGGCGGCGAGTTTGGACTTGAGGCGCGCCAGTTCCTTCTCGAGCGACTTGACGCTGTCCTGCAGCTGGCCGATGCGCTCGGGCAGTTCGGCGGCGGGGGCTCGCAAGGCGGCCGCGGCACCGGCGAGCAGGCCTTGCTGGGCCTGCACCCATTCCACCGCGCCTTCGCCGGTGACGGCCTCGACACGGCGCACGCCGGCGGCCACGCCACCTTCGCTCACAATCTTGAACAGGCCGATGTCACCGGTACGGGCCACATGGGTGCCGCCGCACAGTTCCTTGGACGAGCCGATGGTCAGCACCCGCACCTCGTCGCCGTACTTCTCGCCGAAGAGCATCATGGCGCCGGATTTCTGCGCGTCGTCGAGGGCCATCACCGAGGCATCGGTGGCGACGTTGGCGATGATCTCGCGGTTCACCCGGCGCTCGACCTCGGCGATTTCCTCGGCCGTCATCGGCTGGTTGTGGGCGAAGTCGAAACGGGTCTTGTCGGCATCGACCAGCGAGCCTTTCTGCTGCACATGGCTGCCGAGCACTTCGCGCAGCGCCTTGTGCATGAGGTGGGTGGCCGAGTGGTTACGCACGGTGCGGGCACGGGCGGCCACGTCCACCTGCGCGGCCACAGTGTCGCCCACGGCCAGCTCGCCGTTGACCACTTCGCCGTGGTGGCCGAAGACGTCGGCCTGGATCTTCTGTGTGTCCTCGACCTTGAACAGGGTGAGGCAGGCGCCGCCCTTGGACAATTCACCCCGGTCGCCGACCTGACCGCCGGACTCGGCATAGAACGGGGTGTTGTCGAGCACCACCACGCCCTGCTCGCCCGGCAGCAGGCGCTCGACCGGCGCGCCGTCGCGGTACAGCGCGGTGATGCGCCCTTCGTGCGAGAGGGTGTTGTAGCCGTGAAAAACGGTGCTGACACCGGCGTACTCCAGCCCGGCAGCCATCTTGAACTTGCCGGCCGCGCGGGCCTGCGACTTCTGGCGCGCCATGGCGGCGTCGAAGGCATCGGCGTCGACGGTCACGCCGCGCTCGCGGCAGACGTCGGCGGTGAGGTCGAGCGGGAAGCCGTAGGTGTCGTGCAGCTTGAAGGCGGTTTCGCCGTCGAACACGTTGCCGCCCTGGCCGGCCATGGCGGCGAGCTCGGCTTCAAGAATGGCCATGCCGTGTTCGATGGTCTCGAAGAAGCGCGCTTCTTCCTGGCGCAGCACGTCCATGATGCGCGCCTGGTCGTCCACCAGCTGCGGGTAGGCCTCGCCCATTTCGCGGGCCAGATCGGGCACCAGCTTGTAGAAGAAGGCGCCACGGGCACCCAGCTTGTAACCGTGGCGGATGGCGCGGCGGATGATCCGGCGCAGCACGTAGCCGCGGCCCTCGTTGCCGGGGATGATGCCGTCGGCGATGAGGAAGGCGCAGGCGCGGATGTGGTCGGCGATGACCTTCAGCGAGGGGCTGTCCATGTCCGCGTCGGACGTCTCGCGCGCGGCGGCGGCGATCAGGTTCACGAACAGGTCGATCTCGTAGTTGGCGTGCACGCCCTGCAGCACGGCGGCCACGCGCTCCAGGCCCATGCCGGTGTCGACCGAGGGCTTGGGCAGCGGATGCATCACGCCCTTGTCGTCCCGGTTGAACTGCATGAACACGTTGTTCCAGATCTCGATGTAGCGGTCGCCGTCTTCCTCGGGCGAGCCCGGGGGGCCACCGGGGATCTCGGGGCCGTGGTCGTAGAAGATCTCGGTACAGGGGCCGCAGGGGCCGGTGTCGCCCATCATCCAGAAGTTGTCGGAGGCGTAGCGCGCGCCCTTGTTGTCGCCGATGCGGATGATGCGCTCGGCCGGCACGCCGACCTCCTTCTCCCAGATGTCGAAGGCTTCGTCATCTTCGGCATAGACCGTCACCCACAGCTTGTCCTTGGGCAACTTGAACTTCTCGGTCAGCAGCTCCCACGCATACAGGATGGCGTCGCGCTTGAAGTAGTCACCGAAGCTGAAGTTGCCCAGCATCTCGAAGAAGGTGTGGTGGCGCGCGGTGTAGCCGACGTTTTCGAGGTCGTTGTGCTTGCCGCCGGCGCGCACGCATTTCTGCGAGGTGGTGGCGCGGGTGTAGGGGCGCTTGTCGAAACCGAGGAACACGTCCTTGAACTGGTTCATGCCCGCGTTGGTGAACAACAGCGTGGGGTCGTCGTGCGGCACCAGCGAGCTGGAGTCGACGATTTCATGCCCTTTGGACTGAAAGAACTCAAGGAAGGTACGGCGGATCTGGGCGCTTTTCATGGTGGCGTCTGGCGTCTGGCGGCGACACGGGCCGCGATTGAATCAAAGCGGGCATCTTAGCATGGCGCTTTGCACAATCGGGGCGGCCGCCAGCGATGAAGACCACCTTCCGTGACGCCGAGTTTCCGGCACTGCGACCACCGCCCGGCACGCACCGGCACCGCCCCGACCGACCGGTCGGTTCGATGCCGGACGCGGCCTCGGTCAGGGCAGATTCAGCACCAGCGAAATGCTCGGCTCGCGATCCACATAGACCCGGCGCACCACGGGCGCATGGCGCACCACCGGGCGGTAGTCGTAGTAGCCATAGGCCGGCGCATGGCGGTGGCCGCGATGCCAGCCTCGGTCGTCATGGTCGCGGCGGGCAACCTGACGGTCGTGCCGCTCGCGATAGATGTGGCGGTCCTGCCGGACCACTTCTTTGTGAATGCGCGCCCGCTCGCGCGGCGTCACACGGCCATCGGCATAGGCCCGGTGCTGCAGGCGGTCGATGCGATCCTGCCCGCGATCGAGCCGTCGCGCCTCGTGACGCGTCAAATCGCCCGAACGCACACCGCGCTCGATGCGCTGCTGCTGGCGGTCCTGGCGGGCATCGACCCGATCACCGCGATCCGCCATGGCCGGCAGCGACAAGGTGCAGGCGGCCAGCATGGCGCCCAGTGTGAGTATCTTTTTCATGACCTGACTCCTGTTCGTGTTGTGTGAGTGGGGCCCACACCGGCAACAACGCCGACCCCGTACGAACGGAAGACACGCCTGTTGTAAGCATTGGTAAGCCGCCCCGGTGCAGACGGGCGCCACCACCGCTACAATCGGGCGACTTCAATCAGACACAAGACACCATCATGGGACACCGCCTCTCCAAGATCTACACCCGCACCGGCGACGCCGGCACCACTGGCCTCGGCGACGGCAACCGCGTCTCCAAGAACAGCCTGCGCATCCACTCGCTGGGTGAGGTCGACGAACTCAACGCCTGCGTCGGCCTGCTGCTCACCGAAACCCTGCCCGAAGACGTGCGCGCCCTGCTCACCGACGTGCAGCACGACTTGTTCGATCTGGGCGGCGAAGTGTGCATCCCCGGCATGAGCATGATTTCCACCAAGCAGGTCGACAAACTCGAAGCCGCGCTGGACGCCTGGAACGAATCACTGTCTCCGCTCAAGGATTTCATCCTCCCCGGCGGCTCCCGCGCCGCCGCCCAGGCCCACCTGTGCCGCACCGTCTGCCGCCGCGCCGAACGCATGCTCGTCGGCCTGGCCCAGGAAGAGGCGGTCAACGACGGCCCGCGCCAATACCTCAACCGCCTGTCCGACCTGCTCTTCGTGCTCGGTCGTCACCTCAACAAGGTGGACGGGCATGGGGATGTGTTGTGGCAGAAAGGGAAGAATGCCTGATGTGGGTGGGGATTAATGCGTAGGTGGTAGGTCGAGTTGAGCGCAGCGAAGCCCAACAGCAATGGATGGACCGGAAACGATGTTTGTTGGGCTTCGCGTTGCAACCTCACCTAAAACGCACTCGACCCAAGCGACGCGTGTTTGCCAACGGAATGGTTGATAAGGAGGAAAAACGAAAAGGCAAATCTGGAGCGCGCTAAGTATGATTGTTGGCTCTTGCACACGCACGTACATTGCCGGAAAGCTTTTATGCATAGGCATCAACTAAAAAAACTGATTCTGATAGTTGGCCCGTTGTCAGTCCTGCTCGCAGCAATCTATATCGGCATATTACTCGGCGTCGAGGAAAAGGCTTGGTGGGAGAAGGCGTGGGGATTCGTCGCAGGTGGATCGCTCGGAGCAATGGCTGGAATTGGGTTCTTCGCTCTTGTCGGCGCCATCGGTTGGGTTTCCGGACCAGTTTTTGGCGCGATAGGGCTGTTTGGTCTCGTTACTGGGGGCGCTCTGGGTGGCATGGGGCTTGGCTCGCTCGTAGACCTCATCAGAAATCCTGACGACTACAACGTCAACCATCTAACACTCCTTGCTGCTGCAACGATCGGCACGATCGCAGCGTTCGGTCTTCGCGTTTTGTTGCACCGCAGATTTTCAAATGGCGAAGGTCCCCAAAGTACAAATTGAATAGCGAACGCATCGCCCCCAAGTAGCCCCTGATGCAGGCCAAAGGCCGGAATCCGGGATTGTCGGTTGATCTGCCAGGGCTCCAGGATTCCGCTGCGCTGCACTTGGGGGATGGAAGCAGCCACTCACCTCATGGCTGAGGCGTCACAGTCAGATTGGACAAGATCTGCGCGATGAGCTCAGGCGTGATGTTCCCGCTCAAGGTGTAGAAAACGCTTTCGCCCTCGACGACAAAAAACGCCCGCTGCCACTGCGCCGACGTCAAGTCGGGACCGATCCAGTACACGCTCACCGTATCCTTGGAAAACCTCGAATAATGTCGAGCAGCCGAGACACCTTCGGCTTCACGCAATTTGACATGCCCCTCGTCATCGTCGCGGCTCACGCCCAGATCATCGAGAAACCGGATCATCGATCCATGATTCATGTCGTCCAACAGCCCGGCGGATCGATACGTTTTCAGATAGTCCGCGGTATCCACGGCCAATAAAACGACCCCTTGCTCCGGCCTGTCGGACGCCGGCAGCAGATGCAAGGCACCATCCTCCCCGCCTGACATATAAATGCGTCCGACTCTGCTCAATGGCAGCCGCATGGACAGGCTCCCGTACTGGAGAACCACGCATGCCTCGCACGGCGAAGGCGCTGGCCAACGCTGTGCGGCGAGTTGCGCGGCCGGTGCAGAAGCGTTCGCAAACAACAGGACCGCGGTCATGCTTGCCGACCGGAGCATGCACGACACGTACCCTATGCCCATGCCCGAGCCTCCTGACAAGCAACACCCATGGAGGCGAGCCTGAGCTGAGTCCCCCATTTGGCGATCACCGCGCGCGCACAACTCAGCGAGACCTGGGATTTGTAGTGGTTGAACATGCCATTTCCCAGCTTCATGACGATCCAGGAAATTGTCGCCCGGCCTCCCGGCGGAGGCGGCACCCAACCAATGGCACGGGAACACTTGGCGGCTTCATTCAGCATCGTTCCAAACACGTCAGCCACCGCCTCATTGGGATTGAGCTTCCATGTCAACGGCACATGCGCGAAGGCATAGAAGGATTCGATGAACCGCTTTACTTGATCCGCATCGGTGGTTGGCGCTGCCATGTCATTCCCCCATTGGCCTGAACGCAGACCACACGGCGACTGAACGCACTTGTATGGGGTCAGCCGCGCTATCTACAAGAGGTCGAGAAAATAGCAAACAATGACAAATGGATCAATCGGAGAGCTCATGACGAACGGATTCCGCTGCGCTCCATCCGGCCTACGGGCCGGGATCGGCAATCCCTAAACCCGAAACCGCGCCACATTCCCCTGCAACTGCGTGGCCAGCCCCTCCAGCCGGTTCGCGGTGCTCGCCGTTTCGCCGACGGCACCGTTGTTCTCCTCGGCCATCCGGGCGATACGCTCGACGTTGCGGGCGATCTCGGTGCTGGCCGTGCTTTGCTCGCGCAGGGCTTGCGAGATGTCGCTGACCGAGGCCACCACCTGACGCGCGCCATCGCGGATCTGCGCCATGGCGTCGCCGGCGCGTGAGGTCAGCGCCACGCCGCTGCGCACCCGCGCAACACCGTCGTTCATGGCGGCGACGGCGTCGCTGGTGCCTTGCTGCACCGAGACCACCATGGCGGCGATCTCCTCCGTGGCGCTGCCGGTGCGTTCGGCGAGTTTGCGCACTTCGTCGGCCACCACGGCAAAGCCCCGCCCCATTTCGCCAGCACGCGCCGCTTCGATGGCGGCATTGAGGGCGAGCAGGTTGGTCTGGTCAGCGATTTCCTTGATCGATTTGACGATGGACGAGATCTGCGTCGAGGCAGCGCCGAGCTTTTCGATCACCTCGGCAGCGTTATTCACGCCGCTGGCGATCTGTTCCATTTCACTGACGGTGTCGGACACCACATGGGCGCCCTCGTCCGACAGGCTGCCCGAGCGCGTCGAGATGTCTTCGGCCACGCTGGCATGGCGACTGATTTCGTCAATGCCGACCGTCATCTCCTCCACCGCCGCGGCCATGCTGCTGGCGGCGTCGCTTTGCGCCTCGGAGCTCTGCGCCACCTGCGCCGACGACTGCGCCAGCGCGGTCGACGCCTGGCTGACCTGCTCGGCCCCCGACTGCACCTGCCGGATCACCTCGGCAAATGCCGCCGACATGGCATTAAACTGCTCGGCAACATCGCGCAGCTCGTCCCGGGCGCTGAACGCGATGCGGGCGGTCAGGTCACCCGCGGCCAGCGACGCGGCGCCGGCGCTGAGCTCTCGCACCGATCCGAGAATCGCCAGGTAGGCTGCCACCGCGACATAGAGCAGCAGCAACACGGCAAACAAGGACACCCCCATCGCCATCGCAAAATCATTCCGTGCCGCGGCGTAGCGCGTCGCCAGCAGCGTCCGCACCGTTGGCAGCATCACCTCCATGGCCTGGTGGAACACCAGATCCATGGCCTTGGTGCCGGTCTCGAAGAAGGCGGCGGGCGTGGTATCGAAGTTGTCTTCCAGAATCTTGCCCAGTTCGCCACGAACCGCCGTGACGGCCGAGGCGAGGTCCTGGCGCATGCGGTCGATCGCTGCGGCCAGCATGGGGCTGGCCTCGGCCGCGCGGGCCAGGTTTTCGTCGAGCTCGCCGAGCGTCTTGTTGAGTTCGCCCAGCTGCGTGCCGAGATAGAAGCGGGTGTCGGCATCGATCATCATCGCCGACAAGGCACCCGACCCCACCGCCCGCAGACGCCCCAGACGCTCGCCGGTATCGGGCAGCCCGCGCAGCAAGGCACTGATCAGGATCGACGAATCCGTCGCGCCATCAGTGGTCAGGCCAGATTCATCCGCCATGCGCCGCAGCGCCTGCAATGCGGTCGCCACCAGTTTGGCGTGTGCGGCACGATTGTCGACCTGCGCCATCGACATGCCGGACTCGGCGAGCGCCTGCCATTGATCCTTGGCCTGCGCCCAGCGCTGCATGACGGCAGCGCTGGCGCCCACGCCGACATAGGCCGCGTCGGCTGCGCCGAGGGTGCCCTGCACCGCCGCGCGGGCCTGGCGCAACCGGGCCTCCAGCGCCGCATCTCGCCCCACCAGTACCGCCGCCGACAGGCCTCCGTGTTGCTGCACCGCCTCGACAAACACCATCACCTGGGCCAGCGCGTCCATACCGCTCATCTCGTCCTGCAAATGGCGCATCTGCGCACGCTTGGCATCAACCAGGCCGGCCAGCAAAAATCCGATCGCCAGCAACGAGACCACCGCCAGGGCAGCGAATTTCCATGGATAGCGCAGGCGGTTGAGCAGCGCCACGGCGGGCGAGAAAAGCGCATTGAGCATGTGTCACCTTGAGCCCGACGACGGCAATCGCCCGGGGGTAACCAGTGCGAGCCGAGCGCCGCGGCAAGTCGTTGCGGGGGTCGTATCCGGAGATGATCGTCACCGAGCCGTCAAACTTGAGCAAAATCAAACGCAGCCGCTCGACCGGCGAACCGGAACGTGGCGGCTTTTCGATGGTCTTCACCACCACCGCCACCACCTTCAGGAGGCACCGATGCCGCGCCTACCACGCCAATCACGGGTCATCGCCGCACTAAGCCTTCTGCTCACCGCCATCGCACCCCCTGCCCAGGCCGCCGACGCCCTTGCCACGTTTGCCGGTGGCTGTTTCTGGTCGCTCGAAGCGGCCTTCGACAAACTCCCCGGCGTACTCGACACCACCACCGGTTACACCGGCGGCCATGACACAGCGCCCACCTACGAGCGCGTCACCTACGGCCGCAGCGGCCACCACGAGGCCGTGCAGGTGCGCTACGACCCCGACAAGGTCGACTACGAAACCCTGCTCATCACCTACTGGCACAGCATCAACCCCATTGACCGCCAGGGCCAGTTCTGCGATGTCGGGCCGTCGTACACCACCGCCATCTACACCCACACCCCTCGTCAGCGACGCCTGGCAGAAGAGTCGCGCACCGTGCTCGAACAACTCAAGTTCCGCCGCCCACTCGCCACCGAGGTACGCGACGCGACCACGTTCTACCCTGCCGAAGCCGTGCATCAGGACTTCGCCCGGCAACGCCCGGCGGACTACGCCCGCTATCGCCGCCAGTGCGGCACCGATGCCGGGCTGGCGGCGATCTGGGGTCGGTAGCCGCAAAGCGTCGGTCCGGGGGATCAATGCGAACACGCAATCAACCGCCGAGCCAGTCGCTAGACTGGATCCCGCGCGAAGTTCGCTTCCGTCGGTTGCAGTCCGACTACAATTGCCCCCCGCCACATTTTTTCCGCGCGACGCTGTCCATGAAGATCCACACCCTCCGCCAGCAGTTCCGCGACCTCGGCGCCAAGCCCTGCCACGAGGCACGGCTATTGCGCGCCTGGACGCAGCGGCTGCCGCTGGACGGCGGGCCGCGACCGGCGGAGCATTTTTTGCCGCAGGCGGTGCGCAATGCGCTGCCGTCGATCACCCCGATGCTGGAGGGTCTGGCAACGCTGAAGTCCGAACACCCCGGCGAAGACGGCGCCTCGCGGCTGCTGGTGGCGCTGGCCGACGGGCAGACGGTGGAAAGCGTGCTGCTGCCGCGCGGCGGGCTGTGTGTGTCGACGCAGCTCGGTTGCGCCGTCGGCTGCGTGTTCTGCATGACCGGCCGCGACGGCTTGATCCGCCAGCTCGGCAGCGCCGAGATCGTCGCCCAGGTGGTGCTGGCGCGGCGCATGCGGGCGGTGAAGAAAGTGGTGTTCATGGGCATGGGCGAGCCGGCGCACAACCTCGACAACGTGCTCGAAGCCATCGACCTGCTCGGCTCGGAAGGCGCCATCGGCCACAAGAACCTGGTGTTCTCAACGGTGGGCGACCCACGCGTGTTCGACGCCTTGCCACGCCAACGCATCAAGCCGGCGCTGGCGCTATCGCTGCACACCACCGACGCCGCACTGCGCGAGAAGCTGCTGCCGCGCGCGCCGCGCATCTCGCCCGAAGAACTCGTCGAGGCCGGCGAAGCCTACGCCCGCGCCACCGACTACCCCATCCAGTACCAATGGACACTGATCGACGGCGTGAATGACAGCCAGGAAGAAATGGAAGGCATCGTGCGCCTGCTCAAGGGCAAGTTCGCGCTGATGAACCTGATCCCCTACAACGCCATCGACGGTCTCGACTTCCGCCGACCCAGCTGGGAAAAAGCCGCCGCCCATGCCCGCTTTTTGCACCGCGCCGGCATCCTCACCAAGCTGCGCCATTCGGCCGGGCAGGAGGTGGATGGCGGCTGCGGGCAGTTGCGGGCACGGCAGATCAATATCGTTTGCCGTCCGCGCACCGAGCCGAGCAGCGTCTAACGCCCGTAGCCAGTCAGCTCCAGATAGCCGACCCCGCTGGCGCCCTCATCCACCAGCACCACACCCTCCCAATACGGGAAGCGCCCGCCCATCCATTGATCGTCGATGAGCGCGCGCACCGTCCATTCGCGCTTCAGCGCGGGCAGGCTCACCCGCCAGCTGAGCGGCAAGTCGCGCGTTGCCTCGGGGTCGGCTGCGGTTGGGGTGCGGACGCGGCGGGTGTCGAGCACGGTCAGGTCGATCTCGTCGGCCGCCAGTGTGCGCGCCGAGCCATCGGGCGCCACCCAGCTGCCGCTGAGCCAGTGTTTGCCGTCGTCGTGGCGCAGGCGATAGACCATCAGCGCATGGCCATCGGCGAGGTGTAGCGAGAACCAGTCCCAGCCCTGCTGGTTGTCGGCCAGTGGCTGCGAGCTCCACTCACGGTCGAGCCAGCCGGTGCCGGTGAGCGTTGTCGGTTTGCCATCGACGGTCACCGATCCGCTGACCGCGATGTGCGGCTGGCTGTAGTAGTAGCTGGCCTGGCCTTGTGCGGATTTCTGGCTGTAGCCGCCCTTGCCCTGCAACACCGGCGGCGTGTCGCCAGCCAGCTGCATGTCGATGACGACCTCGCCGACGGTGAAGCGCAGCCGGCCGGGCAGCATGGCGGCGCCCTCGCCGCTCAGCTGCCAGTCGTCCAGCCAGGCGGCGAAAGCGCCGTTTTCGAGCCGTGCCTCCGCCTGCCCCACACCGCCGCGGGCAAAGCGCTGTTCGTGGCGATGGCCGTCGGGCGTGGTGATGGCCGCATGCGCCATCCAGATCTGGTTGCTGGCCCAGCCGGCGGTGTCGGGGGCCGGGCTCATGGCCTGACGGAACAACGTCCACTGCAGGCCCCAGTGGCGACCGGCGGCATCCTTGAGATTGGCAGTGAGATACCACCATTCGATGCGGTAGTCCGGGTGCGGCAGGTGGTCAGCCGGGAAGCTGAACGCGCGGCCGGGCACCACCGACGCATAGCCCTCGCCGGTGCTGCGCAGCACCTGGTAGGGGTCGCCCTGAGCGGCGGCCGGGCCGGCGAGCAGCGCCATCAGCAGCAAGACCGATTTCATTGCGAACTCCCCAGCTGCGCCATGGCTTGCGGCAGCTTGCGCGTGAGCTGGCTGAGGACGATCACCAGCACCAGCGCGACAATACCGGCACTGAGCAGCCCGAGCTTGAGCGCCGGGGTGGGCGACCACAGCATGGGCATGCTCCAACCGAAAGACATCACGTTGAGCTCATGGATCAGCAACCACGACAGCAGCGCGCCGAGCGGGATCGCGGCCAGCCAGGTGAGCGTCACGAACAGCGCCAGCGGCACGGCGATGACACGCAGCAGCTCACGCCGCGTCACCCCCAGCGCCCGCCACTGGGCGAACTCGGGCAGGCGTTCATGCACGATGGCGAGCAGCGCGGTGAGCAGCGCCGCACCGGCCACCAGCAGGGTGAGCATGTTCATGGCGGCAGTCATGGCAAAGGTGCGGTCAAAGATCCGCATCGACAGGCGCTTGATGTCGCCCTGCGCAAACCATTCGCCGGGCTGGACGCCGGCGGCCACCAGCGCGGTCTCGGCAGTCTCGGCGCTGACACCGGGTTTGAGCCACAAGGCCAGACCGGTGGACGACACATCGCGCCAGCCGCGGGCCAGCACCTCGCGCGGCAGGTAGAACTGGTAGTAGGGGTTGCCGTAATCGTGGAAGAAGCCGGCCACGGTGTAGTCGATGGGGCCGTCATCGGTGGGCAGCGTCACGCTCTGGCCGAGACGCAGCCCGCCCAGATAGTGCGCTTGTTCGTTGGCGAGGATCAGCCGCTCGCCGCCCGCCCAGCGCGCCAGCGCGTCCGGCACGGCCTGCGCCAATGGCAAGGCGCGGGTGTCCGGTGTGGTGGTGTCGAGGCCATACACCTTGGTCGGCCGGCCCTGCCAGCGCAGCGTCACGCCGGTGCGCGCATGGCCAGCAGCCAGCCAGCCGGCGTTGTCCGGGTCGGCCACAAAGCCGCGGGTGTCGAGCTGCGCGCTGTTCACATAGATGTCGGCGCCAATGCGCTGGTCCAGCCAACCGGCCAGCGCGGTGCGAAAACTGCCGACCAAGGTCTCGACGCCGAGATTGGCGGTCAGCGCCAGCAGCAGCGCCATCATCGCCGTGCGCAGCGCCGGCAGTTGCGCCCAGCCGTCGCTGACGATCCAGCGCTGCACCAGCGGTGCGCCCGCCAGCGCCCGCCCGAGCAGACGGTGCGCGCCGGCCAGCGCCTGCGGCAAGGCCCAGGCAGCGGCAAACAACACCAGACCGAGCAGCACGAAGCCTTCGATCACTGACGCCATCTGCCAATACACCCCGACCGCCGCCAGCGCAAGCACGCCCGCGCCGATCAGCAGCACCCGCCGCGCCCGCGCATCGGCCAGCACACCGGCCGACGCGCCGCCGCCCGGCAGCACCGGCCCGCGCAATTGCAAGAGCAGCGGCCAGGCCAGTGCAAAGGCCAGGCCGATCAGCGTCATCCCCCAGGCAATGGCGATGGTCACCGGATCGAGCAGCAGCTCGGCGCCCACCACCGCACCATACAGATTCTGCAAACTGGCGCTGACGCTGGGCAGCAGCGCATGGCTGATGCCCCACCCGGCCACCAGACCGAGCGCAGTGCCAACAACGCTCCACACCAGGGTTTCGGCCACGATCGCCAGCGCCAGCGCGCGCACGCTGACCCCCACCAGACGCAGCGTGCGCAGCGTTGGGCGGCGATACCACAGCGAAAAACGCACGGCGTTGAAAACGATGAACAGGCCGACGGCGAAGGACAGCAGGCTCATCGCGGTGAGCTGGGTGTGCAGGCTGGCGGTGAGCTGGGTCAGGTCGAGGCGTTGCTGGTTGGCGTCGAGCTGCAGGTCGGCGGGCAAGGCGGCGGCGAGCCGCGCCGCCACCTCGGGCGACACCGGCCCGACGGCCAGCGCGGTGAAGGTGTCGCGGCCGAGCAGCGCCAGCGCCGCGCCCACGTCCATGAAAATCTGCCGGCCTTGCTGTTCGCGCGCGGCGAGCACCGCCGGGGGCAGGCGCCGGCCATCATGCAGCTCCAGCTGCGCGCCGTCTGCCACGCCCAGCTCCCGCGCCACATCGGGCGGAAACCACGCTCGATACGGCGGCTGCACAAAGGCCAGCCAGTCCAGATTGGCGCCGCCCAAGGCATCTCCCTCGCCCGCCATGCCCTCGGGCAGCGCCAGCAGGTCGGTGGCGATGATCGCCAGCGGCGTGTTGTCGGCCGTCGACACCCGCGCCTGCACCACCGGGAACACTTGCCGGAAGCCGGCACGACGCAGCGCGATGTAGTCGGCCTGCGCCACGCCGGCGCCGCTGCGGCTGCGAATCCAGTGCGTGGCCTGCGCGCCGAGCACGAAGTCGGCCTCGGCGTAGCTGGCTCGCGCGTGGCTGTTGATGATCTGCACCGCCGACCACAACGCCACGCCGGCCACCAGCCCGGCGAGCAGGAACACCGCCTGCCAGCGGTGGCGCCAGTAGTGACTGAGCAGCGCGCGAACCACGCCGCCGAGCCGCTCCGGCTCAGACGGGCGCATCGTGCAACCGGCCCTCGCGCAGCCACAGGCGGCGGTCGAGGTAGTCGGCCATGTCACGGCTGTGAGTGACCATCAGCAAGGCGCTGCCGGCCGCTTTGACCAGCTCGCGGAACAGCGCCATCACGGCGCCGCTGCTGCGCTCGTCGAGGTTGCCGGTGGGCTCGTCGGCGAGCACCAGCGCCGGCCGGTGCAGCAGCGCACGGGCAATCGCCACGCGTTGTTGCTGGCCGCCGGAGAGCTGGTGCGGGTATTTGCCAAGCTGCGTGGCGAGGCCGAGGCGCTCGATCAGCTCGGCTTCGAAGCCCGCGTCAAGCCGGCCGCACAGCGCGGCCTGAAAGCGGATGTTGTCGGCCACGCTGAGCGTGCCGATCAGGTGAAACTGCTGAAACACCAGGCTGACCGTGCCGCGCCGCAGCGCTGCCAGTGCGCGATCATCCATCGCTGCCAGCGTCTGCCCGCCCACCGTGATACGGCCAGCGTCCGGCGCATCGAGCCCGGCGGCCAGGTGCAGCAAGGTGCTCTTGCCGCTGCCGCTCTCGCCCAGCAAGGCCACCGCCTCACCCGCGGCGATATCCAGATCGACCCCGCCCAGCACGGTGACCTCGCCCTCAGGCTGCGCATAGCGCTTGACCACCCCGCGGAAGCTCAGCATGCGGGCCTCACTGCGGCAGACGGCGCGGCGGCTCACCGCTGAGCGTCACTGTCACGGTCGACTCCTTCTCGCCACCGAACCAGTTGCGATGGCGGTAGCGCACCTGCACGGTGTCGCCCGGCTTCTTGTCGAGCAGCGCCAGCTTGGCGGCGGCAAAGCCCGGCGTGGGCGTGCCGTCGATGGCCAACAGGATGTCGTCCTTGCCGATACCGGCGCGGCCGATGGCGCTGTCGTCGGCAAGCCCGCCGACCCGCACCCCGCCCTTGGCGCTCTCCAGGAACGCGCCGAGCAGCCCGGCGGGCGGCAGCTCGCGCGGCGCCGAGAGAACGAAGAAATCGGCAATGCCCGGCTCGGCGGTGTGCTCACCGGCCACCAGCACGGTGCTCACCGGCTTGCCGATGCGCCGCTCCAGGCGGGCGGGAATACCGTCGCGGTGAGCGATGTGTCCGCTGCCGGCAAAGATCAGCAGGCGCCGCCCCGGGTTCGCCGCGAGGTAGTTGGCGGCGGTGGCGGCCATGGTTTCGTCCCAGGTCAGCATCACGTCCAGGAAGTGGGCAAAGTTCGCTCCCTCCATCGGGTGCATGTCGAAAGCCCGGCGCACCCGGGCATCGTAGGCCGCATTGCCGCGCACATAGTCGGCCGGCAAGGTGGCGCGCGCCTCGGGGCTGAGCGCGGCCAGGCCGCCCTCGCCAATCTTGCGGGTCAGCTCCACCGGCGCGTTGAGCGCGACGATGGGGATGCGGTTGGCGCGGGCGTATTCGATCACCGGCCGATACAGGCGGTAGTCAAAGCGCCAGCGGTCGAAGTAGCCGGTGCGCTCGAGCATCTCGGTTTCGCTGATGCGCCCGGCGAGATAGTCGTCCAGATGGGTCTGGAACGGTGTCTGGAACCACTCCACGCCAATGGCGATGTCCGGCGTGCGCGCATGCAGGAACCTCAGCGTTTCGAGCTGGACCAAATGGTGGTCGTAGCGGGTATGCGTCTCACCGACCAGCACGGTGGCGTCGTCGGGCAGGCTGGCGAGGATCTGCTGCAAGCTCGGCGCCTGGCCGAGCGCCAGCACCGGCGGGTTGAACGGTGCGTCGGCGTCCGTCGCCAGCGCACTGCCGGCCATCCATGCGACCATCGCCACACAGGCGCCGCGAAACATCCGGAGGAAGTGAGTCTTGAGCATTGTGCATTCCCTTGCATGGCAGCATCTAAGGCAGGCGGTCGTGGCGTGTTGCCTGCTTGGCTTCGGCCTGGCGGCGGCCCACGCCGACGACGCGGTCCACCACGCCCTGAGCGTGCAGTTGCACCCGGCCAGCGGCGAGATCGCCGTCACCGACCACATCACCCCGCCCGCGGCAGATTCGCCCCTCGACTTCCAGCTCGCTGCCGGTTTCGCACCGGTCGCCGAGGGTGCGCGCATCGAGCGGTTGGACGGCGATTCGCGTGCACGGTTCCGCCACTATCGCCTGACACCCGCCGCTGGCGCCAATATCATCACCTTACGCTATTCCGGACGGATCGACCCCGGTCCGGCCCACGCCGAGCATGGCATGCCGCGCGCCGCGCTGGACTCCGACGGCGTCTTCCTCGACGGCGCCAGCGGCTGGTACCCGCGTTTTGGCGACCGCCCGATGCGCTTTTCGCTCACCGTCGACGCCCCCGCCGGCTGGTCTGTCATCAGCCAGGGGCAACGCGACAGCGCCCTGGCATGGACCGCCACCGCCGCGCAGGACGACATCTACCTGCTCGCCGGCCCCTACCGGCGCCACGCCCGGGCACACGGCGCGGTCGAACTCGAGGTCTACCTGCGCAGCGACGCCCCGGCGCTGGCCGGCCGCTACCTTAGCGTGATGGGGCAGTACATCGACCTCTACAGCGCGCTGATCGGCGACTACCCCTACCCAAAGTTCGCGGTCGTCGAAAACCGCTGGCAAACCGGCTACGGCATGCCCTCCTTCACCCTGCTCGGCGCGCAGGTGATGCGCCTGCCCTTCATCCTGCACTCCTCCCTGCCGCATGAAATCCTGCACAACTGGTGGGGCAACGGGGTGTGGGTGGATGTACGCGGCGGCAACTGGTCGGAGGGGCTCACCGCCTACCTGGCCGACCACCTGATCGACGAGGCCCGCGGCCAGGGCGCCGAATACCGCCGAAAGCTGCTCGAACGCTACGCCGCCTTCGCCGCCGAGGGGCGCGACCTGCCGCTGCGCGACTTCGTCAGCCGCCACAGCGACGCCAGCCAGGCGGTCGGCTACGGCAAGACGCTGATGCTCTTCCACATGCTGCGCCGGCAGATGGGCGACGCCGGCTTTGTCGCCGCGCTGCGCGCCCTTTGGCAGCAACACCGCTTCACGGCGATCGATTTCGACACCGTGCGCCAGACCTTCGCCCACATCTCGCCGGCCGGTCGCGTGGCTGATCTGTGGCTCGACCGCGCCGGTGCCCCGGCCCTCAAGATCGACCACCTGTCGGTCAGCCCCGGCGCCGATGGCCAGCATGTGCTGGTGCTGCGCGTGCGCCAGACCCAGCGCGGCCCAGCCTACCCGCTGCGCGTGCCGGTGGCGGTGCAGGTGGCCGACTCGCCCACCGTGCACCGCTTCGACCTCGTCTTCGACGGGCGCGAGGCCACCCTGCGCCAGAGCTTTGCCAGCGCGCCGGTCCGCGTGGATGTCGACCCGGACTACGACATCTTCCGCCTGCTCGACCCCGCCGAACGCCCCGCCTCGCTGGCTCGCGTGTTCGGCGCGCGATCGCAATGGCTGGTGCTCCCGGCCAGCGCCCCGGCCGACGTACTGGCCGCCTGGCGCGCCCTGGCTGAGGCCTGGGCACGGCGCTACGACAATGTCGAGGTGGTCATGGACGACGCGCTCGACGCCCTGCCCGAGGCCGACGCCGTGTGGCTGCTCGGCTGGGACAACCGCTGGCGCGACCGCGCTGCCGAACGCCTCGCGAGCAGCGAGCAATCGGCCGCCGCCGACGGCGCACGCATCGCCGGCCAGCCCTATCCGCGCAGCGCGCACACCGTCGTCCTGCTCGACACCGACACCGGCCGCCCGCCGCTGGGCTGGATCGGCGCCGACACCCCGGCCGACATCGCCGCCCTGGCGCGCAAGCTGCCCCACTACGGCAGTGCCGGCCGCCTGGTGTTCGCCCGCGGCAGCGCCGCCAACCAGCGCAAGGACGCCCTGCCGGTGGCCCGCTCACCACTACGCCGGGTACTCGGCGAGCGCGACCCCGGCCCGCCGCCAGCCCACGGGCAACCCCTCGCGGCGCAAGTGGCCGTGCCACTGCGCTTCGACTGAGAACTTGTGAAGAAATCGTAGCGAGCAGGGCCGAGTGCAAGGCCGCATTTGGCAACTACGCGAGCGAACGACGAGACATATCAAATGGATAGGCGAGGCGTGAGCGAGTGAGCAACGCAGCAATCGGCACGCGCAGTCGATTTATTCACAAGTTCTGACGCGGCCCGCCCGCTGGGCATGCTGGCCAGGCGGCCGGCATCCACTACACTGCGATTAGCAACACCGGATTCGACAGGGGGCAGGCCGTGATCGACAGCTGGCCGGACGTGGTGCTGGGGGGCTTCATCGGTGCCGCCGCCGTATTGGTCGGTGTGGGCGCCGTGGCCAGCGCGCGCCGGCGCGCAGACACCGCCGCCGGCAGCACGACGGTGGCGCCCGATTTCCTCGGCCATCTCATCGCCGACGGCCGCTGCGAATGGGTGGCGCGACACCTGGCCGATACCCGTCGGCAGCGCGATGGCTATGGCATCTATCCGCATCCGGTGGACGGCGCGCCGTGCCAGCGCATTGGCCCCGGCGGCGTCATGGAGCTGCTGATGATCCGCCCCGGCGCCACCGGCAACGACCTGCCCGGGCCGAACGACACCGCGGTGTTCCAGGAACTGATGTCGCATGCGCGCACCGGCAGCGCGCTGCGCTTCAGCATGCTCACCGTGTTCCTCACCGCCACCGCCGCCCTACTCGCCGGTTTCGCCAACCCGAGCTACCCGCGCGGCCTGATTGCCGCCGGTGGCCTGGCGCTGTCGGTGGCCTTCCTGGTGCTGGAGGTCGTCCTCTCGCTGAACCTCGCCGCGCTCAACGAAACGGCACGCAAGCTGGCCCGCCCGCGCCATGGCGACATCATGACCCACCGTCGCCCCGGGGTGCTGTGGGCGGTGCGCATCACGCTCGTTTTGCTCTTCCTGAGCATCATCGGCTTTTGGGCGGTAGCCTTGCTCGACCCCGCCCGGGTGAGCCTCCCGCCGCCGGCCGGCACCTCACACCTCGCTGGCTGATTGCCCGCCCGCCCCACCCCATGGGGCTTCCGGCGACTTTCCCGTTTCTGTGGCGTTATGCACGGAGGCCAAGGGCACGGCCATGCTATAAACCGCCTGCATACCGTTTCGGACTCCGTCCGAGCCCCTTTTCTGCCGACGACGCCCACCTTCATGCCCACACGCCGCCTGACACTCGCCCTTGCCTTCGCTGCCCTCGGCACCGCCTCCAGCGCCAACGCCCTGGTCGTCGGCACCGCCAGCGACTCGGCCAACTGCTTCCCCTTCGGTTGCAGCTTCTGGACGCCCACCTACCAGCAGGTGTACGATGCGTCGGCCTTTGGCAATCCACTGTCGATCACCCTGTTGAGCTTCTACCGCACGCAGGAGACCTGGAGCAACGGCACCCCCAACAGCGGCGCCTACACCTTCACGCTGTCGACCACGGCGGCGGCCGTCGACGGCCTGTCGGCCAGTGCCGCGGCCAACCTCGGCGGCGACGCACTGACGGTGTTTACCGGTGCCCTGCCGAGCAGCGTGGCCGCCGGCGGGCGCATGGACATCATCCTCGACACCGCCTTCGACTACGACCCGCAGTTGGGCAACCTGCTGTTGAGCATCACCGCCACCGGGCTTGCCAGCCCCAGCGGCAACCTGCTGGCCTTCGACATGGCCAACAGCAGCGCTGACCCGACCAGCCGCCTGTACATGAGCGGCCTGCGCGACACGGCGGGCCTGGTGACCGGCTTCAACGAAGGCCAGGGCCTTCCGATCGAGCACATCGAGTCCCCCAACCCGATGCCCGAGCCCACCTCGCTGGCGCTGCTCGGCCTGAGCCTGGCCGGCCTCGTGGGCAGCCGTCGCCTGCGCAAATGAGCTGAGCGCGCACAGCACACGACCTTAAAAGCGGCCGAGGCCGCTTTTTTCATGGCTGCGACCTGCCGCCCTCGCCAGGCCGCGCGCCATCGTCGTCAAACAAGCCGGCCTGCGCGCCGCGCGCCGACTCGGCATCGTCCTCGACGAAGCGCACGCCCACGCCGAGCAGGCGCACCGGCCGCCCGCGGCGGGCGTGCGCGGTGGCCAGCAGGGCCGGCCAGTCGACCGCCGCGGGCGAGGTGGCCAGGCATTCGGCCGTGGTGCGGCTGAAGTCGTTGAAGCGGATCTTGACGAAGGCCTTGTGCACCGGCGGCGCCGGGGCCAGGCGGCCGAAGCGGCGGTGGAAGTCTTCGAGCAGCGCCTCGACCGCCGTCACGCAGGCGGCCAGGTCGGGCAGATCGGTCACGTAGGTGGTCTCCACCGACAGCGACTTGCGCGGCCGGTCGGGCGACACGGCGCGCTCGTCGATGCCGCGGCACAGCCGGTGCAGGCTGCGCCCGAAGGAGCCGAACTTGGCGATCAGGTCGGCCAGCGACCATTCGCGCAACTGCCCGCAGGTGCTCACGCCGAGGCGCTCCATCCGCGCCGCCGTCACCTGCCCGACGCCGAACAGCTTCTTGACCGGCAGATCGACCACGAAGGCGTCCACCTCTTCGGGGCGGATCACGAACTGGCCGTTGGGCTTGCGCCAGTCGCTGGCGATCTTGGCGAGGAACTTGTTGGGCGCGATGCCGGCCGAGGCGGTGATGCCGACCTCGGCGAAGATGCGCGCGCGGATCTCCTCGGCCATCAGCGTGGCGCTGCCGCGGCAGCGGTCCACGCCGGTCACGTCCAGGTAGGCCTCGTCGAGCGACAGCGGCTCGACCTTGTCGGTGTAGTCGCGGTAGATGGCCAGGATCTGGCGCGAGGCGGCGCGGTAGCGCTCGAAGTCCGGCGGCAGCACCACCAGCTCGGGGCACAGCCGCAGCGCCCGCCCGGTGGGCATCGCCGAGCGCACGCCGAAGGCGCGCGCCTCGTAGTTGCAGGTGGCGATCACGCCGCGCGTCTCGGCCCGACCGCCCACGGCGACCGGCCGGCCCACCAGGGTCGGGTCGTCGCGCATCTCGATCGCGGCGTAGAAGCAGTCGCAATCGCAGTGGATGATCTTGCGGGTCATGGGGGCGATAGTGTGCCGCGAAACGCCCCCGGCCGCACCGGCCGAGGGCGGTGTCCGTCGCATCGCAGCATGCGCCTGCCCGACTGTTGATATGGATCAGCACGTTCGTGCGCACGCACCGCAATAATTTCACCGTTTCCTAATATTGCGATGCCATGCATATCGCCGTCTGTATCAAGCAGGTTCCCGACAGCGCCCAGATCCGCGTTCATCCGGTCACCAACACGATCATGCGGCAGGGCGTGCCGGCCATCATCAATCCCTTCGACCTGTTCGCGCTGGAAGAGGCGCTGCGCCTCAAGGACCGCCTCGGCGCGCAGGTCACGGTGCTCACCATGGGGCCGCCGCAGGCCGAGGACGCGCTGCGCAAGTGCCTGTCCTACGGTGCCGACCGCGCCATCCTGGTCACCGACAAGGTGTTCTCCGGCGCCGACACCCTGGCCACCTCCTACGTGCTGGCCTCGGCGCTGCGCACGCTCGACGCGCAGCAGCCGCTGGACCTGGTGTTCACCGGCAAGCAGACCATCGACGGCGACACCGCCCAGGTGGGCCGGGCATCGCCATCCGCCTCGGCTACCAGCTGCTCACCTATGTGTCGGCGATCCGCACGCTGGACGTCGCGGCGCGGCGCATCGTGGTCGAGCGGCGCGCCGAGGGCGGCGTGCAGGTGCTCGAATCGCGGCTGCCGGTGGTGGTGACCATGCTCGAAGGCGCCAACGAAATGCGCTTTGCCGACATGCCCGGCATGTTCCGCGCGGCGCGCCAGGAGGTCGAGCGCTGGGACCGCGCGGCGGCCGGCATCGAGGACATCAAGCAGGTCGGCCTCAAGGGCTCGCCGACCGCGGTGGCCCAGGTGTTCGGGCCCAAGCCGCGGGCGGTCAAGGCGGTGCGCATCGAGGGCGAAACACCCGCGGCGCAGGCCGAGGCCTTCGTCGAACGCCTGTTTGCCGATTTCCCGCAACTCGAAGACGCCCTGCTCGACCATCTCGACCAGCTGGCCACGCTCGGAGCCCGCTCATGACCGACACCGACAGCCTCGACCAGGCCAAGCCCATCAAGAAGCCCAAGCGCGTCCTGCCCGAGCGCTTCAAGGCCTACACCGGCGTGTGGGTGTTCATCGAGCATGAGCGCGGCCATGTGCATCCGGTGTCGTGGGAGCTGCTGGGCAAGGGCCGCCAGCTGGCCGACAGCCTCGGCGTGACGCTGGCCGGGGTGATCCTCGGCGGCACCGACGACGGCGTGCGCGCCCTCACCGACGAGGCCATCGCCTACGGCGCCGACCGCTGCTACCTGATGCAGAGCGAGGTGCTGGCCGACTACCGCAACCAGCCCTACACCGCCGGCATGACCACGCTGGTCAACACCTACCAGCCCGAGGTGCTGCTGCTCGGCGCCACCACCCAGGGCCGCGACCTGGCCGGCTCGGTGGCCACCACCCTGCTCACCGGGCTCACGGCCGACTGCACCGGGCTGGAGATCGACATGAGCGACCGCTCGCTGCTCTCCAGCCGCCCCACCTTCGGCGGCAGCCTGATGTGCACCATCGTCAACCTCGCCACCCGCCCGCAGATGGCCACCGTGCGCCCGCGCGTGATGCCCATGCCCGAGCGCGATGCCACACGCCGCGGCGAAGTCGTCACCCATGCGCTGGACCTGGCCGAAGACGCAGTGGTGACCAAGCTTGTCGACTTCATCCCCGACGCGCGTGCCGACAAACCGCAGCTGGCCTTTGCCGACTTCATCGTCTCGGGCGGGCGCGGGCTGGGCAAGCCGGAGAATTTCGACAAGGTGTTCGACCTTGCCAAGGTGCTCGGCGCCGAGGTCGGCGCCTCGCGGCCGGCGGTGCACGCCGGCTGGGTCGAGGCCGAGCGGCAGGTCGGGCAGTCGGGCCGCACGGTGCGCCCCAAGTTCTACCTGGCAGCCGGCATCTCCGGCGCCGTGCAGCACCGCGTGGGCATGGAAGGCGCCGACGTGATCGCCGCCATCAACCTCGACGCCAAGGCGCCGATCTTCGACATCGCCCACTACGCGCTGGTGGGCAACGCGCTGGCGCTGCTGCCCGCGCTACGCGAAGCCTTCGAACGCCGGCTGGCGGCGGCGCGCGCGCGCCGGGCCGCCGCACCGGCCACGGCCGACACCGGGGAGCACGCCTGATGGAACAGTTCGACGTCATCGTCGTCGGCGCCGGCCCCGCCGGCAATGCCGCCGCCTACACCCTGGCCAAGGGCGGCCTCAATGTGCTGCAGCTCGAACGCGGCGAATCGCCCGGCACCAAGAACGTGCAGGGCGCCATCCTGTATGCCGACGCGCTCGAAAAGATCATCCCCGACTTTCGCGACTCCGCGCCGCTGGAGCGCCACGTGGCCGAACAGCGCATGTGGCTGATGGACGAAAACCAGTCCTGCACCGGCGTGAGCTACCGCGACGCACGCTTCTCGCAGGAGCCGTTCAACCGCTACACCATCATCCGCGCCCGCTTCGACCGCTGGTTCTCCGAGCAGGTGAAGGCGGCCGGCGCGCTGGTGGTGTGCGAGACCACCGTCACCGGCCTGCTGCGCAACGACGCCGGCAAGGTCATCGGCGTGCGCACCGAGCGCGAGCAGGGCGACATCCTGGCCGGCTGCGTGATCCTCGCCGACGGCGCCAACGCGCTGGTCGGCAGCCGCGCCGGCCTGCGCCCGGAGATCGACGCCCGCAACATGGCGCTGGCGGTCAAGGAAGTGCTGTTCCTGCCCAAGGAAACGCTCGAAGCGCGCTTCAACATCGGCGGCAAGCAGGGCGTGGTGATCGAGATCGCCGGCAACATCACCCACGGCATGGCCGGCACCGGCTTTCTCTATACCAACAAGGACTCCATCGCCATCGGCATCGGCTGCATGCTGAACGACCTCAAGCGCCAGCAGCTCACCCCCGGCCAGCTGCTCGAAGGGCTCAAGCAACACCCCGCCGTCGCCCCGCTGATCGACGGCGCCGAGATGAAGGAATATTCCGCCCACCTGATCCCCGAAGGCGGCTACAAGGCGCTGCCGCAGCTGGTCGGCGACGGCTGGATGATCGTCGGCGACTCGGCCGGCTTCGTGAATGCCGTGCACCGCGAAGGATCCAACCTGGCCATGACCTCCGGCCGCTTCGCCGCCGAATGCCTGATCGACCTGCATCAGGCCGGCCAGCCCGCCACCGCCGCCAACCTCAAGGGCTACACGCAGCGCCTCGACGACAGCTTCGTGATCGCCGACCTGAAGAAATACCAGCACGTCCCTGACCTGCTCAATGACCAGCCGCAGTTCCTCGGCGTGTATCCGCGCCTGGTCGGCGACGCTGCACGCCAGATGCTCGTCGTCGATGGCGAACCCAAGCGCGCCAAGCAGCAACGCATCATGGCGCAGTTCCGCGACAAGCGCTCCCTGCTCGGCCTGCTGGGCGACGCCTACCGTTTCTGGAGGGCCTTCCGATGACATCCGCTGTTGAATTCACCCTGCCCGCGGTCAACGTCGAAGAAAAACTCTTCCAGAACCGCTACCGCATCGACGCCGGCCGCCCGCACATCAAGGTGCGCAACGCCGACACCTGCACCGCCTGCGAACTCAAACCCTGCACCGTGTGCTGCCCCGCCGGCTGCTGGCGAATCGACACCGACGGCGGAATCGAGCTGGTGGTCGACGGCTGCCTCGAATGCGGCACCTGCCGGCTGGTGTGCGACGAAGGCAATGTCGACTGGAACTACCCGCGCGGCGGCTTCGGCATCCTCTTCAAGTTCGGGTAAGCGCCATGGACAGCATCCGCCGCTTCCTCGCCCACGCCGTCCGCCTCGAAGCCGAATCCGCCCGCCGCTTCGACGAGCTCTCCGACCACATGCGCAGCTGCGGCAACGACGAAGTCGCCGACGTGTTCGCCAAATTCGCCGACTTCTCCCGCCTGCACCTCAAGGACGCCATGGCCCGCGCCGGCTTCCGCTACATCACCGACCTGCCCGCCGGCGGCTACGACTGGCCCGACGGCGAATCCCCCGAAGCCACCGCCTGGTGGGGCGTCGACGCCCTCATGGACACCGACGCCGCCCTCGACCTCGCCCTGCAGAGCGAACGCCAGGGGCTTGATTTCTACCGCAGCGTGGCCGCGGCATCGAACGATCCGCGGGTGGTGGCCATGGCTGAAGAATTCGCCGGGGAAGAAACCGGGCATGTCGCGCAGCTCGAAGCGATGATTCGCGCCCGACATCCAACCTGACCCGCCTCGCCCCGGACGTCAGGCCATGCCGTGGTACCTCCGCTCAGCCGGCGAGGAGAAACCGATACCGGCAGCAATCGGCCATCACCGGCCGTTCGAAAAATGAGCCGGATAGCTGCCGTTCGGGAGGTGCGTTATGCTTTCCGCCTAGATGCAGACAGGAGCCCAAGCGAGGCGACAAAGGTTCAGCGCGGCTTTTCTGTCGGTATATTTTACACAGAAAGAAATTCACGCACGAAAAGAAGGTGCTGCGGCATGTTATTTCGCATGTCAGTGTTATCAAGCGATTTCGCTTCCCATAACAAGTTGGGTGACTTGAGGTCATATGGAAATCACCAGTGTAGAAGTAGAGCGCTTCAAGCGAGTTCAGAAAGCCGAAATACATTTAAGCGATATCAATGTCCTCGTGGGGGCCAACAATTCTGGAAAAAGTAGCATGCTTCAAGGCATTCATTTTTCCGTAGGAGCGTGGCTGTCGCGACATGGATCGTGTCACGTTCACACAGCAGTCCCTATTATTGCCCTTCACGGAATTTTGTTGATCTCGAAATGGCGCGCCCTATCAAAATCAATCTGCTTTCGGGTATCTCGGAGTCCGCGGCACCGTAGACGAGACGTGGCGATCAGTACTGGTTCGCGTATCTGCGCATTAAGAAACGAGGTAATGTCGGTTGTAGACGTCACGGCAACGCAATGATCGGGGCAATGGTTACTGCATTTATCCCGCCTTTTTCTGTTTATGTCCCTGGATTAGCTGGCATCCCTGAGGTTGAAGAATTCAGATCGGAGAGTGTCGTCGAAGAAATTGGCCAGTGGTGATGCCAACCTCTATCTGAGGAACGTATTGTAGTTAATAAAGATTAAAAAACCTTCCTGAGCTAACGCTGCTTATGAAACGAATCTTTCCGAATTTCAGCATCGAGATTGAATTCGATTCCGTTCCTGATAGTCACATTCAAATAATGGTAAAATCCGGACCGAATCAGTCCGCAAAAGCCAATTGAACTAATAGGCACCGGAGTGCTTAGGCCCTCCAAATTTTCTCCTACGCAACTCTCTTCAAACCAAAGCTTCTGCTTCTTGATGAGCCAGATTCTCATCTACATCCGGACAACCAAGGCCTTCTTGCAGAGTCCTTCATGGCACTCGTTGAGAAATTAGAGACAAAAATTATCATCTCCACATAGTCGCCACTAATTGGAAGCCTTGTACGGCGATGCAAATTTTGTTTGGATGAAAGGTGGAAAGATTCAGGAGCAGGGTCACGGCCTTCAAAAGGTTCCTATATTGATGGATATAGGCGCTCTCGACAGTTTTGACAAGTTGATCAACGGAAATATTAAGCGTTCTTCTTTCGGAAGATACGAATCTCAAAATAAAGATCCTTGCCGAAGGCTCAGGTTTCGATATGAGTGAAACTCTCATCTACTCATATAAGGCTTCTTCGAACCTTGGTTCAGCTTACGCTTTGTGTGGTTATTCTGGAGTCAGCGCCTGGCGCACAAGTAATTATTCACGTCGATAATGACTTCTTGACCAATGGCGAAGAGATACTTCTTCGAGAAAAAGTCGAGAAATGTGGGGCCAAGGCGTTTATCACAGAGGGTTCTGATATTGAGAGCTACTTCGTTGTCCCGGAGCATTTGTCTGAACTCCCTCGTGTTGAAGCGTTGACGCGATCATCGAATGGATGGATGAGATCGCGCGTGCCAAACACAATAAATTAACCCACAAGTTTTTCCCGGAAGCGCGACGACGCGAAAAATAAGCTATACAAAATTCAACAGCACCGGACACTCGCCCTGATGGGCAGGGGAATCACTGCCGGCAGACAAGCGACTTGGAAAATATATGTTGTCTGAGATTCGTGGGGGGATGCATGGGAAGTTTGGAAAGACCGTAGATCCAATCTCTGAATCTAACTACCTCTACTCGGAGTATTTGCATTCGCTATACGCGATAGTCACCCAACAAGGAGTTCAATGCGACGAAGCACGCCGCGCGTTAACTCGGGCGTTGAACTGACAGGTTTCGGATTTCTGACCGGCTCCATTGGGTGCTTCCCGCCTCTCAACACCCGGCCATCAATAACGACCGCACCCAAAAGAATCCTTCTACACCGCGTCCCATCATCTGAATCCCGACGACACCCCACCCTTCCCCAACGCCCCGCCCACTGGCACACTGAAGCGCACCTATTCACCGGAAAGGAGACCGAGATGTCGAGTGTTGGCTATCACGAACCGGTCAGAAGGTTGTCCGACGAGACCCGGGACATGCACCGGGCGATCGTCTCGCTGATGGAAGAACTCGAGGCGGTCGACTGGTACAACCAGCGGGTCGATGCCTGCAAGGACAAGGAATTGAAGGCGATCCTGGCGCACAACCGGGACGAGGAGAAGGAGCACGCGGCGATGGTGCTGGAGTGGATCCGGCGCAAGGACCCGACCTTCTCCAAGGAAATGAAGGACTACCTGTTCACCAAGAAGGCGATCGCGCACAAGTAGGCGCGCGATCGCTCAGCCCACCGCCAGCGTCTGCGCGGCGCGGGCGAGGCCGTCGAACACCGCCTCGGCCAGCGCCGAGGGAAGCCCTCGGGCAAGGCGGCGGACACGTCGGCGATGGCCTGCGGGGTGCGGGCCACCAGTGCATCGATGATCGCGGCGGCGTCGGGCACGCGGCAGTCGGCGGCGGTCTGCTCGAAGTGCGCGCGGCGCATCTCCGACCAGCGGTAGTGGCGGTTGCGCCCCCACACGGCCATGGCCATCTTGATCTTGTGCGGCGACAGCTGCCCGGCGCCGTGCCCCATCACCGGGTAGGCGGAGAGTACGTCGTAGCGCGGTGTGAGCCGGTAGCGGCCGCGCGGTTCGATGAACACGCTGAAGTTCTTGGCGTGGCCGTCGATGGCGGCGAGCATCCAGAACAGCACCTGGCTGCGGAAGAAGTCGGCGCGGTCGGCGGCGGGCTCGGTGGCGCCGAGCAGGCGGTCGAGGATGTCGCGCACGCCGGGGCCGCCGTGGCTTTCGTATTTCAGGTTGGGGTCGATGCCGAAGACCTGGGCGAAGTCTTCCTGCGGCAGGCGCAGCCAGCGGCCCTGTGCGCTGCGGCGCCGGTCGAAGCGGGTCACGCTCAGCACGCGCTGCTGGCCGAAGCGCAGCAGTTGCGACTCGGCCACCGGCACGCCGAAGGCCGCGAGCAGGCGCAGGCACAGCCATTCGTTTTCCACCGAGGTGCTCAGGTCGATGCCGCCGGGCACCTGCCCCAGCGGCAGCTTGAAGATGTGCGTGGTCGGCGTGCTGCCCAGCGGCCGGCACCAGGCGCCGTCGTGCCACAGAAAGGCGCTCTTTTCCTGCGCGCCGGCGAGCGAGATGCGGAAGGTGTTTTCTTCGTCGGCGCCGAAGGTGGGCGCGCTGCGCTGGCGGGCCAGATGCGCCTCGACCTGCGCATCGCTCAGCGGCTCGGCGCGCACCGCTGCCGTGTCGTCGGGCGTTTGCCCCTCGGGCAGTAGTTGCAGGGCGCCGACGCAGTCGCGGCCGATTTCGGCGAGCAGGCCGAAGGCTTCGGTGGTGGTGCCGAACTGGCGGGCGATGCGCTGGCGGATGGCGGTGTTGTCGGGCAGCAGGTTTTCGAAGAAATTGCGCACCACCTCGCCGGTGTAGGGCGCGTCTGCCGGGCGCAGCGGCATCGACAGCGACACCGGGCGCCCAAGCGGCGCGTCGATCCAGGCCGGCGCATAGCTCAGCCGGTGCTCGCCGCGGGCGCTCACTTCCCAGCGGCCGACATGCTGGCCATTCATCCACAGCCCGAGTGCCGTCGAGGCGCGCGGACGGCCCATCACCAGGCCTCGTCGTCGGGGGCGGCGGCCGGCGCGTTCAGGTCGAGGCTGAGCGTGGCCTGCACCGTGGCCAGGTAGCGCGCCAGGGTGTCGACCCGGCAGCGCGCCGGGTCGGTTTCGAGCAGCGACACGGTCTTTTGCGTGAGCCCGCTTTGCCGCGCGACCTCCAGCTGGGTCAGCGCGCGCGCCTTGCGCAGCCCCTTGAGGATGGGCCCGAGCTGGTCGGGCGAGGTCATGACGAAGGACATGCGGCACTCCCAGAAAACCCCTGCAGGGGATAGCTGCAATTTATTCCCCACAGGGGATTAAATCAAGTTAACCCTTGCAGGGGATCAACGCAGCCCGGCCATGAAAAAGCCCGCACGCGGCGGGCTTCCTTGCAAACAGCGATGCCGCTCAGGCGCTGGCGCGCTGCACGCGGCGGTTGCGCACCGCTTCGGCGAGCAGGTTGAGCACCCGCACGCTGTCTTCCCAGCCGATGCAGGCGTCGGTGATGCTCTTGCCGTATTCCAGCTCGACGCCGGGCTTGAGGTCTTGCCGGCCGTCCTTGAGGTGGGATTCGACCATCACGCCGATGATGCGGTCGTCGCCGGAGGCCATCTGGCCGGCCACGTCTTCGGCCACCTCGATCTGCAGCTGGTGCTGCTTGCGGCTGTTGGCGTGGGAGAAGTCGATCATCACCCGCGCCGGCACCGAGCTGGCGGCCAGCTCCTTGCAGGCGGCGTCGACGCTGGCCGCGTCGTAGTTGGTGTTCTTGCCGCCGCGCAGGATCACGTGGCAGTCCTCGTTGCCGCGGGTGGACACGATGGCCGAGTGCCCGGCCTTGGTCACCGACAGGAAATGGTGCGGCGACTGCGCGGCCTTGATGGCATCCACGGCGATGCGGATGTTGCCGTCGGTGCCGTTCTTGAAGCCCACCGGGCAGGACAGCCCCGAGGCCAGCTCGCGGTGCACCTGGCTTTCGGTGGTGCGCGCGCCGATGGCGCCCCAGCTGATGAGGTCGCCGATGTACTGCGGGGTGATCATGTCGAGGAATTCGGTGCCGCAGGGCAGGCCGAGCTCGTTGATGTCCCACAGCAGCTTGCGCGCCAGGCGCACGCCTTCGTTGATCTTGAAGCTGTTGTCGAGGTACGGGTCGTTGATCAGCCCTTTCCAGCCCACAGTGGTGCGCGGCTTTTCGAAGTACACGCGCATGACGATGAGCAGATCGTCCTTGAGGCGGTCGGCCTCTTCCTTGAGCAGGCGGGCGTATTCCATCGCCGCTTCGTAGTCGTGGATGGAACAGGGGCCGATGATCACCAGCAGGCGGTCGTCGGCGCCGTAGAGGATGCGGTGCAGGGCCTGGCGCGCTTCATAGGACGTGGCCGCGGCCCGCTCGGTGGCCGGAAATTCGCGCAGGACATGGGAGGGCGGCACCAGTTCCTTGATTTCCTTGATGCGGACATCGTCGATATGAAGCAGGATTGACGCAGGCATGATGGCTTCCGTATGGCTTTGCAATTGAAATTTAGCCCTTGAGTGTAGCCCAATCGCCGGACGATTGCTGCAATGCGGCGCGGTTGGCGACACTTCGGTACGCTATCGCCACGCCATGCAGGGGCGGCGGAATAATCCACTGACCGGCCCTGTTCACTCCCAACGAACCCGACGCGCGCTCCGCCCCCGATGATCGACACCGACGCCCTCGTCGCCGAACTGCCCCGCCTGCGCCGCTATGGCCGCGCCCTGCTGGGCGACATGGCGCGTGCCGACGACCTGGTGCAGGACACCCTCGAGCGGGCGTTGCGCAAGGCCGGCCACTGGCAGGGCGGCAACCTGCGCGCCTGGTTGCTTACCCTGATGCACAACGTCTTCGTCAATCAGGTGCGCCGCAACGACGCGCTGCGCGGCGCCAGCGAGGCCGACATGCTCGACCTGGCCATTCGTGACACCAACGGCGACGGGCTGGGCCTGCGCGACCTCGACCGCGCCATGCAAGCCTTGTCGGCCGACCACCGCGAGATTCTGCTGCTGGTCGGCCTGGAGAACCTGCGCTATGAGGAGATCGCCAGTGTGCTGGACGTCCCCATCGGCACCGTCATGTCGCGGCTGTCGCGCGCCCGCACCGCGCTCAAGGCACAACTCAATGCCGCCCCGGCACGGCCGGCCCTGACGCGGGTGAAATGATCATGAAGCAACCCGACGACGCCCTGCTCCACGCCTTTGCCGACGACCAACTCGCCGCGCCAGAACGCGCCGAGGTGGCGCACTGGCTGGCGACCCACCCCGAGGCCGCGGCGCAGGTGGCGCAATGGCAGGCGCAAGGCGAGGCGCTGCACCACCACTACGACCCGGTGCTCGACAGCCCGGTGCCGGCGCGCCTGCTCACCGCTGCCAGCGGTCGGCCGGCCTCGCCATGGGCGCGCTGGGGCATGGCCGCGGCCATCGGTTGGCTATGCATTGGCGCGATCGCCGGTTTTGTGGCCGGGCGCAACACGGCGCCTCCGCCAGCGATCGCCGCCCTGCCACTGGCGCGCGAGGCCGCCATCGCGCATGCGGTGTATGCCCCGGAAGTGCGTCACCCGGTGGAGGTCGGCGCCGACCAGCGCGAGCATCTGCTGGGCTGGCTGTCCAAGCGCCTCGGCCATCCGCTGGTGGCGCCGGCGCTCGAACCGCTCGGTTACCAGCTCGTTGGCGGGCGGCTACTGTCGGCACAGTCCGGCCCCGGTGCGCTGCTGATGTACGAAGCGGCAAGCGGCGAACGGCTGACACTGTTCGTGGGAGCCGACGCCACCGATGGCGCCACGGCCTTTCGCTTTGCCGAGCACGGCGGGGTCAATGTGTTCTACTGGGTGGATGCCGGCACCGGCTATGCGCTCTCTGGCACCGTGCCGCGCGAGCGCCTGCTGACGGTGGCCACTGCGGTGTATCGCGCCCTCAACCCCTGAACCTCGGCGCGCATTTCGCATCTGACTGTAAGCATCGCCGGTGCCAGCCGGTCTGATGCCCTGACACGCCCAACAAAGAGTCCGCCATGCTGATCAAACCCGCCGCCGACATCCGCCCCTCGGAGATCACCCCGCCCGCGCTATATGCCGACCGCCGCCGCTTTCTGCGCCTCACCGGCGCCGGCGCCGCAGCCCTCGCGCTGAGCGGCCCGTCCGAGCTGCTCGCCGCCCAGGCGCGCGATCTCGGCCCGCTGGTCAAGAGCCCGTTCAGCGCCAGCGAGCCGCTCACCCCGCGCAAGGATATCGTCAGCTACAACAATTTCTACGAGTTCGGCACCGACAAGGGCGACCCGGTGCAGTACGCCTCGCGCATGAAGACCGAGCCGTGGACGATCAAGGTCGAAGGCCTGGTGGGCAAGCCGCGCACCTTCGATCTGGACCAGATCTACAAGCTCGCCCCGCTCGAAGAGCGCATCTACCGCCTGCGCTGCGTCGAGGCGTGGTCGATGGTGGTGCCGTGGGTGGGCTTTCCGCTGGCCGCGCTGCTCAAGGCGGTCGAGCCGCTGGGCAGCGCGAAGTACGTCGAATTCGTGTCGCACTACGATCCCAAGGTGATGAGCACCCGCCCGGTGCTCGACTGGCCGTATCGCGAAGGCCTGCGCCTGGACGAGGCCATGCACCCACTGACCCTGATGGCGGTGGGCCTGTACGGCGAGGTGCTGCCCAACCAGAATGGCGCCCCGGTGCGCCTGGTGGTGCCCTGGAAATACGGCTTCAAGAGCGCCAAGTCGATCGTCACCCTCCGCCTCACCGACACGCAACCCAACACCTCCTGGAACGATGCCGGGCCGTCGGAGTATGGTTTCTATTCCAACGTGAATCCGGATGTCGACCACCCGCGCTGGAGCCAGGCCAAGGAGCGCCGCATCGGCGAATTCCTCAAGCGCAAGACCCTGCCCTTCAACGGCTATGCCGAGCAGGTCGCATCCCTTTATGCAGGCATGGACCTGCGCAAGCATTACTGATCACGACTCATGACTGCTACCACAGCCCCCCGTTCGCCTTCGATCAAAACCCTCTCGGCCCGCCAGGTCAGCGTACTCAAAGTGCTGCTGTTCATCCTCGCCCTGATTCCGGCCGGCATGCTGCTGCTCGCCTTTTTTCAAGACCGCCTCGGCGCCAACCCGATCGAGGCCATCACCCACGCCACGGGTGACTGGACGCTGCGCTTCTTGCTGATCACGCTGGCCGTCACCCCGCTGCGCAAGCTAACCGGCTGGCACTGGCTGATCCGGCTGCGGCGGATGCTCGGGCTGTTCACCTTTTTCTACGCCGTGCTGCACTTTGGCACCTACATCGTGCTCGACCAGTTCTTTGACTGGCGCGCGGTGGTGCTCGACGTGCTCAAGCGGCCGTACATCACCGTCGGCTTTGCCGCCTTCGTGCTGCTGGTGCCGCTGGCGGTGACCAGCACCAATGCCATGGTCCGCCGCCTTGGCGGCCGGCGCTGGCAGGCGCTGCACCGCTCGGTCTATGGCATCGCCATCCTCGGCGTGGTGCACTACTGGTGGCTGGTCAAGGCGGATGTGTTCGAGCCGCTGATCTACGCGCTGATCCTAGCGGTGCTGCTGGGCCTGCGCGCCTGGTGGCGCGAGCAGGAACGGCAACGCCAGCGCAGTGCGCCGCCGCAGACCAACGGCCGTGGGCGCATCATTCCGATCCTGCCGCGGTAACGCGGGCTCAGGCCGGTTCGGCCAGGTAGAAGCGGTTCTTGCCCGACTGCTTGGCGAGGTACATGGCCTCGTCGGCCTGCTGCACCAGGGTATCGGTATCAAGCTCGCCGCCCAGCGGGTAGTAGACCAATCCGATACTTGCCGACACCTTGAGGTGGTGGCCGTTCCACACCACCTCGCGCGTCGCCGCGTCGAGCAGGCGCTGGAGCACCGACTGCACCATCTCGCTGCTGCCCGGATCGACCAGCACGGCGACAAACTCGTCGCCGCCGAGGCGGGCCATGGTGTCGCCCTCGCGCACCGCCTGCCGGAAACGCTCGGCGAGCGTGCTGAGCACTTCGTCGCCGGCGGCATGCCCGTAGGTATCGTTGACGGCCTTGAATCCATCCAGATCGACATAAGCCACGGCCAGCCGGCTGCCGCGACGCTCGGCCACGGCAATAGCCTGGCGCAGGCGATCCATCATCAGCAGCCGGTTGGGCAGGCCGGTCAGGCCGTCGTAGTGCGCATAGCGCTCCAGCTCGCTTTCGTGCAGCTTCTGCGCGGTGATGTCGGAAAACAAGGCCACGTAATACGGCGCGCGCCCGTGTTCGTCGCCCACCGCGCTGATGGTCAGCATCTCGGCGAACAGCTCGCCGTCCTTGCGCCGGTTCCAGACTTCGCCCTGCCAATGGCCGGTTTCCCGCAAGGCCCGCCACATCGCGGTATAGAAGGCCGCGTCGTGCCGCCCTGAGCTGAGCACCGCCGGCGTGTGGCCGAGCACATCGTCGCGATCGTAGCCAGTGATCCGGCAGAAGGCATCGTTGACTTCCACGATCTTGCCGTCGAGCGCGGTGATCATGATCGCCTCGCGCGCATGGGTGAACACGCTGGCGGCCAGACGCAGCTTGTCTTCGTACTGTTTCCGGCCAGTGATTTCGAGCCAGGTCCCGGCCATGCTGAGCGGTTTGCCATCCTCATCGCGACTGACCACCCGCCCGCGGTCCATCACCCAGATCCAGCCATCGCGGCCCGAGCGCACCCGCATCTCGCATTCGTAAGCCGGGCTCTCGCCATCGAGGTGTTGCTGACGCGTGGCGAGAAAGCGAGCCTGGTCGTCCGGATGGATGAACTCGCGCAACCGCGGCTCGGTGAGTTGGGCGAGCTCATCGGGCGCGCGTCCGACCATGCCTGCCCACTGGCTGTTCACCCGCAGCGCGCCGGAGGGCAGATGCCACTCCCAGGTGCCGGCTCCCGTACCCCACAGGATGTCGATCAAGCGCTGTCGCTCGCTGGCCATCGTCCGCGCCATCGTGCTGCGCTCGCGCTGAAGACGCTTGCGCTTGCGGATGTTGATCCCCAGCAGGACGATGACTACCGTCTGCACGATCAGGCCGGTCGCAAGCAGCGCTTCTTCGCGGCGGCGCACGGCGTTAGCCTCCGCCACCTTTTCGTCCACCTGCGCTTCAAGCAGGCTCTGGTAGTGCCACAGGCCCTGGTTGGCAAGCCGCCCGGGCGTGACGTCGTTGATGATGGAGAACAGCAATGTCCGGCCATCAAAACCGAACGGCTGGGCGTGGGCCTCCACCGTGCGCAGGCTACCGTCGGCCAGGCGGTGACGGAAGATGAAATAGCTGCGCCCGGCACGGGCGGCCAGCTGGCGCTCCTCGGCGACCTGCTCGGGGGTGAAGGTGTTGATCTGGTCGATGCTCATCGCGCGCAGATCGTCTCGCGAGTAGCCATAAAAGGCCGAGGCGGCCGGATTGGCGTCGACGATCCGCCCAGAATCCGGGTCGATCAGCAATATGACGGCGCCATGGCCCTCGAACACCGACCAAAAGCCAGGGCCGGCGGTCTCGCCCCGCGCCACATTGACCGACAGCAGCAGACACGCGCACAGCGCGGTCCGCAATCCGATCCGCCAGAGGTGGAAAAATGTCATTCTCGCCATTCCGCAACATGCCGTCATATCGGTAACGGCAGTCTGACGGCAACCTATACCTTATGGCCTATAAAAAACGATAGCAGGACAACCGGAACCGGCGAACGGCATCCGGGAATCACCCCGCAGGCGGTCGTATGGCGGATTTGGGACGAAACACCTTGATCACCGAGTCATGCGTTTCGACATAGGGACCACCGATCAGGTCGATGCAGTACGGCACGGCGGCAAAGATGCCATCGACCAGCGACGCGCCCTCGGCGTCTTTCAGGCCCTCGAGCGTCTCCTTGATCGACTTGGGCTGCCCCGGCAGGTTGATGATCAGGCTCTTGCCGCGGATCACCGCCACCTGGCGCGACAGGATCGCGGTGGGCACGAACTTGAGGCTGATCTGGCGCATCTGCTCGCCAAAACCAGGCATCACCTTGTGTGCCACGGCCAGCGTTGCCTCCGGGGTGACGTCGCGCAACGCGGGGCCCGTGCCACCGGTGGTCAACACCAGGCCGCAACCGGCCTCGTCGCACAGTTCGATCAGGGTGCGCTCGATGGTCGGCTGGTCGTCGGGGATCAGGCGGGTTTCCATCTCCCAGGGCGAGCTCAGCGCGCGCTCGAACCACTCGCGCAGTGCGGGCACGCCCTTGTCTTCGTAACCGCCGCTGGAGGCGCGGTCGCTGATGGAAACCAGTCCGATGCGAAGGATGTCGGTGCTCATGTCAGGGGGTCTCACTCGTTGTTCGTGGCGTCATCGATCTCGCGCAGAATGCGGAACAGCTCGCGGTAGGCCCGCGGCGGCTTCTGGGTTTCGCGCTCTTTCAAGGCATTTCGGCGCAAGACGCGCAGGCGTTGCAGGTCGGCACCGGGATGCCGCTCGGCCAACTCGAACAGCATGCCCTCGTCCTCCAGCAGCCGGTCGCGCTGGCGCTCGATGCGGTGCTGGCGGGCGATTTCCTCGGCCGACACCCCGTTGAACACATCGAGCATGGCCTGGATCGGCTCGGGGTCAACGTTGCGCATCAGCTTGCCGATGTACTGCAGCTGACGGCGGCGCGCCTCCATCTTGAAGCGCTGGCAATCGCGGACCGCATCACGCAGGTTGTCGGGCAATGGCACCTTCTTGAGCCGCTCGGCCGACAAGGCCACCAGCTCGGCGCCGAGGCGCTGCAGCGCGTCGGAATCCTTCTTGCGGCGGGTCTTGCTCGGCCCTTCGGGCACGTCATCTTCAAGGTCGATCGGGTCGTGATCGGTCATATACGTAGGCAGTTGGCGGAAACGGTTAAGATTATAGCTTTCCCGCACCGGCCCTCACCGCCCATGTCCGCAAACGGCTTCAGCTACTCTCAGGACGCGCTGCGCGAAATCGCCAGCGACATTCTCAAATATGCCCGCGACAAGGGCGCCACCGCCTGCGAAACCGATGTATCCGAAGGCGTCGGCGCCTCGGTGGCGGTGCGTCGCAGCGAGATCGACACCATCGAGTACAACCGCGACAAGGGCGTCGGCGTGACGGTCTATGTCGGCCAGCAGCGCGGCTACGCCAGCACTTCCGATTTCACCCCCGCCGCCCTGCGCGCCACCGTCGATGCGGCACTGTCGATCGCCCGCTTCACCGCGGCCGACGAGTTCGCCGGCCTGGCCGATCGCGAACTGCTCGCTACCGACTTCCCCGACCTCGACCTGCACCACCCGTGGGATCTGTCGGTCGAACAGGCCATCGACCTGGCCCGCGCATGCGAAACGGCAGCCTTCGAGCGCGACGCGCGCATCAGCAACTCCGAAGGCGCCAGCGTCTCGCGCCAGGCGTCGCACTTTGTCTCCGCCAACAGCCTCGGCTTCATGGGCGGCTACGCCTCGACCCGGCATTCGGTGTCATGCTCGGTCATCGCTGGCGAAGGCGACAGCATGCAGCGCGACTACTGGTACGACAGCTGCCGCGACGCCAGCGAGCTGCAAGGCGCATCCGACATCGGCCGAACCGCCGCCGACCGCGCCGTGGCGCGCCTCAACGGCCGGCAGGTCTCGACCTGCGATGTGCCGGTCATTTTCGAAGCGCCACTGGCCGCCGGCCTGATCGGCAGTTTCGTGCACGCGGCCAGCGGCGGTGCGCTGTACCGCAAGTCCAGCTTCCTGCTCGACAGCCTCGGCAAGCCGGTGTTCTCGCCCTGCATCAATATCTCGGAGCGCGCCTACCTCAAGAAAGGTCTCGCCTCCGGTCCGTTCGACGACGACGGCGTACAGACCCACGACCGAGAGGTCATCGTCGATGGCGTGCTGCAAGGCTATTTCCTTGGCGTCTACTCCGCCCGCAAGCTCGGCATGCGGACCACCGGCAACGGTGGCGGGGCGCACAACCTGCTCGTCGCCCCCGGCACCGACGACTTCGCCGCCCTGCTCCGCCGCATGGGCCGCGGCCTCGTCGTCACCGAACTGCTTGGCCATGGCGTCAATTACGTCACCGGCGATTACTCCCGTGGTGCAGCAGGATTCTGGGTTGAAAACGGAGAAATCGCCTATCCGGTAGAGGAAATCACCATTGCCGGCAATCTCAAGGACATGTTCCTCGGCATCGAAGCCGTCGGCAGCGATGTGCACCGGCGCGGCTCGAAGCAAACCGGCTCCCTGCTGATCAACCGCATGACCGTGGCCGGAGCCTAGCGGAATATTGCCGCGCCCATGATCGACGGGAAAACCCCTATTCCTCGCGCTGCGTAGCGATTCCTATAATTTGCCGCGGTCTAACGAACCACGAACCAATACATCCGCCCACGTCATAGCGAGGAGACATATGGAACGCCGTTCCTTTCTGAAAAAAACGGGCGCCGGCCTTGCCGCCGGTGCAGTTGCAGCCCCCGCCATCGCCCAAGGTCTGCCGGAGATCCAGTGGCGCCTGGCCTCGAGCTTCCCGAAGAGCCTTGACACCATCTACGGCGCTGCCGAGATGTTCCAGTCCCGCGTTGCCGGGGCAACTGGTGGCAAATTCCAGATCCGCGTGTTCGCGGGCGGCGAGATCGTTCCGGCCTTCTCCGTCATGGACGCGGTCAAGGACGGCACCGTCGAGTGCGGCCACACCGCCTCGTACTACTTCTTCGGCAAGGACCCGGCCTTCGCGCTGGACACCGCCGTGCCCTTCGGCCTGAACGCGCGTGAATACAACGCCTGGTTCATGCACGGCGGCGGCAAGGAACTGCTGCGCGAGTTCTTCGCTACCTACAACATCATGAACTTCCCGATGGGCAACACCGCAGCCCAGATGGGTGGCTGGTTCCGCAAGGAAATCAAGTCGGTCAAGGATCTGGACGGCCTGAAGTTCCGCGTCGGGGGCTTTGCCGGCAAGGTGCTCTCCAAGCTCGGTACCGTGCCGCAGCAGATTCCGGGTGGCGACATCTACCCGTCGCTGGAAAAAGGCACCATCGACGCGGCCGAATGGATCGGCCCCTACGATGACGAGAAGCTCGGCTTCCAGAAAGTGGCCCAGTACTACTACTACCCGGGTTGGTGGGAAGGCGGTCCGAACCTGTCGCTGTATGTGAACCAGGACAAGTGGAAGGCCCTGCCGGAAGAGTACAAGAACATCATCGAAGCCGCGGCTGCCGAAGCCAACGTCGACATGCTGGCCAAGTACGACGCCAAGAACCCGGACGCCCTCAAGCGTCTGGTCGCCGGTGGCGCCAAGCTGCGTCCGTTCCCGCGTGATGTGATGGAAGCCAGCTACAAGGCGGCCCAGGAAGTGTACGCCGAAACCACCGCAGCCCACCCGGCGTTCAAGAAAATCTACGAGGCCATGGTCAAGTTCCGTGACGACCAGAACCTGTGGCACAGCGTGGCGGACGGCAACTTCGACCGCTTCATGCAGACCCGCAAGCGCTGATCGATCCGTCGATCGGCCCGCCTTGCAGGCAGAAAAATCCCCGCTTCGGCGGGGATTTTTCATTTCCGGGCGCCCTGCCCTTCCGGGGCCGCGCTATTCGAGCACTTCGACGGTCATGCCGACTTCAAGGCGGCCGCGGCCGTCGTGCACCAGATTCTGACCGAACATCACCTGCCCGCCCTGGCGGCGAAACCGGGCCAGCGTGCGCAGTGGCTCCTTGCCCGTGATGCCGGTATCCGGATCGATGGTCGGGATGGCGCAGCGCGCACATGGCTTGACCACACGAAAGCGGATATCACCGATGCGGATCAGGCGCCAGCCGTCTTCCGCGTAGGGCGGGCAGCCCGAGACCACCAGATTGGGCCGGAAGCGGCGCATCGGCAGGGCCGCGTCGAGCCGGCTGTTCAGGTCGTCGAGAGAGGCTTGCGAAATGAGCAGGAACGGAAACCCGTCGGCAAAGCCCACCTGATCGGCCGGGGTGGCGAAATCCGGATCGACCGGACGCACACTGTCGTCGGCCAGATGCACCAGCCGGCACGGCGTCTCGAGAAACTCACTCAACCAGGCATCGGCCGCCGCACCGCTGGGCATGGCGTCGACGGTGTCGCCCCACACCTGGACGGCGAGGCGCGCACCGCCGCTGCGCCCCGCAAGGTGCAGATCCGCCATCCCCGGTGCGCGCAGGTGCAGCTCGCCGCTGGCGTCCACCTGCGTGGCAATCAGCGCCATGCGAGGCCACTGGCGCTGCGTCAGGAAGCGCCCCGCCGGATCGACCACCATCCAGTGGCGATCATGGCGAAAACCGCGCGCGTCCACCGCGAGTGCATCGAATGCCTCGCCAGCGAGCGATTTGACCGGATAGCGATATAACGCGTCGAGCGTCATCGGATGCATGAATGTCCTCCTTGATCGGTCCGCCGGATGCCGGCCGCGGACGTGGCCGGATGCATGCATACGAACACGCCCCGGATGATCGATGCAAGCGCCACCGGACGTGCCGCAGACCATTGCGGCATCGGGCCGGCAACGCCGGCGCACCACGAAAAAAAGGCGCCACATCGTGGCGCCTTCTCTGACTGGCAGGCAGCTTGCGCCACCTGCCCGCGCCGTGCCGGCCGCTTACTTCATGGCTGCCGCAGCATCGGCCTTGAGCTGCTCGAGAATTTTCCCGGTGCGCCCACCGACCATCTCGACCAGCTTGGCGCCCAGCGGTTCGGCGCGCTTGCGGAACACCTCGCGCTCCGCATCGGTAAGCTTGATGACCGTGATCTTCGGGTTGTCTTTCTGCATCTTGGCCAGCGCCGCCGCGTTTTTCTCCTTTTCCTTGGCAAGGATGAAGGTCTGCAGCTGGTCGCGAACCTCCTTGAGCATGGCCTTGTCCTGGTCGCTCAGGCTGTTCCAGAAGTCAGCGTTGGCTACGACGGTGGTGGTGTACTCGACATCGCCCGGATAGATCAGGTGAGTCGTCACTTCATGGAACTTGGCGCTCTCGATGAAGAACGGCGGGTTCACCTGTGCCTGGATGACGTTCATCTGCAAGCCGCTGTAGATCTCCCCCCACGGCAAGGCCACGGGATTGGCCCCATACAGCTTGAACTGCTCGATCAGGATCGGCGAGGTCATGACGCGGAACTTCACGTCGCCGAGGTCTTCCGGCGTGCGCACCGCCTTCTTGGTGGTCCATACCATCTCCCCTTCCGGATAGACGGTAAACAGCTTGAGCCCCTTGGCGGCGAAATCCTTGGCGAGCGAATCATAGAGCGCCGAGCTGCTGGAGAGCACCTTGGCCTTCGCGGCATCGGACTCGGGCAGCAGGAAGGGCAGGCTGAGCACCTGCACTTCGGGCACGAAGGTGCCGAGGTGGCCCGGTGAGGCGTTGGAGAACTGGATCGCACCGCCCGCCGTCAGCTCGGTCAGGTCGTTCTCGTTGCCCAGCTGGCCGTAGGTGTAAACAGTGACGGTCGTCTTACCGCCAGTTCGCTCCTCGACCAGGCGCTTGAACTCCTGCGCATAGAGCGTCTGGACGTCGCCCGGACTTTCTTCGACGGCAAATTTCCATTCGGCGGCGCTGGCGGCACTCGCCGCCAGGGCGAATGCGGCGCCAACCATCAGGTGCTTGAGATTTCCGGTGAATGCCATGGTGGGTGTCTCCTTCCTCGTTATCTGGGCAATCGGTCGGTCGGCCACGGCGTGCTCGATGGCGACTCGAAGCTCAGGTTACAGCGTCGCGATACCGCACCGAATGCACTAGAACAATACTGTGAGCCGATGACGCACGCCCGGTGTCGCCCCCAGCTCGCAGCGAGAAACACCCGCCGCTCGCACCGAAAATCCCGATCGGCGCGACGGTTGCCGGGCATCGCCCCCATCATGGCGTAAAGAAACCGTTGCAGGACGGTGTCGATTTTGACCCGGAACAATATTGTTCTAGAGCAATCTGGCGCGCTTTCGGGCGCCGCTAGACTGCACAGGTCACAAAAACAAAAAGCGATGTGACCGCCAGCTTTACCCGCAGCTCAAGCCAAAGGAGAACCCCCCATGGACTCACGGTCCGAAGGCGGCATCGTGTTGCGCGGCGCGCGCCGAGTCGATCGCATGCTCGCCCGCCTGGAAAAGATATTGCTCGCCGGCGCGGTCATCCTGATGGCCGTCAATACCATCGGCAATGTCATCGTCCGGCTGGGCTTCAGTTCCAGCCTGTTCTTTGCCGAAGAACTCAACCAGTTCCTTATCGTCCTCGTCACCTTCGTCGGCACCAGTGCTGCCGCCCGCCAGGGCCGGCACATCCGCATGTCGGCACTCACGGACATGCTGCCGCTCAAGTACCGCCGCTGGATGTTTGCCTTCATCCAGTCGACCACAGCGATCGTGCTGGCAACCCTGGCCTGGTACGCGGCCACCTACATCCTGCGTGTACAGGGCCTGGGCCGCGTGACGCCGGCCATGCAGGTGCCGATGTGGATCACGCTGGTGTGGTTGCCGCTGGGCCTGGGCATTGCCGCACTGCAATTCGTGCTCGCCTCCGCCACCAACCTGCGCAGCAAGGACGACGCCTACCTCGCACCCCACGTGCGTGAGCAGGACGACGTCGATATGCCCACCGTCTGAGGAACACGACCATGGCACTCACCATTATTCTCGTCATGCTGGTCCTGCTGTTGCTGGGCTATCCGATGATCGTCCCGATGCTGGTGGCGACCTTCGTCGGTTTCTTCTTCTATTTCCCGATGCTCAAGTCGGACATCATCGTGCAGCAGATGATCAGCGGCATCAGCCCGGTGGCGCTGATCACCGTGCCCATGTTCATTCTGGCCGCCGACATCGTCACCCGCGGCCACACCGCCAACCGGCTACTCGACCTGGCGATGACCTTCTTCGGCCACCTCAAAGGCGGCCTGGCCGTCACCACCGCCGTGGCGTGTACGCTGTTCGGCGCCATCTCCGGCTCCACCCAGGCCACCGTGGTGGCCATCGGCGGCCCGATCCGCCCGCGCATGCTGCAGGCCGGTTACGACGACCGCTTCACCACCGCGCTGATCATCAACGCCTCCGACATCGCCTTCCTGATCCCGCCCAGCATCGGCATGATCGTCTTCGGCATTGTCGGCAAGGTGTCAATCGGCGAGTTGTTCCTCGCCGGCATCGGGCCGGGCCTGCTGATCCTGCTGCTGTTCAGCGCCTACTCGGTGTGGTACGCATGGCATCACAAGATTCCGCTCGCCCCGCGCATCGGCTGGGCGGACCGCTTGCGCGCCTCGCGCAAGGCGGTGCTCGCACTGATGTTCCCGGTGCTGATCATCGGCGGGCTGTACGCGGGCTACTTCAGCCCCACCGAGGTGGCGGCCATCGCGGTGCTCTACGCCTTCATCCTCGA
>JAWKYX010000021.1:0-55953 GCA_041396265.1 Rhodocyclaceae bacterium
GCGCGCCCAGCGGCAGATGCCGCGCGCCCTCGGGGAGTTGATCGAAATGCGGGCCGTGGCCCTCGATGCCAAGCACATCCACCGTTACGCCCAGACGCGCGATCGCCGGCACCAGATTGCGCAGCACCCGGTCGACGCCGCTGTGTCCGGAGGTGGCGGCAAAGATGGCCAGATCGGCGCTCATGCGCGCCCCTCGTCCAGCAGTGATTCGAACAACGCGTGATAGCGCTCGGCGCAGGTAGCGGCGGAATACTCTTGCACCGCCTCACGCCGGCGGTCGGCATCGCCCGGCGCATCCAGCGTCGCCAGCATCGCCGCCGCCATGGCCTCGGCGTCATCCACCGGCACCAGCGGCGCCACTTCGCCGCCGCGCAGCACCTCGCGCGGCCCGGCCGGGCAGTCCGTCGCCACCACCGGCACACCGAGCGCCAGCGCTTCGGTGAGCGCATTGGGCGAGCCTTCGCGCCGGGACGAGAGCACGAACAAGGCCGCGCGGGCCAGAAAACGATAGGGATTGGCGTCGAAGCCCGGCAGGGCCACATCCTCGGCCACGCCAAGGCGCGACGCCTGCGCTTCGAGCTCGCCGCGCAGACGCCCCTCGCCCAGAATCATCAGCCGCGCCGGGCGCTGGGCGCGCACGCGGGCAAAGGCGTCGAGCAGCACATCGAAGCCCTTGACTTGCCCCAGCCGGCCGACGCCGAGAATGACCGGCGGCTGCCCCGGCGCAAACCACGGATGATCGAGCGGCGCCCCGGCCTGCGACAGGAGTTGCGGCGTCACCACGGGATTGCGGATCAGGTGCATGCGGCTGGCGGGCAGACCGGCAGAGGTCGCCACATCGGCCACCACCTCGGCCGAATTGCCGACCACCGCGTCGGCGCCCTGATACACCCGACGCACCCGCGCCCGCGCCCGCCAGCGACTGAAGGGACGCAGCTCGGCAAAGCGCGCGCTGTAACTGGTCCCCGGCCGCATGACGATGCGCACCGGCACCCCGGACAGCCGGCGTGCGAGTTGCATCGCCAGGCCGGCGCGGTCCTTGCCGCACAAGACCACATCGGGCTGCTCGGTGCGCAGGTAGCGCCACAACTGGCGCTGCTCGGTGAGCATGCCGCCGCGGGCCGTCTGAACTAGGCGCACGGCGGGCGCAAGGCTGTCCACATACGGCGCCTCGCGGCTGCGGGTCAGGAAATCCACCGACACCCCGCGCGCGCTCAGTGCACTGGCCAGATTCACGAGCATCCGCTCGGCACCGCCGTCACCGAACGAAGGAATGAAGATGGCAACACGCATGCAGGGCTCCGGAACAAGGCTGCGAGTATAGCCGAGGCCGGCGCCAGCCCCGAAGCATGGCGGGCCGGCGATCACGCCATCAGAGCGCGATATACTTGCCGCTTTCATTGCACACCGGGCGTCATGCCGGACTTCATCTACCTCGCCCGCGGCCGCCCCCAACGCCCCCGCGCCAACCTGATCCAGACCCTGCACACGGTCGAGGCCATTGCCAAGGCGGGCGTCGACGCGCGCCTGTACGTCCCGCCACTGCCGCGCGGCTTCGACACCGCCGGCTTTCTTGCCGGCATGGGCATCCGCCACCCCATCGACCTGCGCGGGGCGCTGACCTTGCACAGCAAATGGAAGGGCTGGCCCTTCGTGCTCACCCACCGCCGCGAGCTGCGCGAGGCGCAAACCGTTTACACCCGCGTGCCCGACTTCTCGGTCCTGCTCGCCCGCAGCGGTCTGCAGCATTTTCTTGAAGTGCATGACACCGAATCGCTCATCGCCGACGGGCTGATGACGCCCTTGCTGCAGGCCCACCAGCACGGTCAGCTGCGCGGTCTGGCCGCCATCACCGCCGCCGGGCGCGATGCGCTGATCGAAGCCGGCTTCGACCCCGCACGCATCGTCGTCCTGCCCAGCGGGGTCGACCTGCCGGCCTTCTCTGCAGTGCCAACCGCCGCCGAGGCCGACTTCGCCCAGCCGCACGCGCTCTACGTCGGGCGCATCAGCCGTGACCGCGGCCTGCCGCTGTTCGAGGCCATCGCCGCCGCCGGCTTTCCGGTCACGCTGATCGGCCCGCAGGACCACGCCCCGGCACAACCGAACGCGCACCTTCGCATCGAAGCCACCGTACCCCACGCCGAGGTCCCCGCGGCGCTGGCCCGCGGCGCGGTGGCACTCATGCCCTATCAGGCTGATCTGCGTCACGCGGCCACCATCAGCCCGATCAAGCTGTTCGAAGCCATGGCCGCCGGCCGGCTGGTGATTGCCTCGGATCTGGCCCCCATCCGCGAGGTGGTGCGCCACGGCGAAAACGGCCTGCTCGTGCCCGCCGGCGACCCCGCCGCCTGGATCGCCGCCATGCGCCAGGTGCAAGACGACCCGGCCGCCGCGCTGGCCATGGCCGAGGCCGGGCGGATCACCGCCCGCGACTATGGCTGGGACGCCCGCGCCGCCAGGCTGCTCGCCTTCGTTCACAACACGGACACCCGCGCATGAACTGGCTTCACCGGATCGGCGTCTTCGGCCTCGGCCTGTTCGCGCTCACCAGCGTCTGGAAAACCGCGCCCGGCCATATCGGCATCGCCCTGTGCCTGCCGGCCGTCGCGCTCGCGCTGTGGCAGCGTCGTCGCCTGCCCTGGGACGCGGCCAGCGCACTCACCGCCGTCGTCGCGCTGTGGCTGTGCGCCCGCTACGCGCTGCAAAGCTGGGGCGGCCTGGCCGAGCCGGGGCTGCTCACGCCCAAAGAGGTCTTCATCGACTGGCTGTTCGTGCCAATGTTCGCGCTGCTGGCCATCCTGCCCTGCGACGACCCGGTGCGCCGACTGCGCCGGCTGTGGATGCTGGCCATGCTCGGTTTTACGCTCGGCGTCATCAGCTTCCTCTGGCAGCGCGGCCTCGCCGTGTTGTGGTCAGGCGAGCGGCTGGGCTTTCATCTGAATCGCGCGCTGGGTGTCGGTCTCTACGCCGGCGCCTTCGCCGTGGCCCTGATTGGCACCGCACGCCTGTGGTGGTCGGTGGCCGGGACGCTGCGCTGGCCGGCACGCATCACCGGCGTCGCGCTGATCGCGCTGAACCTCGAAGTGCTGCTGACCGCCCAGAACCGCAGCACCTATCTGGCCTTGGCCCTCGTCGCTGCCGGCGCGGTCGCCATCGCCGTGTGGCGCACCCTGCGCAATCGCCACGCCCGGCCGGGCCAGCGTCGCCTGGCGCTGGGGCTGATCGGCGCGCTGGTCGCCGGCTTGCTGGTAGCGGGCAATCTGGACGCCGTGCAGCAACGCATTGAGGCTGAGCGCGCCACCATCGAAACCGTCCTCAGCGAGGGACTGGACGCGGCCCCTGCCGCCTCGGTCACCGTCCGTCTGCGCCTGTGGCGCTATGTGCTGCAACGCGTCCCCGACGCGCCGCTGATCGGCCATGGTTTTGGCGACGTGAAGGACATCATCGACCGCGATGTGCGCCCGCATGCCGCGCTGCTCGAAGGCGAGCGCTACGACCAGGTGCACAACAGCTACCTGCAAACCCTGTGGGGGCAAGGCCTGATCGGCGCCGCGCTGTGGATCGCGCTGTCGCTGGTGCTGATCCGCGATGCCGTGCGCGCAGCCCGCACCGACCGCCAGCGCCAGATGCTGCTGCCGGCGATGTGGGCAGTGCTGGCCTTCACCGCGGTGTGGGCGATGTTCGACTACCGCCTGTCGCATCCGGACATGCGCTTCTTCTCGATCCTGCTGCTGCTGTCGCTGCGCCTGCTCGGTATGCCTGAGCGCACAGGAGCACGCGCGTGAAACGCATCCTCATCGTCCGCGCCTCGGCCATTGGCGACGTGGTCTTCGCCTCGCCGTTTGCCGCTGCGCTCAAGCGCACCTACCCGAACGCACATGTGACCTGGCTGGTGGAGCCCGGCATCCACACCTTGCTTGCAGCCGATCCGTGCATCGACGAGCTGATCCTGTGGCCCAAGGGCGAATGGAAGAAGCTGTGGCAGGCGAAGCGCTTCGGCGCCTTTTTCGGCGCGGTGCGGGCCTTCTCGCGCGAGCTGAAATCGCGCCACTTCGACACCGCCATCGACATGCAGAGCCTGCTCAAGAGCGGTGTGCTGACCTGGCTGTCCGGCGCGCCACGGCGTATTGGGCTAGGTTCGCGGGAAGGCAGCCAGCATCTGATGACCGAGGTGGTGCCCAAGGGCGGTGACGCCGGGCGGATCAGCTCCGAGTACCTCTATCTGGCGCAGCAGCTCGGCCTCGACACCGGTGAGTTTCTGCCGCGCCTGTGCGTGGCCAGCGAGACCGCGACGCGGGTCGACGTCCTGCTGGCCGAGCGTGGCCTGACGCGTGGCGGCTACGCGGTGTTCGCGCCCTTCACCACCCGGCCGCAAAAGCACTGGTTTGAAGACGCCTGGGTGGCGCTCGGCCCGCAGGTGCGGGACGGCCTCGGCCTCACTCCGGTGATCCTAGGCGGCCCGGCCGAGCGCGACACCGCCGAACGCATGGCCGCCGCCATTCCCGGCGCGGTGTCGCTGGCCGGGCAGACCGGCCTGGCCGATGCGGCGGCCATCATCGAACGCGCCGGCCTGCTCGTCGGCGTGGACACCGGCCTCACCCACATGGGTATCGCCTTCAGCACGCCGACGGTGGCGCTGTTCGGCTCGACCCGCCCCTATCTCGACACCGGCCGCGCCAACGCCAAAGTGATCTGGCTCGGGCTCGAATGCTCACCCTGCCGCCGCCGTCCGACCTGCGACGGCGCCTTCACCTGTTTGCGCGACATCCGGCCGGAGCGCGTGATGACCGAGGCCCGCGAGGTGCTTTCCCGATGAAAGTGCTGCACATCGAAGCCGGCCGTCACCTTTACGGCGGCGCCAAACAGGTGCTCTACATCATGCAGGGGCTGGCCGCGCGCGGCGTGAGCAATGTGCTCGCCTGCCCGAGCGGTGCGCACATCGCCACCGAGGCGCGCGCCTTTGCCGAGGTGGTCGAGATGCCCATGGGCGGCGACGCCGACCTCGGCATGGTGCTGCGCCTCAAGCAGGCGATTCGAACGCATCGCCCGGATCTCGTGCACATCCACAGCCGTCGCGGTGCCGACATCTGGGGCGGTCTCGCTGCCAAACTGGCCGGCATGCCCTGCGTGCTCTCGCGCCGGGTGGACAACCCCGAAGCGCGCTGGGTGGTGTCGCTCAAATACCGATTGTTCGACCATGTCATCACCATCTCCGAGGGCATCCGCCAGGTGCTGCTGGCCGAGGGGCTGGCACCCGAGCAGGTGAGCTGCGTACGCAGCGCGGTCGACCCCGCGCCCTATCTGCACGAGGTCGACAAGGCCGCCTTCCGCGCCGACCTCGGCTTTGCCGCCGACACGCCAATCGCCGGCATGGTCGCCCAGCTCATCCCGCGCAAGGGCCACCGCCACCTGCTCGCCGCGCTGCCCGCCGTGCTGGCCGAGCACCCGGATCTGCAAGTGCTGATCTACGGTCGCGGCCCGCTGGAGGCCGAGCTGCGCCAGGCGGTTGCCGATCAGGGCCTGGCTGACAACGTCCAACTCATGGGTTTTGCCGACGACCTGCCCGCCCAGCTCGGCTGCCTCGATCTGCTGGTGCACCCGGCCGACATGGAAGGCCTGGGCGTGTCGCTGCTGCAGGCCTCGGCGGCGCGCGTGCCGATCATCGCCAGCCGCGCCGGCGGCATGCCCGAGGCGGTGGTCGATGGCGAGAACGGCCTGCTCATCAGCGTCGGTGATGTCGCCGGTCTGGCCGCCGCCATGAACCGCCTGCTCGGCGACGCGGCCTTGCGCGCGCAGATGGGCGAGGCCGGCCGGGCACGGGTGCTGCGCGAGTTCTCGGTCGACACCCTATGCGAGGGCAACCTCGCCATCTACAACAAGGTGCTGGCGCCATGAAATCCCTGCACATCCTCGGCAGCAAGGAGATGGGTGGCGCCGAACGCTGGCTGGTGCGCTTCGTGCGCGCCATGCTCCGCCATGGCGAATCGGTGGAAGTGATCGTGCGGCGCAATTCCGACCTCGCCCGCCATCATCTCGACGGCGTCGACATGCGCGAGTCGCCCATGCGCACGGTGTGGGACCCGCTCTCGCGCTGGGAGCTGTCGAAGCTGATCGCCGCGAGCGAGGCCCCCATCGTGCAGACCTACATGGGCCGCGCCACCCGCCTCACCCACCTCAAGCGCGGCCGCGGCAAGGTGCATCTGTCGCGCCTGGGCGGCTATTACAAGCTGACGCCCTTCCGCCACGCCCACGCCTGGATCGGCAACACCAAGGGCCTGTGCGACTGGATGATCCGGGGCGGCCTGCCGGCCGCGCGGGTACACCACATCACCAATTTTGCCGACCCGGCCAAGCCGCTCGACCCCGAGGTGCAGCACGCGCTGCGCCAGCAACTCGCTCTGCTGCCCGAAGACTGGCTGATCGTCACCGCCGGCCGGCTCATCGACGTCAAAGGCCAGGCCACACTCATCGAGGCCTTCAGCCAGCTACCCGCAGAGCTCGCCGGCAAGCGCCTGCGCCTGGCCCTGCTCGGCGACGGGCCGCTGCGCGAGGCGCTCGAAACGCAGGCGCGCCAGCTCGGCGTGGCCGACCGGGTGCACTTCGCCGGCTGGCAGCACGACCCGGCGCCGTGGTTTCATCTGGCCGACATGGTGGCCTTCCCCTCGCGCGATGCCGAAACACTCGGCAACGTGATTCTCGAGGCCTGGGCCTATGGCAAGCCGCTGGCCTGCACGGCGTTTCGCGGCGCGCGCGAGATCGCCCGCCACGGGCAGGACGCCTGGATCTCGCCCTGCGACGACGCCCCGGCGCTGGCCGAAGGCATGCGCGAGGTGATCACCAACGACGCCCTCCAGCACGACCTGGTGCGCGCTGGCGCCCGACGCATCGAGGCCGAGTTCAGCGAGACGGCGGTGATCGACCAATATCGTGCGCTTTACGCCCAATTGCTGGACAATCGCTGACATGACGACCGGCATCAACATCCTCATGTACCATCAGGTCGGCGACTTCGCCCCCATGAAAGGCCATCGCTCGACCTACTGCCACCACAAGCGCTTTGCCAGCCAGATGGCCTACCTCGCGCGCTTTGGCTACACCGTGTTGTCCATGGACCAGGTGCTGGCCTGCCTGCGCGGCGAGCGGCCGATCCCGCCCAAGGCCGTGGCGCTGACCTTCGACGACGGTTATGAAAATTTCTATGAATACGCCTGGCCGGTGCTTCAAAAGCACGGCTTCCCGGCGCTGGTCTATCTCATCTCCGACCTGCTCGGCCAGCCCTCGAGCTGGTTTGCGGCCGACGGCCGCGACACGCCACCATTGATGAGCGCCGCACGGGTGCGCCAGCTGCGTGGCGAGGGGGTCGATTTCGGCTCGCACACGGCCACGCACATCAAGCTGTCGGAGCAGGACACCCCGCGCGTGCGCGAGGAAGTCACCCGCTCCAAGGCGGCGCTCGAAGACGTGCTCGGCGAGCCGGTCAAGCACTTCTGCTACCCCTTCGGCAGCCACGACCGCCGGGCAGTCGACGCGGTGGCCGATGCCGGCTACCTGAGCGGCACCACCTGCATCCGGGCGCCGGCGTCGGTGGCCGACGACCCGCTCACCCTGCCGCGCAAGGCGATTTCCTACGGCGACAACCTGCTGGGCTACTTCTGGCGCCTGCACGTCAAGAACGCGCCCAAGCGCGCCTCCATCCGCCGGCCGGGCGAGACCTTCGACGCGCTCACCGCCTGAGCACCGGCGAAGAAGTCGTAGCGCGCCGGGCCGCGAGAGCAACGCAGCCATCGGCACCCGCAGTCGCTTTATTCACACGTTCTGAGACGGCAGGCGCGCCGCTCTCAGCGCGCCGCCTTCAGGGCCTCCAGAATCTTGCGCCCGGCACGGCCGTTGGCCTCGAAACCCAGCCGCGTCTGCTCCTCGGCAATCGCCGCGCGCGTACGGCTGCCGATCATGCCGTCCACCTCGCCGATGTCGTGCCCGCGATCGAGCAGCAACTGCTGCAACTCCCGCCGCTCGCGGCGGCCGATGCCCGGGTCATCGGTTGGCCAGGCGGTGACGAAGGGGCTACCGCCGCGCAAGCGGTCCGACAGGTGCGCGATGGCCAGCGCGTAGCTCTCGGCCGCGTTGTAGCTGTAGATGGCGTTGAAGTTGCGAAAGACGAGGAAGGCCGGCCCGGCGACGCCCGCCGGCAGCAGCACCGCGGCCGAGGTATCGTCCGGCGCGATCGGGCTGCCGTCGATACGCCTCACACCCATGCGCACCCAGTCGCTCACGGGGCGGCGCGCCTTGCGGCCGGCCACGCCTTCGTCGAAGCCGGCCGGCAGGCGGATTTCATAGCCCCAGGTCTCGCCCGTTCGCCAGCCGGCACGCTTGAGGTAATTGGCGGTCGAGGCCAGGGCGTCTGGGACGCTGTCGATCAGGTCGCGGCGGCCATCGCCATCAAAATCGACCGCCACGCGCATGAACGTCGAGGGCATGAACTGGGTGTGGCCAAAAGCCCCCGCCCAAGAGCCGGTCAGCCGCTCGGCGGCGATATGCCCTTCCTGCACGATACGCAAGGTGGTGAAAAACTCGCCCTTGAAGTAGCTCTGCCGGCGCCCCTCGCAGGATAGTGTCGCCAGCGAGGTGATCAGCGGCCGGTTGCCAAAGTTGCGCCCGAAATTGCTCTCAACGCCCCACACCGCCACCACCGTGGCCGGGTCGACGCCGTACTCGGCCGACACCTTGTCGAGCACGTCGCGCCACTGCACCAGCATCGCCTCGCCATCGTCGATGCGCTCGTCGTCGACCAGCGCGGCAAGGTAGTCCCAGATCGGGGTGACGAACTCGGGCTGGCGGTCGAGCGCCTCGAGCACCGTCAGGTCGGGGGTGAGACCGGCGGTGAGGCGGTCGAAGGTGTCGGTCGACACTTGCTTTGACGCCGCCTCGCCGCGCAAGCGCGCAAGACACGCATCGAAATTGGCATCGGCATGAGCGGCCGGGGCGGCAACCAGCAAAAACAGGGGCAGGAGCAGTTTTTTCATGGCGCCATTCTATTCACTGGCGGCTCACAAAGCAGTAACGATTCGTCGCCTGGCGTCACGCCTACAGCGGCTCACGCACCCGCCAGAAACTGGCAAAGCGCGGCAGCCCCGTCGCCGTCAGGCCCCGATAGCGAAAGCTGATCTGCGTGCCGATCGCCGGTGGTGCGCGACGCTCGGCATCCGAAAACCCGGTGCCGATGCGAAACTTGCGGCCGTCGGGCATGCGCACTTCCAGCGCGCCGAGCATGCCGGCGAACCGCCCCTGCCCCGGCACCTGCGCGGTCACGATGGCCTCGGCGTCACTCCAGGGCTTGAGCTTGAGCAGCGCATCGCTGCGCCCCGTAAGGTAAGGCGCGTCGGCCCGGTGCAGCATCAGCCCCTCGCCCCCGGCCGCCAGCACCTCGGCGAGCTGCGCCGTCAGCGCCGCGCGGTTGGGCACCCGCGCTTGCGCCACGACGCCAAGCCACGGCACATCGGCCGAGGCCACCAACGCACGCATCGCCATCACCCGCTGCGAAAAATCGCCCGGCGCATCCGGGAGCTCAAAAATCAGGTAGCGCACCCTCCGCCACTCGGTCTCGACGGGCATCTGTTTGCGCACTACGCCCGACAGCTCTGCAAAGCGCCCGCGCCCCAGCCACAACTCACCGTCCATGGCCTGCGGCGGCAGCGCATGCACGAACCAGTCGGGCGCATGCACCGGCCGACCACTGCGAAAGCGCAGCGCCCGACCATCCCAGATCGCCCGCACACCGTCGAGCTTTTCGCTCACCCAGTAAGGTGCCGGGTCGATGCCCTCGGTCGCCTCGCGCGCCAGCAATACGGCGGGCGCCGGATCGGGTGCGGCCACCGCCGGCGAGACAAACAGACAACTCAGCGAAACACACAAGACAAATGCTTTTGGCATGGCGCAATCATACCTTTCAGCGCGCCCTTGAACCAAGGGGGCGGGACACACGCCAACGCCCTCCACCATGACCCCACTGTCGACATGCCTTACACATACCAGCGGCGCTGTCGCGGTGCGCCGGGCAAGACCTTGATAACATGCTGCTATTTTTCAAGCACGCTTATTGCTTGATTGTGTGGTCATTTTTCTCTCTCTGGATGCGAGCCGCCATGCCCCGCCACCTCCGCTGCTGCGTCGCCATTTCCGCCCTCGCGCTGACGCTCGTACTGCCCGCCCACGCCACCGTCGTCGCCGACTCTCTGCCCTACGAAGACACGCCCGACTGGGGCACCGCCATCTGGTCCGACACCAGCATCATCAACAACGGCAGTACCGCGACGCTTATCACCGACGAAGATCGCGGCATCTACTTCGGCTGGCAAGTCCTGCATCAACCTGCCTGGCAGGTCGGCACCACCACCTCCGGCAACTACCTGGACCTGTCCGCCTCCTTCTCCACCAACGCTGCGGACTGGTCGGCTGTCGTCCAGAACGAGAACTACTTGGCCGGCTTTGCCTTCAACGACACCTACGTGCCAACGCTGGTCACCAATGGCAGCGTGAGCTCGTCTTGTCCGACCACCCCAAATGGCTGCTACGATGTCTTCCTATCCCCAGCCCAACAAGGCGTCACGATGTACTACGCCGACACAGGTGGCCTGGGCCAGACCTTCGTTCAACTCGATCTCACCCAAACGCACCGCTTCGAACTCTTGCTGAAAGACGGCCAGGTCGCCTACCGGATCGACGGACAGCTGGCCTACGCCGGCAACGCCTATCAGCCCGGCAACGCAAATGCCATGCTGCTCATCGGCGACGGCTCCGGTCCCACCCAAACCGGTCGCGGCAGCATGACCATCCACAGCGTCAGTTTCGACAACGCGCCCACCCTGAACACGCTAGTCTCCGCCGTACCCGAGCCGCACAGCTACGCCCTGATGCTCGCCGGCCTCGGCCTGATCGGTACTGTCGCCCGCCGTCGCCTACGCTGACAGCGTCGGCCGCTCGGCGAAGCGGCGGCGGGGGTATGCTGTGCACCCGTCGAACGCCCCCGAACCGGCCATGCCCGAACACCTCACCGACCTCGCCCACGCCATCCAGCTCGCCGTCGCCCCGGTGTTCCTGCTCACCGCGCTGGCCACTTTGATCAACGCCATGAGCGGCCGGCTGGCGCGCGTGGTGGACCGCCGCCGTGTCGTGCGCCGCCGCTTGCAGGAACAGACCGCACCCGACCAGAAGGACGCCCTCGAACGCGAACTGAGCCTGCTCGCCCGCCGCGGCACCCAGATCTACCAGGCAATCTTCTGCCAGGTGCTCAGCGCATTGCTGGTGTGCCTCGTTGTCGCCGGCGCCTTTGTCGGAACAATGGTCCGGATCGACCTCACCACCACCATCGCCACCTTGTTCATCCTCGCCATGCTGGCGATGATCAGCGGGCTGGGGCTGTTCCTGCGGGAGGTCTATATCGCGGTGCGCCGGCCGACGCACTGGGAGCCCTGAGGCGCGCCAGCGCCGCTACGCGCCGCCGACAATGCAGTTCCGACCGCGCTGCTTGGCCTGATAGAGGCGCTGGTCCACCTCGGCAATGAAGTCGATGGCTGCATCGCCGTGGGCCGGCACAGCGGAGCCAACACCGAGGCTGATCGTCAGCAGCGCGCCGGCCGCAGCGGCCGCATGCGGGATCTGCTCCTTGAACACCAGGCTGGTGCAGCGCTCGGCCACGTTCATTGCCGCGACCGCATCGGTGGCGGGCAGGATCAGCGCAAATTCCTCGCCACCGAGGCGGGCAAACCCGTCGCGCTCGCGGGCCGCCGCCGCGGCAAGTGCCTGTGCCACCTGCCGGAGGCAGGCATCGCCCTGGATATGGCCGTAGCAGTCGTTGTATTGCTTGAAGTAATCGATGTCGATCAGGATCACCGACAGCGGCTGGCCGGTGCGGCGCGCCTCATCCCATTCGGCCTCGAGCATGGCGTCGAACATGCGCCGGTTGGACACCCCGGTGAGCCCGTCCTTGAACGACAGCGATTCGAGCTCCTTTTGCAGCGCCAGCACCTTCTGCTCGGTTTGCTTGCGCTCGCTGATGTCGAACATGAACCCGATCAGCGATTCGACCTCGCCTGCGTCATTGCGCACCACATGCACCACGTCACGGATCCACACATGCGCGCCGTCCTTGGTCAGCGCACGGTAGTCCGCCTCATGGTCGGTGCCGGCCTGTGATTGCGCCACACAGAAATTGACCACGCGCTCGCGGTCGTCCGGGTGCATGCGCGCGGCCCAGTCTTCCACCGTTTCCCAACTTGCCGGCGACCAGCCAAGCAGGGCTTCGATCTGCGGACCGATATAGGTGAAGCGCAGGGTCTTCCAGTCGATCTGCCAGGGAATGGCCTTGGTCGACTCGAGCAAGGTCTTGTAGACCGTGCTGTCGGTCGGGGACTCGGCGGACGCTTGGGTCATGACGCGGGATCCGGGAAAAATCGTACGAGAGAAAGCGAGCCTGCCGGACGCAACGGCGAACCCGGCCGGCGACAACGGCCGTCGACGCGCAACGATACCGCAAACCCGGTGTCGCCTCCGTGCCCGCGGTCACCCACGGCACACCACCTCAATGGCAAGCGCTGGCCGGCTCGGCCACCGACGCCGGGCCGGCACGCAGGAAACGGTCTGCAAACGCCGCCCCGTCCACCGGCGGGCTGAACAGATAGCCCTGGCAGACATCGCACGCCAGGGCCTGCAGCGCGGCCAGCTGCGCCGGCCGCTCCACCCCTTCGGCCAGCACCTGCATGTCGAATGCCCGCGACATGGCGATGGTGGCCTTCAGGATGGCGTCGCCGCGCGCATCGTCCGGCGCATCGATGGTGTTTACGAAGCTGCGGTCGATCTTCAAGGTATCGAAAGGCAGCACGCCCAGGTAAGACAGCGAGGAATAGCCCGTGCCAAAATCGTCCAGCGCCAGGCGGATGCCGTTGCGGCGCAACTGCCGCAGCTCGTCCAGCGCCGCGCTGTCCGGATGCAGGAAGACCGACTCGGTCACCTCCACTTCCAGCACCTCCGCCGGCAAGCCGCGCTGCGCCAGCGCCGCCAGCAGCCGGCCGGCAAAGCCCGGCTGGGCCAGCTGCCGCGCCGACACATTGATCGCCACCCGCGGCGGCGACAACCCGGCCGCCCGCCAGCCAACGATGTGGTCGAGCGCACAGCCGACCACCCAGTCACCGATCGCCACAATCTGGCCCGACGACTCGGCCACCGGGATGAAGCGGTCCGGCGGCACGTTGCGCCCCTCGGCATTGCGCCAGCGCAGCAGCGCCTCGCAACCGACCAGCGCACCAGAGGCAATGCACAGCTGCGGCTGAAAATGGAGCGACAGCTCATCGCGCGCAATCGCCTGGCGCAGCCCGCTCTCGATCGCCACCCGGGCACGCACCGCGTCATTCATCTCGCGGGTGAAATAACGCACCACGTTGCCGCCCGAGCGCTTGGCGTCGTACATCGCCGTGTCGGCGTTGCGCAACAGCGTCTGGGCATCGGCGCCATCGTCCGGAAACAGGCTCACCCCAACGCTGGCGCTGACACACAACTCCACCTCACCGGCCATCAGCGGCTGGCGCACGGCCTCGAGCAGCTTGGCCACCACCGGCGCCACGCTGGCCGGCCAACTCACCTCCGGCAACACCATGATGAATTCGTCGCCGCCCTGGCGTACCAGCGTGTCGGAGCCTCGCACGCACGCCTGCAGGCGCCGCGCCAGCTCGACCAGCAACACATCGCCCACGGCGTGGCCGTGCACATCGTTCACATCCTTGAAGCGGTCGATGTCGATGAACAGCACCGCCACGCCGCCACGGCCGCCGCGCTGCGCCCGCGCAACCGCCTGCGCCAGCCGGTCGTCCAGCAAGGCGCGGTTGGCCAGCCCGGTCAGCTGATCGTGATAGGCCAGATGGCGGATCCGTGCCTCCGTCTCCTTGCGCTCGGTCACATCGGTGACCGAGCCGGCCATCAGCACCGCGCGACCGCGCCGGTTACGCACCGCCTCGCCACGCGAGCCGATCCAGCGATAGCTGCCATCACGCGCGCGGACGCGGTATTCAAAGTAGAAGAACGGTGTCTCCCCCTTGAGGTGCCGCGCCACCGCCCGGTTGTACCCCGCCCGGTCGTCCGGATGCACAAGCGCCAGCCAGCCATGCGTATCGATCAGGAAATTGCTCGAATACCCCAGAATGGCCAACAAGCGGTCCCCCACCCGCAAGCGCTTGCTTACCGGATCCCACGACCACAGGCCATCGTTCGCCCCGCGCATGGCCAGCCCGTGTGCACGAAAGGTCGCCCGCAGCTGATGGGCCTCGTACCAGCCCAGCAGCGCAGCCACCGCCAGCAGCCCCACGCCCGCCCACACCACGCCGCCAACCGCCTGCCACAACCCGACCGCCAGGCTCAGCGCCGCTGCCAGGCCCGTCAACAGCAGCCCGACGCGCCGCGCCCGAACATCCCGCAGCCAGTCGCTCACCGACACCCCGCCATCCTCGCTCCTCCACCCGCCATCCAGCGCCCCTACCGGAGACGCCGCCTAGTACGAAGGATCTACGGCGGAATTGGCGCGGTCTTGATGGCTGGCCCGCGCCGAACAACGCCGGCGGGAAAATGACCGAGAGGGTGTGCGCCGTGGCACGCACCGACAGGCCGGCGTACGACAGGAGATGGGGAAGGCGGATCGAGCGTCGCTACGCTCGACCGAGTCGGCGCACGCCGCCGCCCCCGTAGCCCGGCCGAGCGCAGCGACGCCGGGGTCAGCCTTGCCAGTGGGGCACGGTGGCCCCGGCGTCGGGCCGGCGGCCCTCGGCCGGGCTGCTAAGCACGGAGGTGCTTAAGGAGGCGCCCGTCGTCGCAGTCTCGTAGGGGGCAGCTTGCCTCCCTACGAGGGTCAGTGCGCTTCGTCCCAATTCGCCCCATCCCCCACTTCGGCCACCAGCGGCACCGACAGCTTGGCCACGCCAGCCATCAGTTTCGGCAACTGCTCGCGCACCGTCGCCAGCTCCTCGTCCGGCACTTCCAGCACCAGTTCGTCATGCACCTGCAGGATCAGCTTTGAGGCGAGCTTGTCGCGCTTGAGCCAGGCTGAGCAGGCGATCATGGCTTTCTTGATGAGGTCGGCGGCGGTGCCTTGCATGGGGGCGTTGATGGCGGCGCGTTCTGCGCCCTGGCGACGGCCGGCCTGGCTGGCGTGGATGTCGGGCAGGTGGAGGCGGCGGCCGAAGGCGGTTTCGACGTAGCCCTTGTCGGCCACTTCGGCGCGGGTGCGGGCCATGTAGTCGGCCACGCCGGTATAGCGGGCGAAGTAGCGGTCGATGTAGCTGGCGGCGGCGCCGCGTTCGATGCCGAGGTTCTTGGCCAGGCCGTGGGCGCTCATGCCGTAGATGAGGCCGAAGTTGATGACCTTGGCGTAGCGGCGCTGTTCCTTGTCCACCTCGGCCGGCTTGACGCCGAAGATCTCGGCGGCGGTGGCGCGGTGCACATCTTCGCCGTCGGCGAAGGCCTGCAGCAGGCGCTTGTCGCCCGACAGGTGGGCCATGATGCGCAGCTCGATCTGCGAGTAGTCGGCGCTGACCAGGCGATGCCCCTTGGGGGCGATGAAGGCGGCGCGGATGCGGCGGCCCTCTTCGGTGCGGATCGGGATGTTCTGCAGGTTGGGGTCGGAGCTGGCGAGGCGCCCGGTGACGGCCACGGCCTGCGAGAAGCTGGTGTGCACCCGGCCGGTGTGGCGATTGACCATCAGCGGCAGCTTGTCGGCATAGGTGTTCTTGAGCTTGGCCAGGCCCCGGTAGTCGAGCAGCAGCTTGGGCAAGGGGTAGTCTTCGGCAAGCTTCTGCAGCACTTCTTCGTCGGTGGAGGGCTGACCGGTGGCGGTTTTCTTGACCACCGGCAGTTCGAGTTTGCCGAACAACAGCTCACCGAGCTGCTTGGGCGAGTTGAGGTTGAAGGGCTGGCCGGCGAGCTTGTGGGCCTCGGCTTCGAGCTCGACCAGGCGGCGGCCGAGTTCCTCGCTGTGCTGGGCAAGCAGGAAGTCGTCGATCAGCACACCGTTGCGCTCCATCTCGAACAGCACTTCCATGGTGGGCAGTTCGATGTCGCGGTACACCGACTCGAGCTGCGGCTCGGCGGCCAGCTGCGCGGCAAAGCATTGCTGCAGGCGCAACGTGATGTCGGCGTCTTCGGCGGCGTATTCGGCGGCTTGCTCGAGCGCCACCTGGTCGAAACCGATCTGCTTGGCGCCCTTGCCGCACAGCGCAGTGTAGGGGATCGTCTCCAGCCCGAGGTGGCGGCGGGCCGGGCTGTCCATGTCGTGCGACTTGTCGCTCTCCAGCACATAGGAGGCGAGCAGGGTGTCGTCGGCGATGCCGCGCAGGCGCACACCGTGGTTGGCCAGCACGTTGTCGTACTGAGGTTCTGGCCGGCCTTTTTGTACTTGTCGCTCTCCAGCCAGGGGCGCAGGGCGAGCAGCACGGCGTCGAGGCCAAGCTGTCGGGCGCGCCGGCATAGCGGTGATTGATGGGCACATAGGCGGCGCCACCGCCGGGCACGGCAAAGGACAGGCCGACCAGCTTGGCGGCCATCGGGTCGAGGCTGGTGGTTTCGGTGTCGAAGGCGGCGATCGGCGCGCTGCGCAGCTTGACCACCCAGGCGGCCAGCGCCTCGGCGTCGAGCACGGTGTCGTAGCCCTGGCGGTGGCTGGTCGGGTCGGCGGGGTGCTCGACCGCGGCCGGGGCGGCGGGTTGGCCGGCGGCGTCCTTGGCGGGGGCGTCGCTCGCCTGCTGCACTTCGCGCAGCCAGCTCTTGAATTCAAGGTGTGAGAACAGCTCGACCAGCTTCTCGCGGTCTTCTTCGCGCTGAGTCAGATCGGTGGGGCCGAGGCCGAGGTCGAGGTCGGTGGCCACGGTCACCAGCTTGCGCCCCAGCGGCAGGAAGTCGAGGTGCTTGCGCAGGTTCTCGCCGACCTTGCCGCCCACCTCGTCGGCACGGGCGACGATGTCGTCGAGCGTGCCGAACTGAGTGAGCCACTTCACGGCCGTCTTGGGGCCGCATTTATCCACGCCGGGGATGTTGTCGACGCTGTCGCCGACCAGCGCCAGGTAGTCGATGATGCGCTCGGGCGGCACGCCGAACTTGGCTTCGACGCCGGCCGGGTCGAGCACTTCGTTGCTCATGGTGTTGACCCAGCGCACCCGCTCGTCGACCAGCTGGGTGAGGTCCTTGTCGCCGGTGGAGATCACCACCTCCATGCCCGCCTCGCTGGCCTGGCGCGCCAGCGTGCCGATCACATCGTCGGCCTCGACCCCGTCGACCATCAGCAGCGGCCAGCCGCGCGCGCGGATCGCCTCGTGCAGCGGCGCGATCTGCACCGCCAGGTCCTCGGGCATGGGCGGGCGGTGCGATTTGTAGTCGGGAAACCAGTCGTCGCGGAAGGTCTTGCCCTTGGCGTCGAACACGCAGGCGCGGTAGTCCGCCTTGTAGTCGGCATCGAGCCGACGTAGCATGTTCAGCACCCCGTAAACCGCGCCAGTCGGCTCGCCTGCGGCATTTCGCAGATCGGGCATGGCATGAAAGGCGCGGAACAGATAACTCGATCCATCAACGAGCAGCAGCGTGGGCATGGGAATGTCACCGGCAAATGAGTTCGGAAGACGGACCCGCCCCTGCGCCAGCAACACGAGGCTTCATGAACGCCAAGGACAAACTCCCCGCCGACCTGCCCAATGCCGCCGTGCCGCAGTACAACGCGCGCGAATCCTGGCGAATCTTCGGAATTATGTCAGAGTTCGTGGAGGCCACCGAACGGCTCAACGCGATCCGCCCGGCGGTGTCCATCTTCGGCAGCGCCCGCACGCCGGCCGACCATCCGTATTACGTGCTCACCGAGCAGATCGCGCGCAAGCTGTCGGACGCCGGCTTTTCGGTCATCTCGGGCGGCGGCCCGGGCATCATGGAGGCGGCCAACAAGGGCGCCTTCTTCGGCAAGAGCCCGTCGATCGGGCTGAACATCCAGCTGCCGCACGAGCAGCAGGCCAACCCCTACCAGGACATCTCGCAGACCTTCCAGCACTTCTTCGCGCGCAAGTTCATGTTCGTGAAGTTCGCCTCGGCCTACGTCGTCATGCCCGGCGGCTTCGGCACGCTGGACGAGTTGCTCGAGGCGATGACGCTGATGCAGACCGGCAAGACCCGCAACATCCCCATCATCCTGGTGCACAAGCCCTTCTGGGAAGGCCTGCTGGCGTGGTTCAAGGACCGCCTGGTGAGCGAACGCATGATCAACCCCGAAGACCTCAACCTGATCCAGCTCATCGACGACCCGGACCAGGTGGTCGAAGCCATCTTCAAGCATTACGAAACGCGCGGCTTCCTGCCGCTGCCCGACGAACACGAACTGATGCTCAACCTATGAAACTGCTGCGTTTCGGCCCGGCGGGCGAAGAGCGCCCCGGCCTGCTCGATGCCCACGGCGTGGTGCGCGACCTGTCCGACGTGATTGGCGACATCACCCCGGTCACGCTCACGCCGGACGCACTGGCCGCGCTGCGCGCCATCGACCCCGCCAGCCTGCCCGCGGTGCCGGGCGCACAGCGCCTCGGCGTGCCCTGGAGCGGCTGCGGCAAGTTCGTCGCCATCGGCCTCAACTACTCCGACCACGCCGCCGAAGCCGGCCTGCCCGAGCCGGCCGAGCCGGTGATGTTCCCCAAATGGACCAGCTGCCTGTGCGGCGCCAACGACGACATCATCCCGCCGCCGGACTTCACCCGGCTCGACTGGGAGGTCGAGCTGGGCATCGTCATCGGCCGTACCGCGCGCCGGGTGAGCGAGGCCGCGGCGCTCGACTACGTGGCCGGCTACTGTGTGGCCAACGACATCTCCGAGCGCGCCTACCAGTTCGACCGCTCGGGCGGCCAGTGGGGCAAGGGCAAGGGCTTCGACACCTTCGGGCCGATCGGCCCGTGGCTGGTCACCGCCGACGAGATCCCCGACCCGCAGGCCCTCGGCCTGTGGCTCAGCGTCAATGGCGAGCGCATGCAGGACGGCCATACCTCGACCATGATCTTTTCCTGCGCCCGCCTCGTCGCCGAGTGCAGCCGGGTGATGACCCTCGAGCCCGGCGACCTGATCATCACCGGCACGCCGCCCGGCGTCGGCATGGGCCACCAGCCGCCGCGCTACCTGCAACCGGGTGACGTGGTCGAAGCGGGCATCGACGGCCTCGGCGTGCAGGTGCAGCGCGTGCGGGCGCCGTAGCGCGGGCGCAATGTAAGCAAACACTAAAACCATCCGTTGGCACGGGGGTCAAACTGCTAGAATCGCGCCAATCAAGGAGAACCCCATGCGCACGCCGCTGCTCAAACTGCTGATTGCCGCCCCGCTGTTTGCCCTCACCCTGTCCGCCAGCGCGCAGGACACGCCCGCCCGGCTCGAAGACGTCCCCGCCCCGCCGCCGATTCCGGCCGGCGTGACCGAGGAAGACTTCGAACCGCAGGTCACCATCGTCAAGCGCGGCGAAGACGTGGTCGAGGAATACCGCGCCCATGGCAAGCTGTACATGGTCAAGGTCACCCCGCCCCACGGCACGCCCTACTACCTGATCGACCGCCGCGGCGATGGTACCTTCGAGCACATCACCGGCGAAAAACCGCTGTCCGTCCCGATGTGGGTCGTCAAGTCCTGGTAAGTTCAACCCTCTCGCCGGCCGGGCCACTGTCCGGCCGGTGATATCGCCATGTCCGTTTTCACACCCGTCACCCCCGACGCCCTCGACCAGTGGCTGTCCAACTACGCCATCGGCCACCTGATCGAGCTGCGCGGCATTTCCGAAGGGGTGCAGAACAGCAACTTCTTCGTCACCACCAGCCTCGGCCGCTATGTGCTGACGCTGTTCGAGACCCTGTCGCACGCCGAACTGCCCTTCTACCTGCACCTGATGGCCCACCTGGCGCGCCACGGCCTGCCGGTGCCGGCCCCGATCGCCGACCTCGACAACGAATACCTCGGCACCCTCTCGGGCAAACCGGCCGCGCTGGTGCGGCGGTTGTCGGGCGCCTCGGACATGGCGCCGAGTGCCGAGCGCTGCCGCAAGGTCGGCACCATGATGGCCGGCCTGCACCTGGCTGGCCAGCGCTTCGGCCGCCGCCAGGAAAACCCGCGCGGCCCCGAGTGGCGCAATCGCACCGCGCAGGCGGTGCGCCCCTATCTGCCCATCGACGAGCAAGCCCTGCTCGATGACGAGCTCGCTTTCCAGGCCGGCATCGACATCGCCGCGCTGCCCGACGGCGCCATCCACGCCGACCTGTTCCGCGACAACCTGCTGTGGGATGGCGACGAGGTCGGCGGCGTGATCGACTTCTACTTTGCCGGCAACGACGCCCTGCTGTTCGACCTGGCCGTGACGGTCAACGACTGGTGCGCCAACGCCGACGGTAACCTCGACCCGATCCGCACCCGCGCCCTGCTCGCCGGCTACCATGCCGAGCGCCCGCTCACCGAGGCCGAACACGCCGCCTGGCCGGCCATGCTGCGCGCCGCGGCGCTGCGCTTCTGGCTGTCGCGCGCCGAAGACTTCCACCTGCCACGCGACGGCGAAATGGTGCTGGTCAAGGACCCCAACGAATACCGCGACATCCTGCGCCAGCGCATCGCGGCCGGCCACACCCTGCCCTGGCTCGCCCCATGACCGACCTCGCCGACCTGCCCCCCGCACGCCCCCTGCGCCCCGGCGCCTGCCTGGGCTGGCTGGCCCATGGCTGGCGCCTGTTCCTGCGCGACCCGGCGCGTTGGGCGGTGATTGCGCTGATCTTCGTGCTCATCCTCGCCGCCCTCGGCTTCGTGCCGCTGGTCGGCTGGGCGATCAGCCTGGTCGGCCTGCCGGTGCTTACCGCCGGCCTGCTGATGGTCGCCGACGACGCCGCCGCCGGCCGGGCGGTGCGGATCGACGGGCTGTTCGACGGCCTGCGCCGCGACGCCGCCCGCCATGTCATGCTTGGCATCTGCTACCTCGTCGGCGGCCTGCTCGCCGCCTTCGTGGCCGCCGCCATCGGCGGCAGCGCCGCCCTCACCGGCGCGCTGATCGGCCCGCTGGCCGCGGCCGGGCTCACCGCCGGCGGCGTGATGCTGGCCAGCATCGTCTTCATGGCGCTGTGGATCGGTTTGATGATGGCGCTGTGGTATGCCCCGGCGCTGATCGTCTTTCACCAGGCCGAGCCGCTCGACGCCCTGCGCCACTCGGCCCGCGCCTGCCTGCACAACCTGCCGGTGTTCTTCGTGCTGGCGCTGTGCCTGTACGTGCTCGGCTGGCTGGCCATGCTGCCTGCCGGCCTGGGCATGCTGATCCTCGTGCCGGTGGTCGCCGGCGCGCAGCACGCCGCCTATCTCGACACCTTCGGCCAGCGCCCCGCGCTGCCCGACCCCGCTGAGTCTGCCTGACATGCAAGCCTACAAACGCAGCCCCACCCGCGGCTTCGCCTGGATCACCGAAGGTTTCCGCCTGTGGAAGCGCAGCCCGGCGCTGATCACCTACCTCACCTTCGGTTATCTGCTGATCCTGGTGCTGCTCAGCGTCATTCCGCTGATCGGCCAGGCGGTGGCCTCGCTGATCCTGCCGATCATCTCGCTCGGCGTGCTCAACGGCACGCTGGCGGTGCACGAGGGCCGCAAGGTCGGCCCCGACATCCTGCTCTCCGGCTTCAAGAGCAACGTCGCCGGGCTGGTCACGGTCGGGGGGCTGTACCTCACCGGCACCCTGCTGGCGCTGGGCGCCACGGCGTTGATCGACGGCGGCATGCTGCTCAAGATCATGGTCGGCAACCACCCGCTCAACGAAGAAGCCATGGCCACGCCGGGCCTGATGAACGCCTCGCTGTTCGGCACCTTGCTGACCACGCCGCTGATGATGGCCTACTGGTTCGCCGCCATGCTGGTCGGCTGGCACGGACTGTCGGCGCCGAAGGCCATGTTCTTCAGCCTGATCGCCTGCTGGCGCAGTTTCGGCGCCTTCAGCATGTACCTGCTGGGCATCTTCTTCCTGGTGCTGGGCGGCCCGGCGCTGCTCATCTCGGTGATCGCCCAAGGCTCGCCGGCGCTGGCCAGCCTGCTCACCGTGCCGCTGCCGCTGATCACCATCCCCATCGTGTTCGCCTCCTTCCTGCCCAACGTGCTGGACATCTTCGGCCACGACCTGCCGCCCGCCGCGCATGGCTGACGGACCAATCGGCCTGCTCGGCGGCACCTTCGACCCGATCCACATCGGCCACCTGCGCCTGGCCGAAGAAGCGCGCGAATCGCTCGGCCTGGCCGAGTTGCGACTGATCCCGGCGGGCGAGCCGCCCCACCGCGGCACCCCGCGCTGCCCGGCCGAGCATCGCCTGGCCATGGCCCGGCTGGCGGTGGCCGACAACCCGCTGCTGACCGTCGACGATTGCGAAGTCCACAGCGACGGCCCGAGCTACACCGTGCTCACCCTCGAGCGCCTGCGCGCACAGGTCGGCCCCGCGCAACCGCTGGTGCTGATCCTCGGCGCCGACGCTTTCGAGGGCCTGCCGAGTTGGCATCGCTGGCAAGAGCTCTTCGGTCTCGCCCACATCGCGGTGGCCAACCGCCCCGGCTACGCCCCGCACGGCCGGCGCTGGCCGTCGGTCCTCTCACCGGAACTCGACGCCGCCTGCCGCGGCCGGCGGCTGAGCCACCCCGACCAGCTGAGCGCCGCACCCGCCGGTGCTCTGCTGCCTTTTGACATGACCCCGCTGGCCATCTCGGCCACCCACATCCGCGAACTGCTGGCGCAGGGGCACAGCGCCCGATATTTGCTCCCCGCTCCGGTTCTCGACTATATTGCCGCGCATTCCCTCTATAGCTGACCCCATGGAACTCGACCAACTCCAACAGACCGTCGTCAACGCCCTCGAAGACGTCAAAGCCGTCGATATCGAAGTGATTGACACCACCCGCCTGACTGCGCTGTTCGATCGCATGATCATCGCCAGCGGCAACTCCGGTCGCCAGACCCGCGCCCTCGCGCGCAACGTGCAGGACGAGGTCAAGAAGGCCGGCGGCACCGTGGCCAGCGTCGAAGGCGAAGACAGCGGCGACTGGGTGCTGGTCGACCTGGGCAGCATCGTGGTGCACATCATGCAGCCGGCCGTGCGCGCCTACTACAACCTCGAAGAACTCTGGAAGGCCGCCCCGAGCCGGCCCAAGCCCGCCGCCAAGCCGTGAAACTGCTGATCGTCGCCGTTGGCACGCGCATGCCCGACTGGGTCAGCGCGGGCTACGACGACTACGCCCGCCGCATGCCGCGCGAGGCGACCCTCGAACTCATCGAAGTCAAGGCCGAGCCGCGCACCACCGGCAAGACCGTGCCGGCCATGATGGCCGCCGAAGCCGCCCGCATCGAAGCCGCGCTGCCCGAGCGCTGCCATCGCGTCATCCTCGACGAGCGCGGCACCGAACTGAGCACCCGCAAACTGGCCGACCGCTTTGAGCGCTGGCTCGGTGACGGGCAGGACGTCGCCTTCATCATCGGCGGCCCCGACGGGCTCGACCCGACGATCAAAGCCACGGCAAACGACACCGTGCGCCTGTCCGGCCTCACGCTGCCGCACGCCCTGGTGCGCCCGCTGCTGGCCGAGGCGCTCTACCGCGCCTGGAGCCTCACCCGCAATCATCCCTACCATCGCGAGTAGTCCGACAGCGCAGCCCCCATCCAAGCCAAGACGGCGCCAATGCGATCGCCCCGCTCACCAATGTGATCAATTCACGCAAAACGGGTATCCCTTTGTGGTAAATTTCGGCATCAATTCCACATAGTTCGAAAAATCATGAAGCGACTGCTCGCCACGGCCCTCACCACGACATGTCTTTGCACCTCGGCCGCAGCTGCTCCGCGCTATGACCTGGTCGACCTCGGCACGCTCGGCGGAGCACAGAGCTGGGCATATGGGCTCAACGACCTCGGTCAAGTCGTGGGACGCTCCGAAACCAGTTATGGACAAGGTGCCGCCTTTCTTTATCAGAATGGGTTGATGAGCTTTGTCAGCTCGACAAGCAATCTCTATTCGGCCCAGGCAATCTCGAACACCGGCACAATTGTCGGCGGTGCATACGGCGCCAGCAGCTATGCCTATAGCAGCGCAGGTGAGCTCACGCTCTTGGGCGCACTGTCGCGAGGAGGGCTCACCCTTTCGGCAGACGTCAACGATAGCGGGCAGATAGTCGGCAACTCTGATGCCATTCCGAGCAACCCATCCAACCCATACTCGTTTCCGGTCTATCACGCATTCGTCTTCGAAAATGGAGAGCTGCACGACCTGGACGCGGGATCCCGGTTCTACTCACATGCAAGTGCCATCAACAATGCCGGGACGATCGTGGGCACCAAGTACAGCGGTGCGTACGGCTTCATCTACCGAGGGGGCACTTTTGAGGAATTCGCCGACTTCAGACCCGGTGACATCAACAATGCGGGGCAGGTTGCCGGAAGCATGTACACCCCAAATGGATACTCTGCCGCGCTCTACGACAACGGTGAGATGCATGCGCTCGGAACGCTAGGCGGCGCAAGCGCAACGGCGACAGCAATCAATGACTTGGGGATCATTGTCGGCGTGTCATTGATATCGTCGGGGAGCGAGCGCGCCTTTTTGCACGATGGCATTTCAATGCATGACATCAATGACCTCATCGACCCCACGACGGGCTGGACGCTGACCCGGGCTGACGGCATCAACATCCATGGACAGGTGATTGCAACCGGGTTTCATTCAACCATGCCGTCAGTGTCTCGAAGCCTGCTCCTGAATCCTGTCAGCCCCATCCCCGAGCCTTCCATCTATGCGATGCTTCTGCCCGGGCTGTTAGTTTTAAGTGCAGCGAAAGGCCTCAGAGCCAAAGCACGGCAGCGTCGCGCCTGACCCGTCCAAACTCCGCGCTGCCAACGAAGTGGCGCGGCAGAACTCTTGCATAGCGGCGGTCACACTTGCTCTGCCTCACCGGCCGGGCCCGCCCGAATCCCGTAGAATGGCGGCGATACGAGAGCCGCCATGCAAACGCCCATCTACCTCGCCTCCAACAGCCCCCGCCGCCGCGAACTGCTGCGCCAGATCGGCGTGCGCTTCGACGTGCTGCTGTTCCGCGGCATGGCGCGCGGCGACCACGACATCGACGAAACCCCACATCCGGACGAAGTGCCGGCCGACTATGTCCAGCGCGTGGCGCTGGCCAAGGCCGAGGGCGGCATGCAACGCGTGCTGTGGCGCCACCTGCCACCGCGGCCGGTGCTCTCGGCCGACACCACGCTGGAAGTCGACGGCCAGATCATCGGCAAGCCCGACGATGCCGAACACGCCGCCGAGATCCTGCGTGCGCTGTCGGGCCGCAGCCATATCGTGCACACCGCCATTGCGCTGACCGACGGCCAGCGCACCGAACACCGACTCAATACCAACCAGGTGCGCTTTCGCGCCCTGAGCGAGACCGACATCCGCCGCTACATCGCCACCGGCGAGCCCATGGACAAGGCCGGCGCCTACGGCATCCAGGGCCGTGCGGCGATGTTCGTCGAACACATCGAGGGCAGCTACACCGGCATCATGGGGCTGCCCCTGTTCGACACCGCCGCACTGCTCGAGCGTTTTGGCCTCGCCCCCTGATTTCCTCCCCTTTGCCGACCTTTCCATGACCGAAGACTTCCTCATCAATTTCACGCCGCAGGAAACCCGCGCCGCCCTCATGCAGCAGGGCGTGGTGCAAGAGCTGCATGTCGAGCGCACCGCCAGCCGCGGCATCGTCGGCAACATCTACCAGGGCAAGGTGGTGCGCGTGCTGCCGGGCATGCAGTCGGCCTTCATCGACATTGGCCTGGAGCGCACCGCCTTCCTGCATGTGGCCGACATCTGGAGCGACCGCCACAACGGCGACCACGCCCGCCCGATTGAAAAGATCCTCACCGAGGGCCAGAGCCTGATGGTGCAGGTACTCAAGGACCCGATCGGCACCAAGGGCGCGCGCCTGTCGACCCAGGTCAGCATCGCCGGCCGGCTGCTGGTGTACCTGCCGCAGGAAAAGCACATCGGCATCTCCCAGCGCATCGAGGACGAAGCCGGCCGCGAGGCGCTGCGCGAGCGGCTGACCCGGCTGATGGGCGAGAACGAAGCCGGCGGCTTCATCGTGCGCACCATGGCCGAGCAGGCCAGCGACGCCGAGCTGGCGGCCGATATCGCCTATCTGCGCAAGCTGTGGCAGGAGATCGTCAGCCGGGCCAGCGGCGCCAAGCCACCGCTGGTGCTGTACCAGGACCTGACCCTCGGCCAGCGGGTGCTGCGCGACCTGGTCACCGACTCGACCTCGCGCATCATCGTCGACTCGCGCGAGAACTACCTCAAGCTCACCGCCTTCGCCAAGGAATACATGCCGCGGGTGCTGCCACTGATCCACCACTACACCGGCGAGCGGCCGCTGTTCGACCTGCACAACGTCGAGGACGAGATCCAGAAGGCGCTGGCGCGGCGGGTGGATCTCAAGAGCGGCGGCTACCTGATCATCGACCAGACCGAGGCGATGACCACCATCGATGTGAACACCGGCGGCTTCGTCGGTGCGCGCAGCTTCGATGACACCATCTTCAAGACCAACCTCGAAGCGGCGCAGACCATCGCCCGCCAGCTGCGCCTGCGCAACCTCGGCGGCATCATCATCATCGACTTCATCGACATGGAGACCCCCGAGCATCGCGAGGCCGTGCTCAGCGAGTTCAAGCGCTCGCTCGAGCGCGACCACACCAAGATGACGGTCAATGGCTTCACCGCGCTCGGCCTGGTCGAGATGACCCGCAAACGCACCCGCGAGTCGCTGGCCCACACCCTGTGCGAGCCCTGCCCCACCTGCGATGGCCGCGGCGAAGTGCAGACCGCGCGCACCGTGTGCTACGAGATCCTGCGCGAACTGCTGCGCGAAGCGCGCCAGTACAACGCGCGTGAGTTCCGCGTGCTGGCCGCGCCGAATGTCTGCGACCTGTTCCTCGACGAGGAGTCGCAGTCGCTGGCCATGCTGTCGGACTTCATCGACAAGACCATCTCCCTGCACCCGGAAGCGAGCTACACCCAGGAGCAGTACGACATTGTTCTGCTCTGAAGAGACCAGCGAGCAGCGCGCCGACCGCCTCGTGCCGCTGCCCCAGCGGCACGGTCGCCACACCCCGGAAGTGCACCGCTCGCACCGCGCCGGCTGGCTGCGCGCTGCGGTGCTCGGCGCCAATGACGGCATCGTCTCCACCGCCAGCCTGATGCTCGGGGTGGCCGCCGCCGACGCCGGCCGCAGCACCCTGCTGATCTCCGGCATCGCCGCGCTGGTGGCCGGCGCCATGTCGATGGCCGCGGGCGAATATGTGTCGGTCAGCTCCCAGGCCGACACCGAACAGGCCGACCTGCGCCGCGAGCGCGCCGAACTGGACGCCCACCCAATCTACGAACACCAGGAACTGGCCGCCATCTACATCGGGCGCGGCCTCAGCCCCGAGCTGGCCGATCAGGTCGCCCGCCAGCTGATGGCACACGACGCCCTCGGCGCCCATGCGCGCGACGAACTGGGCATTACCGACACGCTCAGCGCCAATCCCATCCAGGCCGCGCTGACCTCGGCCGCCACCTTCGCCGTCGGCGCCGCGCTACCGCTGGCCGCCGCCGTGCTCAGCCCGACGGCCTGGCTGGTGCCGGTGGTGTCGGGCACCTCGCTGGTGGTGCTCACCGCGCTGGGCGCGCTGGCGGCGCAGGCCGGTGGCGCCCCGGTGTACCGCGCCGCCGCGCGGGTCGCATTCTGGGGGGCACTGGCGATGGGACTCACCGCCGGCGTCGGCCACCTCTTCGGCACCGTGCTCTGAGGCAGCACCGACACCATGCCGGATGTCCGGCAACCACCGTATCACCCGCCCCCAACCCGCCACGCCATGGCGCCCGGACACCCCCAACGGTTTCCGGCGACGGATCGGCCTATACTGAACCAGCCACGGCAATTGGCCGAGGCATCCCGGGAGTACGATCATGGGCAAGGCAAGACAAAGCAACAAGGAACAACGCAAGCAGCCGCTGTTGACCCCCAAGGAAAAGAAAGCCGCCAAGCAGGCCAAGAAGCACGCGGAAGACCACGTGCCGTTCTTGCCACACTGACGCGCCGCCCGCCACACCTGACTTGGCGCTGGCCGCGCCAGGGCACGCACTCGGGCTCGCCTTGGACAGTATCGGCACGCCGCTGCCAGCCTGCGCGCCGGGGAGGGCCGTCGGCCCACATCCGGTAAACTGTTTGGCCGCCACCCCGGCACACCACTGAAAAAACACGGCCCGCACGGACACCTGCGTGCCCCGCCCTCGACCCCATGCCCACCGAGCCTCAGCCCGCCACCCTGACATCCCCCGCCTTGCGGGCACTGCTGGCAACCCGCCCGGCGTTTCTCGGCGTCACCCTCGTGGCCTGCCTGATTGGCCTCGCGGCAGCCGCCGGCAGCGGCGTCACGCTCGATCCGCTGACCGCCGCCCTCAGCGTGCTGTTGGCCCTGTGCGCTCACGCCGGCGGCAACGTCATCAATGATTATCACGACGCCCGATCAGGCGCCGACGCAGCCAACACCACACGCCTCTACCCATTCACCGGAGGCAGCCGGTTCATCCAGAACGGCCTGCTCAGCGAAGCGCAGACCGCCCGCCTCGGCTACGGCCTGCTGCTGGCCGTGGTCCCGGCCGGCCTGTGGTTGAGCTGGCAGGCCGGTCCCGCGCTGGTCGGCATCGGTCTGGCGGGGCTGTTCCTCGGCTGGGCTTATTCCGCCCCGCCGCTCAAGCTGATGAGTCGCGGCCTCGGCGAGCTGGCTATCGTGGCTGTCTGGTGGCTGGTGGTGGTGGGTACCGACTATGTCCAGCGCGGCAGTGTCAGCACGGTGCCGCTGCTCGCCGGCCTGCCCTATGCGCTGCTGGTCGCCGCCATCCTCTACATCAACCAGTTTCCCGACCACGACAGCGACGCCGCCAGCGGCAAGCGCACACTGGTGGTGATCCTCGGCCGCGACACGGCCAAGTGGGGTTACCTGATGCTCACCCTCATCGCCTACATCGCGCTGGTGTTCATGATCGAGCGCAACGCCCTGCCGCAGAAGGCTGCCGTGGCGGCCTTCACCCTGGTGTTGTCGTTTCGCGCCGCGCGCGAGCTGATCGCCCATGCCAGCGAGCCGCCCGCGCTGGCCGGCGCCATCCGGCTGACCCTGGTCGCCGCCCATGTCCACGGTCTGGTGCTGGCGGCAGCACTGGCCTTTGCCTCCTGGCCAGGCGCCCTGCGATGAACACACTCACAACCGATGGCCTGCGTGCCGTGGTCTTCGACATGGACGGCCTGCTGCTCGACAGCGAGCGCATCGCCTACGACATCGGCCGGCAGGTCAGCCTCGATCTGGGCATCCCATGGACCCACGAGGTGGCCATGCAGATGATCGGCCTCAACTCGCGCGAGCACGAAGCCCTGCTCAAGGGCGCCTTCGGCGACGACTACCCGCTCGAAGCGCACCGCGCCGAGTTCGGCCTGCGCTACGAGGCGGTGATCGCCACCGGCAGCATCCCGCTCAAGCCGGGGGTGCGTGAACTTTTTGATGCGCTCGACGCCGCCGGCCTGCCGCGCGCCGTCGCCACCTCCACCCGACGCAGCCGCGCCCTGCCCAAGCTCGACGCCGTCGGCCTGCTGGCGCGCGTGCACGTGGTGGTGGCCGGCGACGAAGTGGCCCGCGGCAAACCGGCGCCGGACATCTTCCTGGCCGCCGCCGAACGGCTCGGCCACGCCCCGGCCGACTGCCTGGCGCTGGAAGACTCCAACGCCGGCGTGCGCGCCGCCCGCGACGCCGGCATGCGCGTGGTGATGGTGCCCGATCTGCTCACCCCGGCCGACGACATCCGCGCCGGCGGCATCCCGATCGTCGACAGCCTGCTTGACATCGCCACCCGGTTCACGCGCCAATAAACGCCCGTTTGATTTAGCCTGACCCCGCCATGAAACTGATCGGCATGCTCGACTCGCCCTTTGTGCGCCGCACCGTCGTCTCCGCGCACCTGATGCACCTGGCGCTGGACCACGAGCAAATCTCCGTTTTCCGCCAGTTCGAGCAATTCCGCGCCATCAATCCGTTGGTCAAGGCGCCGACGCTGGTGTTCGACGACGGCACGGTGATGGTCGAGTCCCAGATCATTCTCCAGTACCTGGAGACCCTCGCCGCCCCCAAGGACCGCCTCACCCCCGCCGACCCGGTGCTGCGCCAGCGCTGCCTGCGCCTGACCAGCCTCGCCCTGGCCGCCTGTGACCGCTCCGTCCAGCGCTATTACGAAACCAGCGTGCGCCCGGAAGCCCACCGCTGGCTCGACTGGACCGGCCGCATCACCGAACAGCTGCGCGCCAGCTACGACCTGCTCGAAGCCGAATGCGGTGACACCGCCTGGCTGTGCGGCGACGATCTCACCCAGGCCGACGTCAGCACCGCCGTGGCCTGGCGCTTCACCCAGAGCAAGCTGCCCGGCATCATCGACCCCACCGCCTACCCGCGCCTTGCCGCCCTCTCGGCGGCGGCCGAGGCCTTGCCGGCCTTTCAGGCCGCGGACTTCTAATCCATGATCGGACGCCTCACGGGCACCCTGCTCGAAAAGAACCCGCCACAGATCCTCATCGACGCCGGCGGCGTCGGCTACGAAGTCGATGTGCCGATGAGCACCTTCTACCACCTGCCCGCCACCGGCCAGAAGGTGAGCCTGCACACCCACCTCGCCATCCGCGAGGACGGCCACTTCCTCTACGGCTTCGGCAGCGAGGAAGAGCGCGCCGCCTTCCGCCAGCTGATCAAGGTCTCCGGCATCGGCGCGCGCACCGCCCTGGCGGTGCTCTCCGGCCTGTCGGTCGGCGATCTGGCACAGGCCATCGCGCTGCAGGAGGCCGGCCGGCTGGTCAAGATTCCCGGCATCGGCAAGAAAACCGCCGAGCGCCTGCTGCTCGAACTCAAGGACAAGCTCGGCAAGGCCCTGCCCACCGCCGCCGGCCTCGCGCCGAGTAGCGCGGCCGCCACACCCGATGCACGCAGCGACATCCTCAACGCCCTGATGGCGCTCGGTTACAACGAGAAGGAAGCGCTCGGCGCCATGAAAGGCCTGGCCGACGACGCCAGCGTGTCCGACGGCATCCGCCAGGCGCTCAAGCTGCTCGCCAAGCCCTGATGAGCGGCGCCTCCCCGCCCAAGCCAAAACAAGGTTTCCTGCGCAGCATCCGCGTCGGCCCCGGGTTGCTCAAATGGGGTATCAACCTGTGGCCGCCCTTTCTCGGCGCCGGCATCCGGGTACAGCACATCGCGCCCGACTTCAGCGAAATCACCGTCGCCCTCAAGATGGGCCTGCTCAATCGCAACTACGTTGGCACCCACTTCGGCGGCTCGCTGTTCTCGATGACCGACCCATTCTTCATGCTGATGCTGATGCACCGCCTCGGCAAGGGCTATGTGGTGTGGGATCGCGCGGCGAAGATCGACTTCCTGCACCCCGCCAAAGGCACGGTCACCGCCCGCTTCACGCTCGACGAAGCGCAGATCGACGCCGTACGCGCCGCCACCGCCGACGGCGAAAAGCACCTGCCGACCTACACGGTGGAGGTGGTCAACACCGACGGCGAGGTCTGTGCGCGGGTGGAGAAGACGCTGTATATCCGCAAGGCGGTGCCCGAGGCCGCCGCCTAGTCGCTCACGGCGCCCCGCCGGCAACGCCATCCGTTAAACTGCCGCCATGATCGAAACCGACAAACTCCAGGCGAGCACCGAGCGGCTGATCGCCCCGCAAACGGCCAACAAGCAGGAAGACGCCATCGAGCGTGCGCTGCGGCCGAAGCGGCTGGCCGACTATGTCGGGCAGCAGAAGATCCGCGAGCAGCTGGAGATCTTCATCCAGGCCGCGCGGCGGCGCTCGGAGGCGCTCGACCATGTGCTGCTGTTCGGCCCGCCCGGGCTGGGCAAGACCACGCTGGCGCACATCGTGGCGGCCGAGATGGGCGTGAACCTGCGCCAGACCTCGGGGCCGGTGCTGGAGCGCGCCGGCGACCTGGCCGCGCTGCTGACCAATCTCGAACCACACGACGTGCTGTTCATCGACGAGATCCATCGCCTGTCGCCGGTGGTCGAAGAGATCCTCTACCCGGCGCTGGAAGACTTCCAGATCGACATCATGATCGGCGAGGGGCCGGCGGCGCGCTCAGTCAAGCTGGACCTGCCGCCCTTCACGCTGGTCGGCGCCACCACCCGCGCCGGCATGCTCACCAATCCGCTGCGCGACCGCTTCGGCATCGTCTCGCGGCTGGAGTTCTACACCGCCGACGAATTGCGCACCATCGTCAGCCGCTCGTCCGGCCTGCTGGGTGTCGACATCGACGACGCCGGCGCGCTGGAGATCGCCCGCCGTGCGCGCGGCACACCGCGCATTGCCAACCGCCTGCTGCGCCGGGTGCGCGACTATGCCGAGGTGCGCGCCGATGGCCACATTTCCTCGCCGGTGGCCGACGCGGCGCTGTCGATGCTGGATGTCGACGGCCTCGGGCTGGACCTGATGGACCGCAAGCTGCTCAGTGCGGTGCTCGAAAAGTTCGGCGGCGGCCCGGTCGGACTGGACAACATCGCCGCCGCCATCGGCGAGTCGCCCGACACCATCGAGGATGTGCTCGAACCCTACCTGATCCAGCAGGGCTATTTGCAGCGCACGCCGCGCGGGCGCATCGCCACGCATGCCATCTGGCAGCACTTCGGCCTCACGCCGCCGGGCAAGGCGGCCGACCTGTTCGGCGGCTGAGCGGTGCCGGGCGTCACCGTCCCCCTGCTCTTCGGCGGCGCCGTGGCCGCCGTCCTCGGCACAGTGATCTGGCGCAAACACGTAGCAAAGGCGCGCGGCCAGTTCCTCGCGCAGTACGATTTTTCGCGCCTGCTCGACAAACGTCTCGCCGCCCGGCGCCCCGAACTCGACGCGCGGCAACGCCGCGCGGTGTTCGACAGCCTGCGCGACTGGTTCCAGATCAACCACACGGCCGGCCGTCGCAAGCTGGCCATGCCCTCGCAGGCGGTGGACGACGCCTGGCATGAGTTCATCCTGTTCACCCGCAACTATCAGGATTTCTGCCGAAAAGGCCTGGGCCGTTTCTTGCACCATGTGCCCGCCGAAGCGATGGCCAGTCCGACCCAGGCGCAAAATGGCCTGAAGCGCAGCTGGCGGCACGCCTGCGCTCATGAGGGCATCGACCCGAAATCGCCCACCCGTCTGCCCCGGCTGTTTGCCATCGACGCGACACTCGGTCTGGCCGACGGCTTCAGCTACCAGCTCGACTGCCTCAAGGCCGGTGCCGCCGGCAACGGTGCATACTGTGCCGGACACATCGGCTGCGGCGGCGGATGCAGCGGCTGCAGCAGCGATTCGGGCGGCGGCGACGGCTGCGGTGGTGGCTGTGGTGGCGATTGACACAGGGAGACACTGACATGCAGCAGATCCTGGTTTATGGCGATTCCTTGTCCTGGGGCATCATCCCCAACACCCGGCAGCGCCATCCGTTTCCCGTGCGCTGGCCGGGCCGGCTGGAGATCGCGCTGCGCGACGCGGGGCAGGATGTGCGAATCATCGAAGACTGCCTCAACGGCCGACGCACGGTGTGGGACGACCCCTTCAAGGCCGGCCGCAAGGGCATCGACGGCCTCGCCCAGCGCATCGAGGTGAACAGCCCGCTGGATCTGGTGATCCTGATGCTCGGCAACAACGACTTCCAGTCCATGCACCCACACCACGCCTGGCACGCCGCCGAGGGCGTCGCCGCACTGGTGGCCACGATCCGCAACGCGCCGATCGAGCCAGGCATGCCGGTGCCGCCCATCCTCATCGTCTGCCCGCCGCCGGTCGGCATCCCGGCTGGCACCATGGCCGAGAAATTCCGCGATGGCGACGTCAAATGCACCGGCCTGGCCCAGGCCCTGCGACAGGTCGCGAAGGACACTGGCTGCGCTTTCTTCGACGCCGGTCAGGTCATTCACAGCAGCGCCGCCGATGGCGTGCACCTGGACGCCCACGCCCACGAGCAGCTCGGCGACGCGCTGGTCGCGCCGGTTACCGCCGCCCTGGCCAACGGAGCCACCGCCACGCCATGATGCGCACGCTGTCGCTGTTCGTGGTGCTGCTCAGCGGCCTGGCCGGCGCCTGGCTGTGGATGCGCGGCGAGTTCTATCTGCCCAACCGCTTCGACCTGTCGCTGGCCACCCACTTCGGCACCACGGCCACCCGCCTGCTCGCCGCGGCGCTGCTGTGCCTGAGCGCCGCCGGGGCCAGCTTCATGCAGCGCATGGCGCAGGGCACCCGCGCCGGCGCCGACCGGCGCTGGCAGATCCGGCACTTCGTGCTCATTTCCCTGTGCATCGGCTTGTTCACCGCCGCCTTCATCAAGGCCGAAGTCAGCCTCAACCCCGACTACCGCGCCCCCGGCCGCAACGCCACAGCATCGAACTGAGGAGGCCATTCCGGCCGCTCGTCCCCCGATTCAAATTAACGATTGACCGACCGGTCGGTTAATGTTTAACCTCTTGACCTGTATCAAAAACACGTTTCTGCAGCCCCGCGAAGATCATCCCTGCGGACTGCTCGGCATGGGACGCCGTCGGAGACGACGCCCGGAGACTCAGGAGGAGACAGATCATGCATAAAGAAAAAATCGCCCACACCATGGACCTGCCGCCGACCACGGCGCAGCCCAACGTGTTCCCGCTGTCGTGGAACGCGCACACTGCCAAGATGGAAGAAGTCTGGGACGCCGCCCAGCGCGAGAACTGGGATCCCAAGCAGCTGGCCTGGGACACCTTTGACGTGGAGAGCTACAGCTGGGAGGAGCGCGAGGCCATCGCCTACTGGTGGACCCTGCTGTCCTGTTTCGACGCCTCGGCGCCCCCGGTCTTTGCCGAAGCGCTGATCAAGTGCTACGAAGACCATGAAGAAGACCCGGTGCGCCGCTGCTTCTTCTCGGTCACCCGCGACGAGCAGAACCATGAGCAGATGTGCGGCCTGGCCATCACCCGCCTGCTCGAGCACCCGGACCCGCTGACCTACACGCCCAAGACCGAACTGGGCAAGAAGCTGCAGCGCAACGCACACTGGCTGTACTACAACGGCGGCCGCTACTGGACGGGCTACAAGAAGGCGGTGCCCAAGTACAGCCTGGCCGTGCTGTTCAGTTCCTTCCTGATGGGCGAGATCGCCGCCGCCACCATCTTCAAGCAGATGCATGACAACACCCGGGAGCTGGTGTTCAAGGAAGCCTTCCGCAACATCGGCCGCGATGAAGGCCGCCACATGGCGATCTGCATGGCGCTGATGGAGCGCGACTATCCGAAGCTGCCGGACGAAGACCGCGCCATCGTCACCAAGCAGATCCGTGCCGGCTACCTGTTCCTGTCAGCGGTGCTTTTCGAGCCGCCGATGGACTTCTGGGACCTGCCCGCCGACTTCATCGACGTGCAGCGCGAGGCCGAGGAAGTGGCCCGCGGCGCCGGCTTCGGCATCCCGACCTACGAGGCCAAGAAGGAAAACTGGAAGACCGCCATGCTCAACCTCAAAGGCGTGCTCGACCGCTACGACATCCCCTTCCCGGCGATCCCCGAGGTCGGCATCTCGGGCCAGGAGATCTCGCAGATCGAGATGGACGACATCATTCCGGTGTTCTGAGCGCCGGCGTGCCGCACCCGGGCCGCCACCATGCGGCGGCCCTTTTTTTGCTTCAACAGGAGACCCCAATGAGTCGAATCCGCCTGCACCCCTCCGGTCGGGAAGTGGCGTGTGCCAGCGGCGACACCGTGCTCGGCGCGCTCGAAAAAGCCGGCTACGCGCTGCCCAACAACTGCCGCGCCGGCGCCTGCGGCGAGTGCAAGGTCAAGGTGGTGTCGGGCAACTTCGACCAGGGCATGGTGCTCGACATGGCGCTGTCGCAGGACGAGCGCAAACAGGGCTTCGGCCTGATGTGCATGGCCAAGCCGCTGTCCGATGAGTTGGTCATCGAATGGGGCACCGAAGACGCCAAGCCCAAGCTGTTTCCGCCGCGCGAGAACCAACGCTTCGTCGTCACCGACCGCATTCCGCGCACGCCGCGCATCGTCGAGTTGCGGCTGCGCCCGGTCGGCCCGCCGATGCGCTTCTGGCCCGGCCAGTATGTGACGCTCGGCAGCGAACGCGACGGCGCCCCGCCGCGCTGCTACTCGATCGCCAACGCTCCGCGCCCGGACGGCGAGATCGTGCTGCAGATCACCCGCGTGGACGACGGCCAGACCAGCCTGTGGGTGCATGACAGACTGGGCATCGGCGATGTGGTGAAGATCTCCGGCGCCTACGGCACCTTCATCGGCGACCCGGCGGTGGAGTCGCCGGTGCTGTGCCTGGCCGCCGGTTCGGGCCTGGCGCCGATCCTGTCGCTCACCGAGGCGGCGCTCAGGCGCGGCTACCGCAAACCGGTGGACCTGGTGTTCTCGGCGCGCGAACGCTCGGATCTCTACGATGGCGGCCTGATGAAGTACTGGGAGACCAAGCACCGCAACTTCACCTACCGCCCCACGCTTACCCGCGAGACCTGCGAGGGCCTGCTGCACGGCCGGATTCCCGAGGTGTTGCCAAAGCAGTTTCCCGATCTGTCCAAACACAGCGTGTTCATCGCCGGCAGCCCGGATTTTGTGGCCGATTGTGTGACCGCCACCAAGGCGCTCGGCGCCACCGACGGGATGATCCACACCGAGGGCTATTTCGGCCAGGCCCAGCCGCAGACCGCGCCGCAAAGCCATCTCACCCCGTACTGAAACCCGGCGGTGAACGAAAAACGCGCCCATCAAGGCGCGTTTTTTTGCGGTCAGGGCAAATCAGCCGCCCGAGCAGCCGCAGCCACCACCGCCGCCACCGCAACCGCCGCCCTGCTCCGGCGCCGACTCGGCCGGCGCACCATTGTGCGCACCGAGCTGGATGGTGAAGTCGATGACGATCTCGCCCGCTTCGCGGGTCACATAGTTGATGCCGACCTGGTTGCCATAGCGCTGCTGAATCTGGCCCAGCAGGGGCAACGGGTCGTGGTCGTTCACAAAGCGCATGGTCTCGCCGTCGGCGAGGGATTCCAGCGCACCGAAGATCGACGCATGGCGGAAGCGCTTGGCCACGCCGCGGGCGTCGAACGGATAGACGTTGCTGTTGTTCATGATCGATTCTCTCTCGGGGGTTGCGTACTCGGCCAGCACCTCGCTGACCACGTCCGCCGATGATCCGGACTTGCCGGCCGTACCGCCTTGAGTTGAAGCAAATTTTTGCCCGCCCGACGAACGGCAGGCTCAGGCGGCCGCGGTGCGCGCCACATACACCGTGCACGCCGACGCCCCGCCGGTGTACGGGTTGGGAAAGCTGACCACATGGGCCTGCGGGTCGACGAACACCGTGCCCAGCAGAGCGGTGAATGCCGCATCGGGCGGATCATTCGACCACACCGCGAACACGCCGCCGGGGAGGATCTTGGCCGCCAGGTGGCGAAAGCCGGTCTCGCAGTAGAAGGCCTGGTTGCCGGGGTTGAGCCAGTGCGTGGGGGAGTGGTCGATATCGAGCAGCACCGCGTGCACCCTGGCCGACGGGTCGGCCGGGTCGAAGCTGCCGGTCGGCGCCGCCGCCACCGCGAAGAAGTCGGCCCGCATCAGCGTGGTGCGCGCATCGGACACCAGCGCCTCGCCCAGCGGCACCCGGCCGGCGCGATGCCAGTCGATCACTGGCTGCATCACTTCGACCACGCGCAGCGAGCGCACCGCCGGGTTCTCCAGCGCCGTCACCGCGGTATGGCCCAGGCCAAGGCCGCCGACCACCACATCCAGCGCATCGCCTTCGAGCGGCGCCAGCCCCAGCCGGGCGAGCTGGACTTCGGACTCGGTAAACAGGCTCGACATGAGGAAGTCGTCGTTGAGCTTCACCTCATAGACGATCCGCCCGGCCAGCCGCGGCTCGGCGCGCCGCCGCAGGCTGATGTCGCCCAGCGGGGTGGTCTGGAAATCCAGTTCTTCAAAGACGAAGGCCATTCGCTCCACTCCTCGGGCCCGGCCGGGATGGCCGTTGCCGTTGTTTCAGGCAGGCTTCTTGTCGTCGTCGGCCATCGCGGTGTCCGCGACGCTTGCATCGGCTGCAGTAGCAGCCTCCTCGGCGTCGGTCGATGCCTCGGTCGGCGCCTCGGCATCCGCGTCGGCGTCGGCGGTGCTCGGTGCGGCGGGCTCGGCTGGCTGCGTCTGTGCCGGCTCGGCCGACAGGGCGTCCGGGGTGCCGGCCGCTTCGTCGGTGTCGTCCAGCGCAGCCGCCGCGACGGCACTGGCGGCAGCAACCGCCGCCCCGTCGGCCAACTGCATGCGCTCCGCGGCCTCGCCGATCAGCAGTGCATCAACCCGCTCACGGAAGCGCTTGCGCGCCGGTCCGGCCGAGATGCGCTCGGAGCCCGAGGACAGGTGATCGAACAAGTCCTTGTACGAGCCGGCCATCGACACGAACAGCGAGGCGGTCTTGTCGAAATGGGCTTCGACCTCCTGCTTGTAGTCCGACAGCTCGGTCTGCTGGCGCGCCAGCTCCATTTCGAGTTCGACCACGCGGCTTTTCGCGCCACCGAAGATGCGCCCGAGCAGGAAGCCCAACACCAGCATCACCAGGGCGACGCCCGCCACCACCATCCACGCTTCCTGATCCATCACACTCCCCTTTCTGTCATGTTCAGCGGTCGGCCGGGGCGTCTCACGACACCCGCCGGCCGGTGCCGCACAGTATACCGGCCCCTCTGGCAGGCACTGTGCCAAGACGTCACGACCGGCGATCAGCCCACCTGGCAGCTCAGGCCCTTCAGGTACTCGCCCTCGGGCACCGACAGGCCGACCGGATGGTCCGGCGCCGCCGACAGGCGATGCAGGATGCGCCCATCGACCCCGGCATCGGCGGCCGCGCCGGCGATGATCTTGTGAAACAGCTCGATACCGATCCCGCCGGAGCACGAGTAGGTCATCAGCAGCCCGCCCGGATTGAGCAGGCGGAAACCGAGCATGTTGATGTCCTTGTAGGCGCGTGCGGCGCGGTCGGCGTGGGCTGCCGAGGGGGCGAACTTGGGCGGATCGAGGATGATCATGTCGAAACGCTCGCCGGCATCGCGCAGCTCGCGCAGCGCGGCAAACACGTCGGCCTCGCGCCACTCGGCGCGGCTGGCGTCGAGCTGCGGGTTCATCGCCAGATTGGCCGCCGCAGTGGCCAGCGCCGGGCCGGAGGAGTCGATCGACAGCGTCGAGCTCGCCCCGCCGGCCAGCGCCTGCAGCGAGAAGCCGCCGGTGTAACAGAAGCAGTTGAGCACCCGCCGCCCGGCCGCCAGCGCGCCGGTCAGGCGGCGGTTGTCGCGCTGGTCGAGGTAGAAGCCGGTCTTGTGGCCGCCGACCACGTCCACCGCCATGCGCACGCCGTTTTCGACAATCGACAGCTCGGCAGGCAGTTCGCCGTACACGCAGCCGGTCACCGGCGACAGCCCCTCGCGCCCGCGCACGTCCGAGTCGGAACGCTCATACACCGCCGCGCAGCCGGTGGCCTGCACCAGCGCGGCGACGATCGCATCGCGCCATTTGTCGGCGCCGGCACTGGTCAGCTGCATCACCACCACCGGCCCGTAGCGGTCCACCACCACGCCGGGCAAGCCGTCGGACTCGCCGTGGATCAGGCGCAGCCCGTCCTGCCCGGCCAGCGCCGGATGCGTCTGCCGACGCGCCACCGAGGCCGCCACCGCGCGCTTGAAGAAGGCGTGATCCACTGTCTCCTCGGGGTCGAAGGTCCACATGCGCGCGCGGATCTTCGACTCCGGCGACCACGCTGCCTTGCCCAGCACCTTGCCGCTGTCGGCCAGCACCGTGACCGTGTCGCCGGGACGGGCGCGGCCATCGAGTTGCGCCACGGCTGAGTCGTAGATCCAGGGGTGGCGGCGCAGCAGGGCGCGATCCTTGCCGGCTTTGAGAATGAGCTGGGCCATGAGTCGGTCTTGAGATTCGAAAGCCTGCGAGTGTACGCGGCGGGGCGGGTTGTGACCAGTTGGTCGTTTGGCAACCGCGGTGCGTGCTTCGACGATTCGTCGGCTGGATTTCGCAGACGCGATGGTGGCCAGCTTGTCCATTGTGGGGTTGCGTAGGGTGGTCAGCTTTGCTGCCCACCATTCAACAGGTGTCGCGGGGCACGATGGTGGGTGGCGAACCATCCACCCCGCGGGGAGACGTTCTTCCGCAAAGGCGATGGCGAAGCCGAGCACGCATGCCATCCCCTTCTGTGCCGCCGAACGGAGGCCGGGGACGGCGGGAATTGTCGTGTCGCCTGTTTGAGCCCGCAGGGCGAGTTTGCGACACGACCCGCCGGGCGCGGGCGTAGCGAGGGCACCGGCGAAGCCGGCGGTACAGCGGGGGCGCTTCTTTGGTGACTTTCTTGTCGCTACAAGAAAGTTACTCGCCCGCCGGGGCGAGACCCGGCCAACGAATCGTCGAAGCAGCACCAACCGAAAAGCGCCAACCAGAAGGCCTCAGTCCTTGGCCGGCTTCTTCGCCCGCGGATGCGCCGCGTCATACACCTTGGCCAGATGCTGAAAATCGAGATGGGTATACACCTGCGTGCTGCGGATGCTGGCATGGCCGAGCATCTCCTGCACCGCACGCAAGTCGCCACTCGATTGCAGCACATGGCTGGCAAAGCTGTGGCGCAGCATGTGCGGATGCACATGGGTGCCGTCGCCGTGCATTCGCGCCCAGCGGTCGAGCCGGCTGCGGACGGCGGCCTGCGACGGCCGGGTGCCCTGGCGGGTGACGAACAGGGCTTTTTCCTGCGCTGGCGCCAGCGTGCCGCGCACGGCCAGCCAGGCATCGAGCGCGACCAGGGCGGCGCGGCCGACCGGCACGATGCGCGTCTTGCCGCGCTTGCCGGTCACGGTGACTTCACCGGCCGCCACATCCACCCCGCGATCGACGTCCAGCGACAGCAGCTCGGCCAGCCGCAGGCCGGCGCTGTAGAGCAGCTCGAACATGGCATGGTCGCGCACGTCCAGCGGATCGTCGGCCGGCGCATCGAGCAGCGCCACCATGGCGTCGGGGCTGAGGTTTTTCGGCAGGGTGCGCGGCGCACGCGGCGGGCGCACCGACTCGGCGGGGTTGTCGGTGGCGCCGTGGTGGCGCACCCGCCAGCGGAAGAAGCCGCGCCAGGCCGACAATGCGCGGGCGACCGAACGTGGCGACAGGCCGTCGCCATGCAGGCGGGCGGCAAAACGACGGATCTGCGCCGAGGTGATGCTGTCCGGCGCCACGGCACCGGCCAGTTCGGCCAGCTTGCGCAGCTCGCGGCGATAGCTGGTAAGGGTGTGCGGGCTGGCCCGGCGCTGGCTGGACAAGTCGCCCAGGTAGGCCTCGATCAGCGGATCGAACGGCGAGGCGGCCGCCCCCTCGGCCATCTCAGCCGAGCCGGCGCTGCACCGCGGCGCTGACCATCTCGCCGATGCGGCTCACATACAAGGTGCCCATTTCGGCGTAAAAGCGCTCAGCATCCTCGCTGCCCATGGCCAGCAGGCCGAACACCCGACCGTCACGCTTGAGCGGCACCAGGGCGACGGAGCGCACATGCGGCGCGGCCTCGCCGAACCAGTCCGTGATCTCGACATGCGCCGGCGCCCCGCAGAAGGGGCGGCGCATGTCGCCGGCAAAGAAGCGGATGTCTTCCGACACCGGGGTGAACTCCGCCGTGTCGCGACTGAGCACGCTGTTCCAGATGCGGATGGCCACATGCGGCACCGAAAAATCTTCGCGCAGGTGGCTGAAGATCGCGTCGCGCACGGCCTCGAAGCTGTCGGCATCGAGCAGGGCGAGCACCATGCGATGCACCTTCTCGCTGATCTCGTCGTTCTCTTCGCCGAAGCGGATCAGCTCGGTGAGCTTGACCTCGAGTTGGCGGATCTTTTCGCGCAGGGCATGCAATTGACGCTCGGCCAGCGAGATGGCCTGCCCATTGTGCGGATGGGCGACGGAGAGCGAGTCGAGCAGCTCGCCGTTGCGTTCGAAGAAGTCCGGGTTGTCCTTGAGGAACCGGACGATGTCGTCGGTGTTCATCTGCGTGTGTCTCCTCGCGCCGGCTGCGACGCATTCAATCCAGTTCGATCTCGGCCTCGAACACCGTCACCGCCGGGCCGGTCATGAGCACCGGCTGGCCGGGCCCGTCCCAGGCAATGCGCAAGGCCCCGCCGCGGGTGTCGACCTGCACCGGGCTGACCAGCAGCTCGCGCTGGATGCCGGCGACCACGGCCGCGCAGGCGCCGGTGCCGCAGGCCAGCGTTTCGCCGGCACCGCGCTCCCACACGCGCAGGCGGATGTGATGTTCATCGACCACCTGCATGAAGCCGGCGTTGACCCGGGCAGGAAAGCGCGCATGGGTTTCGATGGCCGGGCCGAGCGAGGTCACCGGTGCGGTATCGACATCGGCCACCACCTGCACGGCATGCGGGTTGCCCATGCTCAGCGCGGTGATCAGCACCTGCACGTCGCCCAGCGACAGGGCCTGGACCACGGCGTCGCTGTCGGAAATGAAGGGGATGTCCTCCGGCTCGAAGCGCGGCGCCCCCATGTCGACGGTGACCTGGCCATCGGCTTCCAGGCGCGGCTCGATCAGGCCGGACTGGGTTTCGACGCGGATGCGGGTCTTGTCGGTCAGGCCCTGGTCGTGCACGAAGCGCACGAAGCAGCGGGCGCCGTTGCCACACTGCTCGACCTCGCCGCCGTCGGCATTGAAGATGCGATAGCGGAAATCGACCCCCGGCTGGGTCGGCGCCTCGACCACCAGCAGCTGGTCGCAGCCGACGCCGAAATGCCGGTCCGCCAGGAAGCGGATCCGCTCGGGGGTCAGTTCGAAGGGGGCACGGGTGGCATCGACCACGATGAAGTCGTTGCCCAAGCCGTGCATCTTGGTAAAGCGCAGTCGCATGACAGCATCCCGCCGGGGTTCACTGGGATGGCATTGTCCCGCAGCGACGGGGGCACGTCCACTTCGCCGCGGCGCGGCGGCTTCGCTCAGGTGCTCAGATCGGCAAGGCGGTGTCGTGCTTGACTTCGCGCAACGCCACCACCGAGCGCACGGTGGCAACCTCTGGCAGCTTGAGCAGGAAGTTGTGCATGAACATGGCGTAGCTTTCGACGTCCGGCAGGAACACCTTGAGCATGTAGTCGCTGTCGCCGGACAGGGCATAGCACTCGACGATCTCGCGGCGCGAATGGATGTGCCGCTCGACCTGGTCGGTCACCCGCGCGTCGTGGGTCTTGAGCTGGAGATTGACCAGCACGCAGGTGCCCAGGCCGAGCTTGCGCCGGTCCAGCACCGCCACATAGCGCTTGATCAGGCCGGAGGTCTCCAGATCGCGCACCCGCCGCCAGCAGGGCGACACCGACAAACCGACCCGGTCGGCCAGCTCCTGGTTGCTGACGCGGGCATTGAGCTGCAGTTCGCTGAGCAGCTGGCGTTGTACGCGATCGATCTTCATGACGAGGCTCCCTGGGCACGCCGGAGCGTTCCGGCATGGCAGGGAGACGGCCTATGCAAACGCTGTGCCACACGCAAAATTCGGCGTGTTTACAGGGCTTTGAAGAAATCGCATCCTCTCAGGCCGCGCCCGACTGTAAACATATTTTTACAGCCGGGCGCCAACCGACACCGCGCATTGCCAAAAACCAGCAACAAATCATTGGCTTGAATCGGATGTAAACATTTTGCTACAGTGTAGTCCATCGTTTACACCGAGCCCCACCCATGCGTCTGGTCGTCACTTTCAAGGACCGGGTCGGCATCGCGCAGGAGATCCTGGCGCAGATGGCCCGGCGCCACCTGAGCGTCGTCAACGTCGAGGTCGACATGTCGCATGTCTATATCGACGCGCCCGACCTGCACGAGCCGGATTTTCCCGACACCCGCAACGCGCTGTTCGGTGTGGCCGGGGTGGTGGCGGTCGAGGCCATCGACATGCTGCCGGGCATGCGCCAGCGCCTGCATCTGGAAGCCCTGCTGGCCGCCATGGCCGACCCGGTGCTGGCGGTCGATGCCGGCGGCCTGCTGGTCAACACCAACCCGGCCGCCACCCCGCTGGCCGACAGCAGCCGGCGCGCGGGCGGGGCGGTCACCCTGCACCAGCTGCTCGACGACCCGGCGCTGGCGGACGAACTGCTGCGCCAGGGCTTCCGCGTGCCGGCCCGGGAGATCACCGTGCGCGGCAAGCCTTTCCTGCTCGACGTGCGCCCCATCCACGACCCGGCCCACGGCGCCGACGCACCACCGGCCGGCGGCCTGATTACCCTCCACGCCCCGCAGCGCATCGGCGAACGCCTGCACGCCCTGCAGCACCCGGACGACCATGGCTTCGACGCCATCCTCGGCAGCTCCACCGCGTTGCGCGCGGTCAAGGAGCGGGCGGTGCGCATGGCCGGCACCGACAGCCCGCTGATGTTGCTGGGCGAGACCGGCACCGGCAAGGAGCTGATCGCCCTGGCCTGCCACCAGGCCAGCGGTCGGCACGAAGCGCCATTCCTGGCGCTCAACTGCGCCGCCCTGCCCGAGAGCCTGGCCGAGAGCGAGCTGTTCGGCTACGCCCCCGGCGCCTTCAGCGGCGCCCAGCGCGGCGGCAAGCCGGGCCTGCTGGAGATGGCCGACGGCGGCACGGTGTTTCTCGACGAGGTGGGCGAGATGTCGCCCTACCTGCAGGCCAAGCTATTGCGCTTTCTCAACGACGGCCGCTTCCGCCGGGTCGGCGGCTCGCGCGAGACCCAGGTCGATGTGCGGATCATCAGCGCCACCCATCGCAACCTCGAGCGCATGGTGGCCGAGGGCGATTTCCGCGAAGACCTCTACTACCGGCTCAATGTGCTGACCCTGCACGTGCCGCCGCTGCGCGAGCGGCGCGACGACATCCCGCTGCTGGCGCAGCATTTCATCCGTCGCGCCTGCACCCAGTCGGGCCGGCCGCCGGTGCGTCTGTCGGGGGCGGCGCTGGACAAGCTCACCGCCAGCGACTGGCCGGGCAATGTCCGCCAGCTGCAGAACGTGATCTTCCGCGCCGTCACCATGCAGGATCGCGCCCTGATCGACGCCGAAGACGTGGACCTGGCCGGCGTGGCCGGGCCGGCCGACGACACGCTTCTCCCCGAACAGATCGCCGACTGGGCCAGCGCCATCGACGATTTCGAGCGCACGCTGCTGAGCCGCCTGTATCCGCACTACCCCTCCAGCCGGCGCCTGGCAACCCGGCTCAACACCTCGCACACCATGATCGCCAACAAATTGCGCAAGCACCGCATTCGCAGGAGCCCCCGAGATGGCCGAGAACCCGCGTAGATCGCCACCGCTGTTTGCCTGGCTGATGATCCTGTCCGGGGGGCTGTGCGCGCTGTTCGGGCTGGCGCTGATGGCAGGGTTTGGCCGCGCCTGGCATCCCTTGCTGGCCAGCGATGGCGCCGGCATCGTGCTGCTGGTGTCGGGCATCGCCCTGGCTGGCAGCGGTGCGTTTCCGCTGGTGTTTGCACGGCTGGCCGCCGCGGACGACACCCGTCAGTAGAAGCGCGGCTCGCCTTCCGGGCGGGTCTTGAAGCGGCGGTGCACCCAGTAGTACTGCTCAGGCTCGACGCGCACCATGCGCTCGATCTCGGCATTCATCCGCGCCACGTCGGCGGTCACGTCGCCCGAGGGGTAGTCGGCCCAGGGCTCACCCAGCGTCACCTCATAGCCCGCGCCACCGGGCAGCATGCGCGTCTGGCAGGGCACCACCGCCGCGCCGGCCATGCGGGCAAAGCGCGGCAGGCCGGTGATGGTGGCGGTTGGGATGCCGAAGAAGGGGACGAAGATCGACTCCTTGCGGCCATGGTCCATGTCCGGCAGGTAGTAGAACGGCCGACCGGCCTTCATCGCCCGCACCGTGCTGCGGATGCTCTCGTCGCGCGGCAGCAGGTGCTGGTCGCCGAAGCGGCTGCGGCCGTGGTAGAGCCAGCGGTCGATCACCTTGTCGCGCTGACGGGCGTAGATGCTGACGATGTCGAAGGCCATGGTGACGCGCGTGCCCCCCATATCGAGGCCGACGAAGTGTGGCGCCATGAGGATCACCGGCGTGCCGGCATCGCGCAGCGCCTGCACACGCTCGGTACCCGTGATGCGAATGATGCGTTCGAGTCGCTCACGCGGCGCCCACCACAGCAGCCCGCGCTCGAACAGGCTGCGCCCGAGCAGGCGGAAGTGCCGCCGTGCCACCCTGCGGCACTGCGCCTCGGTCCACGCCGGAAAGCAGCGCCGCAGATTGGTCAGCACCACCTTGCGCCGCGCGCCGACCACACCGTAGAGCAGCAGGCCGAACGCCTCGCCGACCGGCGCCAGCACCGATAGCGGCAGCCAGTGCAGCAGCCACAGCAAAGCCACCAGCAGCCGGCTCACGGGGCGGCCCGCCTGTCGCGCAGCCCGGCCAGCGTGCTCATGCGCCACCCTCCGGCGGCGGCACGTTGGACGGCCGCTTGTAGCGGTGGTAACCCCACAGGTATTGCGTCGGGCAGGCACGAATCATCGCTTCCATCTCGCGGTTGATGGCCACCACCCGGGCCGCCGTATCGCCTTCGAGCGCTTCGGCCGGCAACTGAAAGCGCAGGTGGTAGCCGCGCCCGTGCGGCAGGCGCTCGGCCCAGCAGCAGATCACGCGCACGCCCTTGACCTCGGTCAGCCGCGCGGCCAGGGTCATGGTCCACGCCGGGCGGTCGAAGAACGGCGCCCACATGCCCTCGCCCACATCGGGCGTCTGGTCGGGCAACATGCCAATCGCCTCGCCGCTGCGCAGCGCCTTGATCAGCTTGCGCACGCCGCGCAGCTCCGCCGGCGCAATGCTCATGCCGCCGCGCTGGCGCCCGCCGACAATCAAGGGCATCAGCTCGGCGAAATTCGGCGGGCGGTACAGCACCGTGATCTTGCCGCGCGACGCGTAATACTGCGCCGTCACCTCGAAGCCGCCCAGGTGCGGCACCAGGAACAGGATGCCGGCACCGTCAGCCTCGGCCGCCTCAACCACGTCCCAGCCAGTCACCTGGACCACCTTGGCCACCACCTCGCGCTGCGGGCGCAGCAGGATCCAGGGCAACTCGAGCGCCTGCTTGCCGGATTCGGCAATCACCCGGGCGCGCAGCTGTCTGGCGGACGGCCCCATCGCCTGCGCCAGGTTGCCCTGCAGGCGCGCGCGGTACTTGGGCGACAAGGCATACGCCAGCCACCCGACCAGCGCACCGAGACGATGCACGACCGAGAGCGGCAAGGCAGCAAGGAGGCGGAACAAAACCTGGGCAAGCACGAGCGCGTTTATAACCGATTCCGCCGTTCAGCGGGCGCTGGCGGGGGTGATTTTGCATGCGCCGCGAGTTGTCCTATAATCCGCGGCTACCGCCGAGTTAAAGACAACTTGCAGGGCGGTCGGCTGCCGAGGCAGCCAAATACTGCTAAAGCGTCGCCGCTCGACAGAAATCCCCGGAGCTGGCCTCGCCAGCGATGTTCGGGGATTTTTTGTTTTTGGAGCCGCGCTTCATGGCCAATGCCTTCCTGTTTACTTCGGAATCCGTTTCCGAAGGCCATCCCGACAAAGTTGCCGACCAGGTGTCGGACGCCATCCTCGACGCCATCCTGGCGGAAGACCCGCACGGCCGCGTGGCCTGCGAGACGCTGGTATCGACCGGCCTCGTCGTGATCTCCGGCGAGATCACCACCAACGCCCATATCAACTATCGCGAAGTCGCCCAGGACACCATCCGCCGCATCGGCTATGACGATTCGTCGACCGGCTTCGACTACAAGTCCTGCGCCATCCTGACCGCCATCAACCGCCAGTCGGCCGACATCGCCCAGGGCGTGAACGAAGGCGAAGGCCTGGACCTCGACCAGGGCGCCGGCGACCAGGGCCTGATGTTCGGCTACGCCTGCAACGAAACCCCCTCGCTGATGCCGCTGCCGATCTACTACGCGCACCGCATCATGCAGCGCCAGGCCGAGCTGCGCAAAGACGGCCGCCTGCCGTGGCTGCGCCCGGACGCCAAGGCCCAGCTCACCGTCAAGTATGTCGACGGCAAGCCGGTCGGCATCGACACCGTGGTGGTGTCCACCCAGCATCACCCGGACATCTCCCACGCCCAGCTCTCCGAAGCGGTGATCGAAGAGATCATCAAGCCGGTGCTGCCCAGCGAGATGGTCGGCGAGAAAGTCCGCTACCTGATCAACCCCACCGGCCGCTTCGTGGTCGGCGGCCCGCACGGCGACTGCGGCCTGACCGGTCGCAAGATCATCGTCGACACCTACGGTGGCGCGGCCCACCACGGTGGTGGTGCGTTCTCCGGCAAGGACCCGTCCAAGGTCGACCGCTCGGCCGCCTACGCCGGTCGCTACGTGGCCAAGAACATCGTCGCTGCCGGCCTGGCCGACAAGTGCGAGGTGCAGATCGCCTACGCCATCGGCGTGGCCCAGCCGGTGTCGCTGATGGTCAACACCTTTGGCACCGGCAAGATCGAGGAGGATCACATCGAAGCGCTGGTGCGCCGCCACTTCGACCTGCGCCCGAAGGGCATCATCCAGACCCTCGACCTGCTGCGCCCGATCTACGGCAAGACCGCCGCCTATGGCCACTTCGGCCGCGACGAGCCGGAGTTCACCTGGGAGGCCACCGACAAGGCCGCCGCCCTGCGCGCCGACGCCGGCCTGTAAGCAGCACTGCATCCGGCATGACGAACCCCGCCCGCGTGGCGGGGTTTTTCGTTGACTGGCCCGGCGCACCCGCCGCGATGCGTGCCGGGCCAGGGCGCCGCATTTGCGCGACAATGCCGGCATGAACCCGCGCGCCCAAGCCCTCCTCCCCCTGCTCTTCGTCCTGCTCTGGAGCACCGGCTTCATCGGCGCCAAGCTCGGCCTGCCCTATGCCGAACCGCTGACCTTCCTGAGCACGCGCTATGTGCTGGTCATTGCCGTGATGCTGCTCGTCGCCCTGGCCAGCCGCGCCCCCTGGCCAACCCGCTGGGCCACGACCGGCCACATCGCGGCCACCGGCCTGCTGCTCCACGGCCTTTACCTGGGCGGCGTGTTCGTCTCCATCAAGCACGGCCTGCCCGCCGGCGTGACCGCCCTGGTCGTCGGCATGCAACCCCTGCTCACCGCCGTCGGTGCCGGCTGGTTTCTGGGCGAGCGCGTGAGCACCCGGCAATGGCTCGGTCTGGCGCTCGGCTTCGTTGGTGTCGCACTGGTCGTCGGTGGCCGTGCCCGGCTCGACACCGTCACCACCGACACCCTTTGGCACATGCTGTGGCCGGCGCTGATCGCCCTGATGGGCATCACCGTCGGCACGCTGTACCAGAAACGCTTCTGCCCCCGCTTCGACCTGCGCACCGGCAGCGTCATCCAGTTCGTCCCCGCGCTGCTGCTCACCGGCCTGTTCGCCGCGCAGACCGAAACCCTGCACATCGAATGGCACGGCCGCTTCGTTTTCGCCCTGCTGTGGCTGGTGCTGGTACTGTCGGTCGGCGCCATCAGCCTGCTCAACCTGCTGATCCGCCAGGGCAGCGCCACCAACGTCGCCAGCCTGTTCTACCTGACGCCGCCGGTCACCGCGGTGATCGCCTGGGCGCTGTTCGGCGAGACGCTCTCGCTGCCGGCCATCGTCGGCATGGCGGTTGCCGTGAGCGGGGTGTGGCTGGCGCGGCGCGCCTGAACCTTCGGCCATCGCGGCGGTCTGGCCGAGAGGAGGAATTCGCCATGCCTCACCCCGCTCACCGACACCTGACCGGCCGGACAACCCTCTGGCGCATCTTCATGGCTGCCCTGACGCTTGCCTTGGCGAGCGGTATCGCGCGGGCGACCGACGCCCACCTGATCGCGCAGCTTCAGGCCGGCGGCCTCGTCGTGCTCATCCGCCACGCCGCAACCGAACCCGGCACCGGAGATCCCCCCGGGTTCCGGCTGGGCGACTGCGCCACCCAGCGCAACCTGTCGGCCGCGGGGCGCGCCCAGTCCCATGCTCTGGGCGAGTGGTTCGCCGCGCAACAGATCCCGATCGCCGACGTGCGCAGCAGCCGCTGGTGCCGCTGCCTCGACACCGCCACACTGGCCTTCGCAAACAGGGCAACGGTGACCCCGTGGCCGCCGCTGGACTCTTTCTTCGACACCCGGCATCGCGAGCCGGAAGCCACCGCCGCCGCGCTGGCCGCGCTTGCATCCCCCCTGGCCGGCAACCGGGTCTGGGTGACGCACCAAGTCAACATTACCGCCCTGAGCGGCATCTTTCCGGCCCCCGGCGAACTGGTCCTGGCGCGCCCCGTGCCCGTGGCCGACGCCCCGCCCCGGCTCGAACTCGTAGGGCGCCTGCGCCCATGACCCCATGGCGGCGCTAGAATGCCGTCATCACTCCCAAGGAGCCCGCACCATGCTGATGAGCACCACCCCCACCCTCGAAGGCCAGACCATCACCCGCTACCTGGGCGTGGTCAATGGCGAGGCCATCATTGGCGCCAACATCTTCAAGGACATGTTCGCCGCCGTGCGCAACGTGGTCGGTGGGCGCGCCGGCGCCTACGAACGCACCCTGGCCGATGCGCGCAACATCGCCTTCGAGGAAGCCGCCGAGGCGGCCGCCAAGCTCGGCGCCAACGCGGTGGTCGGCATCGACGTGGACTACGAGGTGCTCGGCGCCGACAACGGCATGCTGATGGTCTGCGTCAGCGGCACGGCCGTGGTCGTGCGCTGATGGACCGCATCGCCCATGTGCGCCTGATGGCGCACTACAACCGCTGGATGAACGAGCGCCTCTACGCGGCGGCGGCCACGCTCGAGTACGAGGCCCTGCACGCCGACCGCGGCGCCTTCTTCGGATCGCTGTTCGGCACGCTCAACCACCTCGTGGTCGCCGACACCATCTGGCTCAAGCGCTTCGCCACGCTGCCCGCCTGCCTTACGGCACTGGCGCCGCTGCGCGACGAGCCGATGCCCGCCGCGCTCGACACCCTCCGCTGCCCCGACCTGCCCGCGCTGAGCGCGCACCGCGCCCGGCTCGACGCCCTCATCGTCGACTGGACCGGCACGCTCACCGAGGCCGACCTCGACGCGGCGCTGCCCTACCACAACATGCGCGGCATCCCGGCTACGCGCAATGTCTTTGCCCTGCTGATGCACTTCTTCAACCACCAGACCCATCACCGCGGCCAGGCCACTACCCTGCTGTCGCAATCCGGCGTCGACATGGGCGCCACCGACCTGTTGCTGCAGATCCCCGACCTCGCCGACCCACCGGTCGCCACGCCGTGAGCGGCACCGCCTCGGCCATCACCGCCACCCGCATCCTCGGGCTCGACCCCGGCCTGCGGGTGACCGGCTTCGGCGTCATCGACACCCTCGGCCAGCAGCTGCGCTATGTGGCCAGCGGCTGCATCAAGACCCAGGATGGCGAGCTGCCCGGCCGGCTCAAGACCCTGCTCGACGGCGTGCGCGAAGTCATCACCACCTACCAACCCGACCAGGTGGCGGTCGAAAAAGTGTTCGTGAACGTCAACCCGCAGTCCACCCTGCTGCTCGGCCAGGCCCGCGGCGCAGTGATCTGTGGCGCGGTGTCCTGCGATCTGCCGGTGCTCGAATACACCGCGCTGCAGGTCAAACAGGCGGTGGTTGGCCATGGCAAGGCGCACAAGGATCAGGTGCAGCACATGGTTCAGCGCCTGCTCGAGCTGTCCGCCGCGCCGCAAGCCGACGCCGCCGACGCGCTGGCCTGCGCCATCTGTCATGCGCATGGCGGACTGGGCCTGGGCGCACTGGCCACCGCCGGCATGCGCCGGCGCGGTGGGCGCATCAGCGCGCGGTAACCGTGTTCAAGCGACTGCTGTATTCCGTCCTCAACTGCGCCCTCAGCGCCTTTTTGCTGTGGTGGCTGTTCGTTGAAATCGCCGTCCGCTATGAGATGGCCAGCACCAATACGCCGACACGCGAAGCGCTTGGCGACGATTTCGGCTTTGGCATGTTGATTGGATTGGTCGTTTTTCCACTCACGCTACTCGGCAGCGCGCTTGCCGGCATTGCCACCTGGTTTGTTCTTCGAAAGCGCGCCGCCCACCTTCATGAATCTGCCTCACCCCCGCCCTGAAAAGCTTTCGCTTGTGGCGGGGCCAGCGCACTGACTACTATCCAAGCACGATGCGACCGCCCCGCGCGCCGTCGCGCACTCTGGAGGTTCCCGATGTCCGACACCCCCGTCACGCCGCGCCCCCGCGTCGGCCTGTTCGCCACCTGCCTGATGAACGCCATGCGCCCGAGCATCGGTTTTGCCAGCGCCAAGCTGCTCGAAGATGCCGGCTGCCATGTGAGCGTGCCCGCCGCACAAACCTGCTGTGGCCAACCCGGTCTCAACAGCGGCGACGAAGACGGCGCCCGCGCGCTGGCCAAGCAGGTCATCGAAGCCTTCGAGGATTTCGACTACGTGGTCGGCCCCTCCGGCTCATGCATGGCCACCATCCGCCACGACTACCCCGGTCTGTTCTCCGACATGGCCGACTGGCGCAAACGCGCCGAGGCGCTGGCCGCCAAGAGCCACGAGCTGCTGTCCTTCCTCACCGACGTGATGGGCGTGACCGCGGTCGACGCCGAGTATCAGGGCACCATCACCTATCACGACTCCTGTAGCGGGCTGCGCAGCATGGGCGTCAAGGGCCAGCCCCGCCAACTGCTCGGCAGCGTCAAAGGGCTGACGATCAAGGAGATGGAAGACACCGAGGTGTGCTGCGGCTTTGGCGGTACCTTCTGCGTCAAGTACCCCGAGATTTCCGAGAAGATGGCCGACGACAAGCTGGCCAATGCCGCCGCCACCGGCGCCGACACGCTGCTCGGCGGCGACCTCGGCTGCCTGCTGCACCTGGCCGGGCGCCTGCGTCGCAAGGGGTCGCCGGTGCGCGTCTATCACACCGCCGAAGTGCTGGCCGGGCTGGCCGATGGCCCGAGTCTGGGCGAAGCACCGAGAGAGGGCCGCTGACATGGAATTCCGCTCCCCCGAGTTCAAGACCCGCGCGGTGCATGCCCTGCATGACGCCAACCTGCAGAAGGCGCTGAGCAACACCAAGGCCGGCTTCGTGGTCAAGCGCGCCCAGGCCGCCGAAGAACTGCCCGAGTTCGAGGCGCTGCGCGACACCGCACGCGACATCAAGGACCATGTCCTCAACAACCTCGATCACTATCTCGAGAAGTACGAAGCCGCGGTGACCGCCGCCGGCGGCCATGTGCACTACGCCGCCGACGCCGAAGACGCGCGCCGCATCATCCTCGGCATCTGCAAGAAGGCCAATGCCAAGCGGATCACCAAGGGCAAGTCGATGGTGTCCGAGGAGATGGGCCTCAACGAGGCGCTGATCGCCGACGGCTACGAGGTGGTCGAGACCGACCTGGGCGAGTACATCATCCAGCTCGCCGACGAGCCACCCTCGCACATCATCGCCCCGGCCATCCACAAGACCAAGGACCAGGTCGCCGACCTCTTCGCCGCCGCCCACAACAAGCCGCGCAAGACCGACCGCGCCGCGCTGGTGGCAGAAGCGCGCGAAGTGCTGCGCGAGAAATACTTCACCGCCGAGGTCGGCATCACCGGCGGCAACTTCCTGGTGGCCGAAACCGGCTCCTCGGTGATCGTCACCAACGAAGGCAACGGCGATCTCACCCAGACGCTGGCCAAGGTGCACATCGTCACCAGCGGCATCGAGCGCGTGATCCCCACGCTCGACGACCTCTCCGTCTTCCTGCGCATCCTGGCGCGCAGCGCCACCGGCCAGGAGACCGAGAGCTACACCACCTTCTCCACCGGCCCGCGCCGCGAAGGCGATGTCGACGGCCCCGAGGAATACCACGTGGTGCTGCTCGACAACGGGCGCTCCAAGATGCTCGGCAGCCGCTTCCAGGACATGCTGCGCTGCATCCGCTGCGGCGCCTGCATGAACCACTGCCCGGTGTACGGCTCGATCGGCGGCCATGCCTATGGCTGGGTGTATCCCGGCCCGATGGGCTCGGTGCTCACCCCGCTGATCAAGGGCATGGACGGCACCTACGACCTGCCCAACGCCTGCACCCTCAACGGCCGCTGCAAGTCGGTGTGCCCGGTGCGCATCCCGCTGCCCGACCTGCTGCGCGAAGTGCGCCACCAGCAATACCGCAAGAACATGACGCCCAAGCGCCAGAAGCAGGCGCTCAAGCTGTGGCGCTACGTGGCCGAGCGGCCCAAGCTCTACCACTTCGCCGAGCGCATCGGCGTGCGCATCCTGGCCAGCATGGCCAACGGCAAGGGCAAGCTGCGCTCGCTGCCCTTCGACCCCGGCTGGACCGGCGCGCGCGACCTGCCGGCCCCCACCGGCCGCACCTTCCTCGAACTGTGGCAAGCCAAGCGGGGTGACCAATGAGCAGCCGCGACACCGTTTTCAACGCCATCCGCCAATCCCTCGGCCGCGGCCCGCTCGACGAGGCGGCCCGCCGCAAGCTCGACGCGCGCATCGCCGAACCGCCGCAGCATGTCCGCGCCACGGTCGACGACGCCGACCTGATCGCCCGCTTCGCCCAGCGTTTCGAGTCGCGCGCCGGCACCACCGAGCGCATCAATAGCCTGGCCGACGTGCCCGCGGCGGTGGCCGCGCTGGCCGAGCGCTACAGCATCGCGCCGTCAGCGGTGGTGGGCACCGCACTGGGCGAACTCAGCTGGCCCGAGGGCTGGCAGATCGACCACGGCGCCGCCGGCATCGAGGTCATGCTCGGCGTCTCGCTCGCCTGGCGCGGCATCGCCGAGACCGGCAGCATCCTCATGCTCTCCGGCCCCGACCGCCCGATCACCCACAACTTCGTGCCCGAGACCCATGTCGTCGTGCTGCCGGTCGAACACATCGTGCGTCACTACGAAGACTGCTGGGTCGCCCTGCGCGAACGCGGCCAGGGCGCCCCGCGCGCCATGAACTTCATCTCCGGCCCCTCGCGCACCGGCGACGTCGAGCAGACCATCGAGCTCGGCGCCCACGGTCCGCGGCGCATGCATGTGCTGATCCTGGGGTAACGCCATCGCACGCCGAGCGGGCACATCGCCGCCCGCCCGGCGCAGCCGGCATCGTAGGGCGGGTTTCAACCCGCCAACTGCGCTAGCCGATACCAGTGGCGGGTTGAAACCCGCCCTACGGCGTCGGAAATGCCGCCGCGAACGCCCGCGCGTCGGCGAGGAAGCGTTGCGCATCCTCGGCAAAGCCGGCGTAATCGGTGCGCAGCGCCTCGCCGCAGCCGAGAAAGGCCTCGGGCCGCGTCAGCCGGCCGGCGATGCGGTCGAGTGCGAAGACGATGGTGTCCACCTCGCGGTAGGACGTGAGCCAGTCGTGCTCGGCCATGCGCGCCAGCACCGGCAAGGCGCGCGCCGGCAGGCGCTGGCGATGCGCCGCCAGCAGCACGTACTGGCGGGCGGCGAAGTCGGCCAGCGGCTCGTCCGGATGCCAGCGGCCCCACTGCGCGGCCAGGAAGTGATCGTAGAACATGTCCACCATCACGCCGGCAAAACGCCGGTGTGCGCCACCTACCCGCGCGCGCGAGGCCTGGAAGGCGGGGTGCGTATCGGCAAAGGCATCGATGGCCCGGTGCAGGGCCACGCCGGCGGCGATGTCGGGCGGCAGCGCACCGGGCAGCGCGCCCTTGACGAAATCCCCGGCCACCGCGCCCAGCCGCGCGCCCTCGTCGGGGCCGGCCAGCCACAGGTGGGCGAGGAAATTCATCCGGCAAAGCCCTCGCGCAGCCAGTCCATGAAATCGACCACCTCGGGCCGCTCGCGGTCGGCGCTGGCACAGCTCACGTAGTAACT
>JAWKYX010000022.1:0-55864 GCA_041396265.1 Rhodocyclaceae bacterium
CGGCCTGATGATCCTTGCCTACATCGGCGTGGCGGCGCTGCTCATCGGCGGCTGGATCTCGCTGTGGCTGCGCCTGGCCGGCTATCTCACCGGACGCGCCCGCGCCCATCTGCAGCTGGCCTACGCACTGATCCCGATCGGTGGCGCCGGGGTGTTCCTCGGTCTGTCGGCGCTGACCGTGTCCCTGCTCGCCGCTGAAGGCATCGACATCGCGCATCTGCCGCTCATCCGCGGCCTGCTGCTCGGCGCCGCCAGCCTCGCCAGCCTGGTCCTCGCCGGCCGGATGGTCGCGCGCATGGCCTTGCCCGCCGCACGCAGCCAGCTGGTGATGGCCGCCTTTACCGTCGCCGGCGCCGGGGCCGTGCTGCCCTGGGTGGTGATGTACTACGTGTGGTGACACAGCTTAATTGCGAATGCTTCGCATTTGCGATAATATCGCGATCCGGTCGCGACAGCGCGTCGCCACCGGAACAGCCCGCCACCCGCCACCCCGCGGGAAGCCAGCCACGCCGCCAGGGAGTCGGCCCGCTTCCCGCCGCACAACGCGACACGCCGTCTCCCCCGTGCCTGCCCGCAGGCTCCGACACCAAGGAGATGTCATGTCCCGTTTCACCGGCCCGCGCGTCAAGGTCATGCGCGCCCTGGGCACCGAGTTGCCCGGCCTGTCCCGCAAATCCATCGGCGACCGCCCGCACCCGCCCGGCCAGCACGGCGCCCGCAGCAACCGCCGCAAGTCCGACTACGGCCTGCAGCTGATCGAGAAACAGAAGCTGCGCTTCAACTACGGCCTGACCGAAACCCAGATCCGCCGCCTGTTCCGCGAAGCCAAGCGCGACAAGGGCCCGACCGGCGAGAAGCTGCTCGAACTGCTCGAATCACGGCTCGACAACGCCGTCTTCCGCGCCGGCTTTGCCCCCACCGGCATCGCCGCCCGCCAGCTGGTGCGCCACCGCCATGTGCTGCTCAACGGACGCTCGGTGAACATTCCATCGATCCGCGTGCGCGTCGGCGATGTCATCACCCTCACCCTCAAGGCCCGGCAGATCGGCATCGTCGTCGCCAGCCTCGCCGAACCCGCCCTCACCCGCCCCGAATGGCTGGGCTGGAACGACAAGGACGCCGCCGCCACGGTCGTGCGCCTGCCCGAGCCCGACGAAGTGCCCTTCCCGGTCAATGTGCAGGACGTGGTCGAATACTACGCGGTGCGCATGTGAGCGCCGCCGACCTGCGCCCCGACGCCCTGCCCGGCTACGAGCGCCAGCCCGAGCTGGCACTGGTGGCCGCGCTGCAGCTGGTCACGCGGTATTCGAGCACGCGAAACCCGCGTCTGGCCGAAGCGGTGGTCGGCCAGCTGCGCGCCATTGCCGGCGACCCGCGCATTCCCGCCGTCGTCCAGCAGTGCGCCTCGCGCATCCTGGGCGACTGGCAGATGCTGGCACTGGGCGGCATGGCGCGACGGCATCCGCACTAGGGACGGTGGGCGGGTCGCGCAAAGCATCGGAAAATTCCCTACAATGCGCGCCAACAGAACGACGGACCCCGCCCCCCATGGAAAAACTGCTCGAACGCCTGATGTACGCCTCACGCTGGCTGCTGGCGCCCATCTATCTCGGCCTCAGCCTGGCGCTGCTCGCCCTTGGCCTGAAGTTCTTCCAGGAAGTCTTTCACGTCCTGCCGCATGTCTTCGAGACGGCCGAGACCGACCTCATCCTGCTTGTCCTGTCGCTGATCGACATGGCACTGGTCGGCGGCCTGCTGGTGATGGTGATGTTCTCCGGCTACGAAAACTTCGTCTCGCAGCTGGACATTGCCGACGACGCCGAGAAGCTCAACTGGCTGGGCAAGATGGATTCGTCAAGCCTCAAGAACAAGGTAGCCGCCTCGATCGTGGCGATCTCCTCGATCCACCTGCTCAAGGTGTTCATGAATGCCGGCAACACCGACAGCGACAAGCTGATGTGGTACGTGATCATTCACCTCACCTTCGTCGTCTCGGCCTTCGCCATGGGCTATCTCGACAAGATCACCCGCCACTGATGCCGACGACCGCCCTCCGCCAGGCCCCGCTGCGTCATGTCGATGACGCCCAGGCCCTGGTGGTGGCGGTCAGCCGCGCCCTCGACACCCGCCAGCTCACGCTGCGCCCGCCGCCGCCCATCCCCGACACCTGCTGCGGCCGCGGCTGCAATGGTTGTGTGTGGGAGGGCTACTTCGCCGCCCTGGTGTATTGGCGTGACGACGCCTGCACGCTGATCGAGAACCACACCTGATGTCCCGCCACACCACCGCACTGACCGACGCCGAAGCCGCCGCCGAACGCGGCGACCACACCACCGCGCTGCGCCTGCTCAAGGCCGCCGCTGCCGAGGCCCCGGCCGACCCCGCCATCGGCTACCGGCTCGGTGCCGAATACGCGCACCTCGAACTCTTCGACGCCGCCGAGGCGGAGATGGCCCGCGCCCTGGCCGGCGAACCGGATCACCCCGTCGCCCGCTTTCACCTGGGCTTGCTGCAGATCACACGCGGCCGCTTCGACGCGGCGCTGGCCACCTGGCAAGCGCTCGACGCCCTGCCCGACACCCACGCCCTGCGCCGCTACAAGCAGGCCTTCGAGCACCTCGCCCAAGACGCCTTCGGCCCGGCGCGCGAACGCCTGCAGGCCGGCCTGGCCGCCAGCGGCAGCGCCCCCGCGCTCGACCGCGACATGCGCCGCCTGCTCGACAGCCTGCCGCCGGGCTGACGGCGCCGGCTCAGCCCACGGAGAAAATCCGCCCCGGGTTGAGCAGCCCCTTGGGATCGAGCGCCTGCTTGAGCGCGCGCATCATGTCGATCTCCACCCCGCTGCGGCACACACTCAGCCAGTCCATCTTTTCCGTCCCGATGCCGTGCTCGGCCGACACCGACCCGTGCCGGCTGCGCAGCGGTCCATACACCGCCGCGTCGCTGTCGGCGTGCGCAGCGCCATCGGCCCCGGGCTGCACGAACAGGTGCAGGTTGCCGTCGGCCATGTGACCAAACACGATGCAGCGCGCCTGCGGCCAGCGCGCGGCGATATTGGCGCGCACTTCGGCCACATAGCCGGCCATCTCGCGAATCGGCAGGCTCACGTCGTACAGAAAGGTGGTGCGACCGTGCAGCATGGCCTCGAAGTTCTCGCGCAGTTCCCACAGCGCACGGCGCTCGCTTTCCGACTTGGGCACCACGGCATCGACGATCAGCCCGGCCTCCAGGGCTTCTTCGAGCAAGCGCTCGAAGCGCGCGGCATCGGCCTCGGCATCGGCCCCCTCGGCCTGCAGCATCACGTAGAACGGGTAGTCACGCCCCATCGGCGCACGGTGCCCGCCCGGCTCGGTGGACGCCTGGAAGTACTCGTTCCACATCACCTCGTAGGCGCTGAGCGTGCCGGCCAGGTCGCGCTGCATGCGCGAGAGCAGCGTGGTCACCTGGTCGAACGACTCAAGCGCCACCAAGGCCGCATTGCAACTGCTCGGCAAGGGGTGCAGGCGCACCACCACGCGGGTGACGATGCCCAGCGTGCCCTCGGTGCCGATCATCAATTGCTTGAGGTCGTAGCCGGCGTTGTTCTTGAGCATCTGGTTCAGGCTCGAGAGCACCGTGCCGTCGGCCAGCACCGCCTCCAGCCCGAGTACCAGCGCGCGCATCATGCCGTAGCGCAGCACATTGATGCCGCCGGCGTTGGTCGCCACATTGCCGCCGATGGTGCAGCTGCCGCGCGCGCCCAGATCCAGCGCAAACAGCAGGTCTTGCGCCCGCGCCGCCTCCTGCAGCGCCTGCAGGGTCACGCCCGCCTGCACCGTGGCCGTGCCACCGACCGCATCAATGGCCTCGATGGCGTTCATCCGCTCGAGCGACAGGATCACCTCCTGGCCGGATGCCACCGCGCCCTGCACACAGCCGGTCAGGCCGCCCTGGGTCACCACCGGCTGGCCGAAGCGATGGCAGATCGCCAGCGCCGTGCTCACCTCGGAGGTGCTGCGCGGACGCAGCACCGCCACCGCCCGGGTCGGCGATGCGTCCCAGTAACTGGTGGCGCGGTCGGCCACCGCGTCGCCGTGGATCACGCCGTCCTCGCCCAGGGCATCGACCAAGGCCTGCAACACATCGCTCATCTACCGTCTCCTCTGACTGACGCGGGCAGTTCGTTGCCACACGCGCCGGCTTAACTTGTATGATAGGTTGAGCTCGACTTATAACACCAAACATGCCACAACACCATCCGCCCAAGACACCCGCCGAGACCGCAGCCCCCACCACCCGGGTCGACAGCGCCATTCGCGCCATCACCGACTACATCCACAGCGAGGGCCTCAAGGTGGGCGACAAGCTACCCAGCGAAGCGCGCTTTGCCGAATCGCTGGGCGTCAGCCGCACCGTGGTGCGTGAAGCCTTCAAGTCGCTGAGCGCGATGCGCATCATCGAGATGCGGGCCGGCCGGCGCGCCCAGGTCTGCGGCTTCGACGGCACGGTGATCGCGCTGTCACTGACCCACGCCCTGCGCACCGAACAGATCAATCCCCCGCAGATGTGGGACGCCCGCCGTGCCGTGGAGATGCGCACTGTGGCTCTCGCGGCCATGCGGCGAACCGACGCCGAGGCCACCGCGCTGGTCGATCTGGTGGCCCGGATGCGCGACAGCATTGACGATCCGGCGCGCATGACCGAACAGGACATCGCCTTCCACGTGGCCATTGCCCAGGCCAGCCGCAACCCCCTGTTTCCGGTATTGGTCGCCTCACTGACCAGCGCCATCCGCGAAACCAACCCCATGGTGTGGCGCCACCGCCGGGACGAGGACACACGGCGCGAGGTCGTCGAAGCGCACGCCGCCATTGCCCAGGCCATCGCCGACGGGGACCCGGAAGCGGCCTGCGCAGCGCTGGCGGCGCATTTTGATCTGGCCTCGCGGGCGCTGGTGACGGCAGGGTTCAACTAGGCCCGCTCGACGGCACGGCGCGCCGGGTCGGGGGCGTCGAGTCGGGGGCGTCGAGTCGGGGGCGTCGAGTCGGGGGCGTCGTAGGGCGGATAAGCGCAGCGCATCCGCCGAACAACGCCCCGATGCGGCACCGAAGGCGGATGCGCCTGCGGCTTATCCGCCCTACGTCACGCGCGTGCCTCCCGCCTCGCACGGGCAGAGGCAGCAACGCCGCCTCAGCCGAGAAACACCGGATCCGAAAACACCAGGGTGCCATCCGCGCGCACCAGCAGATTGCCCTCGCTGAGGATGTCGGGCATCACCTGGTAAGCCTCGATGAACCCCGCCAGTAGGCGCAACGCATCGCGCAGGCTGCCGACGACCGTGTCCGGTGGCGATTCGATCAGGTCGAACAAGGCCATTCGCCCCATGTCGGCACCGAGGTTGGCCCATCGCTGGCAGGCCACCCAGTAGGCCTCGATCAGCGCCTCGGCGGCCGCCCCGGCCGGCGAATCCGCGGTTATCGGGTACAAGCGCTCCATGTCGAGCAGATGCAGCAGATGCCCGCTCGAGGCGCGGCCGATGACGCCGTGGTCGTGGTAAATCCGTGGGAAGTGTGGCCCACGGGGGCGGTCGTCGGCGGTGTAGTAGAAGTAGTCCGCCGGCGAGCTGACCAGCTTGAACACCCGCTGGCCATCACCTGCATCGAGCACGACGCTGTATTCACCGCGGCCGATTTCCACCAGCCCATCGAGCAAGAGGTGGGCCGGGACGGGATCGGCGAAAAGGATCTCTGCACGGCCAAAACGCGCCCGGGCGCTGGCCGTGCCGCTATCGGCAGACATGCCGAAAGTCTAGCCGACGATGTTGTAGCCCGCATCGACAAAGTGAATGCCGCCGGTAATCAAGCGCCCCGCATCCGACACCAGGAACGCGGTCAACGCGCCGATGTCTTCCGGCGTGACCAGCGAGTGCATGGGCGCGCGCTCGATGGCCGAGGCCATCAGATCGTCGAAGCGGGCAATGCCCGAGGCGGCGCGAGTCATCAGCGGACCGGGCGAGACGGCATTGACACGGATGTTCTTGGGGCCCAGCTCACAGGCCATATAGCGTGTCGCCGCTTCGAGCGCGGCCTTGCACAGGCCCATCACACCGTAGTTGGCGATGACCTTCTCCGAGCCCAGGTAGGTCATGGTGATGAGCGAGCCGCCACCGGCCTTTTCCATCAACGGCTCGACCATCTTGGCCAGTCGCACGAAGGAGTGGGTCGACACATCCATGGCCACCGCAAAACCGTCGGCCGAGGTGTCGACCACCCGGCCGTGCAGGTCGTCGCGCTTGGCAAAGGCCATGCTGTGGATGGCGAAGTCGAGCTTGCCGAAGTGCTCGGCAATCTTCGCCTGCACCTCATCCATGGTCTCCGGCCGGGTCACATCGAGAGCATACACATGCTCGACCCCCAGGCGATGGATGACCGGTTCGATGAAGGCGCGGGTCTTGTCGTTCTGATAGGTGACCACCAGTTTGGCCCCCGCCTCGACGCAGGATTCGGCCACCCCGGTCGAGATCGACTTCTCGTTGGCAATACCGGTGATCAGCCCCACTTTCCCGCTGAGATCGACAATCGCTTGCATTTCCAGCCCCCTGATAATTGTGAAATTCTGCAACGCACAATGCCAAATCGTTGCAAAGACACCTTGCTAAACGGCCGATTCTGGTGGCACTTGAAGAATCTTTAATGACATATTGCGCTAAATTTTTGCGACGCAGCAACCGTAAGCTAGAATGAAACGCACAGGAGGCCGCCCATGCACCGACCCGAGATATTCGTCTTTCTGGATTTCGATGGCGTCACCCACCCGCTGCGCGAGGTTGAGGATTTCCGCTGCCTGCCGCGCATCGAGACCGTGCTGCGCGAGTTCGACGAATGCCGCGTGGTGATCACCTCCGACTGGCGCACGCTGTTCTCGCTGCGCCGGCTTCAGGCCCACTTCTCGGAAGACATCCGCCCCCGTGTCATCGGCACCACACCGTTTCGCCTGCCGGGACACAACAGCGATTTCTACGGCCTGCGCGAGGCGGAAGCGCGCCAATGGCTCAGCGAGCACCACGCCGCCGACGCCCCCTGGCTGGCGATCGACGACGCCCCCGGCAACTGGCCAACCCGCGCTCGCTTGATCCTGACCGACTTCAAGTCCGGCTTCATGGACGAAGACGCCGAACGGATGCGCACCGTCCTCAAAGCCTGCCGGGCCGGCGTCATTCGTGACGACGCACCGCACCACCGCCTGCCGTGGGGGCATCGCGGCCTCGCCCCCAGCACCTGAGGCAGCCCGCCTCCACGCTTGCTGGCCACCCTGTCAGCAACATCACAACCGCTTCAGAGCGTACGAACGCCCGATTCCACAGCATCGTCGTGTGCGCTCGCCCCGGCCGACCGGTCGCCAAACGCGCGCCTTGGCGCGTCGCACATTTTTACACTTTAAAAAACCACCGGCTTGACAGGGTCTTTGTCAGCGCCAAAAAAAACGGAGATATCTCTTAAATATCAAAGCACTAAACAATACATCAAGAAACAGGCCCGGTTTGTGCATAAAGCTCATCACACAGCTTCTTGCCGCATCGCTTCCGCCAAGGATCGGCGCTTAACGTGACACAAAAGGGGGTCCAAAAATGAAGATCAAGAAAAGCGTAGCTATCGCCTGTACGGCAATGAGCCTGATGGGTGCAGGTGCCGCACAAGCCGGTGTGGCCGCGATCTGGAGCGACGCATACAGCCCCGCCACCCTGAACAACTTCTACAACGGCCTCGCGGGCCATAGCTCATCCATCGTGTCCGGCACGCTCGACACCATCAGCCTGACGGGCGTCAACCTGCTGTGGGCCATGCAGCCCTCCAACGACTACACCGCGGCCGAGATCAGCACCATGGCCTCGTTCCTGGCAGGCGGCGGCCGCATCGCCTTCATGGGCGAACACGGCACCTTCATGCCGGACGAAAACACGCGCATCAACTTTGCGCTGGCCGCACTCGGCGCGACCATCCAGATCCAGAACACCATTGTTGACCCCGGTTTCCGGTCAGCATCGGTTGCCGATGGCCAGATCCTCAACCACACACTGACCGACGGCGTAAATACCTACGAGTATGCCGCCTTCGCACCGTTGCTGGTTTCCGGCTCGGCGCAAGTGTTGATGAAAGGCGAGGACGACACCAATGCCGTCATGATGGCGTTCCAGAACATCGGCCCGGGCAGCATCTTCCTGATTACCGACCAGAACGTCTGGGACAACGCCCCCACCTGGGGCAGCTTCGACAACGAGCGCATGTTCGAGAACCTGCTCTCTGGCGACACTGGCGCCCCGCCGGTGGATCCGAACCCGATGCCGGAGCCGGCCTCGCTCGCGCTGCTGGGCATGGGGCTGCTCGGCCTGAACCAGGCCCGCCGCCGCAAAGCCGCCTGATCGCTGCTAGCACCGATCTGTTGGCCAGACAACAGAGCGACCCTCGGGTCGCTCTGTTTTTTGTCATGCCCGCGCCGCCGGATCAGCTGACGGACGACACCGTCGCTGGCGCCGAACTGCGGATCAGGTGATCAAAGGCCGACAGCGCCGCCTTCGAGCCCTCGCCCATGGCGATGATAATCTGCTTGTAGGGCACCGTTGTCGCATCACCCGCCGCAAACACACCCGGCACGCTGGTCTCGCCGCGCGCGTTCACCTCGATCTCGCCATGCTTGCTCAAATCGACCGTACCCTTGAGCCAGTCGGTATTGGGCAGCAGGCCGATCTGCACGAACACACCTTCGAGCGCCACGCTGTGCGAGTCGCCGCTGCGATGATCGGTGTAGACCAGGCCATTGACCTTGCCGTCGGCACCGGTCACTTCGGTGGTCTGCGCATCGGTGTGGATGGTGACATTCGGCAGGCTCTTGAGCTTGGCCTGCAGCACCGCGTCGGCGCGCAGCTCGCTACCAAATTCCAGCAGCGTGACATGCGCCACGATGCCGGCCAGGTCGATGGCCGCCTCGACACCCGAGTTGCCGCCGCCGATCACCGCCACGCGCTTGCCCTTGAAGAGCGGGCCGTCGCAGTGCGGGCAGTAGGCCACGCCGCGGCCGCGGTATTCGCGCTCGCCGGGCACGTTCATCTCGCGCCAGCGTGCGCCGGTGGCGAGGATGACGGCGCGGGCCATGACCGTGGCGCCGCTGGCCAGACGAACCTCGGCGAGTTCGCCGGGGATCAGCGCCTCGGCGCGCTGGCCGTCCATCACGTCCACCTCGTACTGCTTCACATGCTGTTCGAGCGCGGCGGCCAGCTTGGGCCCCTCGGTTTCCTTCACCGAGATGAAGTTCTCGATGGCCATGGTGTCCATCACCTGGCCGCCGAAGCGCTCTGACACCACGCCGGTGCGCACGCCCTTGCGCGCCGCATAGATGGCGGCTGCCGCGCCGGCCGGGCCACCACCGACGATGAGCACGTCGAACGGATCCTTGTCGGCGATCTTCGCCGCGTCACGGGCGGCGGCGCCGGTATCGAGCTTGGCAAGGATTTCCTTGAGGCTGGTGCGGCCCTGGCCGAAGACCTCGCCGTTCAGATAGACGCTGGGCACGGCGAGGATCTTGCGAGCCTCGACCTCGTCCTGGAACAGCGCGCCATCGACCATGGTGTGGCGGATATTGGGGTTGAGCACCGCCATCAGGTTCAGCGCCTGCACCACCTCCGGGCAGTTCTGGCAGGACAGCGAGATGTAGGTGACGAACTCGAAACGCCCCTCGATGGCCTGGATCTGCGCGATCACATCGGCCTCGACCTTGGGCGGATGGCCGCCCACCTGCAGCAGCGCCAGCACCAGCGAGGTGAATTCATGGCCCATCGGGATGCCGGCGAAGCGCACGCCCATGTCGGCGCCGGCGCGGGTCAGCGCGAAGGACGGCGTGCGAACGGACACATCGCGGGTTTCGAACAGGGTGATCTTGTCGGTCAAGCCGGCGATGTCCTTGAGCAGCGCGAGCATCTCGGCGGACTTGGCGCTGTCATCGACATTGGCCGTGATCTCGATCGGCTGGGTGACGTTCTGCAGGTAGGTCGAAAGCTGTTGTTTGAGATTGGCGTCGAGCATGGCAGGCCTCCGGGATCGAATTTCGGGCGTAAAAATGCCCGGGCCTTTGCCCCGGGCATGGGGTGAAGCGGTGTCGGAAAAGCGTTCGGGCGGTCCAACGCTTTTCCGTCGCCGCCTCGTAGAGGGGCGACGGCCGCCGCTTGACGGCGGCCGTTGGCAAACTCAGATTTTGCCAACCAAGTCCAGCGACGGCGCCAGGGTCTGCTCACCCGGGGTCCACTTGGCCGGGCACACTTCACCCGGGTGGGCGGCCACGTACTGGGCAGCCTGGATCTTGCGGACCAGCTCTTTCGCGTCACGACCGATGCCCAGGTCGTGAATCTCGGCAACCTTGATCTCGCCTTCGGGGTTGATCACGAAGGTGCCGCGCAGGGCCAGGCCTTCTTCCTCGATCATCACCTCGAAGTTGCGCGAGATGGTGCCGGTCGGGTCGCCGATCATGGCGTAGTTGATCTTCTTGATCGTCTCCGAAGCGTCATGCCAGGCCTTGTGGGTAAAGTGGGTGTCGGTCGAGACCGAGTACACTTCCACGCCCATGTCCTTGAGCTGCGGGTAGTAGTCGGCCAGATCGCCCAGTTCGGTCGGGCACACGAAGGTGAAGTCGGCCGGGTAGAAGAACACCACCGACCACTTGCCCAGCAGGGACTGCTCGGTCACTTCCTTGAACTCGCCGTTCTTGTAGGCGGTGGCTTTGAAAGGCTTGATCTTGCTGTTGATGAGGTTCGACATGGGTTTCACTCCTTTTGGGTTTGCGGGTGCTGCGAAATCGATGGGTGAATACTATTGCCCTGCAGCATATAGATCCAATTGAACGTCCAAATTTTATCGATAGGCAACGCCTATACACCGCCCCTTGCGCTCGCCGCTTTGCCGAAAACCGGCAATGGGGTAACGTTCAGCCCCATCCGGAGCGCACGCCACGCGCCCGCGTTTTGCAGGCTCAACACATGAAATTCGATCTGGTCATCGTCGGCGCCGGCCTTGCGGGCGCCAGCCTCGCCGCCGCCCTGCGCGGCAGCCGGCTGAAGATCGCGGTGGTGGAATCCCAACCACCCGCCCGGCCCGAGGGCTGGGACAGCCGCATCTACGCCATCAGCCCCGCCAATGCGGACTTCCTCACCGACATCGGCGTCTGGCAGCACCTCGACAGCGCCCGCCTCACCCCGGTGTACGACATGGCCATCCAGGGCGACGCCGGCGGCCGGCTCGACTTCTCGGCCTACGACTGCGGCCTGCGCGAGCTGGCCTGGATCGTCGAATCCGGCCTGATGCAGCGCGAGCTATGGGAGACCATCAAGCGCCAGCACAACCTCACCCTGCTGTGCCCGGCGCGGCCGGTGAGCCTTGCGGTGGATGACGACACCGCCACGCTCAGCCTCGACAACGGCAAGACACTCACCGCTTCGCTGGTGGTCGCCGCCGACGGCGCCCGCTCATGGGTGCGCGAGCAGGTCGGCATTGCCGCCACCACCACGCCCTACGACGAAAAAGGCGTGGTCGCCAATTTTCACTGCGAGAAACCGCACCGCAACACGGCCTATCAATGGTTCCGCGAGGACGGCATCCTCGCCTACCTGCCGCTGCCGGACAACATGATCTCCATCGTCTGGTCCGCACCCGACGACGTGGCCGACGCACTGGTCGCCCTCTCGCCCGAGGCGCTGTGTCAGCGCGTCGCCGAGGCCGGCCAGCACACGTTGGGCGCGCTCACGCCTGAAACGCCGGCCGCTGCTTTTCCGCTGCGCCTGATGCGCGTGCCGCAGCCCACCGCCCCGCGCGTCGCACTGATCGGCGACGCCGCCCACGCCATCCATCCGCTCTCAGGCCACGGCATCAACCTCGGCTACCAGGACGCCAAGGCCCTGGCCGAACTGCTCGGCCCGCTGCCCGCCTGGCGAGACCCGGGCGAAGCGGCCCTGCTGGCCAGCTACGCCCGCGCCCGCGCCGAAGAAACCACGCTGCTGCAGTCCACCACCCATGCGCTCAACCGCCTGTTCAAGCCCGACAACGGCCTTTTGTCGGGGCTGCGCAATCTCGGACTGAACCTCACCAACCAAATCCCTGTCGTACGCAACGCGCTGGTGCGATATGCCATCAGCGGACACTTTTGATTCCTGGAGAACCGGATGAACCACCCCCGACTGCGCGCCGCGCTGGCCACCCTCACCCTGGCCGCCGGCGTTGCCCACGCCGGCGAAGCCGATGTGCAAAAGAAGGTCGAAGCCTTCATCGGCGCCCCCGCCGTCAGCAGCGTCAAGGCCACGGCCTACAACAAACTGTACGAAGTGGTGCTCAAGTCCGGTGAGCTGGTCTACACCAACGAGTCGGTGAGCTTCATCATCGACGGCAACATCATCGACACCAAGACCCGCAGCAACATCACCCAGGCCCGCCTCAACGCGCTGTCGGCCATCGACTTCGCCAGCCTGCCGCTCAAGGACGCGGTCAAGCATGTGCGCGGCAAGGGCGAGCGTGTCATCGCCACTTTCGAAGACCCCAACTGCGGCTTCTGCAAGCGCCTCGCCGGCGAGTTGCAGAGCATGGACAACGTCACCGTCTACACCTTCCTCTACCCCATCCTGAGCCCGGATTCGATCGACAAGTCCAAGCGCATCTGGTGCGCCGAGAATCAGGGCACGGCCTGGATGGACTGGGTCGGCGCCGGCAAGGCCCCGCCCGCCGCGGCCGACTGCGATACCTCGGCCATCGAGCGCAACGTCGCCCTCGGCCAGCAGTTGCGCGTCAGCGGCACCCCCACCATCTTCCTCGCCGACGGCAGCCGCATCGGCGGCTTCCTGCCGGCGGCCCAGCTGAACCCGGCCATTGACGAGGCACAGGGCAAAGCCAAGAAGTAAGCTGGCGCGTCGGCTGCACACACCCTGCCGGCCCCTGGCCGGCAGGATTGTTTCCGAGGTCGGCCGACGCAGACCGAATGGCACCGCACGCCGACGCGGTGGTTCAGCCGGCGCCCACGGCCGACCTGTCGCGCCCGCCGATCAGGTCCACACCCTCACCTTGCAGGAAATTCATCAGCGTCGTCACCGCCAGACTGAGCGGCTGGTCGTTGCGCACCACGATGTTCCATTCGCGCTCGACCGGCGTGTCCTGCACGTCGAGGCGCACCAGGTGCCCGGCGGCCTCTTCCATGCTGAAGGTGTGATGCGATAGAAAGGCGATGCCCATGCCGGCCATCGCCGCCTGCTTGAGCGTCTCGTTGCTGCCCAACTCGTCGGCGCGCAGGGCATTGACGCCATGGCGCTTGAGATAGCGCTCGATATGGTCGCGCGTGCCCGAGCCGCGCTCGCGTAGCAGCAGGCGTTCTTCGGTGAGGCTGGCCGGCGGGATGTTGCGCTTGTGCGCCAGCGGATGGTCGGGCGCGGCCACGAAGCTGAGCAGATGCGGCGCGAAGGGGATGCACCGCACCGCCATGTTGGCGGGCGGTTTGCCCATGATGGCCACGGCGGCGCGGCGCTCGTCGAGCATGGCGTACACCTCGGCGCGGTTCACCACCGACAGGCGAAAGCGGATGTCCGGGTAGCGCCTACCGAACTCGGCGAGCAGGCGCGGCACGAAGTATTCGGCCGTGGTGATCGCCACGATGTCGATGGTGCCCGCCGCCACCCCACGCCCGGCAAGGATCTCGATACCCGCCAGCTCGATCGCCGACAGCGCCTCCTTGGCGCGCCGCACCAGCGTCTCGCCGGCCAGCGTCAGGCGGATCTCGCGGCGCCCGTCCACCAACACCTCGCCGACGATGGCTTCGAGCTCGCGCAGCTGCATGGACACCGCCGGTTGGGTGATGTGCAGGCGCCGCGCGGCCAGCGTGAAGCTGCCGGTGTCGGCCACCGCCACCAGGGCACGCAACTGCTTGAGGCTGACCCGCTGCTCGAGCTTCATCAGAAAACCTTATCTCAAATTTAAAAATTTAAGATTCGACCTTATACAACGCCGCCCGTATTGTCGAGCCATCACATCGAGGAGACGACACATGGGTGCCAACGAACACGTCGCGATCGACGCCAAGAAACGCTACCAGGCCGGGTGTGGTTCGCGCACGCGCAGATGGGCTACTGGGATCCGGATCACGAGGTCAAGGACACCGACGTGCTGGCGGTGTTTCGCATCACGCCGCAAGAAGGGTCGACCCATCGAGGCCGCCGCCGCGGTGGCCGGCGAGTCTTTCCACCGCCACCTGGACGGTGGTGGGGACCGACCGCCTCACCGCCTGCGACAAGTACCCGTGCCAAGGCCTACCGCACGACCCGGTGCCGGGCATATGGGCCAGGGTACTTCTGCCAGGTGGCCTACGACCTCGACCTGTTCGAGGAAGGCTCCATCGCCAACCTCACCGCCTCGATCATCGGCAACGTGTTCAGCTTTGCCGCTGCTCGCCTGCCGGCTCGAAGACATGCGCTCGCCGGTGGTCGGCAAGAAGACCTTCCGCGCCCGCCGACTGGCATCGTGGTCGAGCGAACGCTCGACAAGTTCGCCGCCCGCTGCTCGGCGCCACCATGAAGCCCAAGCTCGGCCTGTCGGCAAGAACTACGGCCGCGTGGTGTATGAAGCGCTCACCGGCGGGTTGGACTTCACCAAGGACGACGAGAACATCAACCGCAGAACTTCATGCACTGGCGCGACCGCTTCCTCTACTGCATGGAGGGGTCAATCAGCCGCCGCGCAGACCGGCGAGATCATGGGCCACTACCTGAACATCACCGCCGGCACCATGGAGGAGATGGTCGCGCCGAGTTCGCCCGCGACCTGGGCTGTGCATCGTGATGGTGGATCTCATCACGCTGGACGGGCGATCCGCTGATCAGCCACTGGTGCCGGCGCGGAGAACGACATGATCCTGCACATGCACCGCGCCGGCCACGGCACCTACACCCGGCAGAAGAACTACGGCGTGAGCTTCCGCGATCGCCAACGGCTGCGCTCTGGCTGTCGACCACCAGCCAAGCCGGCACCGCGGTGGGCAAGCTCTCGAAGGCGACCCGATGACTGTGCAGGGCTTCTACAACGTGTGCCGCGACACCGTCACCCGCCAAGACCTGCCGCGCGGGCTGTTCTTCGACCAGGACTTCGGGCCGGCATCAAGCGCGTCATGCCGGTCGCCTCGGGCGGCATCCATGCCGGCCAGATGCCAGCTGCTCGACCTCTTCGGCGACGAGGTGGTGCTGCAGTTCGGCGGCGGCACCATCGGCCACCCGATGGGCATCCAGGCCGGCGCCCAGGCCAACCGCGTGGCGCTCGAAGCCATGGTGCTGGCGCGCAACGAAGGGCGCGACATCCTCAACGAAGGCCCCGACATCCTCAAGGCCGCCGCCGAGCACTGCCGCCCGCTGCGCGCCGCGCTCGATACCTGGGCGAGGTCATTGCCCGATTACACGTCGACGGACACCTCGACTTCGTGGCCGATGCGCTGACTGCCGCGTAGCGGCGAGTAATTCGTGATGGGTGATGGGGTGATTCGTCAATGGTGGCGCTGTGCGCCCGAGGCACCTCCCACCCATCACCCATCACCAATCACCAATGACCGAGGACAAACATGCGACTCACCCAAGGCGCCTTTTCCTTCCCGCCCGACCTCACCGATGCGCAGACCGCCGCGCACCGAGCATCGCCTGCGCAACGACTGGGCGGTGGCCATCAATTCACCGACGACCCGCACCCGCGCAACACCTATTGGTCGATGTGGGGCCACCCGATGTTCGACCTCGCCGACGCTGCCGGCGCCATGCAGGCGCTGCGCGAATGCCGCCAGGCGCGGCTGGGGCACTACATCCGCATCAACGCCTTCGACCCGAGCGCGGGCTGGGAGACGGTGCGCCTGTCCTTCATCGTCGGCCGCCCGGCGGTCGAGCCCGGCTTCCGCCTGGTGCGGCGCGAAGGCCCCGGCCGCACGCTGCACTACACGCTGGAGAGCTACGCCGTCGGCCGCCAGCCGAGGGCGAGCGCTACGCATGCCACGTAGGGTGGAGCCAACCCGCTAACGACATAGCCGAGATGGCGACATCGACCCGTCTACGCCTGCCGACGAAGACGCACCGGAGACCGCCATGACCCAGCCCCTCGCCGCCCCGACCGACACCATCGACCTGGCCGCCGAATACCGCGAGGCCGGCGTGGCCGACGTGCTCGACCGCCTCGACGCCGAGCTGGTCGGCCTGGCGCCGGTCAAGCGCCGGGTGCGCGAGATCGCCGCCCTGCTGCTGGTCGACCGCGTGCGCGAGCGCCTCGGCCTGGCCAGCACCCCGCCCTCGCTGCACATGTGCTTCACCGGCAACCCCGGCACCGGCAAGACCACGCTGGCGCTGCGCATGGCCGAGATCCTCCAGCGCCTCGGCTATGTGCGCAAAGGCCATGTGGTGGCGGTCACGCGCGACGATCTGGTCGGCCAGTTCACCGGCCACACCGCGCCCAAGACCCGCGCGACGTGCTCGGGCCGGCGCCATGGGCGCCGTTCATCGACGAGCCTACCACCTGTTCCGCCCAAACAGTGAACGCGCGATGGCCAGAGCCACCAGTATCCTGTTGCAGGTGATGGAAACCAGCGGCGACGACTCTGAAGACCGCCGGCTACGCCGATCGCATGGACCGCTTCGAGTCCAACCCCGGCATGAAGTCGCGCATCGCCCACCATGTCGAGTTCCCCGACTACAGCAACGCCGAGCTGGCCCAGATCGCCGAGCGCATGCTGGCCGACTGGAACTACCGCTTCGACGCCGCCGGCCGCGCCGCCTTCGCCGGATTACCCTGAACTCACCGCCGCGCCAAGCTGCATTTCGCCAACGCCTCGCAGCGTGCGCAACGCGCCTCGACCGCATGCGCCTGCGCCGTGCGCGCCTGTTCGACGGCGCGACGCCGGTTGCCGCCGACGACTTGCAGATCCTCACCGCTGCCGACGCGCGCCACGCCACTTCCACCTGCTAACGCCGCCGACCCTGGTCGGCCAGGGGCGCCGCCGGACACGGAGATCGACGCCTACGACCCTGACCGAATCCCGGAGCGCAGCGATCTACATGATGCGCCTTCGGCTTATCCGCCCTACAAACCGCCTCACCGTAGGGCGGGTTTCAACCCGCCAAGACGCCCCGACGAACACCAAAAAAATGCGAGGAGACGCGCATGTTCAGCCTGGAACGCACCACGCTCACCGAGTACCTGATCTCGCAGCGGCGCAGCCACCCCGGCGCCACCGGCGAGTTCAACGCCCTGATCCTGCAGGTCGCCCAGGCCTGCAAGGCCGTCTCGCGCGCGGTCGCGCACGGCGCGCTGGGCGGTGTGCTCGGCGCCCTCGAGGCCACCAACGTGCAGGGCGAAACCCAGCAGACGCTCGACGTGCTGGCCGACGACATCTTCCGCCGCGCCACCCACTGGGGCGGCGCCCTGGCCGGCATGCTGTCGGAAGAGAACGCAGCGCCGATTCCCATTCCCGAAGGCCACAAGCGCGGCAAATACCTGCTGCTCTTCGACCCACTCGACGGCTCGTCCAACATCGACGTGAACGTCTCGGTCGGCTCCATCTTCTCCATCCTGCGCAGCCCGCGCCCCGGCGAGGCCGCCACCGAGGCCGACTTCCTGCAGCCGGGCACGCGCCAGGTGGCCGCGGGCTACGCCATCTACGGCCCCTCGACGCTGCTGGTGCTCACCGTCGGGCGCGGCGTGGCGGCCTTCACCTTCGACCCCGTCCTGGGCGAGTTCTTCCTCACCCGTGACGACATCCGCATTCCGCCGGCCACGCAGGAGTTCGCCATCAACGCCTCCAACTCGCGCTTCTGGGAGGCGCCGGTGGCGCGCTACGTGGCCGAATGCCTGGCCGGCAAGAGCGGCCCGCGCGGCAAGGACTTCAACATGCGCTGGGTCGCCTCGCTGGTGGCCGAAGCGCACCGCATCCTCACCCGCGGCGGCGTCTTCCTCTACCCGCGCGACCGCAAGGATCCGGCCAAGCCCGGCCGGCTGCGCCTGCTCTACGAGGCCAACCCCATCGGCTGGCTCATCGAACAAGCCGGCGGCCGCGCCTCCACCGGCGTGCGCCCGGTGCTCGAAGTGGCGCCCGAGTCGACGCACCAGCGCATCGGCTTCGTCTTCGGCTCGCGCGACGAGGTCGAGCGCATCGAGCGCTACCACGCCGAACCGGTACTCGGCGGCGACCACCACGACGCGCCGCTGTTCCACACCCGTGGTTTGTTCATGACGGCGTAGGCGGCTGCGTAGCCGGACAAGCGGCGTAGCCCGGACGAGCTGCGTAGCCCGGACGAGGGCCGCAGGCCCGACTCCGGGACCGGTGGCGGTTCTACCACCGATGCCCCGGATTCCGCTGCGCTGCATCCGGGCTACGCCCCACCCCCGATTTCCCATCCGCACGAGGGCAACACCATGTCCGACCGTCATCCCATCATTGCCATCACCGGCTCCTCCGGCGCCGGCACCAGCACCGTGCAGCGCACCTTCGAGGAGATCTTCCGCCGCGAGGGCGTCACCGCCGCCACCATCGAGGGCGACAGCTTCCATGCCTACGACCGCCAGCAGATGCGCGAAAAGATGGCCGAGCACGAAGCCGGCGGCGAAAACCGCCTGTCGCACTTCGGCCCCGAGGCCAACCTCTTCGGCGAGCTGGAAAACCTCTTCCGCCACTACAGCGAATGCGGCCAGGGCAAGCGGCGCACCTACCTGCATTAACGCCGAAGAAGCCGCCCCCTACAAGCAGGACCCGGGCAGCTTCACCCCGTGGGAAGACCTGCCCACCGGCACCGACCTGCTGTTCTACGAAGGGCTGCACGGCGCGGTGGCCGACGGCGAGATCGACGTGGCACGCTTCGTCGACCTGCTCATCGGCGTGGTGCCGGTGGTGAACCTGGAGTGGATCCAGAAGCTGCACCGCGACAAGTCCATGCGCGGCTACAGCACCGAAGCGGTCACCGACACCATCCTGCGGCGCATGCACGACTACGTGCACTACATCGTCCCGCAGTTCGCCCGCACCCATGTGAACTTCCAGCGCGTGCCGATGGTGGACACCTCCAACCCCTTCATCGCCCGCGCCATCCCCACCGCCGACGAATCGATGGTGGTGATCCGCTTCGCCAACCCCAAAGGCATCGACTTCCCCTACCTGCTGAACATGATCGACAACAGTTTCATGAGCCGCGCCAACACCATCGTGGTGCCGGGCGGAAAGATGGAGCTGGCCATGCAGCTGATCTTCACCCTCGTGTGGCGGCTGATGGAGCCGGTGGCGGAGGCAGCTGCTGTGACCGCGCATGGCATCGCATCGACCGTAGCCGGCCGGACGAAGGAAGCCCAAGGTGGAACGTGCCGATTCGCAACGCCGTTTGTTGGCTTCGCTGCGCTCAACCCAAGCTACGCCGTCCCCTCAGGGGCGGGTTTCAACCCGCCACCCCCGTATCGCCATGCCAACGGCGGTTTGACCCCGCTCCCCCCGGAGACCGCCCATGACCGCCCGCCCGCCACCGCCGCCCTCGACACCCTGCGCGCCAACGCGCTGCGCTTCCTGGCCATCGACGCCGTCGAGGCCGCCCGCTCGGGCCACCCCGGCATGCCCATGGGCATGGCCGAGATCGCCGTCGCGCTGTGGACGCGCCATCTCAGGCACGACCCGGCCGACCCCGCCTGGGCCGACCGCGACCGCTTCGTGCTCTCCAACGGCCACGGCTCGATGCTGCTCTACGCCCTGCTCCACCTCACCGGCTACGACCTGCCGCTCGACGAACTCAAGCGCTTCCGCCAGCTCGACAGCCGCTGCCCCGGCCACCCCGAGGTCGGCCACACGCCCGGCGTCGAGACCACCACCGGGCCGCTCGGCCAGGGCCTGGCCAACGCGGTGGGCATGGCGCTGGCCGAAAAGCGGCTGGCGGCCGAATTCAACCGGCCCGGCCACGCCATCGTCGACCACCGCACCTGGGTGTTCCTCGGCGACGGCTGCCTGATGGAAGGCGTCAGCCACGAGGCGGCCAGCTTTGCCGGCGTGCAGCGCCTGTCCAAACTCATCTGCCTGTGGGACGACAACCGCATCTCCATCGACGGCGACGTAGCCGGCTGGTTTGCCGATGACACCCCGGCGCGCTTCCGCGCCTATGGCTGGAACGTGGTCGAACGTATCGACGGCCATGATGTCGAGGCGGTGGACCGCGCCATCCGCGAGGCGCTGGCCAATGCCGACAACGACATCGGCCCCACCCTCATCTGCTGCCGCACCACCATCGGCCACGGCAGCCCGGCACGCGCCGGCACGGCCGGCGTGCATGGCGCGCCGCTGGGCGCCGACGAGGTCGCCGCCACCCGCGCCGCACTCGACTGGCCGCATCCGCCCTTCCACGTGCCCGACGAAATCCGCGAGAGCTTCGACGCCCGCGCCCGCGGCGCCCGCCAGCGGGCCGACTGGCAGGCCCGCGTCGCCGCCTGGCGCAGCGCCTACCCAGAGCTGGCCGCCGAGTTCCAGCGCCGCCAGCGCGGCGAGCTGCCGGTGAGCTGGCGGGTGCTCAGCACCGCCCTGCTGCGCCGCGCGCACAACGACGCGGCCAGCGTCGCCAGCCGCAAGGCCAGCCAGATCGCCATCGAACGCATCGCCCGCGCCCTGCCCGAGCTGCTCGGCGGCTCGGCCGACCTGACCCACTCCAACCTCACCGACTGGCCCAGCTGCGGCGCCCTGCATGCCGACCCCGAGAGCACCCGCCCCGGCCGCCACATCCACTGGGGCGTGCGCGAATTCGGCATGGCCGCGGCGCTCAACGGCATTGCGCTGCACGGCGGCCACCTGCCCTTCGGCGCCACCTTTCTGGTCTTCTCCGACTACGCCCGCAACGCCATCCGCATGAGCGCGCTGATGCGCCTGCGCGTGGTGTATGTGATGACCCATGACGCCATCCACCTCGGTGAAGACGGCCCCACGCACCAGCCGGTCGAGCACCTGCCCAGCCTGCGCCTGATCCCCGGCCTGGACGTGTGGCGCCCCTGCGACGCGGTCGAAACCCAGGCCGCCTGGAACGCCGCTGTCGCCCGCGCCGACGGCCCCAGCCTGCTCGCCCTGTCGCGCCAGGCCCTGCCCCATCAAAACCGCAGCGACGCCCAGCTCGACGCCATCGCCCGCGGCGGCTATGTGCTGGCCGATGCCGACGCGCCGCAGCTGGCCATCCTCGCCACCGGCGCCGAGGTCGCACTGGCCATGGCCGCGCGCGAGCGCCTGGCCGCCGCCGGCATTGCCGCGCGCGTGGTGTCGATGCCCAGCACCAACGTCTTCGACCGGCAGGACACCGCCTGGCGCAACGCCGTGCTGCCGCCCGAGCTCCCCCGCCTCGCGGTCGAAGCCGCCCAGCCCGACCTGTGGTGGAAAACTCTCGCCGGCGCCCCGCGCAGCGCCGTGCTCGGCATCGACCGCTTCGGCGAATCCGCCCCCGCCGAGGCCCTGGCCGAACGCTTCGGCTTCACCGTCGAGGCGGTCGTGGCAGCGGCAAAGAATCTCGTGACGTAGGGCGGATAAGCGGAGCGCATCCGCCATCGCGCCGTGTTCGGGGCACGGCGGATGCGCCTTCGGCTTATCCGCCCTACGGCGACGCCCCACCGTAGGGCGGGTTTCAACCCGCCACCGCACGCCCCCCGAATTCAAAACCACCGGAGACACCCATGACCATCCGCATCGCCATCAACGGCTACGGCCGCATCGGCCGCAACGTGCTGCGCGCCTTCTACGAGGGCGGCAAGCGCCACCCCGTGGAGATCGTCGCCATCAACGACCTGGGCAATGCCGAGACCAACGCCCACCTCACCCGCCACGACAGCGTGCACGGCCGCTTCGGCCATACGGTGGCAGTCGCCGACGGGCACTTGGTGATCGACGACGATGTGATCCATGTCAGCGCCGAGCGCGACCCGGCCAAACTGCCCTGGCGCGAGCTGGGCGTGGACGTGGTGCTCGAATGCACCGGCCTGTTCACCAGCAAGGCCACCGCCGGCGCGCACCTGGCCGCCGGCGCCGGCAAGGTGCTGATCTCCGCCCCCGGCGCGGCGGACGTGGACGCCACCATCGTCTATGGCGTCAATCACCACACGCTGCGCGCCGCCCACCAAGTGGTGTCCAACGCCAGCTGCACCACCAACTGCCTGGCGCCGCTGGCCTGGGCACTGCACGGCCCGCTCGGCATCGAGCGCGGGCTGATGACCACGGTGCACTCCTACACCAACGACCAGGTGCTCACCGACGTCTATCACACCGACCTGCGCCGCGCCCGCAGCGCCACGCAGTCGCTCATCCCCACCAAGACCGGCGCCGCCGCGGCCGTGGGGCTGGTGATGCCCGAGCTGGCCGGCCGGCTCGACGGCTTCGCCATCCGCGTGCCCACGCCCAATGTGTCCTTTACCGACTTCACCTTCATCGCCCGCCGCGCGACCAGCGTCACCGAAGTGAACGACCTGGTGCGCGAAGCGGCCCACGGCCGGCTGGCCCGCATCCTCGCCATCAACGACGCGCCGCTGGTGAGCTGCGACTTCAACCACGACGCCCACTCCGCGATCTTCGACACCACGCTGACGCGCGTGGATGAGAACCTGGTGAAAGTCACCGCCTGGTACGACAACGAGTGGGGCTTTTCCAACCGCATGCTCGACACCACCGTGGCCATGATGGAGGCAGCGCAATGAACATCCTCAGACTCGAAGACCTCGCCCTGCGCGGCCAGCGCGTGTTCATCCGCGCCGACCTCAACGTGCCCATGACGCCCCACGGCGAGGTGGCCGACGACACCCGCCTGCGCGCCGTGCTGCCCGGCATCCGCCACTGCCTGGCGGCCGGCGCGGCGGTGATGATCACCTCGCACCTGGGCCGCCCGGTCGAAGGCGCGCTCACCCATGCCGACTCGCTCGCCCCGGTCGCCGTGCGCCTGTCCGAACTGCTCGGCCAGCCCGTGCCGCTGCTCGGCGACTGGACGCACGGCAGATTCAGGCTCGACCCCGGCGAAATCGTGCTGCTCGAAAACTGCCGCGGCAACGTCGGCGAGCTGGCCGACGACGCCGCACTGGCCGGGCGCATCGCGCGCTGGATCGACGTGTATGTGAACGACGCCTTCGCCGCCGCCCACCGCACCCAGTGCACCACCCACGCGCTCGCCCTGGCCGCGCCCATCGCCTGCGCCGGGCCGCTGCTGTGCGCCGAGCTCGACACCCTCGGCCGCGCCCTGGCCCAGCCGGCCCGCCCGCTGGTGGCGGTGGTCGGCGGCTCGAAGGTGTCCACCAAGCTCACCGTGCTCGAACGCCTCGCCGACCGGGTCGACACCCTCATCGTCGGCGGCGGCATCGCCAACACCTTCATCGCCGCGCGCGGCCACGGCGTGGGCAGCTCGCTCTACGAGCCCGCCCTGCTCGACGCCGCCCGCCGCATCGCCGCGCGCATGGCCGAGCGCGGCGCCCGCCTGTGGCTGCCCGACGACGTCATCACCGCCACCCGCTGCGCCGCCGACGCCACGCCCCACATCCGCGCCATCGACGCCGTGCCGCCCGGCGAGATGATCCTCGACGTCGGCCCGGCCAGCGACGCGGCCATCGAGGCCATCATGCTCGGCGCCGGCACCATCGTCTGGAACGGCCCGCTCGGCGTCTTCGAGCTTGCGCCCTTCGCCGCCGGCACCCGCGCCCTGGCCCGCGCCATCGCCGCCAGCCCCGGCCACAGCATCGCCGGCGGCGGCGACACCCTGGCCGCCATCGCCGCCTTCGGCGTCACCGACGCCATCGACACCATCTCCACCGGCGGCGGCGCCTTCCTTGAGTTTCTCGAAGGCCGCGAACTGCCCGCCGTCGCCGCCCTCAAGGCCCGCGCCGGCGGCCGGCAACGCCAGCCCAAAACGGTGGCCACCGCGTAGCCACATCGACACCCCCCGGCGGGTTGAAACCCGCCCTACGGAAAACCACCTTTGGACTTCGCCTACACCCCGTAGGGCGGGTTTCAACCCGCCAACCCAAATCCCCAAACCGGCACCCACCCCGCCAAACAAAACCCCGGAGACCTCCCATGCCCCTGATCGCCCTGCGCCAACTGCTCGACCACGCCGCCGAACACGGCTACGGCGTGCCCGCCTTCAACATCAACAACATGGAACAGATCCAGGCCATCATGGCCGCCGCTCACGCCACCGACAGCCCGGTCATCCTCCAGGCCAGCGCCGGCGCACGCGGCTACGCGGGCGAGGCCTACCTGCGCAAGATGGTCGAAGCCGCCGCCGAGCAGCACCCCCACCTCCCCATCTGCCTGCACCAGGACCACGGCGCCAGCCCCGCCGTGTGCCAGCAGTCCATCCGCTCAGGCTTTACCAGCGTGATGATGGACGGCTCCCTGCGCGACGACATGAAAACCCCCGCCAGCTACGCCTACAACGTCGAAGTCACCCAAAAGGTGGTCGACATGGCCCACGCCGTCGGCGTCAGCGTCGAAGGCGAGCTCGGCTGCCTCGGCTCGCTCGAAACCGGCCAGGCCGGCGAAGAAGACGGCGTGGGCGCCGAAGGCACGCTGGCCCACGACCAGCTCCTCACCGACCCCGCCGAAGCCGCCGATTTCGTCGCCGCCACCGGCGTCGACGCGCTGGCGGTGGCCATCGGCACCAGCCACGGCGCCTACAAATTCACCCGCCCGCCCACCGGCGACATCCTCGCCATCGACCGCATCCGCGCCATCCACCAGCGCATCCCCGACACCCACCTTGTCATGCACGGCGCCTCCAGCGTCCCGCAGGAATGGCTCGCCATCTTCCGCGAATACGGCGGCGACATCGGCGAAACCTACGGCGTACCGGTCGAGGCCATCGTCGAAGGCATCAAGAGCGGCGTGCGCAAGATCAACATCGACACCGACCTGCGCCTCGCCATGAGCAGCGCCATCCGCCGCCTCGCCGTCGAAAACCCGCGCGAATTCGACCCCCGCAAATTCTTCAAAGCCGCCCGCGACGCCGCCCGCCAGATATGCCAGTCCCGCTTCGAAGCCTTCGGCACGGCGGGGCATGCGAGCCGGATTCGGGTGGTGCCGCTGGAGGAGATGGCGAAGGGGTATGCGAGGCGGTAGGCCCGGTGTTGCTTTGCGTCCAACCGCTGCCCCTGCTTCGGCAACAGCAAGCGTAGCCCGGCCGAGGGCCATCGGCCCGACGCCGGGAACATCGTGCTGGGCTGGCGACGCGGATCCCGGCTACGGGTGCTGAGCTTAAATCAAACCATCGAGCGGGCTGACAACGCCGCGTCCGCCCCGGTTCAGCACATGGGTGTAGATCATCGTCGTCTTCACATCCGAGTGCTCCAACAACTCCTGGACAGTGCGAATATCGTAACCAGCCTCCAACAGATGGGTCGCGAAGGAGTGGCGCAGCGTGTGCGGTGTGGCGGGTTTGTCGATGCCAGCCGCCGCACACGCCCGCTTGACGGCACGCTGCACCTGCTTTTCGTCGAGATGATGTCGCCCCGCCGTGCCGCTTCGCGGATCGATGGACAGACGCGCGGCGGGAAACACGTATTGCCAGCCAAATGCCGTGGCGGCGCCCGGATATTTTGTCGCAAGGGCATGAGGCAACCAAACCCGGCCCTGCCCGGCTTGCAGGTCGGCATTGTGCATCGACCGGGCGAACTCGATCTGCGCAACCACGGCGTCCTTGAGGCGCTCGGGCAGCATGGTGATCCTGTCCTTGCCGCCCTTGCCATCGCGAACAAGCAGTTCCCCGCGCTCCAACTCGACATCCTTGACCCGCAACCGTACCGCCTCCATCAACCTCAACCCGGCCCCATACAGCAGATCCACAATCAAGCTCAACTGCGGATCGCGGATCTGCGCCCTGAGTGCCGCCACCTCATGGCGTGTCAGCACCACCGGCAAGCGCGCGGGGCGTTTGGCCCGCACCACATCATCCAGCCAGGGCAGAGGAAGATCGAGCACCTCGCGATACAGAAACAGCAGCGCCGACAACGCCTGGTTCTGAGTCGCCGCCGCCACATCCCGATCCACCGCCAGCGAAGTCAAGAACGCTTCGATCTCGACTTTACCCATGTCACGGGGGTGGCGCTTGTCATGAAACTGGATGTATCTTCTTATCCACGCGAGGTATGACCTCTCCGTTCGTATGCTGTAGTGCTTGAGGCGAAGACGCTCGCGCGTCACGGAGAACAGGCCAGGCTGGGGGGCAGATGCAGAGGACGGGATGTTATTGGACATTTGGTGGTGTACACAGCGTAGTTGTACATGTCAAAGGCATCCTACCAGAGCGACGTCATGATATGCACCAGTCGTGTAAACGTTTACGACACCATTTGGTGTCCACTTATAGTTAGGTTGCTCATGGTTTATCTCGACTGTTCTGGCGTTCGCTTCGGCTCTCAGCTCGATGAAAAGCACTTGTTCGAGTGGGCACGAGAAATTTCCTGTGTCATTCGCTGGGAACAAGACACTCTTGTTGTTCGTTCCCGCCGCATTTCAGAGGCAGCGCTACGTGACATACTCGCCCTCTTTTGGCGTTACAACATTCCAATGAGGCAGTTGGCTCTGTTTCAGAACAGCACCAACGAGGCTTGGTTCGCCGCTCCCCACATGTATTGGCACAAAAAAGTGTTCGGTAAAGCAACCTAACATGGCGCTCAACCTCGCTCCCTTCGGTCGCTGGACGCTGCGCAATAAAGCCGCGCAGCGCCGGTTAGCTCTACGGTAGGGTGCAATAACCGAAGGGCATTGCACCAATTCAACGGTTGAGCGGTGCAATACGGCTGCGCCTATTGCACCCTACGAGGCGGCACCACACCACCCGGGCGATGGCGAAGCCGAGCCCGCGCGCCCTTCCCCTTCTGTACCGCCGAACGGAGCCCGCGGCTGGCGGGAATTGTCGTGTCGCTGTTTGAGCCCGCAGGGCGAGTTTGCGACACGACCCCTTGAAAGCCCGCCGAGCCATCGCGACAAAATCTAACATGGCGCTTCAACTGCTCCCTTCGGCCTTGGACGCTGCGCCATAAAGCCGCGCAGCGCCGGTTAGCTCTACGTTGGGCAACAAACCCATGAGTCCCTGAATCTGGCAGTACGGAAGCCAAACTCAATCGGCTCCTCTTTTATCGGCAGCCGAACAGCGGCTGCCCCCTCGCTGCAACGGTGGCCCGGCGCTATCAATCACAGACCGGAAAGATGAATCTGATGGCCGGAAGGTATTCTCAATACATCAAAGTAATGCGTTGTGAATCGTGGTTGGTGGTTCGCATCTCACGACCAGTGGGATAGTTCATGGTTCATTACCTGACCGTGCAATTCGAATTCTTGCCGCAACTGGAGCCGCCCTACGCACAATGCCATTAAGTTAAGCCACCTTGTATGCGAAATGGAACCCTGCGATGCGCACACCCTTGTTGCGTGGGGCGCGGCGGTCGGGTCGTGTTCGTTCGATGGCCGAAGGGGCGCGAAGGCGCTCGATCAGGTGCAGTAGAAGGGAGTGCGTATCGAGCGCTAGTAGCACGCGAGGCAGGAAGTGGCGCAAGCTTTTGAGCACCAGCGTGCGATTGATCCGGTTGCGCCATCCCTTGGCGTCAGCTGGAGGTTCCAAACTGTTCCTCTCAGGCCGGACGGCCATGGCTATGACGGCGGCGCAGTTGTGGCGCACCACCGAGGCATAGAAATCCCGCTCAACGGCGCAGCACACCGCTCCAGTTCGACCTGCAAGCGTGCCTTGATTCGCTTGAAGGCCTCCTCGATGCGCCAGCGACTGCGGTACAAGGAAGCGAACTGGCGGGCCAGTGAGAGAGTTGTCGAACAGATTGGTCACCAGCATCAAGGTCGAACCATTGGGCAAACACTTCGACTCGCAGCAAACGCAACGGCAAGGGCGCCTTCGTCGTGCCCAGATCCACCACGGCATCGTGTTGATCGCTACGCGCGAAGCGCTTGACCTTGTGCCCAGGGTGTCCGATGCGCGCACAGAAAGCCACGCTCATGTGCACAACTGGGCCATCCACTGACGAGAAGGATAGCCGCGGTCCATCACGAGCAGATCGCCGGCACCGAGCGCTTCGAGATGATCGGCGGCAAGCGTTCGATCATCGTCGGCAAAGCCACCGAGGCGGGCATCGACAAAGGCATCACGGGCCACATCGAGCAGTGCCGAAGCACGCGCCAGAGGTCGAAATTTGCCGCAGGAGGTGAGCATGCCGCCGAAGTGCTCAATGCCTTTCGGGAACATTGGGAACACGCAGCGTGGTCGAATCGAGCGCCAGCACGCAAGCCATGCCACAGGAGAGTTTGGCTTGTGCTCGACAAATACTTGTGCACTATGGCCGAGCACCGCGTATTGCCTGTGGGCGAAGATGCCTGCGCGCCCGGTACAGCGCGCTCTTGGTCGGTGGGCGGCGCAGCGGTGCTTGGATCGAGTGATCGAAGAAGGCGTCGAGCTCGCTTTTGCAGACCCGCACGCGGCGCGTTGAGCAAGAAGGCGACAATGTGCGCGAGCGGAAGGCGACGGGTGCGGGTAAAGTCCGACGGTTTCTCTCGTGCCTGCTGGGCAAAGGCGTCCGAACTAAGGTATTGGCCAATGGCGCTAAATATGGCACGGATTTGCAATGTCATAGGTCATCATTAAGAAGTCATTGCAACGACACCATTCTACGCAACACACTGTTTTAATGTGACTTTTTTACTTAACTTAATGGCATTGGCCCTACGCACGTTTTCGCCGGGGCCGGATGAACACCAGCTAGCCTTGCTTGAAAGCGAAATTCAAGCACATCTATTTTGCTTCTTGCGCTCTTCAACCGCTTGGGCTGCTTTTGAAGATGTCAACAAGGGCGTGTTCAGAGAGTTCGTAGCTACGACGCGCGAGTAACTGCTAAATCGAAGGACGGGGGCATTGATGTCATCGCCGATCATGACGAGCATGGACGTTTATGCTCAGGTCAAACACACCAAGAACAAGGTTCTGGGTAGTGAAGATGGAGTGCGTGTTCTTAGAGAACTCATTGGAACAATGGCAATCAATGGTGCCACCAATTCTCTACTTGTCACCTCATCAGGCTTCACTCGCGGTGTGACTAAAGAACAAGCTCTTGCAGCACAGCGAGGCTTTGTGGTGGAACTCGTTGATGGCGGGCGTCTGCTTGCGTCGCTTAATCTGGCCTATCGTCTTAACCCACCTACGGTTACTGAGGTAATGGCTGTCGCTAAGCCAGCCGTTGAACTCATCAGAGATGAGGTCGACATTTGACCGCTAGACGCCCAACCCATCATTCCACCGGACCTGCGCGAAAAACCGCGCAGGTCCGGTGAACTCAAACGTTGGGCGTCATGAATTACAACAGCAACGCCTCCAACAATGAGCGCGGTAGCGCTGCCGGCGGTCGTTTCGTTCTTGGCGTGTTCGGGCTCATATTCCTTTCGTTTGGTTTGCGCGAGTTCGGTTGGCATAGCCCCGGGCGTTGTGGGTGTCATGTGCGTCCTCGCCAGTCTGCCCTCCTTTCGGCTTCTTTGCCATATTTGGCTCCAATTCCTCATTGAAAGTCTTTCAAGCGCCGTGGCGTACTGAGAAAGGATTGAACAAACCATGTTCAAACGCCTGCTCAACAATGCGCTCCAGCCGACCTGCAAAAAGCGAGTACTTTGCCGTCGGCTGAGCTTGGCCTGGTGCAGCTTGACGATTTCCAATTCCCGGTTGGGAGCCGTTCCTAATGTGAGGGCCTGAAGGCGCGGCCTTATCGATCCGTGGAATCAACCCCCGGCTGCACATGCACGAATGGCGGCGGGTTCAGGAGGATTGCATCGTGGTTCCGCATCCCGCGCATCGACCAGGAGCGCCATCGCGCATGGGTCTACGAGGTCATGGCCAATGGAAAAACCACGTTTTGGCGGCTACCGACCATCGAATGGAGTGTGGGGGTTCTAGCGTTCCGTGCGATGCCGCTGCATAACCTTTTGGTCGCTGGACCTGCGCCAGCTTCGCTGGCTTGTCCGCTTACCGCCAACGTTGGGCGCAACAAACCAATGAGCATTGACCTCCGAAACGCTGACTCGCGAGCACTTCACGAGCCGTTTTCGCAACATCTTCGCGAAAGTAGCCTGTACGCGCCGCACTTGCATGGCTAGTTGGCGTGCTTGCCAGCCAGTCTCCTGCATTACGCTCATCAAACTCTCATCTCGTGCCTATACCGCTGTCCCGATGCTATCGACTGGCTTGAGGTCAACGTTGCTTCGCCTGTGACAACGCATTGGGGCAAGGGAGCGCGCCTTGGCACACCCTGGCCGCGCATTAAGGCTTGGCTGGCTTCCGGTGGCCTACAGCAAATGATGCGCGCTCGATACGCTTATTGCCCATCGCGCTCCTGCTCAAAACATGGCTCCGTTGGCACAAATTGCTTCACCGGCCCTACCCGAAGCGCCTGAAATGAGCGAGTACCAAGCAACACTCAACGCAGTTGTTGCTGAAGCAAGCTCACTCGCATAAAAGTCAGTGGAGAGTGCGTTCGCTTACGCCGCTGTTCTTTCGCGCAAAAAGCGGATGGTGGCTGTCGCTGACCTTCCTTTGTTGTCGTTTCTCCAGCCGGAGCAATTCTGCAAACGCATCCGAGATTCTTGGCCAGCATGAAGCCGTTGTTTCTGGCGTGCGTAAGTCCATTCACATGCTTGCACAGCTCCTGCCGCGGTGATGAGTCGCCGCCCAACTCATTCCACCGGACCTGCGCGAAAAGCCGCGCAGTCCTGGTGACCCAAACGTTAGCAGGGTGATGCAAAATCAGGTGAACGAACTTGACGATTGTTTGTCATAGAAGCGCTCCTCAAACTCTTGTCCTGGACATACAAAAGGCTAACTCAATCCCCAATCCTCGATGTTCCACTATTTCTTCTCCCCCGAGTCGCGGGTGCCGGCCGATCATCCGTTGCGAGGGGTGAAGACACTGGCCGACCGAGCGCTCGGCGCCATCTCGGCGGAACTCGATGCGCTGTACTCGAACGTTGGCCGCCCGTCGATTCCGCCCGAGCGTCTGCTCAAGGGGCAATTGCTGATCGCGCTGTACTCGATTCGCTCCGACCGGCAGTTTTGCGAGCAGCTCGACTACAACATTCTCTTCCGCTGGTTTCTCGACATGGGGCTGGAGAGCGCCAGCCTCGATCAATCGAACTTCAGCCGCTTGCGCGAACGACTGGTCGCCACGGATGTGGCGCGCCGCTTCTTCGATGAGGTGGTGAGCCTTGCCCGCCGCGAGCGCCTGCTCTCGTCGGATCACTTCACCGTCGACGGCACGCTGATCGACGCGTGGGCCTCGTTCAAGAGCTTCAAGCGCAAGGACGGGCAGCCGCCCAGGGACGGCGGCGACGGCACCGGCATGGTCGACTTCAAGGGCGAGAAGCGTTCGAACGCGACGCATCAAAGCTCGACCGATCCGGACTCGCGCCTCATGAGAAAGGGCAACGGCCAGCCGGCCAAGCTCAGCTATGGCGGCCATGTGCTCATGGAGAACCGCAACGGCTTGTGCGTGGACATTCTGGTGACCGAATCGACACAGGCCGAGCACCGCGCTGCGCGCTCGATGCTCACCCGCGCCCGCCGGCGCCGCATCCACCCCAAGACACTGGCGGCGGACAAGGGCTACCACGTGAAGGAGTTCGTCGCGCACCTGCGCGAACACGGTGTTCGGCCGCACATCGCGCGCATCGACAAACGGAACACGCCCGGACTCGATGGGCGAACGACACGCACCGAAGGCTACCGAATCAGCCAGCGGAAACGAAAACGGGTCGAAGAGATCTTCGGCTGGCTCAAGACGGTGGGAGGTCTGCGAAAGACCCGATTCATCGGCCAGGCGAAAACGCAGATGGCGGCTTTCATTTCCGGTGCGGCATACAACCTTCTGAGAATTGCGAAATTGAGCAATTCGGAGGTGGCGGTATGAAGCGCTCGCAGAAATGGGCCGTTGCGGCATATGCCGATACCCGCTTCGGTAAATCAAAGCGGATTGAAAATCGATATTTCGCGGTGAAGTCGCCGTGGAGTTCAATCACAACCTCTTGGCTGGTGCGGAATCGAGTGGTTTTTGCATCGCCCTGTTAGCGAGCAAGATGATCCCGTTCGGTCTCACACAGCCTCAGTTTTCGGCGCGCTACCGGCGCGAGCTTGACCACGCTTCTTCTTCCGTGATCGCGCTGTTACGCTCCCTATTCACGCGCCCGGTAGATATCGATGTCCAATTTGCCAACGTGGAAGTGTTCTTGGACGAATATGGCGGCGCGCCAAATGTATGGATCTACTACCGGGGGAAGAACAACAGGGTTGATCACACAAGCGAAGAGCTGTTTGCCGGACGGTCACTCGATCTCCAGCTTCCTCTTTCCGCATTGGCCGATTTCGACGAACGGTATTTCATCTCATTGGAAGATGGAGAGGTGGAATTCCCTGGCTTGATGTTGGCGGCCAACATCCTGAAGTCTTGGTTTGCTGAGTGTTGGTGGAAGGCTGGCGGTTGGGCGTACTCTTTGCCCACGACCGTGACGGTTCATGACGACAGAGGCGACGGTAATGTCATTCAGCTTACGGAAATTGCTCGCTAACCCCTCCGTCAACCGGACCGCCTGCAAGCTGCGCTTGCAGGTTCGCTCCGGCCTTCGGCCTCCGCCGGCCGGTTACGTCGAACGTTAGGCAACGCTTCCAAAGGAGATCTCGTGGGAAGAATCATCTATGTAGCAATGTTTTTTGTAATGGCTATTGCATGCTTCGTGATAGCCATTAGTGACTCTTCTTGGGGCTGGGCGCTCGGGGGGATAGTTTTTGTTCTCGTCGGCATTTTTGCTACTCGTCAGCTCAAAGTGGAAAACGAAATCGGGCGTCAACCCGCCTCTAATCGGTTCATAATTTTTGCCTTTCTCGCCTTGTTTTTGGGTTTTGCGGCGATCTTTTTGATTATGCCTCCGGTCTGACGCAGGAATGAGAATTTCGCCTAACAACGCGCTGCATCCGACCGCCAAAACGCTGCGCATTTTGCCGTCGGCTGAGCTTTCACGTTAGGCCGAACCGTCAGCCATGGAAACTAGATCTCTGCCTGTCCAAATAATCGAGGCCATCAATAGCGAAGACATTGATACCCTGCGAACTCTACTTGACGAAAACCCAGAACAGCTGACTTGGAATACTCCTTTCGTAGGACAAACTTGGTTGGGATATGCGGCCTCAAACGGGAAACTAAAATCAGTTCGACTCCTTGTCGAGTTGGGGGCAGATGTAAATCAAGGGGATCATAGAGAGAACGTTAAACCTATCTGTGCTGCCGCATGTAACGATCAATTGGAAGCAGTTGCATATCTTTTGGAAAACGGCGCGGTTCTTGACACCGAAACATCTGTGCAGAACGCCTTGTTCTCTGCTGTGGTTGGGCGGTCGCCAAGGATTACACAGTGCTTACTCGAAGCCGGGATCAGTGGGCGACGGGGTCAGGTCTTGAATTAACACATTCTTCCCCTACACTGAACTCATGGCGCGTCCCTTGCGAATCGACCTAGCCGGTGGTCTTTACCACGTGACTTCTCGCGGTGATCGTCGCGAGGACATCTATCTGGATGACGAAGATCGCGAGATCTGGCTGGGAGTTTTTGCGCAGGTGTGCGAGCGGTTCAATTGGCGCTGTCATGCGTGGTGCCAGATGAGCAATCACTATCACGTGGTGGTGGAGACGCCGGAGGCGAATCTGTCGCCGGGGATGCGTCAGTTGAACGGGGTCTATACCCAGCGCTTCAACCGTCGGCATGGGCTTGTGGGGCATCTTTTCCAGGGGCGGTTCAAGGGCATTTTGGTGGAGCAGGACGCCTACTTGCTTGAGCTGGCGCGCTATGTGGTGCTCAACCCGGTGCGGGCGGGGATGGTGACGCATGCGAGCGAGTGGCCGTGGAGTAGCTACCACGCGATGGTCGGGCGCGCGGGGGTGCCGGCTTGGCTGGAGACGGACTGGTTGCTGGGGCAGTTTGGCAAGCAGCGGCGGCGGGCGCAGATGCGCTATGCGGCGTTTGTCGACGAGGGCGTAGGGCGGCCGGGCATTTGGGCTGCGCTGCGTCATCAGGGCTTGTTGGGCTCGGATGATTTCGTGGCGCGTCTGCATGCGCAGTTGCGCGAGCGGCGGCCGGAGGCGCTGCAGGAGGTGTCGCGTGCGCAGCGCCGCATGTTGGCGCCGCCGCTGCAGGCGCTGCCGGCTGCGTACGGCAGCCGGGCCTTGCGCGACGAGGCGATGGCCGCGGCCTATGCGACGGGCGCCTATTCGATGCAGGCGGTCGCCGATCATTTCGGCGTCCATTATTCGACGGTGAGCCGGGTGGTAAAGGCGTTCGAGGCGTGGCGTCGGCCTGCGGGGCCGGGGTGAGGTGGGCGCCTGGACGGGCCGACGGCGGGCTTGCTCGCGTGCAGGCCGACGTCTAACAAGCGCAGCCCGGATGCTGCGCAGGGGAATCCGGGGTCAGTGGTAGATCGACCACCATCCCGGGTTCCGGCCTTCAGCCTGCATCCGGGCTGCGCGCCGGTGCAGCCATCCCCGGGTTGTCGCATCGCCCGCCTTGGTCTAACACGTACATCAAGCCGCACTTCTGACCGGCACGCGCCGCGCCTGCCGGGTAGGCGCGGCATCCGCGATTCACGCAACGGAGGATGGACATGATCACCCCGGCAAAGAACACGATCTGCCTGTGGTATGACGGCGACGCCGAGGCAGCCGCGCAGTTTTACGCCAGGACCTTTCCCGACTCGGCTGTGAGGGCGGTGTACCGCGCGCCGGGGGATTTTCCGTCGGGGAAGCAGGGAGATGTTCTGACGGTGTGGTTCACGGTGCTGGGGGTTGAATGCCTGGGGCTCAACGGCGGGCCTGCGTTCAAGCATAGCGAGGCGTTTTCGTTCCAGGTGGCCACGGTCGATCAGGCCGAAACGGATCGGTACTGGCACGCCATCGTGGACAACGGCGGGCAGGCGAGTGCCTGCGGTTGGTGCAAGGACAAGTGGGGGCTGTCGTGGCAGATCACGCCGGTGGCGCTCACGCAGGCGATTTCGGACCCGGACCCCGCCGCGGCCAAGCGGGCGTTCGATGCCATGATGCAGATGACGAAGATCGACATTGCAGCCATCGAGGCGGCGCGGCGCGGTTGAGGTGGCAGAAGGAAGCTCGCCGGAGCGCTGTGCGTTGTGGGCGATAACGAAGCGCTCCGCGGTGCTCGCTTGAAGGGGCGACAAGGGCGCGGCCCTGGAATCCGAGCAGCCAGCGGCGTCCGGTCACGCCGGCGGCCTGCCCGGCCTTGCACGGCGGCAACCCGCGCCACGCCGCGGCGGATAGTAAAACCATGCCGCGACCACGAGCCCGCCGAACACCGTGTACGCGAGCGCGAATATCCAGAACGGCGCGTCGTAGAACAGCACGCGCCCGACCCAGTGCTGGATGAAGCTGGCGGCGTAGGGCGCCTGCCCGGCCTGTTGGCGCAGCCAGGATTCCAGCACGGTGAGCGGGCAGTGCTGGCCGAGCCAGGTTTGCAGTACGACGAAGCCGATGGCGCCCAGATGCGCGAGGCGAAACGCCCGGGCGTTCACCCACCGCCAGTGCCGCAGGTTGCCGAGCACCACGGCGACGAGGCCGCCGACCACGAAGATGACGACGGCCAGATGAACGAGCAGCACGGCGTCTGCCAGCAGCCGGTAGAGGGGTGCGTCAGGCATTGGGGCATCCATGGGTAGCCAAACACCGTACCGGGGCAGCGGTGCATCGACCCCCCTCCCGGATTCCGGCCTTCGGCCTGCATGCGGGCAACGATGCGGTTATTCGAGCCGGAAGCCGACCTTCAGCTTGACCTGGTAATGCGCGATCTTGCCGTCCACGATGTGGCCGCGCGATTCGGTCACTTCGTACCAGTCGAGATGCTCGATGGTCTTGGATGCACGGGCGATGGCGTTGCGGATGGCGTCGTCGGAGCCGGTGGCGGACGAGCCGGCCAGCTCGATGATCTTGTACACATGCGCACTCATGGCGGTCTCCTGGGGCGGCGGGTTGCCTGCCCCCAGTATAGGAGCCCATGCCGGGCCGCGCCGTGCGGCACCAGAATTCCGCGCAGACGCGGCACTTTGGCCCATGCCGGCGGTCTTTGTATGGGCGGGTGGCCGCATTGGCACGCCAGACACAACAACATTCACCGGACGCGCCGCAGCGTGCCGGCCCCCTTCAAGGAAACACCATGCTAGACAAGCTGGGCCAGGATGCCCTCATCATCTGGGCGACGATCGACCCGATCGGCACCATGGCGCTGTTCACCGGCCTCACCGCCCACCTGTCGGCCGAGCACCGCCGGCGCACTGCCTACAAGACCGTGCTCTACGCGGGCGCCGTGCTGCTCGGCTCCATCGTGATCGGCCAGCTGATCCTCAACGCCATGGGCATTCGCCTCGCCTCTTTCCAGCTCGGCGGCGGCATCATCCTGTTTCTGTTTGGCCTGAAGATGATCTTCGGCGCCGACACGCCCTCGCCGCGGCAAGAGCCCGAGCACGACATCGCCGTGTTCCCGCTCGCCATCCCGGCCACCGCCACGCCGGGCGCCATCCTGGCGGTGATCCTGCTGACGGACAACCATGTCCACCCCATCCCGGTGCAGATCGGCACGGCGCTGGTCACCGTGGCCATCCTGGGCGTCACGCTGGTGCTGCTCTTGCTGTCGAGCCGCATCATCAGGGTGATCGGGGTCAGCGGTGCCTCGATCCTGACCCGTGTCATGGGCATGATCCTGGCCGCCTTCTCCGTCGAGCTGGCCATGAACGCGCTCGGCATCGGACAATGGGTCACCCCGACGCAGTAGGCGCCGGGCGCCCCGTCAGCTGAGGATCGGATAATGGCAAGCACGCCGAGGTTCTGGGATTTCATCGCCGAGCGCTACGCGCGGCAGCCGGTGGCCGACGAAGCCGCCTACCAGAACAAACTCCGCGTCAGCCGCGAGTATTTTCGCCCCGACATGCAGGTGCTGGAATTCGGCTGCGGCACCGGCTCGACCGCCATCGCCCATGCACCGTTCGTCGCTCACATCCGGGCCATCGACATCTCGCCGAAGATGATCGACATCGCCCGGCGCAAGGCCGCCGCCGCCGGCATCGACAACGTCGGCTTCGAGGTGTCGAGCATCGACACGCTCGAGGACGGCCCGTCGCGCTATGACGCGGTGATGGGCCACAGCATCCTGCACCTGGTCGACCACCCGGCAGCGGTCATCGCCAAGGTTCATGCGCTGCTCAAGCCCGGCGGCGTGTTCATCAGCAGCACCATGTGCCTGGGCGACTCGCTCACGCAGCGGATCATCAAGGCGGTGGTGTCGCTCGGCGCGGCGGTTGGCCTGCTGCCCTCGCTGACCGCCTTCACCCAGCAAGCCCTGCGCGACACCTTGCTTGCCGCCGGCTTCGAGATTGCGCACTGCTGGCAACCCAAGCCCGGCGCCGCGGTGTTCATCATCGCCCGCAAACCCGACAACGCCGTGCCCGCCGTCTGAGCACCTGTGAAGAAGTCGTAGCGCGCAGGGCCGAGTGCAAGGCCGGACTTGGCAACCACGCAAGTGAGTCACGCAGTAATCGGTACGCGCAGTCGATGTATTCACACGTTCTGACACCACCCCGCCGGGCGCCACCTTTCCGCCCTACAATGGCCCTCTTTTCCCGCCATTGCCCGCCGCATGCGCATCACCGCCTTCACCGACCTCGCCTGCCCGCTCGACGGCGCCCCCCTGCAGCGTGACGGCGCCGCCTGGCGCTGCGCCAATGGCCACAGCTTCGACATCGCCAGCCAGGGCTATGTCCACCTGCTGCCGGTGCAGCAAAAGCGCTCGCGCGACCCCGGCGACAGCAAGGCCATGGTCGCCGCCCGGCGCCGCTACCTCAACGCCGGCCACTACCAGCCGATTGCCGACGCCGTGCGCCGCGCCACACTGGACGGCCTGCCCGCCACCGGTGGCAGCTGCCTGGATGCCGGCTGCGGCGAAGGCTACTACCTGCGCCAGCTCGCCGAGGCCGACGACGACCGCCCGCTGGCCCTCCTCGGGCTCGACATCTCCAAATGGGCCACACTCGCCGCCGCCCGGCAGGATGCCCGCCCGGCCTGGGTGGTCGGCAGCAACGCCCGGCTGCCGGTGCTGCCCGGCACGCTCGACCGCGTGCTGTGCCTGTTCGGCTTCCCGGTGTATGCCGAGTTCGCGCGCGTGCTCAAGCCCGGCGGCGTGCTGCTGCAGGTCGACGCCGGGCCGGATCACTTGCGCGAGCTGCGCCAGATCATCTACCCCAGCCTCAAACCCGAGCGCACCGCCAGCGCGTCGACACCGCCCGGCTTTGTCCGCACGCACAGCGAGACCCTCCGCTATCCGCTCACCCTCGCCGGCGCCGACACCCTGGCCGACCTGCTGGTCATGACCCCGCATTTCTATCGCGCCAACGCCGAAGGCCGCGCCCGGGCCGCCGCACTGACATCGCTGGCCGTCACCGTGGACGTCCGGCTCACCCGCTTCGAGCGCATGTCCGAGGCGTAGCCGGTGCGGCGGCCGCAGGCGCCTTCGCCCGCCCCGTAAGAAAACCGCAGCGGCAAACGTTGACACGATGATCGCCGCACACCGAACCGAGACGCCCATGTTTCGCCACCGCCTTGCCATCGCCGCCCTGCTCATCGCCCCGCTCTGCCAGGCCGGCCCCCTGCGCGACCGGATCGCCGAGTACCGCCAACAGGCCGCCCCGTTCGAACAGCTCAAGGACCTTGCCTACGGCCCGCACGAGCGCCAACGCATTGACGTCTACCTGCCCAAACCGCGCCCCACCGGTGCGCCAGTCATCCTGTTGGTGCATGGTGGCGGCTGGCGCCATGGCGACAAGGCCGCCGACAGCGTGGTCGAGCACAAGGTGCGCCACTGGGTGGGCCAGGGGGTGATCCTGGTGTCGACCAACTACCGCCTGCTGCCCGAGACCGCCCCGCTCGAACAGGCCGACGACGTGGCCCGGGCGCTGGCCGCCGTGCAGCGGCAGGCCGACGCCTGGGGGGCGATGCGCGCCGGCTGGTGTTGATAGGCCCTTCGGCCGGTGCACACCTGGTGGCCCTGCTCGGCGCCTCGCCCGAGCGCGTCGCGGCCGCCGGCGCACGGCCGTGGACGGCGACCGTCTCGCTCGACAGCGCGGCACTCGACCTGCCCGCCATCATGCAGCGCCCGCACCTGCGCCTGTATGACCAGGCTTTCGGCGACGACCCGGCCCACTGGCGCGCCGCCTCGCCGCTGCACCAGCAGCGCACGGCCGGCCCGCCGCTGCTGGCCGTGTGCTCGACCGAACGCCGCGACGGCCCCTGCCCCAACGCCGAGGCCTTTGCCGCCACGGCCCGACCGCTGGGCATGCGCGTCGAGATCCTGCCGCAGGCCCGCTCGCATCGTGAGATCAATGTCGATCTGGGCCGCGACGCGGCCTACACCGGCGCGGTCGACGCCTTCCTGCGCAGCGTGGATACGCGCTGGCCGGCGGCGCGCTGAGCCGCAGCACCGCAGCGCCCGCTCAAGCTTCCACCGCCTCGAACCCGCCCGACGCACGCGCCGGCGGCGGGCTTCGCCACGCCAAAATTCATGATTTTTCCTGATGAATCAGCGGCTAAAGAATCGTTTGTTGTGCCGGAGGTGGAATTTCATAATCCGCCTCAACCGCTCTGTTCTTGATCTGGATCAGGCGACAACCCCACAACGAGAGTGAAGGAGACATCCCATGAATGCACCGACCGAATCGCGCAACTTCCCGGTTTTCAAGCTCCACGACGTGCTCAAGCCGATCGAGCAGGCCACCGGGCTGGGTAACGCGTTCTATACCGACGAAGCCTACTTCAAGACCGAGCGCGACCAGGTGCTGGGCCAGGGCTGGGCCTGCATCGGCTTCGCCAGCGACGTCGGCGCGAACGGCTTCGTCAAGCCGGTCGATTTCATGGGGCTGCCGCTGCTGCTGATGCGCAACCGTGAGGGCGCGCTGCAGGTCTTCCACAACGTGTGCAGCCACCGCGGCATGAAGCTGGTGCAGGAAGCCGGCGAGATCCAGGGCCTGATCCGCTGCCCCTACCACTCCTGGACCTACGACCTGAACGGCGCGCTCAAGGGCACGCCGCACGTGGGCGGCATCAACCAGCACAAGGATTCGCGCTTCGCCTGTGAGAAGCACGGCCTCAAGCCGCTGCGCAGCCAGGTGTGGATGGACATGGTGTTCGTCAACCTGTCGGGCACGGCGCCGGCCTTCGAGGAGATCATCCGCCCGCTGACCGAGCGCTGGTCGCAGTTCCTCGGCGATGACGGCATGTCGCTGCTGAGCGCCCCGATCAGCGACGGCGCGATGAGCATTGAGGTCAACTGCAACTGGAAGCTGGCGGTCGAGAACTACTGCGAGGCCTACCACCTGCCGTGGGTGCACCCCAGCCTCAACTCCTACTCGCGCCTCGAAGACCACTACAACATCATGTTCGACGGCAACTTCGCCGGCCAGGGCAGCTACGCCTACAACCTGGCGGACGTCGAGGGCACCTCGCTGCCGACCTTCCCCGCCTGGCCGGCCGAGCGCATGCGCAATGCCGAGTACGTGGCCTTCTTCCCCAACGTGCTGCTCGGCATCCAGGCCGACCACGCCTTCGCGATGGTGCTCGAGCCGCAGGCGCCGAACAAGACGGTCGAGCATCTGCGCCTGTTCTTCGTCGGCGAGGATGCGGCCCGCAAGGACATCTACGCTGCCAGCCGACACGCCATCCTCAGCGCCTGGCGGGTGGTCTTCTCCGAAGACATCGGCGCGGTCGAAGGCATGCAGGCCGGGCGCCAGTCGCCGGGCTTCCAGGGCGGCGCCTTCTCGCCCGAGATGGACGTGCCGACGCACTACTTCCACCAGTGGGCGGCGCGCAAGGTGCTGGCCGCCAACGGGCACAGCGAGGAGGCTGCGTGATGAAACACGCCATCGCCCCCCATTGGCAGAACTTCATCGACGGGGCCTGGGTGGACAGCGAGCGTACGCTCACGGTCGATAACCCGGCCACCGCCGAGCCGGTGGCCAGCATCGCGCTGGCCGGCATCGAGGACGCCGAGCGCGCCCTGGATGCGGCCCGGCGCTGCGCCGACAGCGGCTCGCTGAGCGCCGCCCGGCCGGCCCAGCGCGTGCAGTGGCTGCTGCGCATCGCTGCCGAGATCCGCGCGCTGACCGACGAAGGCGCGTGGGTGCTGTGCCAGGAAAACGGCAAGGCCCTGCGCGACGCGCGCGACGAGTTCGTCGAGGCGGCGCGCTATTTCGAGTACTACGCCGGCATCGCCGACAAGGTCGAAGGCATTTCGGTGCCCCTGGGCAACGACTATGTGGACTTCACCCACTACGAGCCGATGGGCGTGTCGGTGCAGATCGTGCCGTGGAACTTCCCGGTGTCGATCTGTGCCCGCTCGCTGGCCCCGGCGCTGGCCGCCGGCAACGCGGTGGTGGTCAAGTCGCCCGAGCTGTCGCCGCTGGGCCTGTGCGTGCTGTTCCGCGCCATCGAGCGCGCCGGCCTGCCGTGCGGTGCAGCCAATCTGCTGTGCGGCCTTGGCAGCGAGGTGGGCGCGCATCTGGTGAGCAGCCAGAAGACCGACCAGATCGTGTTCACCGGCTCGGTGCCCACTGGCCAGGCGATTCTCGCCGCGGCCGCGCGCTGGGCCACGCCGAGCGTGATGGAGCTGGGCGGCAAGTCGGCGGCGGTGGTCTTCCCCGATGCCGACCGCGCGCAGCTGCTGGCCAGCGTCAAGAGCGGCATCTTCTTCAACGCCGGCCAGGTGTGCTCGGCCATGTCGCGGCTGCTGGTGCATCGCGACATCCATGACGAGATCGTCGCTGCGGTGGCCGACATGGCCAGCGCGCTGGTGAGCGGTGCGGGCGAAGACGACCCGGACCACACGCCGCTGATCAGCCAGGACCAGCTCGAGCGCGTGCAGGCCATGTGCAACGCGGCCATCGCCGAGGGCGCCGAGGCTGTCACCGGCGGCGACCGCCAGAGCGACCGCAGCGGCCATTTCATGCAGCCGACGGTTTTCGCCGGCGTGAGCCCGCAGATGAAGATCGCCCAGGAAGAGGTGTTCGGCCCGGTATTGGCGATCATCCCCTTCGACACCGAAGAGGACGCCGTGGCGATCGCCAACGGCACCGCCTTCGGGCTGGTGGCCGGGGTGTTCACCCAGGACATCAACCGCGCCCTGCGCCTGACCCGGCGCCTGCGTGCCGGTCAGGTGTTCGTCAACGAGTGGTACGCCGGCGGCATCGAGACGCCGTTCGGCGGGGTGGGTTTGTCCGGTTTCGGGCGCGAGAAGGGCCAGGAAGCCCTGTACAGCTACGTGCGCACCAAGAACGTGGCCATCCGCGTCGGCCAGGACTGAGGAGACAACGATGAAGAAGTGGCTCTGCATCATTTGCGGCCTGATCTATGACGAGGCCCAGGGCTGGCCCAAGGACGGCATCGTCGCCGGCACCCGCTGGGAAGACGTGCCCGAGGACTGGAAATGCCCCGACTGTGGCGTCGGCAAGGCCGATTTCGAGATGATCGAGATCACCGCCCCGGTCACCGCCGCAGCCCAGCCGGTACTGGCCGCGGTGCCCGCGCCCAAGCCCGCCCTGCCGCAGGGCCCGATCGTCATCATCGGCAGCGGCCACGCCGGCTATGCGCTGGCCGCCGCGGTGCGTGCGCAGAGCCCGCAGGCCCAGATCGTGATGCTGAGCCGCGAATCCGGCCATCGCTATTCCAAGCCAGCACTGTCGGTCGCCAGCTCGCAAGATCGCAGCGCGGGCGAGCTGATCGACGAGTCGCCCTTCGAAGCCGAGCAGCGGCTCGGCATGCGCATCTGTCCGCATTGCGAGGTGCGCTCAATCGATCCGCTCGCCCACACCGTATTCACCAGCTACGGCCCCCTGCCCTATGGCCAGCTGGTGCTGGCGCTGGGGGCCAGCCCGATCCGGCTGGAGATCGCCGGGCGTACCGACGCGCTGCTGAGCATCAACAACCTCGACGACTATGCCGCCCTGCAGCGCCAGCTGCGCGGCGCGGCGCGGGTGGCCATCATCGGCGACGGCCTGATCGGCTGCGAATTCGCCAACGACCTGGTCGCCGCCGGCCATGGCGTGAGCGTGATCGGCATCGGCCAGTGGCCGCTGGAGCGCCTGCTGCCCGAAGCGGCCGGCCGCCATCTGCAGCAGGCCCTCGCCACGCAGGGTGTCGACTGGCATCTGCGCACGTCGGTGGTCGCCATCGACGGCGAACCCGGCGCCTGGCGCCTGAGCCTGGCCGATGGCCAGACGCTCGAGGTGGCGGCGGTGATCTCTGCCGTCGGCCTGGCACCCAATGTCGACCTGGCCGCCGCCTGCGGCGTCGAGGTCGGCCGCGGCATCCGCACCGACGCGCAGTTGCGCACCTCGCTGCCAGACATCTACGCGCTGGGCGACTGCATCGAGATCGACGGGCGACCCGCGCCGTATCTGGCGCCGATCAATCACGGTGTCGAGGCCCTGGCCCGCACCCTCACCGGCCAGCCCACCGCAGTGCACTACCCGCCGATGCCGGTGCAGGTGAAAACGCCGGCCGCACCGCTGAGTCTGCTGCCCGCCCCGGTCGGCATCGCCGGCGACTGGCACGTCACGCTGACCGACGACGGCCTGTGCTGCGCCTACCGTGACACCGCCGGACGCCTGCGCGGTTTCGCCCTGATCGGCCAGGCGGCGCAGACCCAGCGCCGCGCCTGGGTGCAGGAATGCAGCCTCCCCGCCGCCCAGCAAGCCGCCTGAACGCACGAGGCCCGACATGAACCTCCCTTACGACGACAAGACCTGCGGCTGGTATGCCGCCCTGCCGCCGCCGCGCCCGGTGCACACCCTGCGCGGCGAGCAGCTGGCCGACTATGTGGTCATCGGCGCCGGCTTCGCCGGGCTGGCAGCTGCCCGCCGGCTGGCCGAGCACGAGCCGGACGCCCGCATTCTGCTGGTGGACGCCCAGCGCGTGGCCGAAGGCGCCTCGGGGCGCAACTCCGGCTTCGTCATCGACCTGCCGCACAAGTTCGCCCTCGAGCATCCGGACCCGGCCCACAAGCAGCGCCTGCTGGGCCTGAACCGGGCGGCCATCGCCCAGTTGCAGTCGCTCATCGACACCCACGGCATCGACTGCCAGTGGTCGCATGCCGGCAAATACCAGGGCGCGGTGGGCGAACGCGGGCTGGCCTATCTGGCGCATTTCGAGAAACTGCTGTCGGATCTGGGCGAGCCCTTCCGCAGCGTGGACGGCCCGGCCCTGCAGCAAGTGCTCGGCACCTCGCACTACCGCCGCGCGGTGTTTACGCCGGGCTGCTACCTGATGCAACCAGCGGCGCTGGTGCGCGGCCTGGGCGACTCGCTGCCGGACAACGTCGAGCTGCTGGAAAACTCGCCGATCACCCGCCTCGAACGCGACGGCCGCGGCGGCCATGTGCTGCACGGCAGCGCCGGCCGCATCCGCACCCGACGCCTGTTGCTGGGGACCAGCATCTTCACCCAGGAGTTCGGCTACCTGAAGAACCGGCTGTTGCCGGTGATGACCTTCGCCAGCTGGACCGCACCGCTCACCGACGCACAATGCCAGCGCTACACCGGCCGCTTCGACTGGGGCCTGACCCCGGCCGACCATGCCGGCACCACGGTGCGCATGACGCAGGACCGCCGGCTGATCATTCGCAACACCTACAAGCACGTGCCGAAATACGGGCGCAGCATCGACGACGCCATGCGCGCGCGCATTCGCGCCGACCACCGCAAGGCTTTTCTGGCGCGCTATCCCGAGCTGGCCGAGCTGCCCTTCACCCACACCTGGGGCGGGGTGTACGCGATCTCGCGCAACTTCACCAACTTCTTCGGCCAGCTCGAAAACGGCGTCTTCGCCTCGGCCTGCGACAACGGCGTGGGCGCCGCCTGGGGCACCATCTCGGGCACCTTGCTGGCCGACCTCGCGGTCGGCGCCGACTCGGCGCAACTGCGCGACATCCAGGCCGTCACCGGCATGCCTTCGCGCAATCCGCCCGAACCCTTCCTCGGCCTGGGGGTGCGCTCGCGCATCAAGCTGGCGGCCTGGAACAGCCGGAGCGAACTATGAACGCGCGAACTGAAACACGGGTGAGCGTGCAACGCGTCGACCATGCCGACCTGGGCTTCGTGGTGCGCGGCGGCCCGCCGGGCGCCGCCTATGTGGCGCGCGCCCTGAGCGACGAGGTGTCGCCGAACCTGGGCGTCGGCTTCGCGCGCTGGGAGGGTGCACGCGTGACATGGACCACGCTGTACGAGGAGGTGATCTTCCCGATCGAGGGTTGCCTGAGGGTCGAGGCCGATGGCCTCGTCCATGAAGTCGGCCCCGGGCAGGTCCTGTGGATTCCGAAGTGCACCTCGCTGGTGTACTCGGGCTTCGCGTTGTTCGGCTACGTGGTCTATCCCGGAAACTGGAAGACACAATGCGACGAGGCCTGCCCGGACAACCCCGGCGACTGCCAGCAAAAGCGCTGACTCCCATTACCGTACGCTGACAGATCCGTCCACACGGCAGGTATTTTCCGCTTGATGCTGCAGCGCGAGCCAGCGCACGCTGGCACAGTTCGGCTGCGCTGGGGCCGCCGGACCCGCTCATGGCGACAGGAACCCCCGCCCTATGAAGATTCAGCCGCTTCCTCCGTTCAAGGCGTTGATTGCCTTCGAAGCCACCGCCCGCCTAGCCAGCTTCACCCGCGCCGCCTCGGAGCTCAACGTCACCCAAGGGGCGATCAGCCGGCAAATTGCGCTGCTCGAGGACATGCTCGGCGCCCACCTGCTCGATCGTACGACACGCTCGGTCTGCCTCACGCCCACCGGCGAGCAGTACTTCCAGGCCTCGCGCGAGGCCTTGCTGGCGCTGGCCGAAGCGACCCACCAGGTCAAGCGCTGGCACGGCGACCAGCAGGTTACCGTGGCCACCAGCACGGCGCTGGCCTCGCTGTGGCTGCTGCCGCGGATTCCCGAGTTCAACCAGCGCCACGAGGGGATCGACCTGCGCATCGTCGCCTACGATCATGTCAAGGATTACCGCAAGCTCGAATGCGACCTGGCGGTGTACTACTGCAAGACCCCGCCACCCGACATCAAGAGCACGCCGATCTGCAGCGAAGCGGTCTTTCCGATCTGCAGCCCGGACTACCGCAGCCGCCACCCCCAGCTGTCGGCACCTGAGGATCTGGCCCAGTGCACCTGGCTGTGGCTGGACGAGTCTGAACGCGACTGGATCAGCTGGACCGAATGGTTCCGCCGGCTCGGCCTGCCGCCGGTCGCCCCGCGTAACAAGATCAACCTCAACAACTATGCGATGGTGATCCAGGCGGCGCTGAGCGGCCAGGGCGTGGCCCTAGGCTGGAGCAACCTGGTCGAACCCTACCTCAAGGCCGGCACGCTGGTGCGGCCGATTCCCGATGCGCTGCAGACCGAGGGGCAGTTCTTCGTGCTCGAGCCCACCGGGCCCCATGAACGGCGCCGGAGCGTCGCCAGCTTCCGGCAGTGGCTGCTGTCGCTCGAGTAGGTCGAAGCACGCATCTGCCCCCTGATGCAACGCCGTGAAAGGCGTCCGGATGCGCACGTCCATCGTCGGCAAGTGCCTGATGGACATTACAAAAAATCATCAATCTCGTCCGAAAAAATCGTTTGTTACGACCCGGTGATTTCTTAACAATCGAAGCGTCCGATTGATCTGGATCAAGTCCTGCCGGCCAGGCATCCGCGTCGGACGATGGACCTGCAGGACAGACATGCATAACGAGAAACAGGAGACACCCATGAGAGACATCAGCAGCAGCCTGCCGCTGCCTGGCGACACCAACGCCCGGCTCTTCGGCCTGGACTTCCACAAGGTCATTTTCCCGATTTCGGTGATACTGATCGTCGCCACGGTCGCCACCGCACTGAACGACCCGGCCGCCTTCGGCGCCAGCCTGGAAGCCACCAAGGGCTGGATCCTCAAGCATTTTGACTGGTTCATCATGATCATGGGCAACCTGTTCGTGTTGCTCTGTATCGGGCTCGCCGTCTCACCCCTGGGCAAGATCCGCATGGGCGGCGCCGATGCACGGCCCGAGTTCGGCCTGCTGTCGTGGTTTTCGATGCTGTTCGCCGCGGGCATGGGCGTGGGCCTGCTCTACTGGGGGGTCGCCGAGCCGGTGGCGGCCTACACCGCGTGGTGGAAAACGCCGTTCAACGTCGCCGCCAACACCCCCGAGGCGGTGCATGCCGCGATGGGCTCGACGCTGTTCCACTGGGGCCTGCATCCGTGGGCGATCTACCTCACCACGGCACTCATCGTCGGCTACTTTTCCTACAACAAGGGCCTGCCCTTCTCGCTCAGCTCGGCGCTCAAGCCGCTCATCGGTGACGCCTACAAGGGGCCGGTCGGCCATTGCGTCGATGTGTTCACCGTGGTGCTGACCACCTTCGGGCTGGCCACCTCCCTGGGTCTCGGTGCCATGCAGGCCACCGCCGGCATCCACCATGTGCTCGGCACGCCGAACAGCTTCCTGATGCAGGCCGTGTTCATCCTGTCGGTGTGCGGCATCGCCGCCATCTCGGTGTGGCGCGGCATGGACGCCGGCGTCAAGCTGCTGTCGAACATCAACATGGGCTTGGCCCTGCTGCTGCTGATCTTCGCCATCCTCGGCGTCGGCGTGGCGGTGTTCCTGTCGGGCATGATCAGCACCTCGGCCGACTATGTGAGCATGTTCCTGCCGCTGGCCAACTGGATCGATCGCCCCGACCGGGACTGGTTCCAGGGCTGGACGGTGTTTTACTGGGCCTGGTGGTGCACCTGGGGCCCGCTGGTCGGCGTGTTCGTGGCCAAGGTGTCAAAGGGCCGCACCATCCGCCAGATGGTGACGGTGGTGATGCTGGTGCCAACCCTCGTTGCCGTCGTCTGGTTCACCGCCTTCGGCGGCGGCGCCATCGCCCAAGTGGCGGCCGGTTCCGGTGCGCTGGCCGACGGCCTCAAGGATGTGAACATGGCCATCTTCCAGTTCCTCGAAGTGCTGCCGATGTCGGCCATCACCTCGCTGCTGGTGGTCTTCCTGCTGGTGATCTTCATGGTGACCTCGGTCGACTCCGGCGCACTGGTGGTCGACAACCTCGCTGCCGGCGGCATCCCCGACACGCCGGTGCCGCAGCGGGTGCTGTGGGTGGGTCTGATCGCGCTGGTGACCATGGTGTTGTTCGTCATCGGCGGCGACAGCGCGCTCAAGGGCGTGCAGGCCGGCGCCGTCGCCATGGGACTGCCCTTCATGGCTCTGATGCTGGTGCTGATGATCGGCTTCGTCAAAGCCCTGATCGAGGACGCCCGCTCATGAGCCTCCAGGTCACGAGCCGGCCGGCCGGCGGTGCGCATCGGCGCCGCATCGCCCCCCCGCCCGCCGACCCGGTCGCCGATGCGGCCGGCGCGCTCAACATGCACACCCAGGGCCCCGGCGCCGAAGCGCTCGCCGAGTGGGCGCGCGCCGGGCTGGTCCTGCCCGACCTGACCGCCATGCGCCGCCACCGGCTGGCGCGGGTGCGCCAGCAGCTGCGCCAGGCCGACTATGCCGGCATCGTGCTCTACGACCCGGTGAATGTGCGCTACGCCACCGACAGCACCAACATGCAGGTGTGGCTGCTGCACAACGCCAGCCGCTACGTGTTCGTGCCGGCCGACGGCCCGGTGGTGCTGTGGGAATTCGACCACTGCGACTTCCTCAGCGGCCACACCGAGGTGATCGACGAGATCCGTCCCTGCGTGCCGTGGTTCTACTTCTGTGCCGGCGATCGCGTGCCCGAGCAGGCACAGCGCTGGGCCGGCGAGATCGCCGCGCTGGTGCGCCAGCATGGCGGCGGCAACACCCGGCTGGCCATCGACCGCTGCAACGCGGAGGGCGTCGCCGCGCTCGACGGGCTTGGTATCCAGGTGCACAACGGTGAAGCGGTGATGGAGCGCGCCCGCGAGATCAAGGGCGAGGACGAGATCCGCGCCATGCGCTGCGCCATCCATGCCTGCGAGCAAGGCATGGTGGTGATGCGCCAGCATCTCGAGCCGGGCATCTCGGAGCAGCGGCTGTGGAGCCATCTGCACGCCGAGAACATTGCCCGCGGCGGCGAGTGGATCGAGACCCGCCTGCTCGCCTCCGGCCCGCGCTGCAATCCGTGGTACCAGGAATGCAGCAGCCGGACGATCGAGAACGGCGATCTGGTGGCCTTCGATACCGACCTGGTCGGCAGCTACGGCATCTGCGTCGACACCTCGCGCACCTGGCTGTGCGGCGACCGCACCCCGAGCGCGGCGCAGCGCGACATCTACCGCCGCGCCTGGGAGCAGGTGCAGCACAACATCGCCCTGCTGCGCCCCGGCGTGAGCTACCACGAACTCACCCACCGGGCGCTGCGCTACCCGGCCGACACGTTCCGCCACTACACCTGCCTCTATCACGGCGTGGGCCTGTGCGACGAGGCGCCGATCATCTACTTCCCCGAGGCCTGGCAGCGTTTCGGCTACGACGGCGTGCTCGAGCCCGGCATGGTGATGTGCGTCGAGAGCTATCTGGGACGCATCGACGGCGGCCCCGGCGTCAAGCTCGAGGAACAGGTGCTGATCACGCCCACCGGGCATGAGGTGCTGACCCGCTACCCCTTTGAAGACAGCCTTTTGCGTTAGCCCGGCCGGGCGACCGGCAACCCCAACCCTTTTGCGCGGGCGACCTCTTCGGAGGTCGCCCGTTTTGCGGAGCTTTCATGAACCTGCCCGACGTGGTCGGACTCATCGGCGTGATCTGCTACCAGATCGCCTACGCCGGCCTGCAACTCGGTCGCTTCCAGCAGACCGACGTGCGTTACATCGGCCTCAACATCCTGGGGCCGGGCTGCCTGCTCTTCTCCCTGTTCTTCTATTTCAACCTGGCCTCGTTCATCACCCAGGTGCTGTGGATCAGCCTGACCACCATCGGCCTGGTCAAGATCGTGCGCAGCCGGCGCCACGCGGTCCGGGCGGAGACCGTACCCGATGAAAGCCACACGCCACCGCTGCCCGGCGTGCCGACGCGCGCCGCCAACCCCTCGCCCGAGCCGCGCAAGCACGTTCGCCCCAAGCGCTCGCGCCGCGCCCGTGCCCGCCATCGAAAATCGTCGAGACCCTGACATCATGGACCTCCCCGCCCACCAACTGACCATGACGGTGCTGATGACGCCGGAGATGGCCAACTTCTCCGGCAAGGTGCATGGCGGCGCCGTGCTGCGCCTGCTCGACCAGGTCGCCTATGCCTGCGCCAGCCGCTATGCGGCGCGCTATGTGGTGACGCTGTCGGTCGATCAGGTGATGTTCCGCGAGCCGATCAGGGTCGGCGAACTGGTCACCTTCCTGGCCAGCGTGAACTCCACCGGCACGTCGTCGATGGAGATCGGCATCAAGGTGGTGGCCGAAAACATCCGCACGCAGGAAGTCCGCCACGCCAACAGCTGCTTTTTCACCATGGTGGCGGTCGACGACGACGGCAAACCGGTGCCGGTGCCGCCGCTGCGCCCCTTCAGCCCCAAGGAAAAGCGGCGCTTCGAGGCGGCCGAGGCGCGCAAGGCGCTGCGCCTTGAGCTGGCGCGGCGCTTTGCCGAAACCCGCAGCGCCCCCAGCCCCTGATTCCAGAGCCGTAGGGCGGGATGCATCCCGCCATCGGTGCTCTCGGACGGCGTGGCTTGGCGGGGCGACCCGCGCCGTGGTGTCGGCCGGGGTTCCGGCCAACCTCGCTATTTCAGGGAAAAATCGACCCGGCTGCCCACCACGTCCTTCTTGTCCGCTGCCTCCGGCTTGCCGGCTGCCGACGGGCCGACCATGAAGATGCGCTCGGCGTTCACCTTGCCCACACCGACCAGCCAGTCGCGCACCGCCTGCGCGCGGGCCTTGCCCAGCGCCGCCAGCTCGGTCTCGCTCACCGGTGCATTCTTGAGCATCAACGCGCGCATCTGGTCGGCGGGAATCGATTTGCTCAGGCCGATGAAGTTGCGCGGTTTGCCGTCGAAGTCCGCCTCGTCGTAGGCCTCGGCCAGCAGGGCGTCGCGGCGGTCGGCCGGGATCTCGATGTCGTCGAGCGGCGGCGGTGTCTGGCCGGCGTCGAGCAGCGCTTCGCGCTGGCGCGCGCGCATGCGTTCGAGCAGCCACTGCTCGCGCAGGCCGGCCTCGTCGGCCACCGGCTCGACCCGGCCGGTGATGTCGATCTTCAGTGCCGGCCGGTCGGCGAGCGCCTTGGCCAGGGTTTCGAGCTTCTTGACCGTCTCGGGGGTCAGCCGGTGGGTGCCGGGCGCAAACTCGGCATACGACAGTTCTTCGCCGCCACCGAACACCGAACCGAGCAGCGCAAAGGGCGAGGTCACCGCCTTGGCGATGAGGTTGAAAAAGGCCCGCCACACCAGACCGGCCACACTGAACTTGGGGTCGTCCAGCGAGCCGCCGACCGGCACCGACAGGTTGATCTCGCCCTTGCTGTTCTTGAGCAGGGCGACCGCCAGCTGCACCGGCAGGTTGACCGCGTCGGGGCTGTCGACCGCCTCGCCAAAGGTGAGCTGGTCGAGCAGGATGTTGTTCTCGGCGCTGAGCGTGCGGTCGGTGATCTTGTAGCTCAGGTCGGCCGACAGCTTGCCCTTGGCGATGCCGTAGCCGACATACTTGCCGGAATACGGCGACACGGTCGGCAGGTCGAAGCCGCGCATGCTGGCGGCGATGTCGAGGTAGCGGTCGTCGCGCAGCGGGTTGAGCTGGCCGGTGATGGTCACTGGCGCAGCGTGGTCGATGGCCGCGGTGAGCGACAGCGTGGCCAGGCTCTCCGGGTCGGACGACAGGCCCTCGAGCGTGCCGGCCACTTCGGTGAGGTTGGCGTCGTAGTTGGGCTGCACGAAGCGGTCGGAGAAGGCGACATTGCCCTTGTCCACCACGATGCGGCCGATGCGGATCGGCGGCAGCGCGGGCGATGGCGGGCTCACCGTGGCGGTGGCCGCCGGCGCTGCCGCCGGCCCGCTGCTGCCGCCATCGAATTCCCCGGGCATCACCGAGGCGCTGCGCTGCGCTGCCTCGGGCGCCTCGGTCTGGGCGGCGACCGCGTCTTTCTCGGCGGCGGTCATCTCGCGGAAGTTGAGCCGGCCTTCGGCGCTGAGCACCAGGCGCGAGAAGAAATCGTTGAGCGCGATCTCGTCGGCGGCCAGCGACAGCGGCGCGGTACGCACGTCCAGCCCGCTCACCGCCAGCCGTTTCCAGGTCAGCACATCAACATTGTTGCGGGTATCGACGGCGATCAGGTCGTCGATGGCGGCCGCGCCGCGAAAGCGCACCGGCGGCGCATCGCCCCCACCTGCGGCACCCACGCTGAGCTGCCCGGCCAGCGACAGATCGGCCGAGCGCAGGCTGGCCTCGATGCCTTCGGTGGCGTAAGCCTGCAACTGCCGCAGGCCGAGGCGCTTGATGTCCACCCGCAGATCGGCCGCCAGCGAAGCCGGGTCGACCGTGCCCTTGGCCGCCAGATAGCCGCCCTGGTTGATGATCGACTCGACGCTCAGCGTCACCGGCTGCGGCTGCGCCGTGGCCAGTGGGCCCAGCGACACCGCCGTGCGCTCGGCCTGGATCACCACGGGACTGCTCACCGCACGGTCTTCGAAACGCAGCGTCCAGCCCCGCAGCGCGGTCTGCCCGATGCGGACGTCCCAGGCCGGGGAGTCAGGCGCGGCTGCCTCGCCGGCCGGCGCGACGATCTGCGCCAGGTCGATGCGGCCGTCACGGCCGCGAACCATGGCCAGCGCCCCGCCACCGCTGGTCACACGTGCCAGCGACACGCTGCGCGCGGCAACATCCACATCGACGCCCTCGACGCTGAGCGCATCGATGCGGGCCGCCGGCGTGCGCTGCTTGTCCAGTTGCAGGGCCGCCTTGGCCAGATCGATGCGGGCCTGGTCGAGGCGGAAACCAGCGTCGTCGAGCACATAGGGCAGCGTGGCGGCGAGCGTGCCGCCGGTCAGCCGGGCAGCGACCAGCTGCTGCGCGTAGTAGGCCTGGTAGTGCGTCAGCGGAATATCCGTCAGTGACAGGGTGCCGGCGGTCCGCAGCGGCGCGAGGGCCAGCTCGCCCTGCAGGGCGAGCTGCTCGCCGGCCGCGCTGCGCGCGCCGAGGCTCAGCTGCGCGGGCCGGCTGCCGTTGGTCACCATGCCGGTCAGCGACACCTGAATGTCGGTCAGCTCGGTTTTGAATGCGCCAGCGGGCGCGGCCGCATCGCTGAAGCGCACTTGCCCGCCGCTGAGGTCGAGTTGATCGACCGTCACCAGAAACGCCCCCGCCGGCGCCTCGGCGGGCGCTTCGGCATCGGCCGGCGTGTCAGCCGGCAGGCTTGGCATCAGTTGCATGACGTCGAGCGAGCCGTCGGCCAACCGGTTCAGATCGAGCGTCGGTTGGTCGATCTCGATCCGTTCGAAGCGCAGCGACTGGCCAAACACGTCGTACTCGCTGATCACCGTGGAGACTTTCGGCAAGCGGATGGCCGGCCGGCCGTCGCGGTGGCGCACGGCCAGATCGGCCAGTGCGATGTTGCCCGCCAGCATCAGCCGCGGCGCCAAGCCCTGGGGCTCGGAGAACGCCAGTTCGAGCGCCACCGACAGCGTGCCGCTGGGCACCTCGAATGCCGGCTCGAACGGCAGATAGGCCAGGTAAGTGGTGAGGTCGAGCCCGTCGAGCCGGACATCGATCACGGTCTGGAGATCTTCCCCAAACGGCCGGGTATAGCCGTCGACCTGCAAGGGCGTGTCGTTGACGCGGGCCGACAGCGCCGGCTGCACATGGCGCTCGACCTCGGCGGGGAAGCCGGAGACAAAGGGCACGCCGAGCGCCAGATCGCGCACCGTGTGCGTCACCCCGGCCGGCTGGTCGTCGATGTCGATGCTGCCGCCGGTGATCTGGATGTTGTTGATCGAGAAGCGCGGCGGGCCGGGCTCGACCTCCGGCCGCGGGCGCCGGGGCTCGGGGCGGGTCAGCCGCTCGACCACATCCGACCAGTTGTGACGGCCATCGGCCAGGCGTGTCAGGCGCAGCGTCGGCGCATCGATGTTGAGGCGCGAAAACACCAGCCCCCAGTAGTACAGTGAGCGCCATTGCAGGTCGGTGTCGAGATGCCCGATCTGCGCCGCGCCCGGCTGGCCGTCGGCCTCGGCCACACGCAGCCCGGTCAGCGACAGGCTCAGCGAGAACGGGTTGAAACGCACCTCATCGAGCGTCACCTGCCGCCCCAGCGCATCGCCAGCCTGCACCGGCAACTGCCATTTGACCAACGCCGGCAGCGCAAAGAAGCCCAACGCGGCATACACCGCCAGGCCAATGACGATGCGGACGCCCCAGCGCCTGGCCGTGATTTTCCAACCGTCCTTCTGTGTCGCAGACTCGCTCATTCGCAGCCTCCTCGCCCAACCGCCAGCTTACCAGCGCCCGGCACAACCCACAGCCGCGGATGGTTGCAGCTCGTGTCCGGTGGCGGCACCAATCTAGACCAATCGATCCACACCATCTAACATGAAGCATTGATGACAGGAACGCCGGTACCGCCATGCCCTGGGAAAAATCCTTTGACGAAGACGAAGCCATCGACAAGGCAATGCAGATTTTCTGGGAGAAAGGCTTTGAACCCGCCTCCCTGACCGACCTCATTGCCGGCACCGGCATTTGCCGCGGCAGCCTCTACAACGCCTTCGGCGGCAAGGCGCAACTGTTCATCAAGGCGCTCAAGAAGTACGACAAGGACAACCGCCGTGCGATGCTGGCCGACCTCGAGGCCATGGATGACCCCCGGCAGGCCATCGCCGCGCTGTTCGACAGACTCGTCGCCAGTACGGTCGAAGACCCTGAAAGAAAAGGCTGTTTCCTGGTCAATACGGCCTCCGAGCTGGCCGCCCACGGGCCGGAGGTCAGCGACATCGTGCGCAACGGACTGCGCGAACTCCAGGCCTTCTTTCGGCGCAGCATCGAGGTCGGGCAGGCTCGCCGACAGTTCCCCGGCACGCTGGATCCGGACGCCACGGCCAAGGCGCTGATGGCCATGGTGGTCGCCATCCGTGTGCTCGGTCGCGGCATGAGTGACGCGGCCTCGCTCAAGACCATCGCCGCGCAGGCCCAGCAGCTGTTGCGCTGAGCGCACCCGTGCGCACGACCATCCACGCCGGGTTGACCGATCGGTTTAAAAGGGCTAGTTTTAAACCGATCGATTTAAACACAGCGCCCCGCATGTTTGATCGGCGCACCCCGCCCCACAGGAGGCACCATGCCCCAAGCCACGCCCGCCTTGCGTATCGACATCGTCTCGGATGTCGTCTGCCCCTGGTGCGTCATCGGTTTCCGCCAGCTGGCCGGCGCCCTGGCCGCGAGCGGCACGGCGCACGAGATCCGCTGGCACCCCTTCGAACTGAACCCCGGCATGCCCCCCGAGGGCCAGAACCTGCGCGAGCATCTCATCGAAAAATACGGCACCACGCCGGCCCAGTCTGAAGAAAGCCGGGCCAGGATCACCGAGATCGGCGCCGAGCTCGGCTTTGCCTTCCGCTTTGCCGACGACATGCGCATGCACAACACCTTCAACGCCCATCAGCTGCTGCACTGGGCCGACCAGCACGGCGACCAGCACGCGCTGGAAGAGGCGTTGTTTGCCGCGCACTTTTCCGACCGGCGCGATCTGTCGGACCCCGCCGTGCTGGCCGACGTGGCCGCCAGCGTCGGGCTCGACCGCGACGAGGCCGGCGCCGTGCTCGCCGACCAGCGCTTCG
>JAWKYX010000023.1:0-55265 GCA_041396265.1 Rhodocyclaceae bacterium
CAACGTGAGCTCGATCTTGCCCAGGCCCGCCTCGGCGAGCGCGTGCTGCACAGCCCCTTCGACGGCATCGTCACCGACCGCTACCTGTCGGCAGGCGAACGGGTCGAGGACAAACCGGTGCTGCGCGTCGCCAAGCTGCACCCGCTGCGCGTCGAGATCGTGCTGCCCAACACGCTGTACGGCACCGTCTCGCCCGGCATGATCGCCGACATCGAGCCCGATCTTCCCGGCCTCGGCGTGCTCAACGCCCAAGTGACTCGAGTCGACAAGGTCATGGATGCGGCCAGCAACACCTTCCGCGCGCGCCTCACCCTGCCCAACGCCGACCACACCATCCCCGCCGGCGTGCGCTGCCAGGCCCGCTTCGTCGACCGGCATGACAGCACCGAGGGCGCCGTTCGCCCGGCCAGCCTCACGCCATCGGCGCCTGCTACGCCCGCACTGAAGCTCGACACCGCGGTGCCGAACTTCCAGCGCGGCACCGCGGCCACGCCGCGGCAGCGGATGTAAGGCACGCCACCATGCACCGCCTGTTCGCCCGCCTGCTGTCACGCACCACGCCACCGCCCATGCCGGCGCAGCAACGCCCCATCGCCGAAGCCATGGAGCCACGCCTGCTGTACTCGGCCGACCTGCTCCCGGCCGGGCTCGACGCCAGTGCACTGTCGCCCGAGGCCGAAGTCCGCCTGCTCGAGGCCGAACCCACCGCCGAGGCCGCGACGGGCGCCACCCACGCGGCGCGCAGCGAAGTGCTGTTCATTGACCAGTCGCTGCCCGACGCCGAGGCGCTGCATGACGCGCTGCGGCAGGCCAACCCGTCGCTCGACGTCATCTGGCTCGACGCGCAGCGCGACGGCATCGCCCAGATCAGCGACGCCCTCGCCGGGCGCAAGCACATCGACGCCATTCACCTCATCACCCACGGCGCCGACGGCCAGCTCGCGCTGGGCAACACCACCGTCGACCGCACCACGCTGAGCACACACGCCAGCGCCATCGCCGCGTGGGGCAACGCCCTGAGCGACGACGCGGACCTCCTGCTCTACGGCTGCGATGTTGCCGGCAGCCCTGTCGGGCAGGCGTTTCTGGCCGAGCTGGCGGCGCTCACCGGGGCCGACGTCGCTGCCAGCGACGACGCCACCGGTGCCGGTGGCGACTGGCTGCTCGAACGCCAGGTGGGCATCCTCGACACGGCCACGCTCAAGGCCTCCAGCTGGCAAGGCACCCTGGCACTCACCGCGACCGGCGGCGATATCAAGGTCAACACCAACGACTACGGCGACCAGCGGGAAGTATCGGTGGCCATGTTCAACGACGGCGGCTGGGTCGCCGTGTGGACCGACGAAAACACCGGCTCCATCAAGGCAAAGATCTACAACGCCGACGGTTCCGTCCGTGCTTCGGAATATCGCGTCGACTAAGGATCGCTCAACTGCCAGCGCCCCCGCCGCTCTTTCACCGACGGCAGCCGCTTCGTGGTGGCCTTCACCAGCGAGACGCTCGGCGCGCAAGACATTTATGTCCGCCTGTTCGATCTCAACGGCTCGGCACTCACCGGCAGCTCGCGGGTCAATGCCAGCGCCGTTACACCGCGGGCGACCAGAACAACGCCAGCGCGTTGACACGAACGTCAACGGCGAGCGCCCAGCAAATGGCGGACGGCGCCGGCCCCGGCGACTCTCCCGAGCGGGGTGTTCGCCCAGCGCTTCGAAAAATCCGGCGGCATGGTCGGCGGCGCGATCCGGTCAACCAGACCACCAGCAACACCCATCCCTGCCCGATGTCGCGACGGGTACCGACGGCCGCTTCATCATTGCCTGGCAGGACGAGAGCAGCGGCAAGCGCATCTTCGCGCGCCAGTTCTCGGCCACCGGCGTGGGCGGCAGCGAGTTCCTGGTGCAGACGCGGCTCACCGGCAACGCCATCAGCCCCACGGTGGGCATGGCCGCCAACGGCAGCTACACCATTGCCTGGGCCGAATCGAGCGCCGACGGCAACAACTACGGCATCCTGATGCGCCGCTTCAAAGCCGCGGGTACGGCGCTGGGCAACGACGAACTGGTAAACCTGACGACGAACAACCGTCAGGACGAACCCGATATCGCCATGCTCACCAGCGGGGACTTCGTCATCACCTGGGTCTCAGACAAGCAGGACGGCAACGACGAAGGCGTATTTCTGCGCGCCTACACCCACAGCGGCGTCGCCGCCTCGGGTGAGGTGGCCGTCAACCAGTACACCAGCGGCAGCCAGGACCACCCGGCCATTGCCATGAATAACACTGGCGAGCTCGTCGTCACCTGGGTCGGTGAGCGCGCCGTCGGCGACGACGACGACATCAACGCCCGCCGCTTCAGCTGGCCCGAAGGCGCCAGGCTCAACACCGCGCCGGTGCTCGACGACAGCGCCACGCCGGCACTCGACGCCATCGCCGAAGACAGCGGCATCCCCAGCGGCACCGTCGGCACCTTGATCGACGACCTGGTCAGCCTGGCTGGCAGTGGTGGCGGGCTGCAGAACGTGACCGACACCGACGCCGGCGCCACCACCGGCATCGCCCTGCTAGCAGCGGATAGCAGCCACGGCAGCTGGTACTACAGCCTCGACAACGGCGCCAGCTGGACGCTGCTCGACACCACGACGCTGGGCAGCGCCAACGCCCTGCTGCTGGCTGCCGACGGCCAGACCCGGCTGGCCTTTGCGCCGGTGGCCAACTTCAACTCCGCCGGCGGCGACTATCCCGAGATCCGCTTCCGCGCCTGGGACCGCAGCAGCGGCACCAACGGCGGCCTTGCCGACACCACCGGCAACGGCGGCAGCACTGCGTTCAGCGTTGCCACCGACAGCGCGCGGCTGAACGTCAACGCCGTCAATGATCCGCCCGTCATCAGCACCAACCTGCTGGTCATCGGCGAAGGACAGACGGTGGTGCTGAGCCCGGCGATGCTCGCCGGCACCGACGTCGAAGACGCGCCGGGAACGCTGCTGTACAGCGTCACCTCGGTGACCGGCGGCTTCTTCGCCCGCGTTGCCAGCCCAACCAATGCGACCTTGAGCTTCTCCCAGCAAGAAGTGATCGACGGCGCCATCCAGTTTGTCCACGACGGCGGCGAAACCGCGCCCACCTACACGCTCACCCTCACCGACACCGAAGACCTCAGCTCGGCACCGTCGGCAGCCAACGTCGCCTTCAGCAATGTCAATGACGCACCGGTGCTGGCCGACGTACCGCTGAGCTTCAGCATCTTGCAGAACAACGGAGCCCCGACCGGCGTCGTCGGGGTGCGCATCACCGCCCTCGTCACGCTCGCCGGCAGCGGCAGCGGCCCGCAGAACGTCAGCGATGGCGATGTCAGCGCAGTCGCCGGCATCGCCATCACCGCGGCGGACACGACCCACGGTATCTGGTACTACAGCATCGACGATGGCAGCAACTGGCTATCGCTCGATCTCGCCAGCCTGCCCGCCGGCGAAGCCCGCCTGCTGGCCGCCGATGCGCGCACCCGCCTGTACTTCCAGCATACTGACGCGGCCACCGGCACCTTCGCCAACAGCCTCGTCTTCCATGCCTGGGACGGCAGCAGCGGCAGCAACGGCGGCAGCGCCAACCCGCTGCCCGGCGGTGGCAGCAGCGCCTTCAGCACCGCCACCGACGGCGTCGACCTGATCATCATCGACATCAACGACGCACCGGTGCTCGATACCAACATCCCGATCACCGTCGTCGCCACCGAAGATGCCCCGCCACCGGCCGGCGCGGTCGGCTTTACCACCGCTTCGCTGGTCTCGTTCGTCGGCTCGGGCAGCGGCGCCCAGAACACCACCGACCCCGACGCTGGCGCCCTCTCGGGTGTCGCCCTGACCGGGGCCGACACCTCGGGCGGCAACTGGTGGTATAGCCTCGACGGCGGCAACAACTGGGCCCAGCTGCCCGCCGGGTTGAGCGACACCAACGCCCTGTTGATGGCCAACGACGGCCTGAGCCGGCTGTACTTCCAAAGCACCGTGGCCAACGCCTTCGGCACCACGCCGTCCGCCCTCAGCTTCAAGGCCTGGGACCAGACCGCCGGCAGCGACGGCCAGACGGGCGTCGACACCACCACCGGCACGGCCTTCAGCGCCAACAGCCACAGCGCCACGCTGGATCTGCAAGCGGTCAATGATGTGCCGACCGTCAGCACCAACACCCTGGCCATCAGCGAGGGGGCCACCGTGGTGCTCGGCACCGCCAACCTGGCCAGCAGCGATGTGGAGAGCCCGGCATCCGGGCTCACCTACACCGTCAAAACCGTCTCCGGCGGACGCTTTGCCTGGGTGGGCACGCCCGGCGTCGCCATCACCAGCTTCACCCAGGCCGACATCGACGCCAACCTCGTGCAGTTCGAGCACGATGGCGGCGAAGCGGCCCCCGCCTACACCCTGACGCTCAGCGACGGCGCAGCCACGCTCGGCCCCTTTGCCGGCAGCGTGTCTTTCACGCCGGTCAACGATCGCCCGGTGCTGACCGCCACCGGCAACGCCACGCTCTCGCTCGACGAAGACAGCGGCCTGCCGGTCGGCGCGGTCGGCGTGCCGATCGAGGCCATGGTCGGGCTCAACGGCACCGGCCCGGGCAACGTCACCGATCCGGACTCAAACCCCATCGGCATCGCAATCAACTACGCCGACACCAGCAACGGCCAGTGGTTTTACACCCTAAACGACGGCACAACATGGATTCCGCTCGGGCCCATTTCGAGCACCTCGGCCCGCCTGCTGCTGGCCGACGGCAACACCCGGATCGGCTTTGCGCCGACCCCCGGCTACAACGGCTCCACCCCCGCCGCCCTGCATTTCCATGCCTGGGACGGCAGCAGCGGCGCCCACGGCGGGCTCGGCGACCCGGGCAGCGGCACCGCCTTCAGCACGGCGGACGACACGCTCACCCTCATCGTCCGTCCGGTCAACGATGCGCCCATCGTCGTGCCGGTCGCGCTGGCCAGCAGCGCCGAAGACACCCCGCGCCGGATCACCCAGGCCGACCTGCTCGCCGGCGCCAGCGATCTCGAGAGCGATCCGCTCATCGCCACCGACCTGGCGGTCACCAGCGGTAGCGGCACGCTTTCCAACAATGGAGACGGGAGCTGGACCTTCACCCCGGCCACCGACTGGAGCGGCGCCGTCACGTTCAGCTTTCAGGTCGATGACGGCACCGACAGCACCCCCAACACCGCCAGCCTGCTCGTCACGCCGGTAAACGACGCACCCAGCGTCACGCCCCTCTCCGCCCAGACCATCACCCCCGGCGGCGGCTTTGGCCCGCTGAGTTTCACCGTCGGAGATGCCGAGTCGGCCGCCAGCACGCTGATCGTCACCGCCCGCTCATCCAACCCCGCGGTGCTGCCCGACTCGGCCATCGTCCTCTCCGGTAGCGGCGCCACGCGCAGCATCAGCGTCACCCCGGGCCACGCAGGTGGCAGCGGTGTGGCACAGATCATTCTCGAAATCAGCGACGGCGTCGCCACCACCACTGGGCAGTTCAGCGTTACCGCGCCTGCAGCGTCAAACGCCAGCGACACACCGACAACCACGCCGCCAGCCGCCGACCCGACGCCCGACGCCGTGGCGGCGCCACCCCCGACGGCCGAACCCCCGACGCCCGACACCCCAGCAGGCAGCGCTACACCTGCGCCGCCCTCCCAACCAGCGGCACCGCCACTCGTACAGGATGCGCAGCTGGAGATTCAGAACACCGTCCCGAACGGCGACCCGGCCGACACAGCCACCACCGACAACCGGCCCGGCGACATCTCGACGCTCAGCATCTCGCTCAGCACCACCGACGTCCTGGCCTTGTTGTACACACCAAGCGAGATCACCATCCAGAGCTCGGTCGACGGCCAGGTCAGCAGCGCCTTCCGCGAGGCCCGGCTCGAACAGGCTTTTGCCCAGCTGCGGCAAGGCGCCGACGAGGAGGCCATCGGCCTGCAGCAGGGCATCGGCGTCTCGGTGGTCACCGGCGCCGGCCTGACCATCGGCTACGTGGCCTGGCTGATCCGCGGCGGCGTGCTGCTGACCAGCCTGCTCTCAACCATGCCAGCCTGGCGCCTGCTCGATCCGCTGCCCATCCTCAACAGCAGCGGCGGCAAGCACCGTGGCGATGACGACGACTCGCTCGAAGCCCTGGTGGACACTGCGCCGCCCGACCCCGAGCCCCCCCGTCCGCTCGAGCCCACCCCCAAGGAGCACGCGCCGTCATGATCCGCAAACTCGGCGCCAAGGCTCACATCGCCGTCGGCCTGGCCTTCCTGGTGATCAGCATCGTGCTGGCGGCGGGCTTTCTGGGCCTGATCCCCGACCGCAGCGCCGCCGTACGCGACGGGCGCATCGCGCTGGCTGAAGCAATCGCGGTCTCGGCCGCCGAACTGGCCGCACGCGGCCAGGCCGAACAGCTCGCCCCCACCCTGCGCCTGGTGGTCAAGCGCAACGCCGACGTGCTGTCGGCCGCGTTGCGCACCGAAGAAGGCGCCATCGTCATGCAGGCCGGCCCCCATGCCGCGAACTGGACGCTGAGACCGGCAGACCTGTCCACCGAAACCCAGCTTCACGTGCCCATTCTGGCGGGTACCGAGCGCTGGGGCTGGCTGGAGTTGCGGTTCCGCCCGATTACCCCCACCGGGCTGGCCGGCTGGATCGCCAACCCCTGGGTCAAGCTGGTGGGGTTCATCTTCGTCTCCGCCCTGTTCGTTTTCTACTTCTACCTCGGCAAAGTGTTGCGCCATCTCGACCCGTCCGGCGCGGTGCCCGACCGGGTGCGCAGCGCCCTCGACACGCTCACCGAAGGCCTGCTCGTGCTCGACCGCAAACAGACGGTGGTGCTGGCTAACCGCGCCTTTGCCGAGTTCATCGGCACACCGGCCGGCGCGCTGATCGGCAAGAACGCAAAGACACTCTCCTGGGCGAACCGCGATGGCGGCGCCTTCGACCTCGACGCGGCCCCCTGGACGGCCGCGTTACGCGATGGCGAGGTCCACGCCAACAACGCCGTGCACCTGCACGCACCGGATGGCAGCCTGCATACCTTCCAGGTCAATTGCGCGCCCATCCTCACCGGCGGCCGCCAACCCGGCGGCGTGCTGATCAGCCTCGACGACATCACCAGCATCGAGCAGAACAGCATCGAACTGGAGAAGGCCAAGGACGCGGCGGACGCGGCCAACCGTGCCAAGAGCGACTTCCTGGCCAACATGAGCCACGAGATCCGCACGCCGATGAACGCCATCCTCGGTTTCACCGAAATCCTGCGCCGCGGCTACTCGCGCGATGGCGCCGACGCGGCGCGTCATCTGCAGACCATCCATGCCAGCGGCACCCACCTGCTGGCGCTGATCAACGACATCCTTGACCTGTCCAAGGTCGAATCCGGCCGGCTGGAAGTCGAGTCGATCGCCTGCGAGCCCTACGCCCTGGCGCATCAGGTCGTCCAGGCCATCGGCGTGCGTGCGCAGGAGAAAGGCCTGCGCCTGGACCTGCTTGTCGATGGGCGGATTCCCGAAACCATCCACTCCGATCCCGCCCGCCTGCGCCAGATCCTCACCAACCTGATCGGCAACGCGCTCAAATTCACCGAACACGGCGGCGTCACCGTCAGCCTGGCGCTCGACGCGCAGTCCGACCCTGCCCGCTTGCGCATCGACGTGCGCGACACCGGCATCGGCATCGCGCCGGACAAGGTGGAACAGATCTTCGACCCCTTCGTGCAGGCCGACAGCAGCGTCAACCGTCGCTTCGGCGGCACCGGCCTGGGGCTGGCGATCAGCCGCCGGCTGGCCCGTGCCATGGGCGGCGAGGTCAGCGCCACCAGCATCCCCGGCGAAGGCAGCACCTTCTCCATCGTGCTGACCACCGGCCCGCTCGAAGGCGTGCGCCTGCTCGACGATGCCAGTCTCAGGGCACGGGTGGCCGCGGACACCCCGATCGACTGCGCACGCTGGATCCTGCCGGCGACGGCGCGCATCCTGGTGGTGGACGACGGCGCCGAGAACCGCGAGCTGGTCGCCACCGTCCTGGGCGAGTTCGGACTGGCCGTCGACGAAGCCGAGAACGGCCGCATGGCGGTCGACCTGGCGCAGGCCAGCCGCTACGACCTGATCCTGATGGACATGCAGATGCCGGTCATGGACGGCTACACCGCCACCCGGACATTGCGCGCGGCCGGCCTCGAGACACCGATCGTTGCACTCACCGCCAATGCCATGCAGGGCTATGAGCAGGAGGTCATCGCCGCCGGCTGCACCGCCTATCTGACCAAGCCGGTCGACATCGACGCGCTGCTGGCCACCGTGGCCAGCTTTGTCGGCGGCCACCGCGAGGGCAGCGCCCCGCCGACGCCCACCGCCGCCCTGCCCGCGCAGGCGGACACTGCGCCGATACAGTCGCGCCTGGCCACCCAGACGCGCATGCATGCGGTCATCGGCAAGTTCATCCGGCGCCTGCATGAGCGCATGGCGGAAATCGATGCCGCGCTGGCGGCCAACGACACCGCGGCGCTCGCCGATCTCGCCCACTGGCTCAAGGGCGCCGGCGGCACGGTCGGCTTCGACGCCTTCACCGAACCAGCGGCCGAACTCGAAACCGCCGCACACGCCAAGGATCGGGCGGCGATTGTTCACTGGGTCGCCGAGCTGCGTGACATCACCGCCCGCCTGGCCGCCCCGGGCAGCACCGCCACCTGCGCTCCCCGGCCGCCGCGCCGCGCCGTCGATACTCCGCGCACAGCACCGGTGCACTCGCGACTGGAGAGCAACCCGCGTCTGCACCCGGTCATCGACAAGTTCGTCCACCGCATGCAGGCACAGCTGCCCGCCATTGTCGCCGCCCATCAGGCGCATGACTTGGCCGAGCTGGCCACGCTCGCCCACTGGCTCAAGGGCGCCGCGGGGACGGTCGGCTTCGATGTCTTCAACGAGCCGGCAGCCGAGCTCGAAGCTGCTGCACGCACCGCCGACGACGACGCCTGCGCACGCGCCGTGCGGACGATAGCCGACCTCACCGCCCGCATGCAGACACCCACCGGCAACACGGCCCAACCGATAGCGAGCGTCGAAAAATGACCGTACGCAATCCAAATACGTTCAGTTTTCCCGCCCTCTGGTCGTTGAACGACTGGAGTGCCGACACAGGTGCCACCACGTCCCCACAGAGACACATGAGCACACAAGAACGCCCCACCCCCGCCACGCCGGCCAGCGACAGCCCACGAACGGCGCTATGGAACGCCATGAAACGGGCCACCATCATGATGGTGGACGACGAGCCGATCACCTCGAGATCATCCAGATGTTCCTCGAGGACGCCGGCTACACCATTTCGTCATCGTCACTGATGCGCGAGGCGATGGACACTCTGGAGCGCGAGCGCCCTGATATCAGTTCTCGACCTGCTCATGCCCCATGTGACCGGCTTCGACATCCCAGAAGATCCGCCACCACGAGCGCTTCTGAACACCCGCCGGTGGTGGTGCTCACCTCATCGTCCGACGCGGCCGACCAAGCCCAAGGCGCTCGGAGATGGGCGCCACGGACTTCCTGGCCAAACCGAGGACGAGAGCGAACTGGTCCTGCGGGTGCGCAACACCCTCGCCGCCAGCGTCTATCAGGATCGCCGACCTACATCGACCGCCTCACCGGCCTGCCCAACCGCCAGATGCTCATCGACCGGCCTGACTGGGCCATGAAGCACGCCCAGCGCCATGCGCAGACCGGCGCCTTGCTGCAGATTGCCATCGATCGCTTCCAGGAGCTCAAGGAGGCGCTCGGCCCCAGCCGCGCCGACGGTTTGCTCAAGGGCGTCGGTGCGCGGCTGGACGACGCCTGCCGCGAGAGTGATCTGCTCAATGTCCTGTCGGAAACGGCGGTGCAGCGCCGGGCTGGCCCGCTGGGGCGGCGAGGAATTCTCGCTGCTGCTGCTCGGCCAGCTCAACCCGGACAGCATTGCACGGATCACCCGCCGCCTCCTCAAGGCCGTGCACGATCCCTTCGTCGCTGGCGAACAGGAGATCTTCATTTCGCTCAGCGTTGGCATTGCCACCTTCCCCGACGATGGCGCCGACATCGACACCGTGCAGCACAACGCCGCCATCGCGGTGCGTTCACTGCAATCGAGCCAGACCAACCCGCACGGCGCCTTTCAGTTCTACTGCAAGGAACTCAACGCCCGCACCCTCACTCGGCTCGACATGGAAAGCGAGTTGCGCCGCGCGCTGGATCGTGGCGAACTGGCGCTCTTCTACCAGCCCAAATACGCCGTCGACACCGAATCCGTGGTCGGCGCCGAGTGCCTGCTGCGCTGGCAGCATCCCGAGCGCGGTCAGATCTCGCCGGCCGAGTTCATCCCGATCGCCGAGGAAACCGGGCTGATCGTGGAGATCGGCCAGTGGGTCATCAATGACGCCTGCCGCCAACTTGCCCAGTGGCAGGCGACCGGCGGTACCGCGCCAGCTGGCCGTCAACGTCTCGGCCCAGCAATTCCGCCATCCTGACTTCGTCGGTAGTGTACGAAACGCCCTTGCGCGCCATGGTGTCGCCGGCCGGCACCTGACGATCGAACTCACCGAATCGCTGCTGATGCGCGAACCCGAAGCCGTCGCCGCCATGCTCGAAGAGCTGCGGGCGCTGGGCGTCCGGTTGTCGATCGACGACTTCGGCACCGGCTATTCCTCGCTCGCCTACCTCAGTGCACTGCCCATCGACGAGCTGAAGATCGACCGCAGCTTCCTCACCCAGGTCGACACACGCACCCAAAGCGCCGCCATCGTGCGGGCCATTCTGGCGCTGGCGCACAGCCTCGAGATGACGGTCGTGGCCGAGGGTGTGGAAACCGCCGGTCAGCTGGACTTTCTCAAGGCACACCAGTGCAACGCCTTCCAGGGCTTCCTGTTCAGTCGCCCCGTGCCCGCCCAGGATTTTGCAAATCTATTGCGCTTGCCGTCGGGCACGGCCAACGCATGACTTTCGTACAACGCCGCCGATCCGGCAACAACATGATAAATATCATGTTTCTAGGATAAGAATCACGTTAAACTACCCCGAAGGTCATAGTCCGAACGATGACTGATGCCAGAGAGATGCCGGCGTACCCGGCCGTGCTGGCTTTCTGGGGGTTCGATGCATCAACTCGCACACATCCTGGTGGTCGACGACCAACTGAGCCTGCGCACGGTGCTCACCCTGGTGCTGGGCGCGCTGCCGGGTGTCTCTGTCCACGCCGAGAGTACGGGTGTCGGCGCACTCGCCGCCATCGCGGCCCAGCCGCCTGACCTGCTGTTGCTCGACGCTGTCATGCCCGGCCTCGATGGCCCGCAAACCCTGGCCGCCTTGCGCGCGCAGCCGGCCACCGCCGAGCTGCCGGTGATTTTCCTGACCGCCTCGGCCGACACCCTGCCACCGGCGGTGACCGGCGACCCCCACCTGCTGGGCAGTCATCGCCAAGCCTTTTGACGCCATGCAACTGGGCGCGACCATCCAGCAACTCTGGGAACGGCGGTGAGCGCCGAGCGCCCCCTGACCGACAGCCTGGCCGTGATTCGCGACCAGTTCGTCGCATCGCTCCCTGCGCAGATCGCCCACTTGCGCAGCACGCTCGCCACCGTCGCCGACGCCACCGGCGACACCGAGCGGCAGGATCTTCTGCGCCAGGCCTGCCTCACCGCGCATTCACTGGCCGGCACGGCGGGGACCTTTGGCTACCCCGCGCTCGGGCGCGCCGCCAAGGCCCTTGAGACCAGCCTCCGCGAAGCCATCGAGACGCCTGGCCATCTTGACGCGCCACGGCAGCACGCAGCCTGTCTCGACAGCCTGATCTCCCAGGCAGACGCCGCCACCCGGGTGCCGCTGCCGGCCCAGCCTCACCCGTCCGGGCCGTCGCGACCACACGCCCACGCCGGTTCGGTCATCCTGATCGAAGACGACCCGGCACTGGCCAACCGGCTCAGCGCCTACCTGCATCACTTCGGCTACGAGATCCGCCACTTCGACTGCGCGACCGCCGTTCACCGCCGTCGCCGACACGCTCCCGCCGCCAACCGCATTGCTCATCGACAATGCCTTGCCGGAAGGCGCGCTGGCCGGCATCCAGGCCGCCATCACACGCCCTGACAGCATGCGCGATACGCCGATGCTGTTCATGTCGGCCAACGACAGCCAGGCGGCACGAATCGGCGCCCTGCGCGCCGGCGGGCAGGCCTATCTGCTCAAGCCGATCGAGCCCTCGCAGGTGCTCGATGCGCTTGAAAACGTCGTCGAAGCGGCCAGCGGCCGACCACACCGGGTGCTGATCCTTGATGACGACCCGGCCATGGTGGCGCATCACAGTGCCGTGCTCGGCGCCGCCGGTTTCGATACGGTCGAACTCGACGACCCCAGCCGGCTGCTCGAGGTCATGCGCGAGCAGCCACCCGACATCGTCCTGCTCGACCTGTACATGCCAGACACCTCAGGCAGCGATCTGGCAGCGATGATTCACCAGATCCCGGCCTTTGCCGGCGTGCCCATCCTGTTCGTCTCCGCCGAGCACGATATCGCCGCCCAGCAGGCCGCGATGCTCTCCGGTGGCGACGACTTCCTGATCAAGCCGGTCTGCGCCCGACCGCCTCGTCAGCGCCGTGCGTTATCGAGCGGTACGCCACCGCCAGCTGCGCGAGCTGATGAAGAACGACAGCCTGACCGGCCTGCTCGACCATGCCAGCCTCAAGGAGCGGCTGAGCGCCGAGATGCATCGCGTCGACCGCCACGGCGGCACGCTGAGCGTCGCCATGCTCGATATCGACCACTTCAAGCAGGTCAATGACCGCCATGGCCATGCCGTGGGCGACCGCATCCTGCGCGAGCTGGCCATGCTGTTGCGCCGACGCTTGCGCAGTTCGGATGTGGCCGGGCGCTACGGCGGCGAGGAGTTCGCGATCCTCCTGCCCAACACCGGCGCGGCAGCAGCGGTCGACCTGCTCAACGCCATTCGTGAAGACTTTGGCCAGATCAGCCACTTCGTCGGCGAACAGATGTTGCGGGTGACCTTCAGCGTGGGCACGCCTCGCAGAGCGACTGGGGCACCCCGGAGACGCTCCTCATGGCCGCAGATGCGGCGCTCTACACCGCCAAGCACGCGGGGCGAGACCGGGTTATCCTCGCCTCGCCCGTTCGCTGAACCGATTCAGCCGCCGAAGCGGATACCCTGCGCCAGCGGCAGCGCGTCAGAGTAATTGACCGTCGCTGTCTGCCGGCGCATGTAGCCCCGCCACGCGTCCGAGCCCGACTCACGCCCCCCGCCGGTGGCTTTCTCGCCACCAAAGGCACCGCCGATCTCGGCCCCGCTGGTGCCCACATTCACATTGGCAATCCCGCAGTCGCTTCCGGTCGCAGCCAGGAAACGCTCGGCCTCGCGCACATCGGTGGTGAAGATCGCCGACGACAGGCCTTGCGGCACCGCGTTCTGGCGCGCGATCGCCTCATCCAGCGTGTCGTAGGCAAAGCAGTACAGCAGCGGCGCAAAGGTCTCCTCGAAGCTGTTGTCCATCGCCCCGCCGCCCTCGACCAGCGCCGGGCGCACGTAGTAGGCGTTCGGATAGCGCTCGGCCAGCACGCGGCCACCGCCGCTGACCTTGCCGCCCTGCTCGCGGGCGCCCTGCAAGGCGTTCTCCATCTGCTCGAAGGCGCGCGCATCGATCAGCGGGCCAACGAGCGTATCGGCCTCACGCGGATCGCCGATCGGCAGCGCCGCGTAGGCCTGTTGCAGTCGCGCCATCAGCGCCGGGTACACCTCGCGCTGGACGAAGATCCGCCGCGTGGTGGTGCAGCGCTGGCCGGCCGTACCCACCGCGCCGAACACGATGGCCCGCACCGCCAGCTCCAGGTCGGCGCTGGGCGCGACGATAATGGCGTTGTTGCCGCCGAGTTCAAGAATGGACTTGCCGAAGCGCTGCGCCACCCGCGCCCCGACCTGCCGACCCATGGCGCAGCTGCCGGTCGCACTGATCAACGGCACGCGGACATCGTCGGCCAGCGCGATCCCCATCTCACGCCCACCGGGGATCACCTGCGACAAGCCCGCCGGCACCTCATCGAAACCGGCCATGGCCTGCGCGAACAGGTGTTGGCAGGCGATCGCGCACAAGGGCGTTTTCTCCGACGGCTTCCACAGCAAGCTGTTGCCGCAAACCACCGCCAGGGTGGCATTCCAGGCCCACACCGCCATCGGAAAATTGAAGGCCGAGATCACCCCCACCGGCCCCAGCGGATGCCAGCTCTCGCGCAGGGCATGCTCGGGGCGTTCAGAGGCGATGGTGCGTCCGTAGAGCTGGCGCGACAGGCCGACGGCGAAGTCGCAGATGTCGATCATCTCCTGCACCTCGCCCTCGCCCTCGGCGCTGATCTTGCCGGCTTCAAGCGTGATCAGCGCACCGAGCGTGCGCTTGTGCGTGCGAAGGATCTCTCCAAAACGCCGGATCAGCTCACCGCGCCGAGGCGCAGGCACCTGCCGCCAGTGCGCAAAGGCCTCGACACTGCGCGCAATGGCCGCATCCAGGGTGGCGGGCGTGGCCAGCGCGATCCGCGCCACCTCGGCCCCGTCGATGGGTGACACCACCGGCCAGTCGCCGTCGGCCAGTCGCGCGGTCCAGCCCCAGTGCGTCAAAAATCTGTCCTGCATCCATCCGTCGCCTCCTAAGGTGTCTGCCGCAAACCACCGCTGGCGGCGGTGTGCGGCTCTTTGCCGTCGGTCACATAGTGACGACCAAAGCGGTTGTCGAGGAAATCGCCAGGCTGATGTCCTCCTGCCGGACAAAACCTTGCTGGGGCAGCACGCCGGCCATCAGCAAGTCGAGCACGGCGCAGATCGCGCTGGCCGTGGTGACCTGGATGGCGCTGCGCCGGCGGCCGCCGATCTGGCGGTTATAGATTTTGCGGGCGAAGGTTTCCTGCATCAGCAGGCCATCGCGCAGGCCGCTCACGTTGACGAACACCAGCACCACGTCCTGCATGGTGACCGGGATCATGACTCGAGTATTTCCTTGAGCAAGGCGCGCCGCTCGCCGAGGCGCAGATCGTGCAGCAGCAGCTTCATCACGTCGCGATGGCCGGGGTAGCGCACCGTGCGGTAGTTCAGGTTGCGCACCCGGCCCTGCAAGGTGTCGCACAGGGTGCCCAGACCGCCCGAGGTGTTGAAGGCTTCGTAGTCGTCGCCATCGAGCGAGAAGTGCTCCAGTTCTTCCAGCGCCGGCATTTCCTTGCGCGCCCCACCCACAATCGCTTCGCAGGGGTTGAGATACTCGTTGATCAGCCCGTCGGTGCTCCAGGTCAGGTTGTACTTCAGACCATTGGACGGGAACTTGGGCAGCGCGCCAACGCGCATGTGCACATCGTGCAGTTCGTCGAAGCGGCGCGCCAGGTCGTAGGCGGCGATGGAAATGAAGCCCGGCGCCAGGCCGCACTGGGGGACCAGCGCCGTCTGCGCACCGTCAGCCAGCGCGCGGATGGTGCGCGCACTGCCGACGTCTTCGGTGAGATCCAGGTAATGCACGCGGGCGGCGACGGCAGTCGAGCGAGCGTTTCGCTCAAATCAAACGGGCAGGCATTGATCAACGCGTGCTGGCCGGCGAGCATCGCGTCGAGTTGATCGGGGTTGGCCACATCACATTGGCACAGATTGGCCGAAGGCAAGGCCTGCGCAAGCCGCGCCAGGGTCTTTGCCTCGCGATCGACCACCGTGACCGCGTAGTCGCCGCTCGATACCAGGAAATCGGCAATCACCTCACCAATTTTGCCCGCGCCAACGATGGTCACCTGTCGCATATGCGCTCCTCGTGCCCGTTTCAGCTCCGACCGAGGTTACGCCAATTGGTGCCCGCACGGATAGCCGTGGCTCACCGGAAGCGGGCGGTGGTGGCCTTCAGTGACTCGGCCAGCGTGCGCAGCGCGCCAGAGGTCTCGCCGAGCTGGGCACTGTGCGCCACGGCACGCTCGGAGCGCCCCTGAAACCCCCGCATCCGCTCGGCGATGGTCTCGGTGACGCCCTCTTGCGAATGCACGGCCTCGGCCACCGCCTGGTTGAGCGCCACCACATCGGCGATCCGCGCGGCAATGTCGCAGAAACGCTCGTTGAGCGCACCGGTCTGATGCTGGGTATGCGTCATCGATTCGCCTACGGCATCGAGCCGCGACACCGCGCCACCGACGTCATGGGCCAGACGACGCAGAATGTCGTCGATCACCGCGGTCGAGTGCTGCGTCCGGCCGGCCAGCTTGCGCACCTCGTCGGCCACTACCGCAAATCCGCGGCCCTGCTCGCCGGCGCGGGCAGCTTCGATCGCCGCATTGAGCGCCAGCAGATTGGTCTGTTCGGCGATCGCGCCAATCTCGCCGAGCACCTCCGACACTTGCGCCGTCAAGCCGTGCACCGCCCGGCTGGCCGCCGTGGCATCGGCGAGGTTTTCCGACAAGGCACCCACCGCGGCCAGGTTCTCGGCAATCGCTTCACGACCACGTTCCGAGGACACCTCGATCTGTGTCGCGGCATCCCTGGCCGAGCCGGTGCTGTCGACGATCTGACCGATGGCGGCGGTGATCTCATCGACCGCTTCTGTCATGTCGCGGCATTCACCGTGCTGGGTCAGCAGATCGGCGTGGCCATCCTGCACCCCGCGGTCGAGCCGCCCGGCGGCCGCATCGACCTGCTCAGCCACACTGCCGATGTCGGCCACCAGCGTGCGCAGCCCGGCCACCATCTGCGCCATCGCAGCCTCCAGCGTCGCGACCTCGGCCACGCCACCGTGGCTGACCTCGACCGACAGCGTGCCACCGGCAATCGCCTCGGCCACGCGCGCAGCGCGCACCAGGGGCGCCAGATAGTGCTGCATCAGCGCGTACAGCCCGACGACACTGAGCGTAACGATCAACACCAGCACCGCGCTGGCAATCGTCAGGAAACGCCGCTCGGCATCGAGTTCCGCGGTGGCCTCACGCACGGCCAGCCACTGCCCGACCGGCTCGCCGGCGTTGTCGCGCACCACCATGCGGCTGATCTGGAAAGCAGCGTCTGCACTGCGCACCACCGCCTGGCGAGCATCGGCATCGAGCGCCTCACGGGCACGCCAGGCGTCAACACCGGCCGCCAACTGCGCCACCACGGCCTCACCCTGCGCGCCCCAGATGACCACCCCTTGCCCGCTGTCGGCGGCCATCGCCTCGGCCACGCTCGCCAGCCCCTTGGCCAGCACACCGACACCAATGAGCGTATCGCGCGACATCAGAGGAAAAACCTTGACCGCGACCGGTGCCTGGCCGGCCGGCGTCACCAGGTCGGTCAGCGCGCGCCGATCGGTCGCAACCTTGCGCACCAGCGCATCGAGCGCCAGCGGTGGGGCCGACGACGAGCGGAACAACGCCCTGCCCGCGGCATCGTGAATGAGCAGGTGGTCATAGTGGCCAAGGTCCCGGGTCAGGCCGATGAAGCGATCGGCGTACGCCGCCAGAGCCACCGCATCGCCCTGCTTGAGCGCGGCGCGCAGGTCGAATTCGTCGGCCAGGGCGCCGACAGCGCGCTCCATGTCGCGCGTGAGCTGCCCGACCGACCGCGCCCACAGCCCGGCATTGCTGCGCTGCTCGGCATCGATGAGTTGGGCACGCATCTGCTGGTGCCCCAGCGCGCCGAGCCCCCCCATCAAGGCCACGACAACGAGGGTAATCAAGGCACTGAAAAGCGTGATCCGGAGTTTCAACGACACGATGTGCACCCGCAGTAATTTCTAACGACCTCTCTACGTCGTCAGGCTGCGAGGCTTGATAGGTGTCACGGAAACTTAATACTGCGCCGCAACAACCACGGCCGGGACGCACGTCGTGAGCTCAGCCGGTCTCGGCCTCATCCGGCCGCAACACCGCCGCCAGGCGACCGAGCAAGCGCGGATAGAGATCGGCAGCCTGCGCCGGATCGAAGTCGGTCTTCTTCAACTTGCGAACGCCGAACTCGTCCAGCCGGATCTGCACTGCGGGAGCCAGCCCATGCTGGGCCAGGGTTTCACGTACGCACGCGAGCACACAACCGTCGAGTGCAATCAACGGTCGGCCGCTGCGTGCCAGATGCACCAGCGGCGCCACATGGCCACCGACGCCGGCAATGCACGACATGTCCGCCAGCCCCTCCCGGTCGAGCCGCAGCGCGACGTGGTTGGCCAGCTGGGCTGCGCTGGAGCAACCCGAACAGGAATAGACGATGGGTCGCTCGCTCATTGCGCTGCAAACCCGCGCTCGACGGCGAACACCGCCGCCTGCACCCGGCTGCTCAGGTGCAGCTTCTTGAGGATGCTCTGCACATGGATCTTGACCGTGCTCTCAGCCACGTCGAGGCTGCGCGCGATCTGCTTGTTGCTCTGCCCCTTGGCCACGCAGGCCAGGATGTCGCGTTCGCGCGGGGTGAGTTTGTCGAGCGCGGCGTCGTCCTGTGGCGCGGGTGCGATAGCCCGCCCACCACCGCGACTGGCCAGCAATTTGCCCATCATCAGCGGCGACACCACCGGCTCGCCCCGCGAGGCCATACGGATGGCGTCGATCAGGGTTTCCGCCTCGATGTTCTTGAGCAGGTAGCCGGTGGCCCCGCCATGCAGGGTCGCCAGCAGGTCTTCGGAATCTTCGGACACCGTGAGCATCAGCACCTGGGTGCCGGGGACATCCTCGAGGATCAGCTTGAGCGCATCCTGCCCGCCAACGCCAGGCATGTGCAGATCGAGCAACACCACATCGGGTTGCAGCTGCTTGGCGCGCTTGGCGCCCTCGAGCCCGTCGGCCGCTTCGCCAACCACCTCGAACTCGTCGCTGCGCTTGAGCAGCGACTTGATGCCGCTGCGAAACAAGCCGTGGTCATCCACCAGCAATACGCGAATGCGTTCCGTCATGCCGCCGTTGTCTCCATTGTCCTCGCCGACAGGGTCAGGCTCACCGTGGTGCCCTCCCCGGCCCGCGAGCGGATCTCAAACTCGCCGCCGATCCGTGCGGCTCGCTCACCCATGATATGCAACCCCACATGCTCGCCCTGTCCGGTGGCCGGCGCAGTGGGTATATCGAAACCGACGCCGTCGTCGCGGATCTCCAGTCGCATGCCCTCGGCGTCGCGCCACAACTCGACCGTGACATGCTGCGCCTGGGCATGTTTGCGCACATTGGACAGCGCCTCCTGCGCAATGTACAGCGCCTGGATGTCGACCTCGGCCACCGCCGGGGGGCTGGCGCCGTGCACGCGCAACTCGCCCGCGACACCGCTTTGTTCCGAGAAACGAGCCAGCGCCTGGCGCAGGGCGGCGCTCAGGTCCTGCTGTGGCACCCGTGCGCGAAAATGCTGGAGCAACTCGCGTACATCGGCATAGCTTTCCTGAATGCCCTGGCGGATCAGCTCGACCACCTCGCCGGTCTCATCGACGCGGCCATGGGCCAACGCGTCATCGAGCATCTGGACCTGCAGGTTGAGGAAGGCCAGCCCCTGGGCGATCGAGTCGTGCAACTCGCGGGCGATCAGGTTGCGCTCCTCGGAGACGGCCATCTCCTTCTCGCGCGAGAGCAGGCGCACGTTGTCAATCGCCATGCCCAGATGCTGGCCGAGGCTTTGCAAGACCTGGCGGTCGCCTTCCGAGATATCCAGCTTGCGCCGGAAATACAGGTTGAAGATGCCCAGTGCCCGGTTGTTGTGATTGACCGGCACCGCGCTGACCGTCTGGAAACCGGCGCGGCTGCAGGTGTCGCGGGTACGCGCGCTGTCCGGATCGGACGTGCCGCTGACGATCGGGATGTCACCCAACACCGCCTGGCCGCACAGGCAGTTACCGCAATCGAGGATGGCTTCCTCGTCGATGAACTCGGTGGCCAGCCCCTGGTGGGTGGTGATGTAGAGGTTGTCGGCGGCCGCATCGAAGAGCCGCACCGACGCGGCATCGGCATCAAAGGTGCGCCGGACCTCTTCGAGAAAGCCGCGCGACAGCTCTTCGATACTCATCTGCTGACGCAGGAGACGGGCGATGTTGTAGAGGATGGACAGTTCGCGGTTCTTCTCCGCCAGCGATCGGGTCTTGGTGGCCACCCGCTCTTCGAGCGTGCCATAGAGCCCTTCGAGGTGTCCGGCCATACGGTTGAAACCGCGCGAGAGCTCGCCGAATTCATCGTCCGTGAGCACCGGTACACGGGCGGTGAAATCCTCGCGCTCCATGCGCTGCATGCCGCTTTGCAGGGTGTCGAGCGGACGGATCACGGCGACGAAGAAGAAGCGCATCAGCGCCACCGTGCCGATCACCGCCAAGGCCACCAGCAGCACCTGGTAGCTGCGCAGCACGTTGGTATGGGCGGTGAAACTGTGCTCCATCTTCTTGACCACGGTATCGATGCGCTTGACGTAACCGTGGGTTGCCCCTTCCAGCGCCACCGCCGCTCGCCGCGATGCCTCGGCGGTTGACGCCTCGATCACGCCCTCGACCAGCGGCCGCATTTCCGCGTGCCACACCAGGGCAATCGTCGCCACGTCGTCGGGGATACCATCGTCGCGCGGGATAAACAGCGGGCGCGCGGGGTCGCCTTTTACCAGTCCGACCTGGACCGCCTCGATCTCGGCCATGTCCTTGCGCAGGACCACCAGACGGGCATCACGGCTGGCTCCGTCTGTTGGCAGGGCAGCCGTATGGTGCGCGACTTTCCAGGAGTGCATGCGCAGGCTGCCAGCATCGTTGATGGCGGCAGCGACGCCTTCGAGCTTCCACGAGGAGTATAGCGTCAGGCCGATCGCCACCAGCGCAAGCAGAAAGAAGCCCACCAGCACACCGATGATCTTGGTCGCCAGTTTCTGGCCGAGCAAGGTGTTCAAGAGATTGAATTCCGCGCGTACGAGTCGTTCGTCAATCGCTGGCACGATGCCCTCCCCGCCGCGAAATGTCATTGAGTCCGGTCAACGGAAACGGGCGACCGCCCGAATGCTGCGGTCGCCCTGATCGGTTGCGCAAGCCGTCAGACGGTCCGGCGCTTGGTGCGCACGATCTGATAGGCACGGCCAACGTAGCTCAACGGCGCAGTGAGGATGTGCACCAGACGGGTGAAGGGGAAGATCAGAAACACCGTCATGCCGAAGAAGATGTGGGCACGGAAGATCGGATCGACCTTCTCGAGCAGCTCCGGCTGGGGGTTGAGCAGGAGGATGCTCTTCACCCAGTCGGCCAGCGCCAGCATCACCGACGGATCGTTGTTGTTGGCATGGCCGATCGAGAACGGCACAGTGGTGAGCCCCAGCAGCAGCGTGACCATCAGCCAGCTGATCACGAACATGTCGTTCTTGCGGCCGGTGGCGCGGATGCGCGGGTTGAACATGCGGCGCGACCACAGCATGGCACCGCCGACCAGGCACATCAGGCCGAAGATGATGCCGGCGATGATGGCGATCCACTGGTGGGTCATGTCGGAGATGCCCAGACCCAGCCACAGGCCGTGCGGCAGCACCAGACCGGCGAAGTGGCCGCCGAAGATCGACAGGATGCCGATGTGGAAGAAGTTGCTGGCCACCACCATGCTCTTCTTCGACAGGAGCATGGAGGAGTCGGTCTTCCAGGTGTATTGCTGGTAGTCGAAGCGGATCCAGCTGGCCACCACGAAGATGGTCAGGCAGATGTACGGATAGACCGCGAACAGGAATTTCATCAAAGACATGTCACTCTCCTCACGCTGCCAGACGGGTCAGCGTGCCGTGGTTTTCGAGAATGCGGATCAGCGGCGCGTAGGGGCTGCCGGCCTTTTCCAGGTTCTGCGCCAGCACCGTGAAGATCTTCGCCACATCGGCGAGGAAGACCTTGGCGCCGGCCGCGTCCAGCTGCGAGACGAACTCCAGCATCAGCGGCAGGAAGTCGGGGATCTCCGTTTCCTCGTGCGTGAAGCCGAAGGACTTGTAGTACTCCGACAGGTCGATCAGCGCCGGGCCGCGGTTCTTGTCGTCGCCGAACAGGTGATGCGTCAGGTGCAGGCTGTGCTCCGGCACCATGTCGAAGGTGGCCACGTAGGCCGCTTCGCGTTCGGTCGCATCCTGGGCGATCAGCGCGTCGATGAAGCCGGCGATGGCCTGGTGGTCGGCTGTGCTGAACACGTTGTCGCGGTCGATCTCGGCCAGCCAGGCCAGCGCCGTCCCGTGCTCGGTGACGGCGTTGTCCAGCTCGCGGACCATCTCCTGGTTGGGGTAGTCCAGCAGCTCGGCGAGCAGTTTGTAGGTCTGCATGCGTCGGTCCTCCTCAGTACTGTTCGCCAGACGCGTCATGCGTCGGCTCGGCCAGCGGGGCCAGTTCGCGTGATTCCACGGTTTCCTTGCGGCGTGCCGGGAACAAGGCATTGTTGGTCACGCCCAGCGACGAGGCGTTGCCGAAGGTGAAGCCGGTCTGGCCCTGGAAGCCGTAGTAGTCGTCCAGGCGCATCTCTTCCTTGGAGGTCGGGATGACGAAGCGGTCTTCGTAGTTGGCAATGGCCAGGTAGCGGTACATCTCCTTGGCCATGTCCTCGGTCATGCCGGTGGCGTCGAGCGCACGGGTGTCGGCCTTGCCGTCGACATGGATCGAGCGCTGGTAGGAGCGCATGGCGATCATGCGGTTGAGCGCATCGACGATCGGCTGCTCCTTGCCGGCGGTGAGCAGGTTGGCCAGGTATTGCACCGGCAGGCGCATGGCTTCGGCCTTGGGCAGCACGCCGTCGACCTCGGTCGGCAGGTTTTTCTGGTCGATCTGCGACTGCACTGGCGAGAGCGGCGGCACGTACCAGATCATCGGCAGCGTGCGGTACTCGGGGTGCAGCGGGAAGGCGATCTTCCACTGCACGGCCATCTTGTAGATGGGCGACTTCTGCGCGGCGAGGATCCAGTCGTCGGTGATGCCGTCCTTCTTGGCCTGGGCGATGATCTTCGGATCGAACGGATCGACGAACATGTCCAGGTGGTTCTGGTACAGGTCCTGGGTGTCGTCGGCGCTGGCGGCCGCTTCGATCTTGTCGGCGTCGTACAGGATGATGCCGTTGTAGCGGATGCGGCCCACGCAGGTCTCCGAGCACACGGTCGGCAGACCGTTCTCGACGCGCGGGTAGCAGCCGATGCACTTCTCGGCCTTGGACGACTCCCAGTTGAAGAACACCTTCTTGTACGGGCAGCCCGAGATGCACATGCGCCAGCCACGGCAGCGGTCCTGGTCGGACAGCACGATGCCGTCCTCTTCACGCTTGTACAGCGCGCCCGACGGGCAGGAGGCGACACAGGCCGGGTTGATGCAGTGGTTGCAGATGCGCGGCAGGTACATGTGGAAGGTGTTTTCGAACTGCTTGTACATCTCCTTCTGCATGTTGGCGAAGTTGGCGTCGCGCGAGCGCGAGGCAAATTCGCCGGCCAGGTCGTCTTCCCAGTTCGGGCCCCAGGTGACCTTGTCCATCTTCTCGCCGGTGATCTGCGAGATCGGGCGTGCGGTCGGCGCAGCCTCGGACAGCGGCGCGTTCTGCAGGCGCGCGTAGTCGAAGGAGAACGGCTCGTAGTAGTCGTCGATCTCGGGCAGGTTGGGGTTGGCGAAGATCTGCACGATCTTCTTCACCCGGCCACCGGCCTTGAGCTCGAGCTTGCCGTTGATCTTCTCCCAGCCGCCCTTCCATTTTTCCTGGTCTTCCCACTGCTTCGGATAGCCGATGCCGGGCTTGGACTCGACGTTGTTGAACCAGGCGTACTCCATGCCCTTGCGGTTGGTCCACACGTTCTTGCAGGTCACCGAGCAGGTATGGCAACCGATGCACTTGTCGAGGTTGAATACCATCGCGAATTGCGCGCGGATTTTCATTTGATTCTCCTGTTCCTTCGTAGGGCGGGTTTTCAACCCGCCGCCTTCGTCGCATGCTGTGGCGGGTTGAAACCCGCCCTACGTCGTCTGCTTATTTCGAGCCGATGCCCTCGGGGTTGCGCTGGGCCTCGCGTTCGGGCGTCAGCGGCCGCTCGAGCCAGTCGATGTCCTGATCCTCGATCTTGTGCAGCACCACCATCTCGTCACGCTGGCAACCCACCGTGCCGTAGTAGTTGAAGCTGTACGACAGCTGGGCGTAGCCGCCGACCATGTTGGTCGGCTTGACCACCACCCGGGTGACCGAGTTGAGGATGCCGCCGCGCTTGCCGGTGGTGTTCGAGCCGGGCACGTTGATGTTCTTTTCCTGGGCGTGGTACATCAGCGCCATACCGCGCGGCACGCGCTGCGAGACCACCGCCCGGGCCACCGTGGCGCCGTTGCTGTTGATCGCCTCGACCCAGTCGTTGTCGCGGATACCGACCGTCGCCGCCTCTTCTTCCGACAGCCAGATGTAGGGGCCGCCGCGGAACAGGTTGAGCATGCGCAGGTTGTCCTGGTAGCTCGAGTGGATGCCCCACTTGGAGTGCGGGGTGATCCACGACAGCGTCAGGTGCGGCTTGGCGCGGACGCTGGCCGGCACGTTGTCGTGCGCCTTGAGGTCGACCGGCGGCTTGAAGGTGCAGAAGCCTTCGCCGAAGTCGAGGAACCACTCGTGGTCCTGGTAGAAGTGGGCGCGGCCGGTCAGCGTGCGGAACGGGATGTGTTCATGCACGTTGGTGTAGCCAGCGGTGTAGGACACCGTCTCGGACTCGATCCCCGACCAGGTCGGCGCGGTGATGATCTTGCGCGGCTGGGCAACGATGTCGCGGAAGGTGATCTTGTCCTCGTGGCGGCCCGCGTACAGGTGGTGGTGGTCGATGCCGGTTTTCTTCGACAGCGCGCTCCACGACTTGTGCGCCACCTCACCGTTGGTCTCCGGTGCCATGCGCATGATCGCGTCGCACACGTAGATGTCTTCCTCGAGCGAGGGCATGCCCTTCGAAACACCCTCTTCGGTGACCGTGTAGTTGCACTTCTTGAGCTCTTCGTACTCGGCCTGGGTGTCCCAGTCGATGCCCTTGACGTTGTTGCCCAGCTTGACCATCAGCGGGCCGAGCGCGATGTACTTGTTGTAAGTGCTGGCGTAGTCGCGATCGACGACCTTGAGGATCGGCATGGTCTTGCCCGGCACCGGCTCGCATTCGCCCAGTTTCCAGTCGCGCGCCTCGCCCAGCGGCTGCGCCAGTTCCATGGCCGAGTCGTGCTGCATCGGCAGCGCCACCAGGTCCTTGGCGCCCGGCAGGTGCTTGGCGGCGAGCTTGGAGAATTCCTTCGACAGGCGCTTGAAGATCTGCCAGTCGGACTTGGACTCCCAGCCCGGGGTGACGGCTTCACCCAGCGGATGGATGAAGGGGTGCATGTCGGTGGTATTGAGGTCGTTCTTCTCGTACCAGGTGGCGGTCGGCAGGATGATGTCCGAATAGGCACCGGTGGAGTTGAGGCGGAAGTTGATGTCCACCATCAGATCCAGCTTGCCGGTCGGGCCTTCTTCACGCCACTTCACTTCCTTGCAGCCGTTGCCGGCGCCGCCCTCGCTCATCACGCCGTTCTGCGCGCCGAGCAGGTGCTTGAGGAAGTACTCGTGCCCCTTGGCCGACGAACCGATGAGGTTGGCACGCCACACGATGAGGTTGCGCGGCCAGTTCTCCTCGGCGTCCGGATCGGCAAAGGCCACATCCAGCTTGCCGCTCTTGAGCTGCTCGACCACGTACTGCGCCACGCCGGCCTCGTCCTTGGCGCCAGCCTGTTCGGCCTCGGCCACCAGTTCGACCGGGTTGCGGTTGAAGTGCGGCGCCGACGGCAGCCAGCCCATGCGGGTGGCCTTGACGTTGTAGTCGGCCAGGGTCAGGCCCTTGTTGCGGTTCTTGCCGGCCGGCGAGAGCAGCGCGTCGGCGTCGATGGTCTCGTAGCGCCACTGGTCGGTGTGGAAGTACCAGTACGAGGTGGAGTTCATGTGGCGCGGCGGACGCTGCCAGTCGAGCGCGAAGGCGATCGGCGCCCAGCCGGCCTGCGGGCGCAGCTTTTCCTGACCCACGTAGTGCGCCCAGCCACCGCCGGTCTGGCCCACGCAGCCGCACATGTGCAGCAGGTTCATGATCGCGCGGTAGGACAGGTCGTTGTGATACCAGTGGTTGATCGCCGCACCCATGATGACCATGGACTTGCCCTTGGTGCGCGAGGCGTTGTCGGCAAACTCGCGACCGGTACGCTCCAGGTCGGCCGCCTTGACGCCGGTGTACTTGGCCGCCCAGGCCGGGGTGTAGGGCACGGTGTCGTCGTCGTACGAGCTGGCAACGTTGTCGCCGCCCAGGCCGCGGTCGATACCGTACTGCGACACCTGCAGGTCGAACACCGAGGCCACCAGCGCCTCTTCGCCGCTGGCCAGGGTGAGCTTGCGCACCGGCACGTTCTTCCACAGCAGCGCGGGCTCGCCCGGCGTGAAGTGCGGGAAGCCGACCGACACCACGTCGTCGCGGCTGTCGATGCACGACAGCTCCAGCTCGGTCTCGGCGCCGGCGCCGGATTTCTCGAGCAGGTTCCACTTGCCGTCCTCGCCCCAGCGGAAGCCGATCGAGCCGTTCGGCGCGACATAGCTGTTGGTCTTCGTGTCGAAGGCCACCGTCTTCCATTCGGGGTTGTTGGTCTCGCCCATGGCGCCGTCGAAGTCGGAGGCGCGCAGGTTGCGATCGCTCACATAGCCGCCGTCATGCTTGCGCAGCATCACCAGCATCGGCAGGTCGGTGTACTTGCGAGCGTATTGCTGGAAGTACGGATCCTGCTTGTTGATGTAGAACTCCTTGAGCGCCACATGGCCCATGGCCAGGAAGGCGGCGGAGTCGGTGCCCTGCTTGACCGGCATCCACAGGTCGGCGAACTTCACGTACTCGGCGTAGTCCGGCGCCATGGAGACGATCTTGGCGCCCTTGTAGCGCACCTCGGTGGCGAAGTGGGCGTCCGGCGTGCGGGTCATCGGCAGGTTAGCGCCGGTGATGATCAGGTAGGTCGAGTTGTACCAGTCGGCCGCTTCGGGCACGTCGGTCTGCTCACCCCAGGTCTGCGGGCTGGCGGCCGGCAGGTCGCAGTACCAGTCGTAGAAGGAGCCGCAGGCGGCACCGATCAGCGACAGGTAACGCGCACCGGCGGCGTAGGAAATCATCGACATCGCGGGGATCGGCGAGAAACCGTAGATGCGGTCCGGGCCCCACTTCTTGATGGTGTAGACGTTGGCGGCCGCGACGATCTCGCTGACCTCGTCCCACGAGGTCCGCACAAAGCCGCCCAGGCCGCGCACGCGCACGTACTTGTCGCGTTTTTGCTCGTCTTTCTGGATCGCTTCCCAGGCCTCGACCGGGTCCTTGCCGCTCTTGCGCTCGGCTCGATACAGCTCGAGCAGGCGGCCGCGGATCATCGGGTGCTTGATGCGGTGCGGCGAGTACAGATACCACGAGAACGAGGCGCCACGCTGGCAGCCACGCGGCTCATGGTTGGGCAGATCCTCGCGGGTGCGCGGGTAGTCGGTCTGCTGCATCTCGAAGGACACCAGGCCGTTCTTGACGAAGATCTTCCACGAACAGCCGCCGGTGCAGTTCACGCCATGAGTGGAGCGCACCACCTTGTCGTGACGCCAGCGGTTGCGGTAGGCGTCTTCCCAGTTGCGGTCTTCGTCGGTGACGATGCCGTGGCCGTTGGAGAACGTTTCCTTGATGCGGTCGAGGAACTTCAGGCGGTCGAGAAAATGACTCATCGATGACTCCTTGTTTCGGGGGCCCGTGCCCCCGGCGATTCAATCGGTTCTGGGTGGCGCGCGGCGCCGGTCAGGGGTTCTGGTATTCCGCTTTCGGGCCGAGGTAGTACCACCAGTTCAGCACCAGGCAGATCAGGTAGAACACCGCGAAGCCGTACAGCGCGTACTCGGGCGTGGCGGCCTTGATCTGCTCGCCAAACACCTGCGGGATGATGAAGGCGCCATAGGCGGCGACCGCCGAGGTCCAGCCCAGCACCGGGCCGGCCTGCTCCTTGGGGAACACCATGGCGACGGTGCGGAAGGTCGAGCCGTTGCCGATGCCCGAGGCTGCAAACAGCACCAGGAAGAGCACGAAGAACGGGACGAAGAACGCTTCCGGCGTGGCCGACTGGTAGGCCGCCTTCATGAAGTAGGCGACGCCGAAGGCGGCACCGACCATGGCGTAGGTGATGTACTGGGTGACGCGCGCACCGCCGAGCTTGTCGGCCATCCAGCCGCCGACCGGACGGATCAGCGCGCCGATGAAGGGCCCCATCCAGGCATACATCAGCGCCGAGGGGCCGTTGGGGTTGGCGGTGGAATGGGTCATCACGCCGTCGACCACGATGTGCTGGAAGCCGAAGATCACCTTGATGGCCAGCGCGAAGGCGGCCGAGTAGCCAATGAAGCTGCCGAAGGTCATGGTGTAGATGACACTCATGATCCAGGTGTGCTTGTGGCCGAAGATGCTGAACTGGCGTTTGAGGTTGGGCTTGATCTCGCCCGGGATCTGCTTGAGCAGGAACACTGTCAGTGCCAGCACGCCGGCGAGCACGAACCACTTGGTCCAGCCCGGCAGGCCGAGGCCGGTCGGCGCCGGCAGGATCAGGTACAGACCCACGCCGGCGGCGATGAAGGCCATCAGCAACATGCCGGTGATCTTGCCCATGCTGGACAGCGGCGAGCCGATGTTGGGCGATACATCCTCGGTGCGAATGTTGTTCATGCCGAACCAGCCGGCAAAGGCCAGCGGTACCAGCAACAGCAGCCAGACGAAACCGGCGTTGGCCAGCCAGGTCTCGGAACCGGCGGGGATCTTGCCGATCAGCGTGCCCGAGGTGCTCACCAGCTTGACCGCTTCACCACTGAACGCACCGAACAGCGGCACCGTCATGACCAGCGGAATGAGGATCTGCATGGTGGTCACGCCGGCGTTGCCCAGGCCCGCGTTCAGTCCCAGCGCCAGACCCTGCATGCGTTTGGGGAAGAAGTAGCTGATGTTGGACATCGAGGAGGCGAAATTGCCGCCACCGAAGCCGGACAGGAAAGCCAGCACCTGAAACACCCACAGCGGCGTGTTCTGATCCTGCAGCGCAAAGCCGGTGCCCACGGCGGGGATCATCAGCAGCGCAGTGGTGAAGAAGATGGTGTTGCGTCCACCGGCGATGCGGATGAAGAAGGACGAAGGAATACGCATCGTCGCCCCCGCCAGGCCCGCGATGGCCGACAGGCTGAACAGTTCGGCAGGCTTGAAGGGGAAGCCGGCGTTGAGCATCTGCACCGTGATGATGCCCCACATCAGCCAGATGGCGAATCCGCACAGCAGACTGGGGATGGAGATCCACAGATTGCGGTTGGCAATGCGCTTGCCTTCGCGCTCCCAGAACGCCGCGTCTTCGGGCGCCCAGGTATGCACATCCGCGCCGCTGCCGCCGCGGGCGGGCAGTCGCTCGACATTGGTCGTATTCACTCGATTCTCCCTTTCAATCTCGACACGTTTTTCATTTGCCCAGCGCGTGGGCCGTGGCCGCATCCGGCTCACCCTTGAGCACCTCGGTGCCACGCACTTCGGTCCAGTACATCCAGATGAGCGACACCCAGGTCACGCCGTAGAGCAACATGAAGCAGCTGGAACGCACGCCGGTCAGATCGACCATCGCGCCGAAGAGGATGGGCAGCAGGAAGCCGCCCAGGCCGCCGACCAGGCCGACGATGCCGGACACCGCGCCGATGTCGTGCGGGAACTCGTCGGAGATGTACTTGAAGACCGAGGCCTTGCCGAAGGCCCAGGCCACGCCGACGGTGAACATCAGCGCGGTAAACACCCAAGGGTTGAGGCCGAGGTCGAAAGTCTTGGGGCCGTTGACGGTGAGAATGGTCAGGTGCGTCTGCGGATAGGACAGGATGAACAGACAGATCCACGACACCCACATCACCCACCAGGTCACCTTGTGCGCACCGTAGCGGTCGGAAAACCAGCCGCCGAAGGCGCGCAGCACGCCGCCGGGCAGCGAGAAGGCCGCGGCCAGCAAGGCCGCCAACTGCAGCGAGAAACCGTATTCGGTGACGTAGTACTTCGTCATCCACAGGGCAAGGGCCACATAACCACCGAAAACGATCGAGTAGTACTGGCAGTACTTCCACACCCGCGGGTCTTTCAGCGCGCGCAGCTGGTCGCCGAAGCTCACATGCGAGGCGACGCGATGCGACGGGTCGTCGTAGCTGAACACCCAGAAGGCCAGCGCGATGACCAGCATCGCCACGGCATACACCGTCGGCACCATCTCCCAGCCCCAGGCGGCAACGATGGCCGGCGCCACGAACTTGGTCAGCGCCGCGCCCGAGTTGCCGGCGCCGAAGATGCCCATCGCCAACCCCTGGCGCTTGCGCTCGAACCAGCGCGCACAGTAGGCAATGCCGACCGAAAACGAGCCCCCCGCCAGGCCGACGAACAGGCCGATGACCAGAAACTGCCAGTATTCCGTGGCATGCCCGATGAGGTAGATCGGCAGCACGGTGCTGAGCATCAGCACGAAGAACACCAGCCGCCCGCCGTACTTGTCGCCCCACAGGCCGAGCGGCAGACGCACCAGTGCGCCGGTGAGCACCGGCATGGAAGCGAGCAGCCCGAACTGGGTTTCGTTGAGGTTGAGCTGTGCCTTGATCGGCACGCCGATGACCGCAAAGATCATCCACACTGCGAAACACACGGTGAAAGCCACCGTGCTCGAAGTGAGCACTGAAATCTGCTGATGACGGAGTGTCGCCATTGCTGCTTGTCCTCCTGCCGCACACGGATGTATCACTGCCATGCAGCGTATCGACTGGCCGGCAAGTGCAACACTGGCCGTCCGCAGGGGTAAGGCGGTGCAGAGGAACTAGGCCACAAGAACTATGCGCCCGATCGTCGCACCCACGGGCGGGGCGTCGACGCACCGACGCCCCGGGCGCACGGCGCGGCATCCCGGGGGCGTGATCGGCAAAAAGAAAATCAGGCGTTGAGCAACGCGTTCAGGCCGTCGTAGTCGACAATACGGATATTGCGGCCACCGCCTTCGATCATGCCGCCATCGCGCAACTTGCGCAGCGCACGTGACAAGGCTTCGCTGCTCATGTTGAGCATGGAGGCGATGGTGTACTTGGGCGCTGCCAGGCGCACCCAGCCCGCCTCGACACCCCCGACACCGTCCTGCTCGATCAGGTAGGCGGCCAGCCGCTTGTAGGCAAGCAGCGGCGCCGTCTGGCTGATCGACTCGATCAGCGACTGCACCCGGCCGGAGACTTCCGACAGCATGCGCAGCGACAGCTCGTGGTCTTCGCGCACCGCCTGGCGCAGCGCGTCGGAGGGAACATGCAGTAGATCGGTGGCGCGCACCGCTTGCGTCCAGGCGCGGTAGCGCGACAGGCGGAACACGCCAATCTCGCCAAAGAAGCGCTTCTCGGTGAACAGCTCGATTACTTTTTCCCGGCCATCGGGTTCGAGAGCGAGGAGCTTGATACCGCCATCGAGTACGAAAAACAGCCCGGTGGGCACCGAGCCCCGGCGGAACACGATTTCATCGCGCTCATAGCGCATGCGTGTGGCGTCGCCTGCGAGCACCTCGAGGGTGCTGGTGCGAATGCCCTTGAGCAAAGGCATGGTCTTGAGTACCGAGATGACCTCGGCCCGGTCCGCTGCCTGGCTGGCGGCCCCCTGTCGGCGCGCCTGACTGATCCGCATGTCCATATCCACCTCGTCGTACTGCCTTGAGGCGAACCCGGCCCGACTGCGGAACGCACGGCCAGCGCCTCTACAGCACGGACGATACGAAGCCGGGCCGATCACGACAATCGGCCGGACGACCATCCGCCGAACGACTGAGTCCAACTAGGTCGAAAGAACTAGGTCCGACGGGCCTGCTCGACGCCCACCACCTCGCCCATCAGGGTCAGCGCACGCTGGATCTGCTGCGAGCCATTGACCTCGATGGTAAAGCGCATGCGCGCCTTGCCCTTGCGGGTGAGGGTGTTGACGGCGATGACGTTGAGCTTCTCGCGCGAGAGCACGTCAGAGAGATCGCGCAGCAGCCCCTGCCGATCGTTGGCATCGACGATCACATCGACCGGATAGCGGCTGCCCGGCGCATCCACCCCATCGCCCCAGGTGGCCGGGATGGCGCGCTCGGGATGGCGCTTGAGCAGGGCCTGGAAATCGGGGCAGTCAACGCGATGCACCGAAATGCCGCGCCCGCGTGTCACGAAGCCCTCCACCGCGTCCGGCGGCGCCGGCTTGCAGCAGCGCGCCAGCGAGGTCATCAGCTTGCTGACCCCCACCACCAGGATGTCGTCGTCGGTGCTGCGCTGACGGCTTCGGCCGATGACCACTTCATCCGTGCTGGGCGCCGCGCTGCCATCGGACTGGGTGGCCAGTTGCACCGCGCGCGGACCAACCTCGCCCCGGCCGGCGGCAATGAACATCGCGTCGGTGTTCTTGAAGCCCAGGCGCTGGGCCAGGGTCTCGTTGTTGAACTGAGTCTGCCCTTCGCGTTGCAGTTCGCGGTGGATGACCGCGCGGCCGCGTTCGAGCAACTCGCCCTGCTCCTGCTGCGAAAAGTACTGCTTGATCTTGCGCCGCGCCTTGCCGGTGGTGACGTAGTTCTGCTGCGGATTGAGCCAGTCGCGCGACGGGCCGCCTTCCCTGGCAGCGGTGATCTCCACCGTCTGCCCACTTTCCAGCGGCTTGTTGAGCGGGATCAGCTGACCGTCGACCTTGGCGCCGCGGCAGCGGTGGCCCAGGTCGGAATGCAGTGCATAGGCAAAGTCGACGGCGGTGGCGCCGCGCGGCAGATCCACCACCCGTCCCTGCGGTGTCATCACGTAGAGCGTGTCGTCGAGCGAGGCGTCGCGGTATTTCTCTTCCCAGTGATCGGCGTCGGTCACCTCGTCGCGCCATGACAGCAGGTCACGCAGCAGCGCGATCTTCTCGTCGTAGGCGCTGCCGGCCGCACCACTGCCTTCCTTGTAGCGCCAATGTGCTGCCACGCCGAACTCGGCGTGCTGGTGCATGTCATGGGTACGGATCTGCACTTCCAGCGCCCGCCCGTCGGCCGCGCGCACGGCGGTGTGCAGCGACTGGTAGTTGTTGCCCTTGGGCTTGAGGATGTAGTCGTCGTACTCCTTCGGAATCGGCGTCCAGATCTGGTGCACGATACCCAGCACGGCGTAGCAGTCGCGCACCTGGCTCACCAGCACACGCAAGGCACGCACGTCGTAGACCTGCGAAAAGTCGAGGTCTTTCGAGCGCATCTTGTTGACGATGCTGAAGATGTGCTTGGGGCGACCATACACCTCGCCGCTGATGCCCGCGGCGTCCATCTCCTCGCGCAGACGGGCCACGGCGTCGGCGATGAACTGCTCGCGTTCGACCCGACGCTCGTCGAGCATCTTGGCGATGCGCTTGTAGGTGTCCGGCTCGAGAAAGCGGAAGGACAGGTCCTCCAGCTCCCACTTGAGCTGCCACACGCCCAGCCGGTTGGCCAGCGGCGCGTAGATGTCGAGACTCTCGCGCGCCGTGTCGAAACGCGCCTCGTCGTCCGGGTGCTCGGCGTAATAGCGCAGGGTCTGGGTGCGCGAGGCCAGCCGCAACAACACCACGCGGATGTCCTCGACCATGGCCAGCAGCATCTTGCGCAGGGTTTCGGACTGCTGGCGCATTTCGGGCGCACGGTTGGTCGCCGTCTTGCGGGTAATCACCCGCAGGCCATTGAGCCGGTACAGCCCGCCCACCAGCCGGGCCACCCGTAAGCCGAAGTGCTTCTCGAGATACTCGGTGGCGTTGTCCATGTGGCTGTGCAGGGCGAACAGCAGCGCGGCCAGCCGGGCATCGCCGTCCATCTTCAGCGAGACGCAGATCAGCGCCATGCCCAGCGCGTGGCGCAAGGTTGGCTCGCCGGTGCCCAGCGGTTGCTGGGGATACAGCTCGGTGATCAGCGACAGGGCCGCTTCGATGCGCGGCCGGTCGGCGGCGGGCAGGCCGTCGCAGATGCGGTCGACCGGCGGTGTTTCTTCGTCGGCGTAGGAAATAGCGTGAGTGACGGATACCATGGCCGCATTATCTCTCATTGAGCGGATCTGACGCGCAGATGATAATCGCGCCTCCGACGAATTGCCCCAAACCATGCGCCGCCTGTTCGATCTCCCCTACCTCCTGCTGACACTGACCACCTTGTTCTGGTCGGGCAACATGGTCATCGGCCGTGGCATCCGGGCCGATGTCCCGCCCTTCGGGCTGGCCTTCTGGCGCTGGACGCTGGCCCTGTGCCTGATCCTGCCCTTTGCCTGGCCTCACCTGCGCACGCAGTGGCCGCTGGTGCGCCGCCATTGGCGACCGATCGTGCTGCTCGGCGCGCTCGGGGTGGGGGGCTACAACACCTTCGCCTACCTGGCCCTGCAATACACCACAGCGATCAACGCCACCATGCTCAATTCGCTGATCCCGGTCGCCACCCTGCTGTTGGCCGGCGTGCTGCTGCGCCGACGACTCCAGCGTCTTGAAATCATGGGCGTGGTGCTGTCGCTGATCGGCGTCAGCGTCATTGTCACCCACGGCAACCCGGCCATGCTGCTCGACTGGCAGTTCAACCCCGGCGACTTCTGGATGCTCATCGCCGTGATGGTGTGGGGCCTGTACACCGTCGGCCTGCACTGGCGCCCCGGCGGCATGCACCCGATGGTGCTGCTCGCCGCCATGACGGTGGTCGGCATTTGCGTGCTGGCGCCGGCCTGGGCCTGGGAGCTGTCGCAGGGCCGGCATATCGTGCTGCATCCGGGCAGCCTCACCGCCATTGCCTACACCGCGATCTTTCCGGGCTTTCTCGGCTATGTGTTCTACAACCGCGGCGTCGCCCTGGTCGGCCCCAGCCGCGGGGCGCTGTTCATCCACCTGATGCCGGTGTTCGGCACCATCCTGTCGGTGATCTTTCTCGACGAGCTGCCGGCGGCGTTCCATGGTGTGGGCATCGCCCTGATCCTGTCGGGCATCTGGCTGACCACCCGGCACCCGGAAGTCCGCTGACATGCTGCGCTCGCTGCGGCGCTGGCTGTTCGGTGCGGCCGAGTCGCCGGTCGTCACCGACGACCAATGGCAACGCGTCGAAGCCGGCCTGCCGTTCCTCGACTATCTGCCGGCCGAGAGCCGCCCACGCCTGCGTGCGCTGGCGCTCGACTTCCTCAACCAGAAGACCTTCCACGGCGCACACGGTCTGGTGCTGACCGACGACATCCTCCTCGCCATCGCGCTGCAGGCCTGCCTGCCGATTCTCAACACCGGGCTCGACGCCTACCGCGACTGGGTTGGCGTGGTGGTCTATGCGGGCGATTTCGTCATCGCGCGGACAGAGATGGACGAGGACGGCGTGGTGCACGAATACGACGACCCGGTGCTCGGCGAAGCCTGGCCGGACGGCCCCGTGATCGTCTCCTGGCAAGCCCGCGAACACGTCGACGGGCTCAACGTGGTGATCCACGAGTTCGCCCACAAGCTCGACATGTGCAACGGGCAGGCCGACGGCTTTCCGCCGCTGCCCGCCGACATGCGCCGTGCCGACTGGGCGCGCATCTTCACCGCCGCCTACGAGGACTTGTGCCACCGGGTCGATCACGGCCTGCCACACGCCATCGACGCCTACGCCGCTGAAAGCCCGGCCGAGTTTTTCGCCGTCATGAGCGAGGCCTTCTTCGAAACCCCGCTCAAGCTGCGCACCGCCTACCCCGCCGCCTACGCCCAACTCAAACGGCTTTATGGCCTCGACCCCGCAGCCGGCGCGAACCCTTCACCGCCACGAGGCTCCAATGCGGTAGAGCCCTGAACAAAGGCCTGCCGATGAAACGCCTGCTGATCGTCTATCACACTCAGTCCGGCCACACTGGCGCGCTCGCCGACGCCGTTCGGGCCGGTGCAGAGACGGCGGACGGCGTCACGGTGCGCTGCCTGAAGGCCTTCGACGCCGGCGTGGACGACCTGGCCCGCTGCGATGCCCTGCTGCTCGGCACGCCGGAGAACTTCGGCTACATGTCCGGCGCCCTGAAAGACTTCTTCGACCGCACCTACTACCCGCTCGAAGGCCAGCTCACCGGCCTGCCCTTCGCCCTGTTCATCAGTGCCGGCAACGACGGCACCAACGCCGTGCGCGAAATCCGCCGCATCGCCACCGGCTACGGCTGGCGCGAAGTGGCCGAACCGCACATCGCGCGCGGTAAAGTCACGCCGGCCGACATCGACGCCTGTCATGCCCTGGGCGCCGCCATGGGCGAAGGCCTGGCCATGGGCATCTTCTAGCCCGCCGGCAAGGAGCTCGTCATGGAATGCTTCAGCGCCCCGGACTTCGACCATCATGAACAGGTGGTGTTTGCCCATGACGCCGCCAGCGGACTCAAGGCCATCATCGCCATCCATGACACCACCCGCGGCCCCGCCATGGGCGGTTGCCGCATCTGGCCGTATCCCGATGAAGCCGCCGCGCTGACCGATGCCCTGCGCCTGTCGCGTGGCATGACCTATAAATCGGCGCTCGCCGGCCTGCCGATCGGTGGCGGCAAGGCGGTAATCATCGGCGATGCGGCCACCGTCAAGACCCCCGCCCTGCTCCACGCCCTCGGGCGCGCCATCGACCGCCTCGGCGGCCGCTACATCACCGCCGAAGACGTCGGCACCAGCCCGGCCGACATGGCACAGGTCGCCCAGGTCACCCGCTTCGTCACCGGCATCAGCCGCGACGGCAGCGGCGGCGACCCTTCGCCCTACACCGCACGAGGCGTCTATCACGGCATTCGCGCCGCCGTCCGCCACCGGCTCGGCAGCGATTCGCTCGCCGGCATCCATGTGGCCGTGCAAGGCCTCGGCCATGTTGGCAGCGCCCTGTGCCAGATGCTCGCCAGCGCCGGCGCGCAGTTGAGCATCACCGACATCGACGCCGACCGCTGCTACCGGATGGCCCATCGCCTGGGCGCCACGCCGGTCGCCCCCGATGCCATCCTCGACACCGAGGCCGATGTGTTCGCTCCATGCGCGCTCGGCGCGGTCATCACCGCTGACACCCTCCCGCACCTGCGTGTGGCCATCGTTGCCGGCGCCGCCAACAACCAGCTTGCCACCGACGACCTGGCCGACGCACTCCAGGCGCGCAAGATCCTCTACGCACCCGACTACGCCATCAACGCCGGCGGCATCATCCAGGTCTGTCACGCCTATTTCGGCAACGACACCCCGGTCGATGCCCGCGTCGCCGGCATCTACGACACCCTGCTCGACCTCTTCGCCCGCGCCGACAATCGCGGCATCAATACCCTGGCTGCGGCCGATGGTCGCGCCCGCGAGCGTCTGACGAACGGTTGATCAACGCAAGAGCCGCCCATGGCGCGGCTTTCATCCCCCGGACAGGCACCACGCGGTAGCACCACCAGCGAATCGATTTTGAAGTCCACGCACCATCACACTACGCTGAAAGCGCTGTTGCCTGCCGTCTGGACGGATCGGACGACAACAGCGAACCACCCACTTTTTCGGAGGATGCTCTATGGCCATCACCTGGATCCTGGTTGCAAATGCCAGCCTTGCAAAGCTCTACGCCAACTACGGCCCAAACAAGGGCCTGAAGCTGGTCAAGGAGATGATCCACCCGGAAAGCCGACAGAAAAACAAGGACCTTGTCACCGACCGACCGGGCAGCATCCAGTCCACACCCGGCAGCGGCTACGAGTCCCACACCCCACCCAAAACCCAGGCCGCGCGCGCCTTCGCACAGGAGCTGGCGCAAGAGTTCTACCAGGGCCGAAACAAGCAGGCCTTCGGGCGTGCCATCCTGGTCGCCCCGCCAGCCTTCATGGGCATGCTCAACGCCGTAATGGACGGCCCCACCGCCCAGCTGATCACCGACCGGGTCGAGAAGGACTACACCAAGACCAACGAGCCCGATCTGGCTGTCCGCCTGGGCAGCAGCATCTGCCTCTGATCGACTGAAGCACTCAAACAGGGCGCCGGGAGGCGCCCTTTTTGCTGACCGAGCAGCCCTGACCCGTCAACGCTGCGCTGGCAACATCCGCCAAAAATGTCTAGACTGAACGCCATATGGCAAACCCGGGAGCACTCATGAGCACCGCCACTGCATTGCCCGACCCGGCGTTCTCTGCGGACCGCCTGCTCGGCGGCCGCAAGGTCCTGCACCGCCAGCCGCGCACGCCGCTGGAGTGGGTGGACGTGATCCGTCAGGGCATTTCATCGGCCACGGTCGACGTGCTCGCCAAGACCCTGCACCTGAGCCAGAACGAACTGGCCTCCGCGCTCGCCATTCCCGAACGCACCCTGGTCCGTCGCAAACGGGAAGGCACGCTGAGCAGCGAGGAGTCGGCCAAGGTCGTACGGCTGGCACGGGTGGTCGAGCGGGCCGAGCAAGTCTTCGAAGACCTCGTGCCGGCCCTCGACTGGCTCAAGTCCCCCAATGCCGCCCTCGGCGGCGACACCCCGCTGTCGCTGCTCGATACCGACATCGGCGCCCAGACGGTGATGGATACGCTGGGGCGGATCGAACACGGGGTGTATGGCTGAGCGGAGGGCTAGGCCGATCCGCTCGACGTGCACCGTGACCATGTTTTTCGCACTTCGGCTAGCGGGGTTTTTCGATGGCGATCGTTGGCCGGGTCTCGCCCCGACGGGCGACTTACTTTCTTGCTTGTGCAAGAAAGCTAACCAAAGAAGCACGGCCCGCTTTCGCGGCCCTTCCGGGTCCCCGCCCTGCGGAGTTGTCAGGCGGGGTGCTTCGCAAACTCGCCCTGCGGGCTCACACAGCGAAGCCCCTCTTTCCGCCCGCCATCGCCTCCGGTTGGCGCGGCAAAGGGCGGGTCGGCTGTGCCCGACCGAACGGCTGCGGTGGTTTCGTAGGGTGGTCAGCTTCGCTGCCCGCCAGGCAACATGTGTCGGGGGCACAATGGTGGGTGGCAAGCCCCCGCCCTACGAACCTGCCCGGACAGCACTTCGTAGGGCGGATAAGCCGAAGGCGCATCCGCCGTTCGTGCCCCACAGATGCGGCACTCGGCGGATGCGCTTCGCTTATCCGCCCTACGAGAATAGGCACCGCTGTTGCCGGCCGGCACACCACTCCCCTCGGTCGTGCCGAGTGCAGCCAGTGCGGGGCAGAAACAGCGGCTTCGCTGTGTGAGCCCGCAGGGCGAGTTTACGAAGCTGCCCGCCCCGTGCTTGCGGAGGGAGGGAAGCCCGAAGGGCCACGACAGCGGGGGTTGCTTCTTTGCCTATCTTTCTTGCACGAGCAAGAAAGTAGGTCGCCCGCCGGGGCGAGACCTGGCCAACGTCCCTCACCCGAATCGCACACGCCTCGCTGGCGAGGCGCAAACCAGTGACTACCCTCTGGCGCCTCGTCACCGCCCGTTTCGCCGACACCGCCTTCAGCGGCGAAGGCGCCCGCCTGTACGGCGGCCGCTGGAATCGCAAGGGCGTGCCGATGATCTATACCGCGGCCAGCCAGTCGTTGGCGATGCTCGAGATCCTGGTGCAGGACGAGCCGCTGCGTGCCCGCTACGTGATGATCCCGGCAACCTTGCCGAAACGCTTCAAGATCGAGCAGATCGAACTCGCCGAGTTGCCCGAACAGTGGAACGACCCGATCAACCGCGGCCATCTTCAGGCGCTGGGCAGCGACTGGGTCGCGCGCGGCAGCAGCGCGGTGCTGGCGGTGCCCAGCGCGGTGATCCCGGCGGAACGCAACTACCTGATCAACCCGCGCCACCCCGACTTCGCCAGGATCGACATCGGCCCGCCACAGGATTTCGTCACCGATCTGCGGCTGCGGCGCAAATAGCTTTCAACTCAGGGCGTACTTGACGGCTGCCGCGGCGTGGAGGGCGGTGGTGTCGTAGAGCGGCACGCGGGTGTGGGCCGGCTGCACCAGCAGGGCGATCTCGGTGCAGCCGAGAATCACCGCCTCGGCGCCTTGCGCGTGCAGGCCCGCGATGATCTCGAGATAGCGCGCCCGCGAGGCGTCCGACACCACGCCATGGCACAGCTCGTCGTAGATGATGCGGTGCACGACATCCTGCGCCTCGGCCTCGGGCACCCGCACGTCCAGCCCGAACCGCTCGCGCAGCCGGCCGGTGTAGAAGTCTTGCGCCATGGTGAAGCGAGTGCCGAGCAGGCCGACACGCTGCACGCCATCCGCCAGCAGGACCTCGGCGGTGGCATCGGCAATGTGCAGCAGCGGAATCGACAGCGCCGCTTCGATCTGTGGCGCCACCTTGTGCATGGTGTTGGTGCAGATCAGCAGAAAATCCGCCCCGCCGGCCTCGACTGACTGCGCCGATTCGACCAGCATCTGCGCGGTGGCGTCCCAGTCGCCGCGATGCTGTGCGGCCTCGATGGGCGCGAAGTCGACGCTGGCGAGCACCAGCCTGGCCGAGTGCAGGCCGCCGAGCGCCGCGTTCACGCCGCGGTTGATGGCCTGGTAGTAGCTCACGGTGGACTCCCAGCTCATGCCGCCCAGCAAACCGATGGTTTTCATTCCCCCTCCTGCGCTCACGCCGCCGACCAGCGCCGACGCATTTCGTAACGTGCGCCGGTCGCATCCCGATGCGAGACCGCCAGCACACCACCATCCACCGCCCATTCAATCGGCGCAAACGCTTTGGCCTGCGCATGCCGACATCGACGCGCCAGCGTGACATGCGGTACGAACGGGCGAGCGGCCAGCCTGATGCCGATGGCCTGCAAACCCGAGGACAGTTCGTCGGCGAGCTGCGCCAAAGCGTCCGGTGGCGACTGGCTGCCCGCCCACAGAATCTGGTTATGCGGCCAATGGCCAAGCTGATCGAGCTGGAGTGCGCAACGCGGCCAGGCGGTCTGATCGCCGACGGCCTCAATGGCCGGCAGCCGATCGACCACCACGTCGCCAATAAAGGCGAGCGTCAGATGCAGGGTGTCGACACGCATGATGCGCGCGTCGGGTGCTGCCGCGGCGCGCGCGAGTTGGTGCAACCGGGTCGCCACGGCCGGGCTTGGCCAGAGCGCGAAAAACACACGGGCGGTCGGCGCCGGAACCGGCGCGTCGTCACCCGGGCGCGGTGCGTCAGCCGACATCCGCCCGGAACAGCAAGGCCACCGCCTGCGCGGCAATGCCTTCGCCACGACCGGTAAAACCGAGCTTCTCGGTGGTTTTGCCCTTGATATTGATGCAGTCGGCGGCCACGCCCAGATCGGCGGCGATATTGGCGACCATGGCCGGCACATGCGGCAGCAGCTTGGGCGCGCGAGCGATCACCGTGGCATCGACGTTGCCCACCGTGTAACCGGCCGAGCGCACCGCCGCCATCGCCTCGCGCAGCAGCACGCGACTGTCGGCGCCGGCGTGCGCCGGATCGGTGTCGGGAAAGTGCCGGCCGATGTCGCCCAGCCCGGCCGCGCCGAGCAGCGCGTCGGTGATGGCGTGCAGCAGCACGTCGGCGTCAGAGTGGCCGAGCAGGCCGCTGGTGAATGGAATCGTCACGCCGCCGATGATCAACGGCCGACCGGCCACCAGCGCGTGGACATCAAAGCCCTGGCCGATGCGAAAAGGCGCGCTCATGTCAGCTCTCCCGGTTTTGCAGGATCCATTCGGCCAGGTGCAGGTCGAGCGGATAGGTCACTTTCAGATTGGTCGGATCGCCGCGCACCAGGCGCGGGCGCAGGCCGGCGGCTTCGATGGCACTGGCTTCATCGGTCACATCGCGCGCCGACTCGAGCGCGCGGCGCAGCATCATGTAGCGGAACATCTGCGGCGTCTGGGCCTGCCACAGGCTGTCGCGCGGCACGGTGGCCACGGCCCGGCCCTGCGGGTCGGCGCGCTTGAGTGTGTCGGCCACCGGCACGGCCAGCAGCCCACCCACCTCGTCATCGTCGAGCGTGTTGATCAGCGTATCGACATGCCACGGCGCCAGACACGGGCGCGCCGCGTCGTGCACCAGCACCCAGTCGCCATCACGCACATCCGGGCGAATGGCGCGCAGGCCATTGAGTACGCTGTCGGCACGTGAGGGGCCGCCGACGTAGATCGGCTTGAGCTTGTCGCCGAGGTCGGACCAGTCGAAACCGTTCCAGGTCTGGTCGCCGACCGACAACACCACATAGACGCGCTCGATCTGCGGCACCGAGCACAGCACGCGCAAGGTGTGGCGCAGCAGCGGCTCGCCCATCAGGTTCAGATACTGTTTGGGGGTTTCCCGCCCCATGCGGGTGCCGCCGCCGGCGGCAGGCACCAGGGCGAAATGGCGATGGGCAATTTTTTGCATGGCGCGATTCTACCTGCGAGCGGCCCCGGCGGCACGCCCCGCCTCGCCGGCAATGCGGCGTAGAATGGGCCTTGCGGACCACGACCGACCCCACACGAATGGCGCCAGAACTCCCCCTCGACCCGACGCAATTCCAGGCCATCCTGGTCGCCCTCGGCATCGGGCTCATGCTCGGGCTGGAGCGCGAACGCCAACCGGCACCCCGCGCCGGCCTGCGCACCTTCGGCCTGGTCGGCCTGCTCGGCGCCCTTGCCGGTCTGCTCGGCGAGCGCTTCGACAGCCTGTGGCCCTTCCTGGTCAGCCTGACCCTGATCGGTGCCATGATCATTGCCGCCTACCTGCAAAACCCCGACCCGCAAGACGCCGGCACCACGTCCGTCGCCGCCCTGCTGCTGTGCCATGTGCTCGGCTTCATGGTGTGGGAGGGGTGGGTGCGACTGTCGATCATGATCGCCGTCGGCGTCACCGCCCTGCTCTACTTCAAGACCACCCTGCGTGGCTGGGCCACCCGCCTCACGGCGCGCGACTGGAACTCCATCCTGCAGTTCAGCGTGCTCTCGCTGGTCATCCTGCCCGTGCTGCCCAACCAGAATTTCGGCCCCTTCGATGCGCTCAACCCCTACCAGGTGTGGCTGATGGTGGTGCTCATCTCGGGCGTCAGCCTGGCCGGCTATGCCGCGCTGCAGCTGGTGGGCGGGCGCTACGGTGCGCCGCTGGTGGGGCTGTTCGGCGGGCTGGTGTCGAGCACCGCGACCACCCTGGTCTTTGCGCGCGACGGCCGCAAGCGGACCGAGTTTGCGCCCATCGCCGCACTGGTCATCGTCATCGCCAATCTGGTCATGCTGGTGCGCGTCGCGGTGGTCTGCGCGGTGCTGGCGCCCGATCTGCTGCGGCAAGTGGCGATCATCGCCGGCCCCGGCCTCGGTCTCGGCCTGCTCGCACTGGCCATGCAGTGGAAGACCTTGATGACCCACGACGGCACGCCGGTCCCCGACACCAAGAACCCCACCGAATTGCGCGCCGCGCTGACCTTCGGCGCCATCTACGCCGCGGTGCTGCTCGGCGCGGCCTGGTTGTCGGACGTCGCCGGCAGCAAGGGCTTGTATCTGATTGCGCTGGTCTCGGGCCTCACCGATGTCGACGCCATCACCCTGTCGAGCCTGCGTCTTTTCTCGCTCGACCGCCTCGGCGCCGTCCCCACAGTCACCGCCATCGGCCTGGCGATGATCGCCAACCTCGCCTTCAAGACCACCCTGGCCGTCAGCGTGGGCGGTCGCAGCGTCGCCAGGCGTGTCCTGGCGGCCATGATTGCGGTCGGCCTCGGGCTGGGCGGCGGACTGGTGTGGATGAGTCTGGGCGCAGGCCTACCCGTTGGCTGACATCCTGCAAGCGCGGCCATGTCTGCGCGCTTGCAACAACCTTCAGCCGGCACCGGCCTCAGGAATACGCACCGTTCTCAAGCCCACAGACGCGGCACCGTCGGGCATCTCGGGGCCTCCCGGTGGTTGTCGAACGCGACGTTCCCGCGTGCCGCCAGCGCGCCCGGCCTAGAAGCATGCCTTGGCCTTGGCCAGCCTCAAACCCTACGCCTGGCGCCGCACGCCCAGCACACCGGGCTCGGCCTATAATGCCCATAACAACCTTACGGTCTCTCGGAGACTGACATGGCCAACGCTTCCATCCGCCCGCCTGCCGTCGCCGGCGCCTTCTACCCGGCCGACCCCCGCGCCCTGCAGATCATGATCGGCGACATGCTCAACACTGCCATGCCACTGGACACCGTGCACTGGCCCAAGGCGCTGATCGTCCCCCACGCCGGCTATGTCTATTCCGGCCCCATCGCTGCGGCGGCCTACGCCAGCCTGCGCAGCACGCGCGAGTTCTATCGGCGGGTGGTGTTGCTCGGCCCGTGTCACCGTGTTCCGGTGCGCGGCTTTGCCCTACCGGCGGCGCAGTCGTTTGCCACCCCGCTGGGCGAGGTGGCGGTGGACCGACCCGGCTGGCTGGCGATACAGGACGAGCCCGACGTGGTGGTCGACGACGCCCCGCATGCACTCGAACACGCGCTCGAAGTGCAACTGCCGTTTTTGCAAAGCGTGCTCGACCACTTCACCGTGGTGCCCATCGTGGTCGGCGACACCACGGCCGAGCGCGTGGCGCATCTGCTCGACCGCCTGTGGGGCGACGATGACACGCTGATCGTCATCTCCTCCGACCTGTCGCACTACCTGCCCTACCATCAGGCGCGCTGGCGCGACCGCGCCACGGTGGAGCAGATCGAACGCCTGCAAGGCGGCCTCAGCTTTGACCAGGCCTGCGGTGCGCTGCCCATCGAAGGCATGCTGCTCGCCGCCCAGCGCCACCACCTCGCTCCCACCGTGCTCGATCTGCGCAATTCCGGCGACACCGCCGGTGACCGCAATCGTGTGGTGGGCTATACCAGCATTGCCTTCACGCCGGCCCAACGCCATGTCGCTCACTGAACCCGAACTCGGCGCCCGCCTGCTCGCCCGCGCCCGCGCCGCCATCGAACACGCACTCGACCTCGGTCCCGCGCCGGCGCCCGACCCGGACCTGAGCGAGCGCGGCGCAACCTTCGTCACCCTCACCCGCAATGGCCAGTTGCGCGGCTGTATCGGCAGCCTCAAGCCGCACCGCGCACTGGCCGACGATGTGGTCGCCAATGCGCAGTCCGCCGCCCTGCGCGACCCCCGCTTTGCCGCACTGACCGCCGAAGAGTGGCCAGACATCCGGGTCGAGGTCTCCTTGCTCGGCCGCGCCGAGTTCCTCGACGCCAAGTCCGAGGCCGAGGTCATCGCCCAGCTGCGCCCCGGCGAGGACGGCGTGATCTTCTTCAACGGCTGCCAGCAGGCCACCTTCTTGCCGCAGGTGTGGGCGCAGTTGCCCGATCCGCACGACTTCCTCGTTGAACTCAAGAAGAAGGCCGGCCTCTCGCCCGATTACTGGAGCTCGGCGGTGATGGTCGCCACGTATCCGGTCCGCAAGTGGCGGGAGGACGACGCCTAGAACCGCAGGAGGCGCATATGCACGACACCGCATCCCGAGTCCCCGCCCGCTACTGGCATACGCTTGACGACGGGCGGATCGAATGCGACCTGTGCCCGCGCACCTGCCGCCTGCACGAAGGCCAGCGCGCCGCCTGCTTCGTGCGGCAGCGCGTCGGCGACCACATGGAGCTCACCACCTGGGGGCGCAGCTCCGGCTTCTGCATCGACCCCATCGAAAAGAAGCCGCTCAACCACTTTTACCCCGGCAGCAGCGTGCTCTCCTTCGGCACCGCCGGCTGCAACCTGGCCTGCAAGTTCTGCCAGAACTGGGACATCAGCAAGTCGCGCGACATGGACCGCTTGATGGACGTCGCCACGCCCGAGGCCATCGCCGCCGCCGCGCAGCGCTGGGGCAGCACCAGCGTGGCCTTCACCTACAACGACCCGGTGATCTTCGCCGAGTACGCCATCGACACCGCCATTGCCTGCCATGCCATCGGCCTCAAGACGGTCGCCGTCACCGCCGGCTACATCCACGGCCAGGGCCGCGCCGACTTCTTCGCCCACATGGATGCGGCCAATGTCGACCTCAAGGCCTTCACCGACGACTTCTACAAAAAGCTGTGCGGCGCGCGGCTGCAACCGGTGCTCGATACGCTGGTCTGGCTGCGCCACGAGAGCGATGTGTGGTTCGAGATCACCACCCTGGTCATCCCCGGCGAGAACGATTCCAACGAAGAAATCACCGCCATGGCCGAGTGGATCCACCGCGAACTGGGCGATGACGTCCCCCTGCACCTGACGGCCTTCCATCCCGACTTCAAGCTCACCGATCGCCACGGCACCCCGCACGCCACCCTCACCCGCCTGCGCCGCTGCGCGCTCGACGCCGGCCTGCACTACGTCTACATCGGCAACGTGGCCGACCGTGACGGCGCCAGCACGCGTTGCCCGGGTTGCGGCGAAACCGTCATCACCCGGCTCGGCTACGACATCCTCGACTACCGGCTCGACGCGCACGGCCAGTGCCGCCACTGCGGCCACGCGCTACCCGGACGTTTCGGCCGCTTCGAGCGGCCCTTCGGCAACCGTCGCATCCCGGTGGCCATCGGCTCGACAGCGGGCCGATAGGCGTGCGATGCTCCTGCCATGTCGCTGACGCTCCGCCACACCACGCTCAGTCTCCCCGCCGGCCCGGTCTGGCTGGCTGCCCGGCTGGCCCACGCACCCGATGTGCGCGGCCTCGTGATCCTCGCGCGCAGCACGCTCGATGACGAGCAGACCGCCCGCGAGCGCGCGATCGGCGACGCCCTCAACCGCGCCGGCTTCGCCACCCTCGGGCTCGATCTGGCCACCACGCACGAAGACGAGCGCGACCCTGACCTGCGCTACAACACCCCGCTGCTCGCCAACCGTATCGAGGCCGCCCTCGCCTGGCTCGACCACCAGCCGCCACTGCACGGCCTGGCGCGTGGCCTGGTTACCGGCGGCACCGCCAGCGGCGCCGCCCTTCGCACCGCCAGCCGTTCGGCCGACCGGCTCAGTGCGCTGTTCTGCTTCGGCGGACGCATCGATCTGGCCGGCGCCGGTCCGCTCGGCGCACTCGCGCTGCCGCTGTGCCTCGCCGTCAGCCACGACGAACCTGCCCGCGCCATGCTGCGCCAGGCCTTCGGCCTGATTCATGGCGACGCGCAGTGGCACGACGCGGACGATGCCGGCCTCACCGCCCCGGCGGCGCTGGCGCGCGTCATCCCGGTGCTGGTGCACTGGTTCGAACAGCACCTGCCCGCGCCCGCCAACACGCCACCGAGCACGGCCTGAGCCCTTGCCCAGTAAGGGAACTGCCTCCTGCAACAAAGCCCATCTAACCCTTTTGCATGGCAACAAAACGCACTAAAGTGGCGTTGTTGATCGCCCCAGGGGATATCTCATGATGTCCGTGTCCGCCGCCTTGCCAGTGCACCATGCCACGCCGCAGCGCGCAGCCGCGGGCGATACCGCGTCGACCGTCACCCCGGCCAAGGCTGACGCCGCGCCCAACCAGGCCGAGAGCAACAAACCCGATTCGCGCGAAGCGGCCGCCGTCGCTGCAGAAGTGGCCGCCCTCGCCAGCACCGATCGCAAGGTTCGCGCGCACGAAGCCGCCCACCTGGCCGCCGCCGGCGGTCTGGCGCAAAGCGGCGCCAGCTTTTCTACCGTGCGCGGGCCGGACGGGCAGATGTACGCGGTCGGTGGCGAAGTGAGCATCGACGTCTCGCCTGGCCGCACGCCGGACGAAACCATTGCCAAGGCGCAGCAGATCCAGCGCGCAGCGCTGGCCCCGGCCGACCCCTCGTCGCAGGACTACCGGGTTGCGGCCATTGCCGCCCAACTGATTCAACAAGCCCAACGGGAACTGGCCACCCAGAACGAGCCGGCCGTTGGCGCCGAAGGCGCCAGCCGTCAATTGCAGACGGCCTTGTCGCAGATCGAGCCCAACCCGGCTTCGGGCGAGCAGGTCAATATTTTCGCCTGACGCCGCCAGGCATCGCGTCGCTCAAGGGCGTCGCTCGTCGGGCTCATTCACCTCGCGGATCACTTCACCCTCGATCACCAGGCCCTCCTGCGCACGCCCCGGCTGATTCGCCTGCGCCTCGCGCATCTGCTTGCGCAAACTGCGCGTCTTCCACCAGAACCAGCCCCACACGGCGGCGCCGACGGTCAGCACCACGGCAAACACCACCACCGAAAACACCAGCGCCAGGCCAAACAGGCCAATGGCAGCCACCGAACCGACAATCTTCTGCCAGGGGCTGAGCGGGCGGCCATTGCGGCGGGCAAAGGCTTCGAAAACGCGTTGCTGGTTCGGGTCGATACGCATGGAGCTTCCTGGAAACGGCAAGGGGTGCAATGCACAACGCTATCACCGATCAGGTATTGATGCGCGCGCCCAACCATAGATGGGGGCGCGGGCACCGATATCAACAATGCCATTCGCGATACGGCCAACTACCCTGAAAGTGCGGCGCCGCCTCGCGTCGCGCAACATCAGGGAGCCTGCGCACATGGCCTATACGCTCATCAAGGGCAGCTTTCACATCCACTACCCGCACATCCCGCTCAGCGGCCCCGAGCCCGACGGCGACACCATCAAGTTCCAGCCCGACAACCCACAGCTGATCGAGCGCCTGCCGCGACCCAACCGCATGCCCGGCTTCAACCAGGCCGGCATCACCAGCATCCGCTTCGAGGGGGTCGATGCGCTGGAGACACACTTCGAGGTCGAAGACACCGAGTACCACCAACACCTGCCGCTCGCCCTCGCTGCCCGCGACGCGCTCATGGCACGCATCGGTTTCGGTGCCATCAAATACTTCGACAGCCACCCCTACAAGGTCGAATCGGTCGAGCACCACCCGGTGCGCGGCTACATCCTGTCGATGGGGCTCGACACCTACGGCCGCAGCGTCGCGTTCGTGTACACCGGCGAGCACCCCTCCGTCGACGGCTCGCGCATCTTCATGCAGCCGCACATGCTCGACGCCAGCCTCAACGCCTTCATGTTGCGCGAGGGCCATGCCTATGGCGCCTTCTACCTCGGCCTGCCGCCCGAGTTGCGCGAGCACCTGCGCGCCAGCGTGCGCCATGCGCGCGAGCACCGGCTCGGCTTCTGGGCGCAGGCGCCGTCGATGACCACCGGCATCACGCTGGACGGCGTCGACGCCCTGCAAGCGGCCATCCTCTGGCCCAAGCTGTTTCGCCGCATCGCGCCCTACTTCCAGGCCGGCCACACCAACTTCGACGCCTTCGACGCCTGGCTGCGTCAGGACACCCGCAACCGCGACGACCGCCTGCTGCTGCCCACCATGGAGGTTGGCAACCTGCACGACATGATCCGCGCCCAAGGCACCACGCTGCGCCTCATGTTCGCGCCCGAAGACGTCGTGATCGTGCCCGACGACTACATCCTTCCCGCCACCGTCGGCGGCGTGCTGCCCTCCCGCCCCCGCCACCCCAGCGGCGTGCGCATCATCTGTGCGCTGGTCAACCCCATCGAGCGCCCCGAGCACGGCAACGAAACCGTCACCCTGCTCAACGCCAGCAACCTCGACGTCGACCTCACCGGCTGGCGCATCGCAGACGCCAAGGGCAGCCAGATCATCGACGGCAGCATCGCCCGCGGTGAGACCCTGCGCATCCATCTGACCAGCGCCGTCAAACTCAATAACGACCGTGACACCATTACCGTGCTCGATCCCAGCGAGCAGATCGTCGACCAGGTCGCCTACGAACCCAAGGATCTGCCCGACGAAGGCGTCAGCATCACCTTCTGACGTCGCCCGGATGCAGCGCAGCGGAATCCGGGACCGGTCGTCAAGCGCTGAATGGAGCGTCTTGCGTGATCAACCACTGTCCCCGGATTCCGCTGCGCTGCATCCGGGCTACCACCCCGCGCGCCAATCTGGTAAAAATCCGCCCGAGCGGACACCGCAGAAATTTCGTAGCGCGGATAAGCCGCAGGTGCATCCGCCGGCCTATCCATCCATGTGGCGCCGATGGCGGAGGGCGCGACGCTTTTCCGCCCTACCCGCACGCATATTTATCGAGACCCCATGGACACAGTCGACTGCATCGTCATCGGCGCCGGCGTTGTCGGCCTGGCCTGCGCCAAAGCCCTCGCCGAAGCCGGCCGCGAGGTCATCGTGCTCGAACGCGAAACCGCCTTCGGCACCGGCATCAGCTCGCGCAACAGCGAAGTCATCCACGCTGGCCTGTACTACCCCACTGGCTCACTCAAGGCCCGCCTGTGCGTCGAAGGCCGCGACCAGCTCTACGCCTACTGCGCCGAACGCGGCGTCGGCCATTCGCGCTGCGGCAAACTCGTCGTTGCCCCCCGCGCCGAGCAAGCCGGCGCGCTCGACCATATCCGCGCCAAGGCCACCGCCAACGGCGTACACGACCTGCAGCTGCTCGACCGCGGTCAGATCGCCGCGCTTGAACCGGCGCTCGACGCCCACGCCGCCCTGCTCTCGCCCTCGACCGGCATCGTCGACAGCCACGGCCTCATGCTCTCGCTGCTCGGCGACGCCGAAAACCACGGCGCCATGCTCGCCCTCGGCAGCCCCGTCATCGACGGCTATGCCGACACGGGCAGCGTGGTGGTTCGGGTGGGCGGCGAACAGGAAATGGAACTGCGCGCCCGCTGGGTCATCAACGCCGCCGGTCTCGACGCCGTCGCCCTCGGCCAGCACATCACCGGTCCGGCCAAAGATTTACTGCCCAAAGCCTGGTTCGCCCGCGGCGTGTACTTCACCCTCACCGGCAAGGCGCCGTTCTCGCGACTGATCTACCCGCTGCCCGAACCCGGCGGCCTCGGCGTACATCTCACCCTCGACCTCGGTGGCCAGGCCAAGTTCGGCCCCGACGTCGAATGGATCGAGCGGCCCGACTACCATGTCGACCCCGCCCGCGCCGAGGCCTTCTACACCGCGATCCGCAGCTGGTGGCCGCAGCTCGAGAACGGCCGGCTCGAGCCCGGCTATGCCGGCGTGCGCCCAAAGATCGTCGGCCCGGGCATGCCGGATGCCGATTTCCGCATCGACGGCCCGGCTCAGCACGGCGTGGCCGGTCTGATCCACCTGTTCGGAATCGAATCCCCCGGCCTCACTGCCGCGATGGCCATCGGACGACAGGTGGCTGATCAAATCAGCCGATAGACTGCGGCGCGCCGACAGTTCGCGCTCATGATCGGACTCGCGCAGGCCCGATCACACCCTGAAGCACGCCACCTGCTCGCTCATGCGGCGCGCCATGCCGTCGAGCTGCTCGGCTGTGCGCGCCGCCCCGCGAACCGCCGCGCTGTTCTGCTCGCTCATCTGGGCAATGGCCTCCACATTGCGGGCAATGTCGTTGCTGGCGGCGCTTTGCTCACGCAAGGCGGCAGAGATGTCTTCGACCGACACCACCACCCGTGCCGCGCCGGCGTCGATCTGCGCCATCGACGCCCCCGCCTTGGTGGTCAGCGCCACGCCTTCCTGGACGCGGCCAACGCCGTCCTCCATGGTGCCGACAGCCCGATGCGTGCCTTCCTGAATGGCGCCGACCATGCCGGTGATCTCACCGGTCGCCTTGGCCGTGCGCTCGGCGAGCTTGCGCACTTCGTCGGCCACCACCGCAAAGCCGCGGCCCTGCTCGCCCGCACGCGCCGCCTCGATAGCGGCGTTGAGTGCCAGCAGGTTGGTCTGGTCAGCGATCTCGCGGATTTCATTGACGATGGTCGAGATCTGGCCCGACTGCGCGCCCAGCGCGCGGATCACCTCGGCCACCTGATGCACCGAGGCGGCGATCCGCTCCATCTCCTTGACCGACTGGCGCACCACCTCGCCACCCTCGCGCGACAGGCGGCCAGAGTCGGCGCTCTGGGTTGACGCCGCCTGGGCATGGCGGTTGATCTCGTCGATGCTGACGGTCATCTCCTCCACCGCCGCCGCCATGCTCGCCGCCGCCTCCGACTGGCGCTCCGAGCCGTCGGCCACCTGGCTTGCATTGGCCGCCATTTCGCTCGCCGCATCGCTCAGCGAGGTCGAGGTCTGCTTCACCTGGCGGATGATCCCCGCCAGCTGCTCGGCCATGCCGTTGAACTGTCGCGCCACCTCGGACAACTCGTCGCGGGCCGAGAAGGCCACCCGCGCCGTGTAGTCGCCACGGGCCAGTTGCTCGGCGCCGATGTTCAGCTCGCGTACCGAACCGACGATGGCCAGGTACATGGCGCTGAGCACATAGCCGACGAACACGATTGCCGCCACGGCAATCACCATCTGGATCATCAGCACACGCTGGAGCGCCTCGGCACGATCGCGCAGGGCGTCGCGCGTGGCGGGCAGGATCGCCTGCGCATTGACCTGGTAGACCCGGTCGATCGCGGTGGTGGCGAGGGCAAAGAAATCGCCCGGCGTCATCGAGAAGGCCTGCTCGATCAACTGGGCCTGCACGGCGTTGTTCACCTCCGTCATGCGGTCGGCGATGTCGCTGGAAGCCTGGGCAAAGCGCTGCGTCAGCCCGCTATTGGCGGCACCGGCGCGACGCAGCTTGTCATGCAGCGCTGCCGATACCAACTTGATCTGCCCGAGCAGGTCATACAGGCGTTTTTCGTCGTCGGCGCTCAAGGCCCCCTTGGCCAGCACGCTCGCCCCCAGCGCACGCATGCGGCCCAGCCGTTCGGTCACCTCGGGCAGCGGGCCGAGCAGCGCGGCGAGCATGTTCGAGGTATCGACGGCCGGATCCATGGCCAGCCCTGCCGCGGCGCCAATGTCGCCGAGCATGCGCATCGTGGCCTCGATCATCCGGGTATGCTGGGCCACGTTGGCGCCGATCTCGCCCGGCGCGCCGCCGCGCAGCACCGGCCAGTACGACTTGACCGCCGACCAGGCGCCGGTCAGCTCAAATCCGTCCCCCGGCCCGGCAATGGCCGCATCCACCGCGTTCATCGCCTGGTCAAGCTCGCCAGCGAGCCGCTCACGGATCGGTGCGATGCTCGCATCGCCGCCGAGCACCGCTGCCGAGGCGCCACGGTGGCGCTGCATCAGGGCGAGCGCCTTGAGCGTCTCCTCGAACACCGCCAGTCCACGCACCTCGCGCTCGGCCATGTCCGCCTGCGCGTCGATCTGCGCGTACAAGGCAAAAAGCAAAAAGAACGCGACCAGCGCAGTGACCGCGCCGACCAGGAAAAACTTGGTGGTGTAGCGCAGGCGGTTGAGTACGCCGATGGCCGGGGCAAAGAGGATTCGCATGGCATGCTCCAGGGAAAGGGGTTCCGAGGGCTATGGCGACACCACAGCGCATTCCTTAAGCATTTCCTGGCGACCCGGGACGGCGTTGCAACAACACTTTGATCGCAATCAACTTCTGCGCTAGACGAAAGTCTGATGCCGTGGTGGCCCCCCCGAATGCGGCCAAGGCACACCCCATGCGGCTGTGCAGCATCGACCGCCCGATGGCCGCCGTTATGCCTTCGGCTATCACCGCCGTTCGTCGGCAAGTTGCCGTTCCGCCAACCGCCATGCCGGCGGCTCGGCCAGGCTGCGCGATCACCGGCTTGACGCGGCGGCGGCGTGTCTATACTGGATTCATCACGGCTAACCGGATGACGATGGCACTCGTGCTGGTGCATCCCGTGCGTGGGCAGCCAAGCAGGCTCAGGCGCCTGACGCCCGTTCCCCGGCCCTCCAGCACCGTCGTCGCCGCGACACACCGTTCGCTCGACCGGGAGGCAAGCCATCATGAACAACAACGGAAGCAACAGGCCGGACAACTGGGTCAGGATCTTCATCAGCCACAAGGAGGAGGACAAGGAACTGGCCTTCGCCGCCCGCGACATCCTCGAATCGGGCTGCACCAACCTGCGATGTTACGTCTCCGGTTCCGGGTACTCCCATGACTGGCTCGCCACCATCCGCACCGAGCTGCGCCAGGCCGACGTCCTGCTCCTGCTGTTTACCTCCCCGGCGAAACAGTGGGACTGGCCCCTCTATGAAGTCGGGCTGTTCACCCCCATCGACGACACCACGCCGGAGCGAACCATCATCTACCTCTATGCCGGTGAGCAGCGGCCGGCCCCCCTGGAGCACCTGCAGGGCGTGCGGGTCGACCCGGCCAATCTGAAGACGCTCGAAAGCTTCCTGTCGCGGCTCTACAAGACGGCGGACATCACGCGCCGGGAGCCGCCACTGCATCCACGCATCAAGGACCGCGAGCTCCATGCGCGGGCAGAAAAACTCTGTGCAGCGTTCATGGCCGTCGCCGCGGAGCCGCTCTATCCGACCTTCCGGATTGCGCTCGAGGCCCCGCGGGAGGGCGCCGTCGGCCTGTGCAGCCAGTCACACGCCATTCCGCGCACATGCCGCATCAAGTCGATCACACCGCCAACGCTGTCGATCTTCGGCTTTGCCGAGCCACCGTCGAGCTGGGGGGAGATCCTCGATGCGATCGATGAAGACGTGTGCTGGAAAGGCGAGCTCGACGGCGAATTCATCCGGGCCGCGAGTGGCCGTGTGGCCTATCCAACCTCGTCCACCTTCCGCGGCGTCGAGGACGACCGCAATTTCCGCGCGATGATCACCAAGCTCGAGCGCGCCGACACCCGCATCCTGCGCATCGTGATCGCCTTCATCCCCGAGCACACCCCGGCCATCGTCGGCGGCCCGGCCTTCAACCTGTTGCGCATGGCCACACGCTTCCAGACCGAAGTCATCCAGCGCTTCGGCGGCCACATGGCGGCCATTGAAGCGCGCCTGGGCAGGGAGCGCGCCATGTCCGTCCTGCTCGGGGCGCTCAGGAACATCGAGCGCGAGTCCGAGCAGCTGCGCTTCTCCGACCCGGCCACCGTCTGCTCGGCGTTCTCCGAGGACAACGACGACCGCGCCACCGTCTCAAACCTGTTCGCGCAATGGGCGGTAGTCCGCGAGGAACTCGTCGGTCAGTCGGCTCACGGTGACACCGCTCAGGTCGAGCTCCTGCTCGAACGCATGCGGCACATGAACATGACCTTCCTGCGCATGATCGCCAGGCGGCACTGCGAACTGATCGAGCGCGACGCGAAAAAGGTGCTTGCCGGCACGCCGTCGTGACTCGCGACGCGCGGCGCCCCCTAGTCCGGCGGCATGAGCAGCGGCGACAGCGGCTTGCGCCGGTAGGCCTTGCCGGGCGGGTAGTTGGTGGCCAGATAGGTCAGGATCTGGTCTTCCATCTCGGGCTGGAACTGCCACAACCCTTGGGTCGCCTGCATCCACCGGATGATGCCCTTCCAGGTCTCGCGCGAGCCCCGCTGCCCGATCACCAGCCGGGATGAATGGCAGGCCGTGCAGGTGGCCTTCACCACCTCCCAGTGCTCGTCGATGACGAAGCCCGATTCCGGGTCGACCTCCCTGGCACCGGCCGTCAGGCTAGCGCAGCCCAGCGCGATGAAGGCCATGCGTTTCAAGGTCGCAGTCATGGCTCATACCGCCTTCACCGCGATGCGATGACA